>CBDBZN010000027.1:0-58991 GCA_965213575.1 Chitinophagales bacterium | reverse complement strand
GATGAATTGCATCCCATCTATGGTTGACATTTGATCAGTAGCATATTGCAACAATTCATGCTCATAAGCAGAAATAGAGTCAAAATCCAATTGATTTAAATAATCAATCGTTGCCCCGAGCCCAATAACCCCGGCTATATTTGGAGTGCCGGCCTCAAACTTGTGAGGTAAATGATTATAAGTCGTTTTTTCAAAAGTTACCTCTTTGATCATGTCTCCTCCACCTTGATAAGGAGGCATTTTATTTAAAATAGTTTCTTTGCCGTATAATACGCCAATTCCTGTTGGGCCAAACATTTTGTGACTTGAAAAAGTATAAAAATCGGCATCTAATGTTTGTACATCAATTCGCATATGAGGCATAGCTTGTGCGCCATCAACTAAAACTTTTGCTCCTACTTGCTGAGCTTGTTGAATAATCTTTTTTATCGGATTGATCGTTCCTAAAGTATTGGAAATATGTGAGACTGAAACCAATTTGACTTTTTCAGTAAGCAGCTTTTCAAATTCCTCCCATATAATCTCACCACTAGTTGTAATAGGAATAATCTTTAAAGTAGCTTCTTTTTCCTCACAAAGCATTTGCCAAGGCACAATATTAGAGTGATGCTCCATGGTAGAAATTAGTACTTCATCACCTTTTTGAATCTCTTGTCTCCCAAAAGTAGCAGCAACTAAATTAATGGCTTCGGTAGTACCTTTCGTGAAAATTATTTCATGATCATATTGAGCATTAATATATTTTTGAACCTTTTTTCTGGTTTGTTCAAAGTGATCCGTTGCAACAGCGCTTAAATAATGAATACCCCTATGAACGTTACTGTTTTCATTGCTATAATAATTGCTTACAGCATCAATTACTTGCTGTGGTTTTTGACTGGTAGCACCGTTGTCCAAATAAACTAATGGCTTTCCATTTACTTTTCGTTGAAGAATGGGGAAGTCGTTACGGATAGAAGTTATGTCGAATGTTGTCATAGTATGGTTTTCGGTACTCCTTTTTCCCTTGGCGGGAAACATTAATTTAAAATCAAACTATTTATTATTTCAAATAATGGGATTCCGGCTCTCATTCCACGGAAGTGGAATTCAGAACCGGAATGACGGTGCTCTTTAGAATATGAAAGCATTAAGTATTTGGTCTATTCCAATCTTAAAACCTTCTAATTTTCAAATTTTTTATTATTAATCAACCCAACACCTCATCCAGCTTATTATTCAAAAAATTTTGAAGTGCTTCCACCTTAACTTTTTCAATAATATCTCCTGCAAAAGCCCTAGTTAACAATTTTTTTGCACCCTTTTCGGTCATACCTCTTGAGCGAAGATAGAAAAGTGCTTCTTTATCTAACTGGCCAATCGTTGCTCCGTGGCTACATTTAACATCATCCGCATAGATTTCTAACTCCGGTTTTGTGTTAATCGTAGCATCGTCAGATAATAGAATGTTTTTGTTAGACTGAAAAGCATTCGTTTGTTGAGCATCTTGTCGCACCAATATTTTTCCGTTGAAAACACCTGTACCTTTTCCATCCATCACGCCTTTATAGTATTCGTTACTATAACAATTTGGCATAGCGTGATCTACAAAAGTATGATTGTCTATAATTTGCTTGGATTGCATCGGAATATATAAGCCATTCATATACGCTTCACAGTGCTCACCGTTTAAAGCAATTCGTAGGTTGTTACGAACTAGTTTTCCACTTAAGGTGATAACGGTATTTGAATAAGTACTTTCAGTTTGCTGGTCTACGTAAGTGGAACCGATATTAAATGTTTTATCATTATCAATTTGCACTTTATACATATCAATATTGGCATATTTTGCTACCACTATTTCACTAACCGTATTGGTAAATGCAGAAGCTGTGTTTTCTGACTGAAAAATTTCAATCATAGTGGCGGTACTATTCTCTTCGGCTACTAATAAGTTTCTCGGATGAATAGCAATTGCATGATCCCCGTCTGATAAATAATGCACTAAAATAGGATACGCTAGATTTACTCCTTTAGGAATATGAATGAAAGTACCTTCTATGGTATAAGCAGTATTCAATGCAGTAAAAGCTTCCTTTTGGAAGTTGGCGTATTTAGCAAAGTGCTCTTCTACAATCGCTTTATCCTCTTTAAATGCTTTTTTTAAACTCTTAATCGTGATATTTTTATCAATAATATTGGATTGATTTTCTAAATATTTACCATTTAAAAATACTAATCGGTTAGCTTTCAACTCAGGAATAATTTCGGCAATCGTTTTATCAGCTGATGCAGATTTCTCTAAATTAAAATCAGTTTTAGTCAACTGACTCACGTTTGTGTATTTCCAGTTTTCGAGTTTGGTAGTAGGAATACCTAATTCTTCGAATGTGTGAATTGCCTTCTTGCGAATTTCGTGTGTTGCTGTCTGGCTTTCCCCATTTAATGCTTTTTCAAAAGTTTTGAAGTCTGCGACAAATTTTTCTTTTAGTTCCATTGTATCAGTTTAGAGTTTATAATTATTAGTTTAGAATTTTTAATTCTAAACTGTCAACTCTGAATTATCAACTGGCTTCAGCCAATCATATCCTTTTTTCTCTAGTTCTAATGCTAATTCTTTCCCACCGGTTTTGACGATTTTTCCATCTTGTAGCACATGTACGACATCCGGAACGATATAATCCAATAATCTTTGATAGTGCGTAATTACTACGAACGAACGTTCGTTCGTTCTCATCTTATTCACTGCATTGGCAACGATTCGAAGTGCATCAATATCTAACCCCGAATCGGTTTCGTCTAAAATACCTAACGTAGGTTCTAAAACAGCCATTTGAAGCATTTCATTTCTTTTCTTCTCACCACCGGAAAAGCCTTCATTTAAAGCACGATTGATAAATGCTTTATCCATCTCTACCAGCTCCATTTTTTCTTTCATTAGTTTTAAAAAGTCTGCTGCAGAAACCGGATTTAATCCATTGGCTTCTCTCTTTTCATTCAGCGCTGTTTTAAGAAAATTAGCGGTATTAACGCCGGGAATTTCAACAGGATATTGAAAAGCCAAAAAAATACCTTCATGAGCCCTTTCTTCCGGCTCCATTTCCAACATATCTTTTCCATTAAAAGTAACAGAGCCTTCTGTAACTTCAAATACATCTTTTCCCGCTAAAACAGATGCTAACGTACTTTTTCCCGAACCATTGGGCCCCATGATAGCATGTACCTCCCCGGGCTTTACCTCTAGGTTGATCCCTTTGAGGATTTCTTTTCCTTCTATGTTAGCGTGTAGGTTTTTTATTTTTAACATTGTTCTAGTTTAGAGTTGAGAATTTATAGTTCAGAGTTAAATGTGTTATATTTTTCGATAGGCTCTTCAAATTTTGAACCTTTATAGTCTGATGTTTTTAGATATTTTATAAAGCCACCTATCATTTTGCCTATTTCATCAGTATAGATATATAGGGCTTTGAAGTTCTTTTCAGAGATATATTGGTAGTCTAAAGCTCGATATAGTTGAGATTTAACTTCTGAATTAGAAGCTTTTGCTATTGATAAAAACTGTATAAATTCCCGTCTACCATTTCGATCAAATCCCTCCGTTATATTGTCCATAATAGAACCTGATGATCTTTTTATTTGATCTCGTAAAGCGAAGTCTCTATAAAAGTTTTCATTAGAAGATATTTCTTCATGGATTTTTCTGCAAAGTACTCTCGCATCCTGCCAAATCTTCAAATCTTCAAATTTTTTAATAGTCGCCAATCTTAATTATTAATTATAAACTCTCAATTATAAAATTCGAAAATTACCCTACACTCCCTTCTAAACTGATCGCCAAAAGCTTCTGAGCTTCTACCGCAAATTCCATCGGTAATTTATTAAGCACTTCTTTGCAGTAACCGTTTACGATCATTTCGACTGCTTTCTCTTCGGGGATTCCTCTTTGTTTAAAATAAAATAAAATGTCTTCGCCGATTTTAGAGGTAGTTGCTTCATGTTCTACGCTGCCGGTAGAGTTATCCGCTTCTATGTATGGGAAAGTATGGGCTCCACAGCGGTCTCCCATCAATAAAGAATCACATTGAGAAAAATTTCGAGCGTTTTTAGCTCTTTTCATGATCTTTACTAAACCTCGATAGCTGTTATCACTTGTAGCGGCAGAAATTCCTTTCGATACGATTCTACTCTTTGTATTTTCCCCCACATGGATCATCTTAGAGCCGGTGTCGGCTTGTTGCTTATTATTAGTCACCGCTACTGAATAAAATTCTCCAATGGAATGATTGCCTTTTAAGATACAACTAGGGTATTTCCACGTAATGGCAGAACCGGTTTCTACCTGGGTCCATGATATTTTTGACCGATCTCCGGCACAAATTCCTCTTTTTGTAACAAAATTATAGATGCCACCTTTACCCTCTTTATTTCCCGGATACCAATTTTGAACGGTAGAATACTTTATTTCTGCATCTTCATGCGCAATAAGCTCTACTACTGCGGCGTGTAATTGATTTTCATCACGCATAGGAGCAGTGCATCCTTCTAAATAACTAACATAACTTCCTTTATCAGCAATAAGCAATGTTCGTTCAAATTGACCGGTATTAGCAGCATTAATTCTAAAATATGTAGAGAGTTCCATCGGGCAACGAACCCCTTTTGGAATATAACAAAAAGAGCCATCACTGAAAACAGCAGAATTTAAAGCTGCAAAATAATTGTCGCCTACCGGTACAACGGAGCCAATATATTTTTTTACTAACTCAGCATGATCTTTAATGGCTTCACTCATTGAGCAAAAAATGATGCCCTGTTTTTTAAGTTCCGCTTGGAAAGTGGTCTTTACGGAAACACTATCTATGACCGCATCAACTGCAACGCCACTCAGCATTTTTTGTTCATCTAAAGAGATGCCTAACTTTTCGAAGGTTTTTAATAACTCCGGATCAACCTCATCTAAGCTTGATAATTTTTTTTTCTTTTTAGGAGCAGCGTAGTAATAAAGATCTTGATAATCAATTGGCGGGTGATCGACTTTAGCCCAAGTGGGCTCTTTCATTGTCAACCATTTTTTATAAGCTTCCAAACGCCATTCCAACATAAATGCCGGCTCCTCTTTTTTAGCAGAAATAAAACGGATCGTATCTTCTGAAAGCCCTTTTGGAGCTGTCTCTAATTCAATATCCGTTGTGAATCCGTATTTGTATTCACCCGTAGTAAACTCTTCTATTATTTTAGTTTCGTCGCTCATGTATTAAGTTTATAATTTAGAATTGATAATTATGAATTATAAACTATTCAACTCTAAACTAATTGGTCTTATTTAGACTGATTCTAAGCAGCAAAGCTATAAATTAAACAGCTCCTATCCAAGAGAAAGTTCCACTGATCTCAGATATCTATCAAAACCTTTACAAAGTCCTCAAAATATCTTATTTTTGTTGCAATTATCACGATAATAAAACATTTATATATCAAAATAAAACTATGAGCACAGCTGTGGAAACTTATCAAAAACATAAAGTTAAAGACATTTCTTTAGCAGATTACGGGAGAAAAGAAATCAGATTAGCGGAGGCGGAAATGCCCGGCTTAATGTCATTGAGAGAAGAATATAAAGGAGAGCAACCTTTAAAAGGAGCCCGCATTGCAGGTTGTTTACACATGACTATCCAAACTGCAGTTTTAATCGAAACGTTAATAGAACTTGGTGCAGAAGTAACTTGGTCATCTTGTAACATATTCTCTACACAAGATCATGCTGCTGCGGCAATTGCAGATGCAGGAATCTCCGTATATGCTTGGAAGGGGATGAATGAGAAAGAGTTCGACTGGTGTATTGAGCAAACATTATTTTTTGGAGAAGACAGAAAACCATTAAACATGATCTTAGATGATGGTGGCGACTTGACTAATATGGTGCTAGATAAATACCCCGAGTTAGTAGGTGATATAAGAGGCTTATCTGAAGAAACAACTACCGGTGTGCATAGATTATATGAGCGGGAAAAAAATGGCACGTTAGTACTGCCGGCTATTAACATTAACGATTCAGTAACTAAATCAAAGTTTGACAACAAATACGGTTGTAAAGAATCTTTAGTAGATGCAATTAGAAGAGCTACAGATGTGATGATGGCCGGAAAGGTTGCTGTTGTTGCAGGATATGGCGACGTGGGCAAGGGTTCTGCCCAATCTTTGAGAGGGGCAGGAGCGAGAGTAATTGTTACGGAAATTGATCCTATTTGTGCTTTACAAGCTGCGATGGACGGATTTGAAGTCAAGAAAATGGATGATGCGGTTAAAAGAGCAGATATCGTGGTGACGACTACCGGCAATAAAGATATTATTGTTGGCCGACATTTTAAGATGATGAAAGACAAAACTATTGTTTGTAACATCGGCCATTTTGATAATGAAATTGATGTGACTTGGTTAAACAAAAATTATGGTAGTACAAAAGATACTATCAAACCTCAGGTTGATTTGTATAACATTGATGGTAATGATATTATTTTATTAGCAGAGGGCCGTTTAGTAAACCTTGGTTGTGCTACAGGCCATCCTTCTTTTGTGATGTCAAACTCTTTCACTAATCAAGTTTTGGCACAATTAGAACTTTGGAAAAATCATGATCAATACGAAAACAAAGTTTATATGCTTCCAAAACATTTAGATGAAAAGGTAGCGAGATTGCATTTAGAAAAAATAGGTGTGGAGTTGGAAACTTTATCAGAAGATCAAGCTAAATATATCGGTGTAGAGGTTGAAGGACCCTTTAAACCCGAGTACTACAGATATTAATCGATTGATCATTATAAATAAAAAGGGCTGAGTGATATTTATCATTCAGCCCTTTTTATTTATAACCAGTAAGGCAATTACTCCCTAATAATTATTTGTTGTTGCCAAACATATTCTTCTCCAACCATTCTTACTAAATATATACCTGTTGCAACATTTTCTAAATCTATATTAGCACGCTTTTTAGCTTGTAGACGCTGCAAATATATTTGCAGCCCAACTGAATTATAGATTTCTAATTGAATTGAGTTGGTTACATCAGGGATTTCTATTGAAAATTTTCCTGTAGTAGGATTCGGATATATAAAGATAGTTTGAATATAATTATCGCGAATAAATGTAGTGGTATCTATTTCTGTAGTATCTTCTTTAATACCATAAACCGATAGTGAAGCAGTATCTTTACATTGAGGGTTAGATGCCGGCATAACAATTAATCTAAAATCATATCTACTTGCATCTGTTATTACATATGTGATGAAGGTATCTTGCATAGTATAAAGAAGCGTATCTCCATCCAACGACCATAAGTAGTAGGTCCTGCCTGCCAATGCATCTGTTGAGGTATTTGTTAATAATAATGTGTCAGCAATACTATCATTAATAATAAATGTATCATTATTATAAGTAAATGACGCATTAGGTGTTAATATAACATTTACAATAGTTGTTACCGAATCACTAATTGCAGTATTATCAACATCGTCAGCTACTAGTTTAATAGTATGAGAACCTGAATTTGTAAATGTGAAAGAAGTATTAGAGTCTGTACTGAATAATGAGTCATTAAAATACCACCTGAAATTTGTACCATTTGTAGTCTCATTTGTGAAGTTCACTGTTTCTCCCTCACAAATCGGCTCTAAGGTAGATGGCGTAAATGCTACTTCAATCTGATTAATATTTTCATATAAATTAGTTAAAATTAAGCCGTCCTCACCAACTATATAAATCACTGAGTCAGATAAATGAGCTATTCCATATAAGTTTTTATTCGTTCCAGAGTTTACAGCTATCCAATTCTCACCACCATCTGTAGTTTTAAGCACTAAGCCATTATCACCTACTACGTATGCATTTTGATCATCCATAAAACTCATCCTATTTATTGGTTCATCGGTAAGAATTGTTTCCCAAGTATTGCCACCATTCAGAGTATGTCCTATAAGGCCTGCATTTATTCCTTTATAGGCAACTACAAAAACAGTAGAATCATTTAAAATGTTTATATCATTATATCTTGCAAAACTTTGGCCGGGAATATTTCTAGAAAACCAGTTATCACCTCCGTCGATAGTAGCATGTATTTGGCCACTAGTGCCTGCTGCAACGCCTATATTATCTGTTAAAAAGTCAACACATATACTATAATCTATGTTATTGGTAAAAATTGGAAAATCTTTATCAACAAAAGTACGTCCTGAATCAGTAGTACGAGATATTTTAAAAGGGCATAAACCACTGCCACAAGCAGACGCTGTATTGGTACCCACTACATAACCAACACCATTAGGCCTCATTGTCATTCCTCTAGCATCAAGTTTGGTAGGGGGATTATTTCTATAATCTTCCTCCCATCTAATTCCTCCATCATCTGTTGAAAACCAGATTGTTCCACTAGTAGCAGACACATTATCCCCGGTAGCCCTACCATTTAAAGAGTCCAGAAATTTAATTTCATAAAGCTCATGATTATAGCCGGAGCTAACTGTAGTCCATGATAAACTACTGTCTACACTTCTGATAATAATCCCCTTTCCTCCAGCTATAAAAACACCATTCTCTAATATTTCTATATCTCGTAGAGTTTTAATAGTACCTGATGAAATTTGTACAAATTGTGCGGATACATTTACTGTTATTAAGCTAAATACAATGAAGTTTAATAAGAAATGCCGGAGATGATTTATAAGTATAAAGAATGTCATATAGGGAATTTGTAAGTTCTGTAATTGCAAATTTATGGCATTAGGCTGATAAGTTCAATATTTTAAATATAAATATATATGCTATTTAATAATTCAATAATTGAGCCAAATCTTAAAGCAAATTGATTTTAAGAAAAATACACATTAATAAAATTTGTTTTATAAATTAATTTAATCCTAATTAACTGTATTACATAGCAGCAGATATAGCTTTGGCATAAAAGTTGAAACTAATATTAAAACACTAAAATTATACGAAATGTCAGAAAATACTTACACAAATATTGAAGCTATTGAAAAATTACATGATATTATTAAAGAAGTCAAAATCGCAATGATGACTACTAAAACTTCAAAAGGTAAGTTGCAATCACGCCCTATGTCTACTGCCGGAGTTGATTATGATGGCACCATCTGGTTTTTTACAAACGATGATTCTAAAAAAGTCAAAGAAGTAGAAAAAACAGGTGAAGTATGTTTGTCTTATTCAAATCCTTCAGCTAATACATATGCTTCTATAAACGGCATCATAACTGTAGACGATAATAAATTTAAAAAAGAAGAACTGTGGAATAATATGCTCAAAGCGTGGTTTCCTTTGGGGTTAAAAGATCCAAATTTAACATTATTAAAAATAACTCCTACGCATGGAGATTGTTGGGATATTACTGCTAATAAAGTTATCGTGTCATTTAATATCGCCAAAGCCGCTATTACCGGTAATAAAGTAGATATGAATGGGTATAGTGAATTAAAATTTTAATTCTGCTTATTGATCAAATTGATGATAACTTTAATGATCATCTCCTTTTCGTTGGGATTACTTTGAGCAATCATAAGCGTGAGAGCCACTAGAGCATTATCAGCAATTCGCATTGTACCATCAGCATGGTATAGGTATTTATTCTTAAACAAGAACCAAATAAATATAAAAGCTGCTATCTGTTTATTGCCATCTGAAAAAGAGTGGTTTTTAACTATGAAATAAAGCAGTTAGCTGCCTTTTCGTCTATACTCGGGTATAGTTCTTTTCCATCAAAGGTTTGATGTGTGTTATTTAAGGAGCTTTTGAAAGAATCATCTTTTTGACGACCAAATAGCTCACTACCTCCAGTTTTCTTCTGTAGTTCTGCTATTGCTTTTTTAGCATCTTCATAAGTTATTTGTGTTTGAGTAGCCTTTTGAGTGTGGTCAATAGTGAGCGTTTGATGATCATATTGATCTAATATATCTAAAGCATAAGAATAGTCTGTAATGACTTGTAATAAGCCGCTTGCTTCGTTTACTGTTAATGCTTTTTGCTGAATGGTATTTTCTAATAGCTTTATCGTATTTTTTAAGTTATCTATAGTGGCTTAGTTCTGTATTAAGACGCTTTTCATTTAGGGCATAACCTTTAACTAAATAATCTTTAAGTACTTTATTTGCCCAAATACGAAATTGAGTACCTAATTTTGATTTTATTCGATAGCCTACTGATATTATCATATCTAAACTATAGTGATCTACATTACGACTTACGTTACGCTTTCCTTCTTCTTGAACTATTTCCATTTTGGAAACAGTTGAATTTTTTTCTAATTCACCGTCATCTAAAATATTACTAATATGCTTAGAAATAGCTGGTACTTCTGTACCTAATAGAGAGGCTATCTGTTTCTGACTTAGCCAAACAGTTTCTTGTTCTAGCTTAACTTCTAGTTCTGTTTCACCATTAGGTTTTTGTATAGTAGTATTTCGCCTTTGCTGTTCATATGTTATGTAAAATAAAAACTTATTAATAATGTTATAAGTAGTGGTTATTTTCCTATACAAAAAGTAATTATAATTGATAATCATTATATTAAGCACCAAGAGGTACAAATAGGGTACAAAAAGTGTTGCTTTTTAGAAAATGTGGTTTAGTTCTGCTTATTAATTAAATTGATAATTACCTTAATAATCATCTCCTTTTCGTTGGGATTACTTTGAGCAATCATAAGCGTGAGAGCAACTAAAGCGTTATCGGCAATACGCTTTGTACCATCAGTATGATATAGGTATTGATTTTTAGATAAAAACCAGATGAATATAAACGCTGCAATACGTTTATTACCATCAGAAAAAGAGTGATTTTTAACTATGAAATAAAGTAGGTTAGCTGCCTTTTCATCAATGCTTGGATATAGTTCTTGACCGTCAAATGTTTGATAAATGTTAGTTAAAGAGCTTTTGAAAGAATCATCTTTTTCCCTACCAAATAGCTCACCACCTCCAGTTTTCTTCTGTAGTTCTGCTATTGCTTTCTTAGCATCTTCATAAGTTATTTGTGTTTGAGTAGCTTTTTGAGTGTGGTCAATAGTAAGCGTTTGATGATCGTATTGATCTAATATATCTAAAGCATAAGAATAGTCTGTAATAACTTGTAATAAGCCACTAGCTTCTCCTGCTGTCAATTTTTTTTGGTGAATGGTGTTTTCTAATAGCTTTATAGCGTTTTTAAGTTCTCTATAATGGCTTAATTCTGTATTAAGTCGCTTTTCATTAAGGGCATAGCCTTTGACTAAATAATCTTTAAGTATTTTATTTGCCCAAATACGGAATTGTGTGCCTCTTTTTGAATTAACACGATAGCCAACTGATATTATCATGTCCAAATTATAATGATCAATTTCCCTTTGAACTTGTCTTTTACCTTCTTGTTGAACTATTCGGAATTTCCTAATAGTTGAACTTTCTCCTAGTTCGCCATCTTTAAAAACATTCTTAATATGTTCATTAATAGTAGGTATTTCTTTGTCAAATACCTCACTCATTTGTCTTTGTGTTAGCCAAACAGTTTCCTGTTCGAGCTTAACCTCTAATTCTGTTTCACCATTAGGGTTTTTGTATAGTAGTATTTCGCCTTTGCTGGTCATATTATTTCTACTAAGATATAAATACTTATAAAAAGGGATAAAAATTACTAGCATTAAATAGAATGCTAACTAATGCTAACAATTTAGTACTTTCATAAAGCTTTTAGATAGCTAGGTAAATATACTATTGTATTTATTAGGTAAATAAATAGTGAGTGTAATAAAATAAGTGATAAATTCAATTGTACAAATGATATGCCAACCTTGGTAAACCTCAGCAATTCTAAGCATTCTTTAAATAACGTAAATGCAAACATATTACATTGTTTAATAAACAATTAGAGGTTACTATTTAACCCTATACTTGAAGTGTTAAAAGGTAACCTTTTAGTTTTCTTAAAAGTGGTTAATTGGTAACCCTTTTTAGCTAGATCATTAAATTTTTCTTGGATAAGGATAGCTATTGAAGAGTGTAAGCTTATTTGAAAATTATCATCTAATAAGTTTGAATATCTATTTTTTGCTTTGAAACGGGATTGCTTAGTGAGTCCACTCCAATAGTTTGGATTAGACCAATAGGAAAGCTTATTTCTATAACGAGCTGTTAATGTATCTATACTAAAAAGCCTGTAATCGAAAAGTACAATTTGATTCCATTCTCTAAGCAGTCGTATTTTTACTAACTCAATCCAATTACTACCTAATAAATCATTTAAAGTAGTGATACCTAGTTTATTAATAATACAAGATTTAGTAAATTTCAATTCATATCTCATTAAGTTTTGTAAAAGGAGATATTGTTTAGCTTTATCATAGATTTTAACATAATATTGTTGATGTGGGGCTTGCTTATAGTTTCCAGATTTTAATTGTACATCGTAAAACTTAGACGCTTTATGTAACATTAAATTATTTAAAATCTTAGAAGTTATAAATGGAGGTTTTATATTAACTCCAAACTCCATATTTTTTACAATACAATTGTTTAAATTCAAATGAAATGCATTAGCTAAATCATCTAATACAGAATGCAATTCAAGTAATGTAAAGTCATTATAATTATGAACTCCGTTATTAAAATATTTATGTAAGCTGCCTTGAATTTCAATGTAATTATTACTTCTTATGATAAACTTTAATCCTTTATAAGATGCACTACATGTATTAGCCACTTCTCCTGACTCAAGGTTCAACCCTGTTGTAAAATCTAATAAAGGATTAGTTAATAACGTAGTACTATTCATGTCTACTACATTTACTTTAATAAAGTCAATCACCTTTCCTAATCAAAGAAGCTTAATTGATTTGATTTTGGAAACAAGTCTGGGTTAGTCGTTAGTATTTCTACCCATTCGCCAGTAATTCCGCATTTATCTATTTTGTACACTCCAACCCTGTTTTCATCACGAAGCATTTTAATGTACCTACAGACGTTTTGTACTGGAATAGAAGTCTGCACTGCAACCATAAAACGTGAAGCGGTATGTTGCTTTAAATACTGATAAACCATATTGAGCTGATTGGTTCTAGTATTAGTTTTCATGAAACCCTCCATTATTTAATTTGATACTTATTAATAAGCTAAGGTTTGAAGGGCTTATCGAAAACCGAGACGCTAATTGAAAAACACACTTATCGGAGAGTGGTTCTAACTGATTTATGGTTTTAAGTAAATATAAAACCTTGGTATTTCTTAGCATTTTGCACCTCCATTTTTAAAGTACTGATATGCTTCTAATTCAATATCGGTGTTTGATTTACATTTCCCTTTTTTTAACCAATTATCAATTTCAGATTTTAAGAAATAAACCTTTTTAAATCTCTTATGATATGGAACTTCTCCTTTTGATATTTTACTATACCAAGTGGATTTAGTGCGTTTTTCAGGATCGTATTTTATTAGATCATTTAGATCGAGCCATCTATCAGGCTGTTCATTTGTTGACTGTTCTTGTTTCTCTAATAAGAAACGCTTCAATTCACTAACTTCTTTGGTTAGTGTTATTACCGCTTTGGGTAACTGATCGAATGTTAAATTTTCCATTGCTAAAGAATTTTGGTTTGTGATTCTTTAGCAATGTTAGTTATGGGATTTACGGGATAAAAGGTGGGATTTGTGGTATGCCTATTTTAGTTTGTTTTATTAGCCCTATCTCTGAAGTGCTTTGATAATATCCTTATCTGCTTTCTTTTTAAAGCAGGAAAGTATTTTTATTAATTTTAAGAACTCGCTATCAGTTTTAAGGGTTTCTCCTAGTTCAGAATAAATGTCACCTATAGTACTAGCAAGTTTTGTTGTAATACGATTCTTGGTTGCTATCTCTAAAGGCAATGTATATTCTTTTTGTTCGAAGAATGAGGTAAGTAAATCAACAAAGGTGTTAAAGTCTGTCTCAGATTGAAATGCATAATTCCAACCTATATTATGCATCGTTTTAAACTTTTCTAATAATAGAGACTTTGTTCTACTCTGTTTATCAGTAGGTGACTTTTCAATTATTAATTGTGAAAAATTATAACTAGTTTTCTTTTCCCGATCAAGCAGAAAGTCTCTATAGTCCATAACAATTCCTTCATATCGATCGAAATAAGCCCCAACTGTAAATGGCTCTTTTAAGTCAGCTTCAATTTTTTCTAATTCCTTTCTAATAAACATCTTCTCATCGCATTCAGGTCGTTCTTTGAGCCACTGGTCTTTATTTTTTTCGTAATTAGCTTTTTTGGCTTTAGCCATACCAATCCAATCATTTGTAATGTGGTCGAGAAATACTGGATTTATTTCTTTCATTTTCTCTACACCTTCGTTTATTGAGTTAAGCTGTTTAAAATCTAATTTTCCATTTGTATTAGATAACAATGGTATTTTAGTTGAATTAAGAATGTCGTCTTTCAATAAATCAGTTATTGAATGCCTGTGATCACTCTCTGCAATTTCATCAGGAGTTGAAAATTCAATAAACTCGTCAATCCTTTCCCAATTTAAACACATTATCTCTTCGCAATCTTCACAGAACATTTCATTTTCGCATGCTTCGATATTTTCGAAATTACCTTTGTCAAAATCAATTCTAATTTGCTCTGTTAGCAGCCAGTATTTACCAATCAATCTACAGTTATTGTAAGTAAAGTCTTCGGGCTTCTTTGTTTGATCGAATAGCTTTGTAAATGCTTCATTAAAACCAAAATATTGATACTCGCATATAGCTCCATTCATGTATTGTTCAAGTCTAAAGAACGCATTATTTATTTCCTCAATTATGCCCTGTATTTTCACTTGTTTTTTACATTTTAAATGATTTATCTGCTCAGTTTTATTATGTTGGCTATTGCTTGCTTTAGTTTGTAGAGTCTGCGAATTACTACTCAACTGTTCAACAAACATATGTATTTCTGTAAGTACTAATTGAAAACAAGGGTATAGTGAATGTTTATTTTCAAGCTTCAGAAATTCTTCCCCTGATAACATAAATTGTTTTTTATCTTTGTATTGAGGAAATAGCGAATATAAATTGTCTAGCTGTATTTGCTCTGCAAAATATTTTTTTATTCCCCCGTATTCTTTTGAATAACTCTTTAGAATGTGGTCAAAAAATATTATTTTTTCATCTTCTGAAAGCCTTTTAATACTTTCGATTAGTTCACCTTTCACTTTTTTTGTAAAAGACTCAATTATAGAATTTGACGGTAAGCTGTCATTTTCATTCTGAAATTCAAATTGAATTTTAGATATTAAGTCAATAACAGAAAAGTTGTCTAAAATTTTATTAAGATAGCTTTCCATTATATCTCCAGTTTAATTTTATCTGCTGCATCTCGCTTAGATTGGTCAACAACCTTTGCATAAATTTGAGTTGTTTTCAGCTCCTTATGTCCTAGCATTTTAGATACTGTATAAATATCTGTTCCTTTTGCTAATTGCAAGGTTGCAAACGTGTGTCTAAAACAATGAAAAGTAATGTGTTTAGCAATACCTGCTAATTCAGTCCAGTTGAGTAGGTGTTTGTTGTTGTAAGCTGAATATTCTAACTCCTTAAAAATCTTATCAGTTGGTGCTGTAGCTACACCTAATAACGAATATGCCTGATCAGAAATAGGCTGTGTTTCCATTCCTTTAGTTTTTTGTTGTTGGAACTTAATAAAATAGCCTTGTTGCTCTACATACTCTATTTCGCTCCACGTAAGCTTTTTAATATCTGCAAATCTTAATCCTGTAAGAGCTGAAAAGAGAGCAGCACGTTTGAGTAAATCATTTTCACAAGGTAGTCTTTACAAGTTTATTTAATTCAGTCAATGTAAGATACTCCCTACGTGTTTCTGCCTCTTTAATTGATGGAATCCTTCCGTTAAGATCATATTGTAAGTAGCCGTCTTTAAAAGCTTGTTTTAAAGTAGCCTTAACTTTATTAAAATATGCTAGTGCCGTATTCTGAGATAATTTAGTATTCTTACGTTTATAGCTTTGAGTAGTGAGCAAATATTCTTTAAATTCATTTATAAGCTTCTCATTCAGGTTGGCAAATTTCAACCCTTTATCTACAAAAGTTTCTAAATATTGATAAGCAGCCATCCAATTATCATAATTTGAACCCTTACGTTTTCTAGCAATCTGTTTGTAATAATCTAAAAAGCTTAGTTCTCCTAATTCTTTCGTGTGTCTAGGTGTGCCACGGTGTGCCAAAAAAATCGGACTGAGGTACAAATTTATGCTCAATCCGTTTGAGGTACAAATGAGGTACAAATATATTCAAAACAAATCAGTAACAAAGCAAAACAAACAGTTTTTGCATTTTCGATTAAAGCACCTGTTACTATTGAATACTATAGGTATTGTATAAGAATTGGAGTGGTTTGTTTTGTAGTGGTTACTTTCCAATACAAAAGTTTCCAAAGATAGAATCCAGTAAGTCCTCAGTCGTAATAGTGCCTGTTATCTCACCTAAGAAATGCAAAGCCTGTCTAATATCAACAGCAACTAGATCGCTTGATGTATTATTTGCTAATCCATTTAATGTACTATTGAGTGCTGCATCTGTTTTCTCAAGAGCATCTACATGACGAATATTTGACACAACGAGGTTATTTTCAGAAGGTTTGTTAACTTCTACCACGTTGACTAAAAAATCTAAAAGTCTATCAATATTAGTTTTTTCTTTTGCAGAAATAGCCAGCGTGGGAGTTCTATTCAGTTTGGTGCTCACCGCCTCTTCAATATCATACTGATGGCATTGATGAAAAGCATCTGATTTGTTTAATAAGATGATGCTTTTTTGACTATTATTTATGGCCATTTGTTTATAATTTTCAATGATCTCTTCAATATTCTCATTAATCTCATCTATGTATATCACGATTTTAGCTTTGCTAAGTTGTTCTTTGGCTTTATTAATACCAATTGACTCTATGGTATCAGTGGTAGCACGAATACCGGCGGTATCAATGAACCGAAACAATAAGCCTTCAATCTGTATTGTATCTTCAATTATATCACGCGTGGTGCCGGGAATATCGCTAATTATGGCCTTTTCTTCGTTAAGCAGCACATTAAGTAAGGTAGATTTGCCTACATTCGGTTTACCAACGATTGCTACAGGAATACCTTCTTTAATCGCATTGCCATATTGGAAAGATTGCTTTAAGTCACTAATGACAGTTTGTATTTGCTTAATGAGTTTAATCAATGCTGTTCTATCTGCAAACTCCACATCTTCCTCCCCAAAGTCATTTTCTAACTCAATTAAGCTGGCAAATTCAATTAGCTTTTCCCGTAAGGTATTTAATATAGAAGTAAATCCACCTCTCATTTGATTTATAGCTATTTCATGTTGATGTTTAGTAGAGGCGGCAATTAAATCAGCCACTGCTTCTGCTTGAGCCAGGTCCATTTGTCCATTAAGAAAAGCCCTCATCGTAAATTCACCGGGCTTAGCCAGCCGGGCGCCTTTTTTTAAAAATAGATCAATGATCTTTTGCTGAATATAGGTCGATCCATGGCAAGAAACTTCTATAACATCTTCTCTGGTATAGGAATTAGGAGCTATGAAAAGACTAACGAGTACTTCATCAATCACTATGTCGCCATCCATTATTTTTCCAAAATGAATAGTGTGCGATTTTTGCTTTGTAAGATTTTTTTCTTTAAAACAACTATTACAAATTGTTATGGCATCATCTCCTGATAGCCTTATCACACTTATGGCTCCGGCAGTAGGGCCGGTTGCTATGGCTACAATCGTTTCCATATTCAGTTTTTTTCTTGCACTATAGTAGGATCAATAGGGCTGGAAGGCGTTTTAAATCTCAAAAACAAGAACAAAATTACGTCAATAATAAAGTGTGCAGCTATAGCACTGATCAAACCGGCTCTTTCATACAAATATCCGAAGCCCGCTACTACAATTATCATAAATATACCATATATGCTTAATCGCCAATTCTTAGGATTTAAATAACCATGTAAGCCAACAAATATAATTGCAGTTACCCAAATGCCTAGCCATGGTTGTAAGGCGCCTCTAAATAATATCTCTTCTCCCACTCCTGCACAAAATGAGAAGAAGGCAATATCATATAATTTTATATCTGCTACTTTTATCAGATTTGCGAAAAAAAGGTATTCATTTTTGAAAAAACTTCGTGTAATTATTAATAAAGCGATTAGTGAACAAGCAATTCCATAGATTAATCCAATTGATAATTGCTCCCATACGCCTTTGGGTGCATTTAGAAAAAGAGATAAAAAAACTTTTTTTTGAAATAAGACTACAAGTAATCCGCCTAAAAAACTAAATCCTAATAAGGTTAGTAAACATAAATGATAAAGCGTTTCTCTTGAAAATTTCAAACCGGATAATATTTGCACAAATATAACTATAAAGCTTGCGATATCGTAGTTCTTTACAAGATTACGGCTCTTAAGCTGGAATCCTTCAGCTGTACAATGTATCTTTGCCATATGGAAAAACAAGAAACTCGGACAGAAATCAGTCAACTTGGAGAATTTGCATTGATAGAAAAGCTTACTAAAGAGATTACTATTAAAAATAACTCAACACTTAAAGGAATCGGTGATGATGCTGCGGTTATAAAGGCCGGCAAAGAATGCATAATTATCACTACAGATATGTTGATTGAGGGCATTCATTTTGATATGATGTATACGCCTCTAAAACATTTAGGGTATAAAAGTGTGATCGTAAATCTATCGGATGTATATGCTATGAATGCTGTGCCTGAACAAATTACAGTATCCATTGCTGTATCAAACCGATACTCTGTAGAAGCTTTGGATGAATTGTACAGCGGAATAAAGTTAGCCTGTGATAACTATGGAGTTGATTTGATAGGTGGTGATACTACCGCATCACTTAAAGGTTTAATAATTAGTGTTACTGCCATAGGCAAAGCAAAAGAAAAAGATATTATTTATCGAAATGGTGCTCAAGAAGGAGATATAATATGTGTATCGGGAGAATTAGGAGGTGCATATTTGGGCCTTCAACTGTTGGAAAGAGAAAAAGAGGTTTATTTAGCTGATAAAAATATGCAACCGGAATTACAAGGGCATGAATACATCGTGGAGAAAATATTAAAACCTGAAGCGAGAAAAGATATTATCGAATTTTTTAATAATCAGAATATCAAACCTACCGCGATGATCGATATATCTGATGGGCTTGCATCTGAAATAAAGCATATTTGCCAACAATCAAATGTTGGTGCCCTAGTAGATGAAGCAGCTTTGCCCATTAATCAGGAAGTAATAGACTTAGCGGTACAAACTTTTAGTATTGACCCTACTTTATGTGCTTTAAGTGGGGGAGAGGATTATGAATTATTATTTACAATTAACCCTAAAGATCTCGATAAAATCAAAAACTTCCCGGCTATAACACCTATCGGAAAAATAACAAAGGAAAAAGATGGAATTAATATTCATACAAAATCAGGTACTACCCATGATTTGTTAGCACAAGGATGGGATGGGTTTGCCAATTAGCTAATTGGCAAATAAAATAATCAGCTAATTAAATTTCTATTCCAACCGGGCAATGATCGGAGCCATGTACCTCATTTAAGATAAATGCTGATTTTACGGATAGCATCATTTGCTGAGGCACTAAAAAATAGTCAATCCGCCAGCCTATATTTCTATCACGAGCACGAAAGCGCTGATTCCAATAAGAATACGTTTCTTTTTCGGGATGTAAATGCCGAAATGTATCAACAAAGGCATTTTTTTGTAATAAATTTTTGAAACCATCTATCTCGACTTGCGTATAACCGGATGATTTATTGTAATTTGATTCGGGCCTTGCTAAGTCAATGGGTTGATGAGCCACATTAAAGTCTCCGGTTACAATTACCTTCTTTACCTTCCCCAAATTAAATAAATAATTAGTAAACGCTTCGTCCCATGTTGATCTGTAATCTAAGCGGCGGAGTTCTGAACCTGAATTTGGCACATAAACATTTACTAAATAAAAATCCGGATATTCAGCTGTAATTACTCGCCCTTCACTATCGTGCTCATTCACCATGATATCATAGGATACATTATTTGGTTTTTCTTTAGTTAATATAGCAGTACCTGAGTATCCCTTTCGAGCTTTAGAGTCATTTATAAATACATGATAGCCATCGATGTTTTGAAGCGCTTCCCTAGTTTGGTCAATATTGGCTTTAGTTTCTTGCAAACCAATGATATCAGGATTTATATCTTCTAATATTTCCTTAAAACCTTTTTTAATCGTCGCTCTAATTCCGTTTACATTCCAAGAAACTAATTTCATATCATAATTTTGATCAGATGCTAAAATACAAAATGGGAAATATAAAAACATAAGAATTTGAGAATGTTGATTCCACACCTATACATTTTAGTATTTGATTAAAATATGTAATATGTCGATCATTGTAGTGTACAAAAGCATTTAATATGGAAAAGCAAATAATTAGTATGATCTGCATGGGATTAATGTTTTTAAATCTCTCTTCTCAAACCATAAAAGAAAAAGAGCTTACATTGGGCTTAGGCCTAGCTATGAATACGATCAATGGTCCGGAGGGAATTCATGTTACTACCCCAACGTTTAAAATGGTTATTCCTTTTAGTGATAAATTTCAATTTACTACTGATTATACACAATTTACTAAGTTCTTCAATACTTCTAAAACTTTAAGTGGGGCTGCTTTTAGATTTAGTGCGCAAGTGATACTGATCAACTTAGAAATGCTGCAATTATATGCAACTGTAGGGTATAATACAGCAAATATCCGGTTCGATGAGTCAGGCACCTCCTTTAGTGGCTTTTCTTGGGGATTGGATTTAAAAGCAAAATGAAAAAGCAACATATTTTTTATGAAGAAAGATTTAATTATAGCCATTTCGATGGTTATACTACCGTTCAAAAAACGAATGATGCTTCTATGGGTATGTATCGGGAGATAACATTTAAATATGAACGAGAGAAACACAAAAAAACCAAGCAAAAAAAATATGAACCATTTAAAAGGAAAATGGTTGCTTGTCCATTAGTGAATAAAAATTAAGGTTAATCTATCTTATAAGACTACTTTTCTTCTCTTTTAAACTTTATAACAGTTGTATTGTACTGACTGAAATCCGAACTTACTTCACCTAGATCCGTTAATCCATCTAAATTTAAAGCAATCCATATTTGGTTAGAAGGAGTGATGCACATAGCATGAGCTCGATCATTATCTCCTTGGCCACCTATACTTTCAGCCCATTTTACTAAACCATCCGGATCGTAACATGCAATATAACAATTACCGCTATTCCCGTCACCCGGATAAGATAGCGAAACACTTTCTAGTGTAATCCCTCCGGGATAATCGCCTAATACGTAAATATTGCCTTCTCGATCTACCTTTAAATCTTTCACCGTTTCATCACCTACTCCTCCTGAAATTTGCCTTGCCCACATATTTTTGCCTTGCCCATTATATTTTGCAACAAACACATCATAATTTTTTACAGAGGTTAAGATTTCTTCTCCAAATTTAGCACTAAGTTGAAACCTTCCTGCCATAATTATATTACCTGCTCTATCCGTTGCTAAACAAACAGCCTTATCATCAGATATACTTCCATCGTGGTTAACCCAACCAATTTCACCGGAAGGGTTAAGTTTAACCAAAAAAATATTATCCTTACCTACCGTACTTAAAACTTTTTTATCATTAAACATTACATCACCACTGAAATTTCCTGCAATAAAAATGCTTTCATCATTTCCAACAGCGATATCTGCAACGTTTATTCGCTTATTAGCTAAAAAGTTCTTTATCCATAAACAACTTCCATTTTGTCCATATTTAGCAACAAAAGCTTGGCCTACTCCGTTACTTGAGATTATATCCTTACCTGATTTATTAATTAATACTTTACTGTTTGAGATACCCGTAACATATAAATATCCATTATCATCTATGGCTATTTTGCTTATTTGATCTTCTTCAAGCCCACCAACTAACTCGCTCCACTTCACAGTGCCGGTTTTATCTAATTTTACTAATAATCCATCATAATTTCCTTTAGTTGTGTAGTTGAGGTTATCCCAAGTTAAATCCCCCAAAAAATTTAATGCGACATATACATTTCCATTTTGATCAACCACCAAAGAAGCTAGTTTTGTCAGGCCGTTATTTTTTATAGTTTTATTCCAAATAAGATCTCCGGCTGAGCTGTATTTAGCTATATAAAAATTCTCTTGTTCAGATTGGCCCACTTGTCTGGCATTCATAGAAATATCCCCTTCATAGCCTCCTCCGATGTAGATGTTGCCTTCTCCGTCGCTGGCTATTTCAGTACCCCAGCTCTTACCGGTAGTTTCAATAGTTATCCAACTTTTAGCTATTTCTGCAGTAATTTTATTTATAAATAAGAAACTAATACATATTAATACATATACATTTTTCATAAAAATCATTTTTCGTTTTTATCAATTTTTAATAAGAATTCTGACAATTGTTGAGATCCTTCTACTCCGTAACTGTCAATAATTGTGCCTTTTTCTCCGGAGTTAGTACTTAAAGCATATATTATAGACATGTCACCGGGATTAGTCATTCCTTCAAACCTATGAAATTCATCAATTTTGATATTTTCAGGTTTAAACTTTTGATTAGAATCAAGTGTGTGTAATCCATCACTTTCAATCTCAAAATCTAGGGTGTAGCCTCTCCTTTTTAAATCCTCTACTGCTATAGATAAAGTTGAATATTTATTATCTTCCATAATTACTAGTGTCTGTTTTGTCATTGTAAATAGCTTCTCCGGCATTATCTATCTCTCGCTCAGTTTTATTTAGTAAAGCCTTTATATCAGCTTTAGTAGCTTTGAACTCTTCCATGCTTTTATTCTTAATGTCTTCTAAAGCCATTTCTAATTTCCTGTCAGCTTCTTGCAATTGATTTTTAGTATAATTTAATGAGTCAGCACTATCATCTCTACCTTCATTTTTAAAATTTTCGATGCGTTCTTCTAAAACAGTAATTTTAGCTTTTGCATCTTGTTTCATGTAAATTACTTCTTCTCTTAAATTATTTTTCTCAGCAGTAAAATAATCTTGCGTAGCGTCTATTGCTTCATCAACTTCTTTTTTCATCGTTTCTTTCTCTGCTGAGTTATCATCATTGCATGAAATACATGCTAGTACAGCTATTGATAAACTTATAAATTGGATCTTCATTATTATTTATGGTTATGGTTATTTGATAAACTTTCTTCACTTTGGACTGATAGCATTTCGGTAAGTTTCTCTCCACCTTTTATGCCAAAATCAAGTGTCCGGATCGGGAATGGAATCATGATATCATTCTCATCAAAAGCTTTCTTTATAGCCATGATAGCATTGCTTCTCGCTTCAAGAAAGCTCCCTTGCTCAGTATCTTTAGCCCAAAAACGAACAACAAAATTGATAGAGCTATCACCAAATTCTTTAAAAAATAAACTAATGTCTTTTGAAGAATCAATACTTCTGATGTTTTTTATAGCATTAATAGTTGTTTCTTTTTACCTTATCTAAATCATCGCCATATGAAACTCCTACATCTAAATCTACCCTCCTTCCGTAATGGCTGGAATAATTAGTTAACGGGTTTTCGAAAATATGCTTATTGGGAATATATACTTCTTGGCCTTGAAAGGTTTTTATTAAAGTAGTTCTTAAATTAAGTTTCTGTACTTTTCCATAAAATCCGTTAGTTTTTAATATATCTCCAATTCTGAAAGGGCTTTTTATAGATAAAACTATTCCGGATAAAAAATTTGCTGCTGTATCTTGGAAAGCAAAACTTAATGCTAAACCAATAACACCCGCTCCGGCTAGTAACGAGGTGACTGCTTTATCTAATTTTAAAACACTTAATGCTATAAACGTGCCTACTATAATAATAACTAAGTAGACCATCCTACCTATAAGATCTTTTAAAGAAATCTTAAAGGAAGTTTTTTCTAGCAGGTTTCGAACCAACTTGCTAGCCATTTTAGCTATAAAATAAAACGTTATTAATATTACAAATGATAAAATAAAATTAGGCAACATTTTAATAAATGTTTCTGCCCAAGCTTCTAATTTACCGGCAATAAGATCGTATGCTTTATTTATATTTAATCCCATAATTTAGCTCAAACTCAATATTCACATTTCTACTAAGTACTGAGTTTTTACACGTTTTAAAGTTGTAAATAGCATGCCATGTAATGTATGCGCATAAGGTAATGATAATCAAATGATTTTACTTTACTTTAATCTTAATTTAAACCTACTTAGTAGAATGCCATACCCACATTGAGGAATATTTTTAATCTGAAATGATTTAAAAAAAATTAACTTTGTGAAATTGGAAACTTCTCGTATATATTCAAATATTAAATTATTTTTAATTACTACTTTGATCATTGTAGTGAGCTTTGCTATATACTCTGTATATGTAGTAGAAAAAACACTAAATGATACAATAGAAGTGGCTTATTCGCAAAAAATAATTGCAGACCTTAATGATTTAATAGCTAGAGCCTTAGATGCTGAAACGGCCACTAGAGGATATTTGTTAACTCATAAGAAAGATTATTTATATCCCTTAGATGGCTCAAAAGAAGATATTTCAGATCTTTTATTAAGTATTACAAAACATGTTGGAAAAGAAAAAAATCAACAAACAAGTATTGACAGTATTTCTAAGCTAATATCTTATAGATTTGAAGCAATTGATTTATTACTTAACCTTGATTCCTCAGGTGCCAGTAGAACTCCACTTTTTTATAAGCTGCTAGATGAAGGCAAGAAAACAATGGATGAATTAAGAGAGCAAGTATCTATCATGGAAGCTCAAGAAGCTGTGATTCTAAACGACAGATTATTTGCTTATAACCAAGCTAGTAGTAATCCCACTATCGTATTTACAGTATTTTCAATGATCACTATTTTGATCATCATTATAACATTTTATCAAGTGCTGATGCAGTTTGAAAAGCGTGCCAGAGCTGAACACATGTCTAAAAGCTTAATAAATGAGCTTAAAAGGTCAAATCAAGATTTAGAACAATTTGCCTATGTGGCTTCTCATGACCTGCAAGAACCACTTAGAAAAATTAGGGCATTTGGAGACAGGTTAGTTGGAATATATGAAGATGCTACAGAACCTATACCCGGTGCTGAATATGTTAAAAGGATGGGCAGTGCGGCAGAGCGCATGCAGACATTAATAAATGATTTGTTAACTTTTTCCAGGATAAGTAGAGAGAAAGCTCCTTTAAAAATGATTGACTTAAGAAATCCTGTCGAAGAAGCGGTTAGTAATTTAGCGCTCATTATCAATGAGAAAAAAGCAACAGTCAATGTAAGGCCTTTACCTAACGAAATAAATGGCAATCATGGACAACTTACCAGATTATTTCAAAACTTGATATCAAATGGAATAAAATTCCAAGCAGAGGGTATTACTCCTATTATTGAAATATCATATAAAGAAGTCAGTAAGCAAGAATTAAAGAAAAAAGCCTCTATAAATCTTCAACAGAATTGCTATGAAATTTCAGTAGCTGATAATGGAATAGGGTTTGATGAAAAATATTTAGATAAGATATTTACTTTATTTCAACGGCTTCATGGTAGGTCAGAATATGAAGGCACAGGAATAGGCTTAGCAGTTTGTGCTAAAATAGTATCTAACCATCATGGATATTTAACTGCAGAAAGTGAAGAAGGAAAAGGTGCTACATTTTTAATATATTTGCCTAAAATATAATCAATATTTATGGATAATGTTATAACTATTTTAATGGCTGATGATGATGCCGATGATCGATTATTGGCTAAAGATGCATTTGAAAAAAATAGATTAAAAAATACGCTTCAGTTTGTGGAAGATGGAGAAGAGTTAATGGATTATCTTCATCAACGAGGGAAATATGATGCAACTAATGCTCCAAAGCCCGGCCTTATATTACTTGATTTAAACATGCCTAAAAAAGACGGCCGCGAAGCATTGCGAGAGATCAAATCTGATGAAAAACTAAAGAAAATTCCAGTTGTAGTATTGACTACCTCTAGCGCAGATGAAGATATTATTAAGTCTTATAATTTAGGCGTTAATTCTTTTATAACAAAACCGGTAGGATTTGATGATTTAGTTAAGATTATCAGGCAATTAAACGAATATTGGTTTCAGTTAGTTAAGCTGCCTCCAAAAGATTAAAGTTTACTTTACTACTAACTCTCCATTGGTCGTTAGTAGTAAAGGTTTTATCCCACTTAAAAGGCTCTTCCAGCAATAGTTAATAATCGATCGCTCTTTATCCCTTTCAAAATATATTTTTCCTTTACGCAATTCATCAATGCTGCCAGTATTGCGAGATTTAAAGATAAAATTATTAATGATAAAGCTTTTTAAGGCTTCTCCCACCTTAGATTCGCTTTTTTTAGAATGCCCTTCAGCCAATGCTACTTTGAAGTTTTCATACTTTGCTAAGAGTTCTCCTTCCGAAAAATTTTCATTTGCATTTACAGTAAAATACATTTTATATAATATTCCTTTTTCTATTGTCATAAATTCTGTAGGAGTAAGCATGTTATTAAATGCAGTTAGTGGCATTTGCCCTAGAGAGCCTTTAAAGCTAAAACTATTGTTAGGATCAAGGATATCAGTTTCTAACTCAGCTTGGGCATAACCCTCTCCCATAACCAATGCAGTAGCAGTTAATTTAGTTTTTTTACCATTTAGGGAATCATTGGTGAGATTATATATTGAGCCATTTAATTTATTAAAATATACATATCCGGGCTGTTGGCCGTTAGGCATCATTTCTCCGTATCGTAAATTGGCAGATCTTACATGTATACTATCTATATTAATTATAAAACCTAATTCTCTCATTAACTCTTGTGGCAACGCTTTTTTCTGATTTCCCTCCCTAGGCACCCTTTTATCGCGTAACGCTTCAAAATTTAAACTATCAATATTTAAGGAAGAAGCTACTATAGATTGCTCATTAAGCAATTTTTCAATATTTATATTTTGCAGTGAAATTTGTTTTGTTTTGATATCAATACGATCTATTTGGTAGCCTAATTTTTTGGAATGTTGCAGTTTTTTTTCAAGAGGCATTACTTTAAAATCCTTAATCTGTAATAATTTATTTTTAGTAGAAAATTCTATATGGTTTGCAGTAATATCATAGCGAGCAGTAGGAAGAGAAATTTTAGGTTTATCTACGTATATTTTTATACTTTTAACAAGGGTAGCTAATTTCTTAAAGTTACTCGTGCTATCAATTTCAATACCTTTAATTTTAAGTTTAAAACTATCTGAAGCATAAATATTTTCACCTTGAGTGATGTTAAAACTTCCTTCTTCAATTTCGATTTGTTTAATCTCTATAGAAGGAGAATTTGGATTTGTAGAAGACTGTTTTGTTGTAACGGTATCATTTTCTGAGAGGCTATCATTTATCACATAATGAATATTAGGCCTCTTAATCTTGATTTTTTTTAGATCAACTTTATTATTAAATACTAAATCGTAGATTTCAACTGCTTTAAACTTAATTTCAGGCACTGTGATGGAATAATTACTACCTTGGCCAGCTTTATTATTAATGCGAACATTAAAAAATTTTATAGAACGTTTAGGCAAGTTTGCTTTTAGTTTATCGTATGTTATCTCAACCGCATCGACTTCTGAGAGTTTGCTTTGAACTAAGTTATCAATAATAGGATTTAGATAATAATTTGTAACTAATTGCACGATAACAAATAATACTACCAGTACTAAAGTTACCCAGCCAACGATACGGATACTCTTTTTTCTTTTGGCTGACGTCATAATTGTGTGATGTTTGTAGTAAAATTAGCAATAATTAGACCAATTATAATTATATGGGTAATCAATTAATATTAAAATAATAAGTTCTTTCATGTGGTTAGCTAGCCATATTCCTATAGCATTTGCAGTCAGTTATGAATTGAATTTCAGATCCGGTAGAACAGTATATCTTCATTAAAAATACTTTGAGACAATGGGCCAACTGCAATGTTTTTATAAAATAAAAATAATTATCATATCAAGCTATATATGTATAGAAAATCGAAAAATCTATATATAATGCCTTATATTTGTATAGAAAATTATAATATTTTATATATATGGATGGTTGGAAAATGAAAATATTGCCACTAGATGTGGAATTAGAAACTAAAAAGGTTTTGAAAAGTTTGCCATCAGCCCATGCAGCACTGGCTGAATTAAAGGGGATTGCATCTACCATTCCTAATCAGCATATATTAATTAATACTTTGGGATTACAGGAAGCAAAAGATAGTTCTGCAATTGAAAACATTATTACAACTCATGATGATTTATATAAATCTGAGCTGAATTTATATTTATTCAACTCCCTTAATGCTAAGGAAGTACAAAATTATATTTCTGCGTTAAAAAAAGGGTTTGAATTGATTTCAGAGAATGATTTATTAACTAATAAAATTATTCTTAGTATTCAAGAAGTATTAGAAAATAATCAAGCTGGATTCAGAAAGTTGCCGGGTACCGAGCTAAAAAATGCAAAGACGGGTGATGTTATATATACTCCACCCCAAGATTATGAAGAGATAATCTATTTAATGAGCAATTTAGAGAGATACATTAATGAGCCTAGCATGCAAGACTGTGATCCTCTAATCAAAATGGCAATTATTCATTTTCAATTCGAAAGTATTCATCCCTTTTACGATGGGGAATGGCAGAACGGGAAGAATTATTAATATCTTATATTTAATTTTACAAGGGTTACAGCCACTTCCAATTTTGTATTTAAGTAAATATATCATTAAGCATAAATCTGAATATTATAGATTTTTACAAAAAGTAAGAGATGAGAATTTATGGGAAGACTGGCTATTGTTTATCATAAAAGGAATTGAAGAAACTGCTATTGAAACGATTGGCCTCATTCTTAATATAAAAGATCTAATGATTGAGTATAAACACCGTTTAAGAAATAGTTATAAATTCTATAGCCACGATTTATTAAATAACCTATTCATGCATCCGTATACAAAAATTGAATTTATTGTAAATGATTTAGGGGTTTCGCGCTTAACAGCTGCTAATTATCTTAATACGCTATCCAACGATGGAATATTAAAAAAAGAGAAACTAGGCGTTAGTAATTATTATGTTAATGAGGCGCTATTTAGTATACTCAAACGATAAGTTTAATCTTCTGACTTCTGAGTTCGAGCCTTTACAGCCCTTACCATTTCGCGTTTTCCCGGTGGGCCGGGTAGCGTTTGTACTTCAAATCCTACTTGTTTTAAAGTTCGCTTAACAGCTCCTTTTGCACAATAAGTAACTAGAATGCCTCCTTCTTTTAAAGAATCAAATAATTTTTTAAAAATAATTTCACTCCATAACTCCGGCTGTTTATTAGGAGCAAAAGCATCAAAATAGCAAATATCATATGTTTGCTTCAACTCATAATCTAATAAATTAGCAGATATTTTTTTAAACGTAAAGTTTTCAGCTAGCTCATTCTCTGTTTCCCAATCCATATCATGTACTTTAAGTAAAAGTTTCTTGGATAAGTATTCGGAATAGTTTAACTGTCCGATGAGTGCTTTTGATAAAGGATATTTTTCAATTGTATGATAAATAATATTTAATTGTTGCTGTTGTGCTTCAACGAAAGTTAAACAAGCATTTAATCCTGTACCAAAACCAATTTCGAAAACGGATAAGTTTTTCTGATCAAAATATTTTAAGCCTGCATCTATAAATACATGTTTCGCCTCTTGCACCGCTCCATGAATAGAATGGTAAGTCTCATCTAATAATTGATGATAAATAGTATAAGAACCATCTTTAGTATGGATCACTGAAAGATTAGGGTCAGGTTTTTCTTTTGCATTAAAAAATCTATTGATATCAGCTTCTTTATCTAATTCATTTTTACCCGCTAAAAAATCAGCAAAATTATTAGCTAACCAAGGAGCCAACAAAACACCTCGGGTACCTAATCCATTAAATATGCTTACTTTATTATTTAGAGGTGATAAGCCGATTAGTGGCCTTCGGTCTTTTACAGTAGGCCTGATACCCGCTTGATGACTAATTACTTCAAATTTACTACTTAATATAGTCCGTAATTTCTCTATGAGTACTGATTTGGCCGTTTGGGTAGGCTCGTCATCTTTAAAATTCCATTCATACGTAGCTCCTATGGTGTATTCATCGTTTCCTTTAGGTAATACATAAATATTTTTAGAAACTATTTCCTTTAATTTTAGCTCCGGAGCTTTAATTCTTATCACTTCACCTTTAGTCAGTTTAAAAGGCAAGGCTTTAAAAAACGGATTACTTACTGCTTTATAGCCCTCACAAAAAATTATTTTTGAAGCTTGCACACTATGATACCAAACTGAATCGGCATCAAATTTTATTTTACTATAATCTATGGAGTGTGTTTTATAACATCCTTTCCCAATTAAATAGTTTTTAGAAGATTCCAATAGCAATTTAACATCTACACTGCCTGCTTCTTGAATCACGCCAAATTGATAGGGTGCTTTTACAGCCGGATTATTATTTGATTTAATTTCATCAAGATATGGTTTAGTAGTAATATTTTTAATTTTGCTGTTCCAAAAATGCAGCTCATCCGACGAGCTGATAATTTTATAGACAGGTTGTTCTTGATAAAACTTTTGTTGTAGGATTTGTTCCAGCTCTTTGTAAAAGAATCGATTAAAAGCGATAAATTCATCTGCTTTCCAGCTCTTCACTAACCTTTTAAAAACAATTGGATTAAATAATCCGGCCGCTACTTTAGAGGCAGTTTGAGCAGTATCTTCATCAAAAACAATGATTTTCTTTCCTTTTTGGATTAAAATATGAGCTAAGACGGTTCCGGCAATGCCTTGGCCTACGATGATATAGTCAACGTGCATTAAAAAATGTTGCTAATATGAAGCTATTCATATACATCTTTCCTATGTCCTGCAGCTATCACAAAAACTTTTAAAATATGATCATCAATATCATATATAATGCGGTAGTTGCCTTGACGAATTCTAAAACCTGCTCTATTGACAAGTTTTTTAGAAGCAGCCGGGCGAGGATTAGAAGCTAAATTTAAAATAATTTTTTTTAGGCGGGTATAATAAGGTTCCGGGATTTTATTAAGCTGTTTTTGAGCTTTTCGCTCAACAAGAACCTGATACATTATTGCTGTTTCCGCTTAATTTCGATTTCTTTAAAAGCTTGCTCAGCATCAATAAATTCTTGTTCTTGCTGTTTTGATTTATCATATGCTTTAACACATTCCATTTCTTCTAGGTTGTCCAACATCTGTTGATATTTGTCCATCGATAGCACAACTGCAACTTTCTTGCCTTGATTATCTGTGATAAATTGTGTTTTCATAACTTATTTAATAACGTAATATGTAGTAAAAAGTTTCGTACTAACTTAGCTAATTAATCCTTTCACTTCGGAAACTTCATCCTATAATCCACCTTAACTTTTCCAATTGAAATTTCATTTAATTTTTTTCTCAACAACTTTTTTTTGAGTGGCTTTAAATGATCAGTGAATAAAATACCATCTACGTGATCATACTCATGTTGAATTACTCTGGCAGTCACCCCTTCATAAATTTCCTCCTGTTCTTTAAAGTTCTCATCATAATATTTGATCTTAATTTTCGGCATTCTTTGAATATCTTCCCGCACTCCGGGAATACTCAGGCACCCTTCATTATAACTCCAAAAATCTCCACTTTCTTCAATGATGTCGGCATTAATAAACACTTTTTTAATACCTTTCTCTGGCGAATTTTCTTCTTCTTTAAAAAGCTGTTCGCTATCCACAATAAAAACTCTAATTGACTGTCCGATTTGAGGTGCGGCTAATCCTACGCCATTTGCATGATACATTGTTTCAAACATATCTTTTATTAACCTGTTCAGATCAGGATAGGAGCTGTCAATATCGTCACATTCTATGTTTAAAATCGGGCTTCCGTAAGCTACAATAGGTATAATCATATGGCTGTTTTATCTAAGTAGGTTTGTAAGATCAGGGAGGCACTTATCTTATCCAGATTTTCCTTTTTTTGCCGGTCTTTTTTCTTTAATCCCATATCGACCATGCTTCGCATAGCAATTTTACTAGTAAATCTTTCATCAATCATTTCTATAGAAATGGTGGGAAATGTTTTTTTCAGATGCTTTACAAAATTACTAATTGATTCAGAAGAATGCGTGTTTTCATTTCGTAAAGTTTTAGCTTCTCCTACTATAATTTTTTCCACTTCTTCTCTCAAACAATAATTCTTTAAATAAGCTACAATGTCTTTAGCATGAATAGTATCAAGGGGAGAGGCAATGATCTTCAAAGGATCAGTTACTGCTAACCCCACTCTTTTATTCCCATAATCTATTCCCAATATCCTTGGCATGGTGTTTAATTAGCAGGCTAAAGTACTAAAAGGAATGAATAACCTAAAATCTGAGGCCTTTGCAGAATTCATAATGGTGAAATATTCGTTTTATTTTATAAAGGTCTTAATCTTTAAATCAATTCTCTCAAACTTAACCCGTTGATATCAAAATTTTTGATAAAAAACTCCGATATTTGCAACAAATACTAAGTAATTATGGACCAACTTTCTTATATCTCTAATGCCCATCCTTCTTATATCGACTCATTATACACCGATTACAAAAAGGAACCTGCCAGCGTAGATATAGAGTGGAGAAAGTTTTTTGACGGGTTTGAGTTTGCCTTAAAAGATTATTCGAATGGCTCATCAGGCACCGATCTTTCTCCTAAAGAGCTAAAAGTTTGGAATTTGATCCACGCATATCGCAAAAAAGGCCATTTAATAGCAGATACCAACCCGATAAGGCCTAGAAAAGACCGCCATGCGCACCTAAAGCTGGAAGATTTTGGACTTGAAAAAGCTGATCTGGATACTTCTTTCCAAGCCGGAAGCGAAGTTGGATTAGGAAAGGCTACGCTAAAAGATATCATTGCTCACCTAGAAAAAATTTACTGTGGCTCTATAGGTATTGAATATACCTATATCACAGATCCTGAAGTAAAACAGTGGATTAAAGAAAAAATTGAAACTCGGTCGCAGACACAGAAATATGATTTGGATAAGAAGAAAAGAATTCTTTTCAAATTAACAGAAACCAATGTTTTAGAAGACTTTTTAAGTAAAAAATATGTTGGGCAGAAACGTTTTTCATTAGAAGGCGGAGAAACAACTATTCCTGCACTAGATGCGATCATTAATAAGGCTTCTGAGCTAGGCACACAGGAAGTTCTGATAGGCATGGCTCATCGAGGCAGGTTAAATGTACTGGCTAATATTTTAGGTAAAACGTATGAGCAATTGTTCAACGAATTTGAAGGTAATGCTGTTCCTGAAGATTTTACAATGGGCGATGGAGATGTAAAATATCATTTAGGTTTTACCTCTAACTTGACAACAACTTCCGGCAACAAAATGCATTTGCAATTGGCGCCAAACCCTTCTCATCTTGAAGCAGTTGACCCGGTGGTTCAAGGTACTGCAAGAGCCAAACTTGATATAACTTATGACAGAGTAACGGAAAATGTTTTGCCAATTATTATTCATGGAGACTCTGCAATAGCAGGACAAGGCGTAGTATATGAATTGATTCAAATGGCTCAGCTACCGGGATATTATGTTGGTGGAGTAATTCATTTTGTGATCAATAATCAAGTTGGCTTTACAACTGATTTTGATGATGCCCGATCGTCTAATTACTGCACAAGTGTAGCGCAAACTACTGACTCGCCGGTTCTGCATGTTAATGGTGATGATGCTGAATCAGTAGTATTTGCCGCAGAGTTAGCAACAGAATTTAGAAATAAATTTAAACGAGATATTTTTGTAGATATGGTGTGTTATCGTAAACATGGCCATAACGAAAGCGATGATCCTAAATTTACTCAGCCACATCTTTATGAGCTGATCAGTAAGCATCCTAATCCACGGAAGATATACATTAATCAATTAGTTGAAAATAATATTATTGATGCCGATGTAGCAAAGAAGATGGAAAAAGAGTTTAGGAAATTGCTACAAGATCGGTTAGATATGGTCAAGGAAAAGCCACTTCCTTATGAATATCAACCTTCTGAAATCCTCTGGAAATCTCATAGGAAAGCTACTGCAAAGGATTTTGATTCTTCTCCTACCACTGCCATTAAGGAAAAACAAATTAAGGTAATTGTTGACGGTATTACTACTCTTCCGGAAGGTTTTACGCCACTCAGAAAAGTAGCTAAAATGCTTAATAATAGGAAAGAAGAACATTACGACAAAGGTAAATTAGACTGGGCTTCCGGTGAATTATTAGCTTATGGTTCTATCTTATTAGATGGACATGATATTCGGATGAGTGGCCAAGATGTAAAGAGAGGTACTTTTTCTCACCGGCACGCCATGGTTTATGATGAAAAAACCAGTAAAGAATATAATCGGTTGAACAACTTGTCGAGTGGACAAGGCCGGTTTATGATTTACAATTCTTTATTGTCAGAATTTGCCGTACTTGGTTTCGAATTTGGCTATTCTATCAGCACCCCGGATACACTCACTATTTGGGAAGCTCAGTTTGGAGATTTTGCTAATGGCGCTCAAACAATGATCGACCAATTTATTGCAACATCTGAAAGTAAATGGAATAAAAATAGCGGTATTGTATTGCTGCTGCCGCATGGCTATGAAGGGCAAGGGCCTGAGCATTCCAGTGCTCGTTTGGAGAGATTTTTGCAACTTTGTGGGGATTATAATATGACAGTGGCTAATATTACCTCTCCCGCTAATTTTTTCCATGCACTACGCAGGCAATTAGCGCGCCCTTTTAGGAAACCGCTCATTGTCATGTCTCCAAAATCATTGTTGCGCCATCCTAAATGTATCTCCGATATTTCTGAAATCAAAAAAGGTGGGTTCAAAGAACTGTACGTAGATGAATTTGGTGAAAAAGATGCTGCAAAAATTAAAAAAGTTTTATGCTGTACCGGCAAGATCTATTACGACCTACTGGAAAAGCAAGAAGAATTGGGCAGAACAGATATTGTGATTGTCCGTTTAGAGCAGATCTATCCGCTTCCATTAAAACAGCTGAAAAAAGTATTTAATAAATACAATAAAGCAGCGTTGATCTGGGTACAAGAAGAGCCTCAAAATATGGGCGCATGGACATATATTTTAAGCTATTTAAGATATCTTGAAAATATTGATATGGAGGTGATCTCGAGAAGGTCAGCTGCTTCGCCTGCAACCGGATTTTATAAAGTGCACGAAAAAGAGCAAAAAGAATTAATTGAAAGAGCGTTTGCATAATTCAGAGTTTATCATTTAGAATTATAATTCTGAACTATAAACTGTCAACTATAAATTATAAACTTGTACGATGGCAATAGAAGTAAAAATACCCAGTTTAGGAGAGTCAGTTTCGGAAGCTACCATTGCTAAATGGTTAAAAGAAAGTGGTGATTATGTAGAGATGGACGAATCTATATGTGAATTAGAATCTGACAAAGCTACCATGGAAGTACCTGCTGAAAAAGCGGGTGTGTTAGAAATAGTTGTAGATGAAGGGGAAGATGTCGAGATCGGGCAGGTTATTGCCAAGATAGATAGTGATGCTAAAGCTCCTGAAAAGAAAGAAACATCTAAGGAAGAGAAAAAAGGCAATAACGAAGAATCTGCTGGAGAAAAACCTAAAGATAACGAGGAGAAAAAGGATTCAAAAGAAACTGAGCAATCAAAGGAGAAAGAGCCATCATCTTCCAAGTCAGACAAACATGCTTCGCCTGCTGCTGCAAAGCTTATGAAAGAACAAAATATCCAAAATAAAAATGTAGACGGATCAGGAAAAGACGGACGTATCACCAAACAAGATATTTTAGCCTTTATTGAAAATGGCGGTGCCGCTCAGAAAGAAGGCAGTAGAGATACAAAAACAGAGAAAATGTCTCGCCTTCGAAGAACGATTGCAGCACGTTTAGTAAAAGCCAAAAATGAAACGGCTATGTTAACTACTTTCAATGAAGTTGACATGGGGCCGATCATGGATTTAAGAAGCCAGTATAAAGAAAAATTTAAAGAAATCCATGGTGTTGGATTAGGCTTTATGTCATTTTTTGTAAAAGCTTGTTGTAATGCATTAATGGAATTTCCGGCAGTAAATGCCATTATCGACGGAGAAAATATGATCTCTCACAATTATTGTGATATTTCTATTGCGGTTTCAACGCCCAAAGGATTAGTGGTACCGGTAATCAGAAATGCTGAGTCACTTTCGATGGCGGGCATTGAAAAAGAAGTGATACGGCTAGCCAAAAAAGGCAGAGATGGTTCATTAGGACTCGAGGAGATGGAAGGTGGAACATTCACTTTGACTAATGGGGGTGTTTTTGGCTCTCTGATGTCTACTCCAATCATTAATCAGCCTCAATCAGCTATTTTAGGAATGCATAAAATTGAAGAGCGGCCAATGGCAGTTAATGGGGAGGTGGTGATCAAGCGCATGATGTATTTAGCCCTTTCTTACGACCACAGAATTATTGACGGAAAAGAATCAGTTTCTTTTTTAGTAAAAGTGAAGGAACAGTTGGAAAATCCTGCTGAACTGTTAGTGGGTAAAGATCCTGTTAAAATATTATTGAACTTAGATTAAATTAATCTCCACATAGCCCGGGTTTAAACCCCGGGCTATGTGGAGATGCACAATGATACAAAAAAAGTGAGCGGGTGATTCGTAAATAAACAAATCCCCGCTCATTAAAAAAGTAATATTATGAATAAGTATGATGTAACAATTATTGGATCAGGTCCGGGTGGATATGTAGCAGCTATCAGATGTGCACAGTTAGGTATGAAAACCGCTATAATTGAAAAATATGATACACTAGGCGGTACTTGCTTAAATGTAGGTTGTATTCCTTCAAAAGCGCTGTTAGATTCTTCAGAACACTATCATAACGCACAGGAAAAATTTAAAACACATGGTATTGAATTAAAAGACTTAAAGGTCAACTTTAAGCAAATGATCCAGCGAAAAAGTGAAGTAGTGCAACAAACTTGTGACGGGATTAAATATTTAATGAAAAAAAATAAAATTGACGTCCTTCACGGCTTAGGGTCTTTCATCGACAAGAATACTATTTCAATAAAACCACCTAACGGAGAAGAAATAAAGATAGAGACTGATAAAGTTATCATCGCTACAGGTTCTAAACCATCTTCTCTGCCGGGCATTGAAATTGATAAAAAAAGAATCATTACTTCTACCGAAGCATTAGAATTATCGGAAGTTCCTAAAACGATGATTGTTATAGGCGGTGGGGTGATCGGATTAGAGCTTGGCTCGGTATATGCCCGCTTAGGCACGAAAGTACAAGTTGTAGAATATATGGGATAGCTTTCTTCCTACAATGGACGCTGACTTAGGAAAAGAACTAAAAAGAAACCTAAAAAAAGAATTAGGAATTGATTCTTATTTAAATCATAAAGTTACCGGCGCTTCTGTAAAAGGAAATATGGTTACCGTAACAGCAAAAGATAAAATGATAAAGACGTTGAATTGCAAGCAGAATATTGTTTGGTGCAGTAGGTAGAAAGCCATATACTGAAGGGCTTAATATGGATAAAGCCGGCGTCAAGGTTGATGATAAAGGAAGAATTGAAGTTGATGAACATCTGCAAACATCTACTTCAGGTATTTATGCAATAGGCGATGTGGTTAAAGGTGCGATGTTAGCTCATAAAGCGGAGGAAGAAGGTGTTTATGTAGCAGAAACATTGGCAGGGCAAAACCCCACATAAATTATCTATTTATCCCGGAGTGGTATATACTTGGCCGGGAAGTCGCAAGCGTGGTTATACAGAACAGCAGTTAAAAGATAAAAATATTGAATATAAGTCAGGCAGCTTTCCTTTTAAAGCAAGCGGTAGAGCTAGGGCAAGTATGGATACAGACGGTTTTATTAAAGTATTAGCTGATAAAAGTAATGATGAAATTTTAGGTGTTCACATGATCGGCCCAAGAGCTGCTGATATGATTGCAGAAGGCCGTAGTAGCTATGGAATACAAAGCCAGTGCGGAAGATATTGCCAGAATTTGTCATGCTCATCCTACATTTACAGAGGCTTTGAAAGAAGCAGCATTGGCAGCAACTGATAACAGGGCACTACACATATAAAATATTTTAGTAATTTATATTATCTTAATAAAATGTTCTATATTTAGTTTCTTACTCAGATTTAAAATTGTGAAACAGACAAGTAGAATATTTAATCTTATCGGCTTATTACTTTTTAACAGTATTTTTTATTACCTGCTACCCTGCATATAAGTAATGCATTAATTGACTCTAATGATAATAATCTGATTTCTCTGATGCATGAAGCTTCAGAGAGTGAAGAGGAAGCTGAAGAAAAGATAGAATTTGAATACAATATTAATTTATCCTACCGCTTATTATCTTCAAAAAAAATTTATTGATAACAGCCTGTCTTCTCATCAATTTTGTTTAGCCGAAAGAAACCCGGTAAAGGATTTAAATTCAAAATAGAGCATCCCCCAACGTATAGTTTAACAAACGGCATTTTTCATCCCTTTTATTTCAAAACATAAAACTATACCTCCATGAAATTCGATCACGGCATTTTTAAAAATTTAAAACATGATATACCATCAAGTATAGTGGTATATTTTGTAGCAATTCGCTTTGTCTCGGGATAGCATTGGCTTCAGGGGCTCCTCTTTTCTCAGGCCTCATAGCAGGTGTAGTCGGCGGAATTGTTGTAGGGAGTATTAGCGGCTCTAACTTAGGTGTAAGTGGCCCGCTGCAGGATTAGCTGTGATCGTATTAGGAGCTATACAAGAATTGGGTAGTTTGAATTATTTCTAGTAGCTGTGATCATAGGAGGTATGATGCAAATAATATTAGGGCTTTTAAAAGCAGGTAATATCGCTTATTTCTTTCCTTCTTCCGTCATTCAGGGTATGTTGGCAGGTATTGGTATTATTATTACCTTAAAACAAATTCCCCATTTCTTTGGATATGATAAGGATTATGAAGGCGATTTAGAATTTTTTCAGAGAGCAGACGGTGAAAATACTTTTTCAGAGCTGCTCAACTTTACAGATTACATCAGTCCCCGGTGCTACACTCATCGCCTTTATTTCTATAACCATCCTTATTGTATGGCAATTGAAGTTCATTAAAAAAAGGTCATTCTCTAATGTAATACAAGGCCCAATAGTAGCAGTAATAACGGGGCATTTTTAAGCTATTTATTACAAGATAGTGCTACTTTAAACATTTCTCGAGAACATTTAGTGAACATACCGGTGAGCGAGTTTAATGGCTTTTTAATGAATTTCTCTTCTCCGGATTTTAGTGGATTAACTAATTCTGCTGTATATTTTACAGCTTTCGTTATTGCAGTTGTTGCAAGTTTAGAAACACTCTTATGTGTAGAAGCTACAGATAAAATTGATCCTTACTATAAAAATGCTACTCCAACTAATAGAGAACTAGTAGCACAAGGCGTTGGTAATATGGTTTCAGGTATGATAGGAGGGCTTCCCTTAACACAGGTAATTGTTAGGAGCTCAGCAAATATACAATCCGGTGGCAGAACTAAATTATCAGCTATTTTGCACGGCATATTTATTTTAGTAAGTATATATTTCATTCCGCATCTTCTTAACTTTATACCACTTGCCAGTTTAGCTGCTGTATTAATTGTTGTAGGTTATAAACTTTCTCATCCTTCTCTATATAAAAGAATGTATAAGGATGGTATAGATCAATTTATTCCATTCATGGTAACAATAGTAGCGATGGTATTTACTGACCTGTTGCTAGGGGTATGCTTAGGTTTAGTAACGGCAATTATTGCCATACTCTATAAAAATTATAAAGTGCCTTTTACTATCAAGCAAGGTGATACTATAGGTAAAAAACATATAATTATCCAGTTTGGAGAAAATGTTACTTTTTTAAGTAAAGCTAAGCTTTCTGCAATCTTGGATAAGATGCCTAGGCAGTCAATCGTGGAAATTGATGCTGACAGAACGCATTTTGTTCATCAAGATATTATTGAAATTATTGAAAATTTTGAAGCGCAAAGTATTTCCAAGAGGATAAGAGTAGAAATTCATGGATTGCATAATAAAGATGGGGGTGCTGCCCCGGGAGAAACTATTTTAGAACTGGAACGAGAAGAAGTTTAATTTTTTTAATCACAAATTGAGCAATTTTATGCCCAGTTGAGTTTTTTGTAATGCATATCGCAAAACTTTAGTACTAGTTTTATGAAGATATTGGCACGGTTTTTCAATAAGATATGTACATTACATATAATCAAACTATAACTATGAAAAAATTAATTATAATATTTCTATTAAGTACCTTGCTTACTAATCTAACCGCCTTAGCCAAAGGAAAAGAGAAAGATCAATTTGAAAAATATATGAAAGAAGGGAATGATGATCTTTATGACAGATTAGGAGAATATGAAGAAGCCTTAGCAAGTTTTATTAAAGCTTATAACATTTATCCGAATGATGCAGAAGTTAACTTCAAAATCGGACTTTGCCATTTAAACTCTATTAACAGATCAGAAGCGCTTCCATATTTGCAAAAAGCTCATGAAATTAATCCGGAGTTTCATCCACAACTGCACTTGTTGATGGCAGAAGCTTATCACCTCAATTATGACTTTGATAAAGCCATTACCTTATATCAATATCAACTTGATAATCCGGCGCCGGAAGAAGACGGTGAGCTTGAAGTAACGGTTACCTGTTGCCAACGTGATTTATTGTAAAAATGTACTTACAACAAACAAAATGGTTGAAATTGAGAACATTGATGATATCATGAGGAAAAGAATCGAAGAATGTAACAATGGTAAGGAAATGTATCAAAATCCCAAAAATATTACACTTAAGAATTTGGGTACGAATGTTAATGGTCAATATCCTGATTATGCTCCGGTACTTACAACAGATGCAATGACCATGTATTTTACTTCCAGAAGGCCTAGGGTAGATGGCAGTGGCCAAGTTGATATTAGAGATGATCAAATTTTTGAAGATATATATGTTACTTACAACATTAATGGTGATTGGTCAAAAGCTGTCGCAGTAACTAGTTTAAACGGTCCTTCTCACGAATCAGCGCTTGCCTTATCCAATGACGGATCAATTTTATATATATATGGTGACGATGGTAATGACCTAGGAGATATATCTTATGCAAAGTTTGAAGATGGAGAATGGGAAAGAGAAAGAGAATTAGATGAAGTGATCAGTGGCAATGAATACGAACGTACGATTACCTTCTCACCGGATGGAAAAGTAGCTTATTTTGTGAGAGATAATGATGATAATAATACCGGTAGAGATATTTTTCATGTCAAGAAAGGATTGAAAAAGGAAAATGGGGGAAAGTAGAAAGGATTAGTAATGATATTAATACTAAGTATGACGAAGACGGTGTATTTTTTCACCCGGATGGTAGGACTTTATATTTTAGTTCAACCGGGCATAACTCAATGGGTGGATATGACATTTTTAGATCTGTTTGGAGAAATGGTGCATGGAGTAAGCCGGTAAATATGGGTTACCCGATCAATACACCCGATAATGATATCTTCTTTAATTTAACAGCTGATGGAAAAACGGCTTATATGTCTTCTGTTAGAAAAGAGGGTTTAGGAGATAAAGATATTTATAAAGTAGATTTAACCGGCCAAAGTGCAAACGAAACTGAAGTAAAGTACAGCCAGCCTTTAACGTTAGTTACCGGAAAAGTTAAAGATGCAAATTCTAAAGATCCCTTAAGAGCAAGTCTTTATATTGTGGACTTAGATGCGAATCGAGTGATAGCAGAAATGGTATCCAATAATGTTACAGGAAATTATATGATGTCTTTACCAGCCGGGAAGAACTATGGTATTGCCGTAGAAAAAGAAGGCTATCTTTTCCATTCAGAAAACTTTGAAGTTCCTGAAACAAATAGTTATGAGGCAATAAATAAAGATATTTTATTACAACCAGTGGCAGTAGGCAGTAGAATTGTTTTAAATAATATTTTCTTTGATTTTGACAAAGCGACTTTAAGGCCCGAGTCTAAGGCAGAATTGGATAGAGTAGCTAAATATTTAACTAAGTATCCAAAAATGACAATTGAAATCTCTGGCCATACAGATGATAAAGGAACACCTAAATACAATAAGAAGCTTTCTAAACAAAGAGCTCAAACAGTAATTGATTATTTAGCCGATACACATAGCATTGATAAAAAAAGATTAACAGCTGCAGGTTATGGAGAAAACAAAACCTATAGCTAATAATGATTCTGATTTGGGAAGGCAATTAAATAGAAGAACTGAATTTGAAATTGTTAGTTTAAATTAAAACGCTAATCTCATTAATATGGTCGCCTATTTAGTACGCTGAATAGGCGATTTTTTTAAAATAATCTATGCAAAACATTTTGCAAGTTTCTTTAGAAAAAATTCAAGTAAGCCATAGAAAAATGTTTATTTTTGAATAAAATAACCCAATCAATGAAAGTACCTGCAGAATTAAAATATACAAAAGACCATGAATGGGTCAAAATAGAAGGAAATATAGCGACTGTTGGCATTACCGACTTTGCTCAGAAGGAATTAGGAGATATAGTATATCTGGAAATTGAAACAAAAGGAGATACTTTAGATAAAGAAGCAACATTTGGCACGGTAGAAGCAGTAAAAACAGTTTCTGATTTGTTTATGCCAATATCCGGTACTGTTACGGAAATTAATGATTCTTTAGAAGATACTCCCGAATCTATCAATAAAGATCCATACGGCGATGGCTGGATGATTAAAATTAAAATATCAGATACTTCTGAGGTAGGTGATCTTTTAGATGCAGAAGCTTATGGAATGCTTATAGGAGAATAAATCCAATCCGCTGTTTTTTCATTACAATGCTATTGCTCTGACATGGGCATTAGTAATATTAGTTTTATCAATGATCTCCGGCAACCAGTTGCCTAAGGAAAATGCTGAATATGCTGATAAAGCAGTACATTTTATCCTATATGGAATACTTGCCTTCTTACTTGTGATAGGATTTAAAAAGCAATATTCTTATTATGCTCTTCGTTGTAATGCAATAAAGTGGGTAGCCATATTAAGTATTTCTTATGGTGTTATTATGGAATTGTTGCAGTTGGTGCATCATCAAGGAAGACACTTTGAAATACAAGATATTATAGCTAACTCATTGGGCGTATTATTTGGAATAATATCTTTTAAGGTAATTTATCATGAATATTAAAGTATTATAATTATTTTTGACGATCGGAAGATAAATTATGAATGATTTAAGAAAAGCATATAAAGAACAACTTAGCGATTTTCACAAAGCTATGATCTTTTTTGGAATAGGGGTGGTATTACTCGCCGTCTCTTTCTTTATGAATAGCATTGCGAAATATATATTAGTACTACTTGGTTCTATTATGACTGTCACAAACGGCATGCGGTTGCTTTTCATAAAAGGTATTATAAAAAATTTAGTCAGTAAAAAAGAAGGTGATGTAAACGAAAAGAAAGCGGTGACAGCTAATGTGGATCGTTTTAGAGGTACTTTTTTAAGGATTGGGTATTTAATAGCTATTATGATCATTTTGCTGGCATTTAATTGGAGAGAAGTGATAGAAACGTCATCTTTGATGGGGGACTTAGTTATTCCGGAAGAGTTAGAAGTCGACATTCCCCCTACAGAGCAAAAGAAACCACCACCACCACCACCACCGCCACCCAAATTAGAAATATTAGATGATGAAGAGATCATTGAAGAAGAACCGGAAATAGAAGAAGTAGAAATAGAAGAACAAGTGGAAATTGAGATGCCGGATATTGAAGAAGAAGAAACCGGTGAAGCAGAAATATTCTTGGTAGTGGAAGAATCTCCTCAATATCCCGGAGGAGTGGAAGAACTGTATAAATATATCGGCAGAAACATCAGATATCCTAATATAGCAAGGGAAAATGGCGTGGAAGGGAAAGTATACATCAACTTTGTTGTTGAGCCGACCGGAGCAGTAAGTAATGTAAAAGTACTGAGAGGTATAGGTGCCGGTTGTGATGAAGAAGCTGTAAGGGTTGTAAAAAGCCTTCCTAAATGGAAACCGGGTAAACAAAGAGGTAAGCCCGTACGAGTCAGCTATAACTTGCCTATTACTTTTAAATTGAATTAGCCCTTCCAAAGCTGTTTCTTTGGATACTCTCGCATTTATTCGGCAATTTTAAGATAGTCCTAACGTTTACTTTATATGAAAAACGCGTTAATAGTTATAGGTGTAATCATTTCTTTTATCTCGCTAATTCCAAATAATATCTACGCGCAATTAAATCAAGAACAGCTATTAGCCCAGCAGTATTACCAAAATGGTGAATATGAAAAGGCACTAGATATATATGAAGACTTATGGAATAAAGATCCTTTGCCTTATTACTATAAAAATTACATGGAGCTTTTATTGCTCACTAAAGATTATAAAAAGGCAGAAAAAACTGTTAAAAAACAAATAAAGAATGATCCCGATAATATTTCTGTTCAAATAGACTTGGGAAAGGTTTATAAAACTGCAGGTGAACAAAATAAAGCAGTTACCCAATTTCAGGATGTTGTACAAACACTTCCTTCCAATCCTACTAAAATTGCCTTAGCAGCAAATGCATTCGTAGCCATAGATGAGACAGATTTTGCATTAAAAAGTTATTTACAAGGCCAGAAGCTGTTAGATAATAAGTATTTATTTAACTATGAAATCGCCACGTTATATAAAAAGTTAAAGAAGTATGGGCAAGCAGTAACTTCCTATTTAGATTATGCAGCTATTAATCAAAATAAAATAGAAGAGGTACAGATAGCTTTACAGGACATTATTGATGATGATAAAACATTTCAAGAGCTAAAAAGCCAAATCTTTAAAAGAATTCAACAAGATCCAAATAATAATATTTTTCCGGAATTATTAATTTGGCAGTATACGCAAAAGGGGGATTACGAAGAAGCTTTTATACAAGCGAAAGCGCTAGACAGGCGAATGAAAGAAAACGGCTATAGAGTTTTAGAATTGGCTTATACGGCCACAGAAGCTAGTGAATATGATGAAGCTATTAAAATGTTTCAATATGTTGCCGATAAAGATCCTAACGGAATATATGCTATTCCTGCTCAGCAACAAATTTTAAATGTTAGAAAATTAAAGCTGACTAATGGTGTGTTTACAACTGACGACCTTAATATTATTAAAAATGACTACGGCCGTTTTTTAAATAAATATGGCAAACATGAAGGAACCGTCGAGACAATGAGAGAAAAAGCTAATTTAGAAGCTCGATATCTTGATAATATTCAAGGTGCTATTGACTTAATGGAAGAAGTGCTAAAAATTGATAATGTCAAGCCTATAATTAAAGCGCAAAGTAAATTAGATTTAGGCGATTATTACCTTATAAAAGGTGATATATGGGAGGCGACACTTTTATATGGACAGGTAGATAAAGCTTATAAAGATGAACCAATAGGAGAAGAGGCAAAGTACAGGAATGCCCGCCTTTCTTATTTTATTAATGAATTTGAATGGGCAAAAGCTCAATTAGATGTTTTGAAATCTTCTACTTCAGAACTAGTTGCTAATGATGCCATGACTTTATCTTTTTTCATCATGGACAATTTTAATCTAGATACCAGTATCATTCCTATGTCCTTATATTCCCGAGCTGAGTTGTTAATTTTTCAAAATAAATATGATCAAGCTAATCAAGCATTAGATTCTATTATAAAGCTGTTTCCCTATCATGATCTCACAGATAATATTTATTTCGCTAAATATCAAATTGAGAAACAACAACAAAATTATAGCAAGGCGGCAGATTATCTTGAAAAGATCAAAACCTCTTATGCTGACGGCATTTTAGGAGATGATGCGTTATATAATTTAGCATTATTATATGAAAACCAATTAAGTGATAAAGAAAAGGCACTTACTACTTATGAGAAATTAATTTTTGATTACAAAGACAGTGTATATATTATTGAAGCAAGAAAGCGATACCGAAATTTAAGAGGAGATAAGATAAACTAAAAAAGCCTTAACAGAATTTGACTCTGTTAAGGCTTTAAGAATTAATGAATTTTCAGCTTAATCGTCAGCTCCTAAAATTACTACTAATGCATAGATTATTCCGGGAATAAAGAATAACAATGTCAATAGTAAGCTCAACCAAAACTTAGTATTAAGTGCTCCTTCGTGTAAGAATACTGCTAATGGTGGAAGTAAAATAGCAATAATTACTAACAGAAGTAAGTATACGCCACCCTCATTATGAGTTGAATCACTTTTGTTTTCAGTATTTATTCTTTTTATAGTATTTCTTAATTCTTTTCTCACCTCTTTTTTTTCAGCTCTTGTATATGTTTTTGAAGAAATGGTATTAGAATTTGAAATAGCATCTGCAGGTGGCAAATCTTCTCTAACTTTAACTGCAGGTTTTGCTTCCACCGGCTTGGTACTAACAACTAAGGGCTCTGATTCTACCTGAGGAGCTTCTATTTCTACTTTTTGTGTATTCTTTTCCCCATAGCTACTTGCAAAATACGGTAAGTTATGTTCTAATTTATTAGTTTTAGTAACATATCCATTTTGAGAGGTGTTACACGCAAAAAAGCTAGCTGCTAAAGCAGCAATAGATAAGGTAATTTTTAAGGTTTTCATATTATATATTTAGGTTTAATTAATATTTAATACTTATCAAACTTTGTGCCTTAAAAATCGTTCTTTAAACTTTTCATGCCATCTTTATTCAGCTCAAAATCATACGCTTTAGCTTTCCATACAAAACGTTCTTCTTGTACCATTATAACATCTACTGCTGCATCTAAAAAAAGATCTACCGGTAAATAATGTTGATTAATTTGTTTCAAGTTAAAGTTTAGCTTTATATTAAAATCTACTAACAGGCTGTTATAAATCATATCTACTGAATATCCTAAAATACTGAGATCACTTTTCTTGATGCAAACTTCTAGCTTCTTTATAATTGTATTATCTCTTTGAGGTTTTATAGGAATGGCTAAAAAAATATAACTTTCTTCACCATATTTAGAATAGCCTTCTTTCAAATTAAAATGATAATATTTTTCCATCTCAGGTTCTAGAATGGCTAATTTATCATCTACCAAAGGCAGATTTTTGAATCTACTTTCCTCAGAATTTTCATCATTTTCAATAGAGAAGTCTATTGATTCTTCTTGCCATTTAGCCTGCTTCTTATCATATTTTCTTTTCTGCCGTTTATTCATTTCAGCAACTCTTTGTTTTTCGGTACTTTTATATCGCTCAGCTTTTTCAATCCAAAATGTATCATCTTGCATAAGGTTCTCAAAAATTTCTACTGAAAAATAAATAGGCTTTCCTTTTTCATCATATAAATGTCCGGTATTGCGTTCTTTAATAGTTTGATTATATAGTAGAGAATCTATGAAAAAATGTTTCCGCTCCAATATTTTAGTTCCTACGAGGGTATTTTTTTTATCATATACTTCAATATTGCTGGTAGAAAAAAAGTCATAGTTTCTCATACTCCAAAAGCTTTGTATGAGAGAATTATCTTTTTTGATAATCCGCTTAATATCTTCCATTACTAATTGAGTAGAGGCAACTATATTGACAGTATCTAGTTGTATGACTGGGTAATAAGTTCCTTGCCAGGGCCCTTCTAACTCTTCTTGTGCAAAAAGGGGAGTAGCCATTAAACAATAAGCAATGGGCCAAAAAAAAATGAAATGTTTGAGCATTACAGAATTCATATTAGTAATTAGAAATCAATAATTAACTCTAAGTGGCTCTCCCAAATAAAAATCTAACACTTTAGATTGAAAAATATAATCATATTTAGTTTGTAGCAAACTTGATTCACTAACGCTTAAACGATTTTTTGCATCTATGAAGTCTACGGTGGTGAGTATTTTCTGCTTGTATCTTTCTTCTGAATAGTAGTATGCTTTTGCCGTTGCCTTTTGACTCTTTAAAGCAGCAATATATTTCTTTTGAGCAGCATTTAAGTTCGTTAATGCTTGTTGCAGCTCTTTCTGCAGCTGGTTTTCGGTTTGTTGTTTTGAATACGCTGCAACTAAATAATTTATCTTAGCTCTTTGTAGTGCTTCTTTTGCTTGCCAGCCATTAAAAATAGGCACGCTAAGGCTTAATCCAACCGACTGACGAAGATTAGTTTGCAATTGATCTCCAAAAGATGTTTGTTGAAAGACCGGCGATATGTCATTAGTAACGACAATGGTATTTTGATCATTTTCTAAAAATCCGATAGGAGTTACTCCATTAAACCGTACATCGACTACCTCCTGTCCAATGCTAGAATAATTAGTACCAATACTACCGCCCAACGCTAAGGTAGGTTGCAAAGCGCTTTTCGCAATTGCTATATCTTTTTGACTGCTAATTAAATTGAGTTCCGCACTTTTTATGGTGGGGTAAGATTGTGCCACCTGCTCATATAAATTTTTAAATGTCAAAGAGTCATTTTCAAAATTTTCCGGATCAACCTTTAAATCGGGCATCACTACTTCGATTGTTTCAAACGGGTCTATACCCATCAACTGTCTTAATTCTAAATAAGATATAGTTAAGCTGTTCTCTGCGTCTACCAATTGAACTTCCTCATTTGCCCTTTGAGCTTTCAAATCATATAAATCACCTTCTACCAAAGCACCTGCTTCCACTAATGCTTTAGTTCGTTCAATCTGTGAATTGGTCAGCACCGATTGCTGTTTAATATTTGCAATATTTTCTTCATTCAAAAGAATTTGCAAATAGGTACTTAATACAGCTAAAGCAACTTGGTTTTTAGTTTGTTCTAGATCATAAGTTGATGCCTTTAATGCGATCTTGTTTTTTTCTATCGTATGAGTTTGTTGCAGGCCACCAAATAATACTACGCTGGAATTAAGTCCAAAGGAATTGGAGCGGATAGCTGTATTCACAAAATCATTGGTGGTAGGGTCGATAGAGCGGCCAAAATTATAATAATGACTTCCGCTAGCATTTAAGCTGGGATATCGCCCTGCTTGACTTTGCTTCAAAAACGACTCATTGAATTCTACATTTAATGCACTTTGTTTAACTTCTAAGTTGTGCATCAACGCTTGATTGACACACTTTTCTAATGTCCAAGTTTGTTGTGCAGATAGATTCATTCCCGTACCAACTACTGTCAAAATCAATAGTAATATGTTATGAAATGTATGCTTGCTGATTTTTATGATCATATCTACTTACCTTTAAAGCTTATTTTAACGTCCGGCCCCAGCATTCTTCCCTTTGGAACAATCTCATCGTCTTTAGATATTCCTTCCTTTATTTCTGTATAAATGCCATCTGAAATACCTGTGACTATGTACTGTTCTGTTATTTCATCATTTTTCATAATATTTACAAAAGCCGAGTCATTTCTAAAAGTGATATCTCTTTCTTGCAATGCCAATACGCTATCTGTCCGCTCAATGACCATTTCTGCATTAGCACTGTAGCCCGCCCTGATACGATGTGTACTATGTTGCAATACTGAAGCTTGAATATCAAACTTGACTCCACCACCACTTTCATTAGCTACTCCTTTAGGGGCAATAAACCCTAGTTCTGCTTTGATTTTCTCATCATTAATGGCACCTAAAGTAAGTATTAGCTCTTGGCCAAGAGTTAATTTGTCTACATCCGACTCTCCTACGCTTCCTCTAAATATCATATTGTTTAAATCAGCGATGATCATTACTGTCGAACCCTCTTGAAAAGTACTCCGGCCGGTAACTGAGCCACCTTCTTTAGCATTAATGCTTAGAACGGTGCCATCCACAGTGGTATAAATAATATTTGAGGTTTTATTAATGTTTTGCGCAACTCCTTTTTTGAGTAATTGTAAGGTATTTTGAGCAGACTCTACTTCTTCCTGTCTTAAATTGTATCTGGTTTGTACAGTATTAAATTCAACTTCAGAAATAATTCCTTTTTCAAACAACGCTTTTTGTCGGTCATAATCTCGCCTAGCTTCTTGAAGGTTTATCCGTGCAATTTTTAAAGATGATTCTGCATTACTGACATTTTGAGGGTCAGGAACGATACCAACTTTTACTAATCGATCACCTTTTTTAACTAATTGTCCGGTATTGACATATATCTCTTCAATAATTCCGGATATTTGAGATTTAATCTCCACTTCTTTGTTAGGATCAATCGTTCCTGAAGCATATATTTTTCGCTCGATGACTCTCATTTCAGGAGAAATGGTTTCTTTTCCCTTATCAGATTTAACTTTAAAGCTGGAATTGAATACAATCAAAACGATGATGATCGCTACTAAAACTCCTCCTATGATGATTATTTTTTTATTCTTCATAATTTAAAACTGCTTTCAAAAAAATCTTTTATTCATACCTCAATGCTTCTATAGGATTAACTTTCGAGGCTTTTTGAGCAGGAATCCATCCTGCTATTAATCCAAAAACTATTAACACAAATAGAGCTGATATAGTGATCCCTAAATCAATCTGAGGATCCGTAAAAAAACTAAAACCTGAATCAGGCATTTGGTCCATGATATATCCTAAGCCAAATAATATGCCACTACCCAGTAACATTCCTACCAGCCCCGCTCCTAAGGTAATCACTATTGCTTCAGATAATATTTGCGTAATAATAGCATTAGGTGTAGCACCTAGCGCTTTACGGATACCTATTTCTTTAGTTCTTTCTTTTACTGCTATGAACATAATATTGCCTACACCCACTATACCGCCTAATAGGGTACCTAAGCCCACTGCCCATAAAAAAATGGAAATGCCGGAAAACAGTGAATTGAAATTATTGAACCTTTCTTCTAAATTCATGATCCATAGCGCACTCTTATCTTCCGAATCAAATTGATTTTTCATAGACAGAAATTTTCTGATTTTATCTTCTACCACAGAAGCAGATACCCCAGCTTGTGGGATTAGCGAAAATCGCTGTACTTCATCTGCCTGGCTATATGTTTGGCGTAGAGTAGTAGCGGGAATGAATATGTTTGACTCATAATTAGCAAAGCCGGATGACTCATTATCAAAAACACCCACTATTTTAAAAAACTCATCTCCAATGATGATGTATTCTCCAATCGGATTCTTAAAATCAAACAGTACTTCCAATGTCCTTTTACCGATAATCGCTACTTTACGCTGATATTTACTATCCATTTCATTTAATAATCTACCGGCTTTAACATCAAAGGTTTCTATCTTGAAAAAATCGTGCGTAATGCCTTCTACAGAAGCCGAAACCTCTTCATCTTTGTAGGTAACATTTCCGCTTAATGCCAGTGGCATTCGCAGCGAAAGGTATTTTATATCTTTAATATAGTCTTTCAGCAACTCTAGATCCCTGCTGGTCGGCCGAATTAGTCGTCCTGTTCCTAATCCTTTGTAGGGCATTGATGTAACACCTCCATACACCTGGATGGTATTAGTTGCATAACCACTAAAATTCGATAATATTCCTTTTTCTAATCCCTGTCCAGCCCCTAACAATATCACCAGCATAAATATCCCCCAAGCTACCCCAAAACCAGTAAGGAATGTCCTTAACTTGTGCTTTTTTAGCGATAAGTAGATTTCATGCCATTTGTCTAGATCAAACGTGGTCATTTACGATTTTAGATTGACGAATTTTAAATATACTAATTCAATTTTGCTCGAATTGTTTTGATAGAGCTGACTACAATTGCTGTTAACTCATGGCTTCATTTAAAAGCCTTCTAATTTCTTCTTTTTTATTTGATTGAACCTCCAGTAATAACTCTAAAAAAAAAGCACTTTCATCAATTTCTTCCTCTACAATTTTCAATTTATGTATACAATCTTTGGTTGACTTAGCACGACATGCTGCACGATAATTGGCTCCTACGCTACTTGAGCTACGAATGAGTTGGTTGATATAAGCGCGTAATTGACTATTAACTTTTAAGAAGTTAGCCAATCGGAATATATCAATAGCAAAAGTTTTTGTTCTCTCTTTAAGTTGTTCTTTCATTTATAATTCTTCAATCCCAAATCTAAAATCGTAATTCGAAAATTAATCCACAATAACCCCGTCCTTAATCCTAATAATGCGTTTTGTTTTTGCGGCAATATCTTCTTCGTGGGTGACAATGACAATCGTTCTTCCTTCTGCATTAATTTTATGAAAGATTTCCATTACTTCGTAGGAAGTAGCGGTATCCAAATTTCCGGTAGGTTCATCCGCTAAGATCACTTTTGGTTCGTTTATTAATGCTCTGGCTATGGCTACCCGTTGTTTTTGTCCGCCCGACATCTCGTTAGGTAAGTGATGTGCCCAATCTGCTAAGCCAAACATACTTAAATATTCCTTTGCTTTGTCGTTGCGCTCTTTACGGTTAACACCTTGGTAATAAAGTGGTAAGGCTACATTTTCCATCGCATTTTTAAATGGCAGCAAATTATATGATTGAAAAATAAAACCTAGAAATTTATTTCTAAAATAAGCAGCTTTAGCTTCTGTGAGTTTATGAATAAAAGTGTCTGCTAAATAATATTCCCCTGAATCATAGCTATCTAGAATACCTAGTATATTTAATAAGGTGGATTTACCGGAACCGGAGTGGCCCATGATGGAAACTAATTCTCCTTCTTTAATGTGAAGGTCTATGCCTTTTAGTACGTGAAGTTTGTTACTCCCCATGCTATAAGATTTATTCACATTATTGATCTTTATCATGATTGCAAGATAAAGCTTCTTTAAGTTAAGTAATGTTAAGAATTCTTAATTTATGCAAAACCTTTCTAACAATCTAAACATTTAAGTCCTTGTGGCGTCATCTCCCAATAATGACCTACAATTTCACTTCGTGAATAAGAACCGAAAGTTTGAATACCGGAAAGCATATCTTTCATACTCGGATCAAAGTATATAATCATACCTTCCGGCAAATTGCATGTAATATCTACCTGCTGTGCTCTCCATTTCGCTCCTTCTTTAAGTTCTAGAAAATCATTTAGCAAAAGCTTATTATTATTTACTTCAAAATGATATTTTATGTTATTAGCATTTTCTTCTGCATTATTTCCTCCTTGAGATGAAAATGAAGATTTGATATGTACGCGATCAGGATAACTCTTACTAAAATCACCTACTTTAAAACTTACACCTTTTGTTTTCAAAATTCCATTACGATACGAAAAGTCTCTAAGTTCAATATCATTTGAAATTATTCCCCAAGTTGTAATTGTCAAATTATTTTTTTTATGTAAACTGCCATATGGTAATTTTCTACTGTTAATCGGAGTAGAAATATTTTCTACAAATAATGTATCAGACATAATATCAAACTTTTGAATAGTTGTATGATTGTAAGACTCTCTAAAATCTATCACTAACCATGCAACATTTAATGCAAACATAACAATACCAACTATCCAAATCGAACAAAATGTTAATATGGCACTTCCCTTAATCTTATGATTTTTTTTGAGAAATAGGCTAGCTGCCAAATAGAGTATAAATACAATTGGCGTTAATACTATTAGTGAGAGACTTATTGTTGTAAGCATACTATTAATCGAAGAAGTGAAAATTATATCATTGAAAAAATTATCAATTGATGTTATTGAAAATAAGCCGGCGAACCCTCCTATTATTAAAATGATGATTAACAAAATCGCTACTATACCCAAGATTACCTTGAGAAATTTGCCTAGAAAAGCTGCAATGTTTTTTATTAAATCAACAAAAAACATCATTAATCTATTGAAAAAATCTATTCCTGAAGATTTCCAACTTTTATCGGTCCTACGCTTTATATTTTCAAATTCTTCTCGAATATTTTTTTCAAAATTATTAAGGTTTACTTTTTCTCCCCTCATCTGCATTCGATCTGAAGGTGTTTGGGCTACAGGCATAACTATCCAAAGAACTATATAGATCAATATACTTCCTCCACCAAAGAAGAATAGTAGTATAAAAATTAATCTGAGCCAGATAGGATCATTTAAACCAAAATATGCACTAATACCAGAACATACACCACCAACTATAGCATCTTTAGGATCTCTAAGCAATCTTTTAGGTGCGTTGTTAGATGGTTCATTAACAAACTCATTATCTTCATCATCACTATTCATTTCTTCCACTTCACCCATGCTTGCTATTACTACATCTATATCTTTAACAGTTATAATATGAGTAACCTGGGGTTTATTTTCTTTTAAAATTTCTGCTATTCGTGCTTCAATATCTTCAATAATCTCAGCATTATTGGGAATATCTATAAACCTTTTTTGTATGGCTAAAAGGTAGTTTTTCAATTTATCGTAAGCAATATCTTCTATTTGAAATATATACCCACTGATATTTGCATTTGTAGTTTTATTCATCTTAATTATTTTTTTTAGTAGTTAATGAAACTGCCATCACTAAGTCTTTCCATGTTTTTGCTAATTCAGATAATGCCTCACGGCCTTTATCTGTTAGCGTATAATATTTTCTTGGAGGACCTGATAAAGACTCTTTCCATTCATAATTAAGCAAGCCTTCATTTTTTAAGCGAGTCAACAATGGATAGAGTGTGCCTTCTACAACTATCATTTTAGCCTCTTTTAAAGTCGCTATAATATCTGAAGCATATACTTCCTTATAAGCGATAATGGATATAATGCAGTATTCCAGTATGCCTTTTTTCATTTGCGTTTTAACGTTATTTATATTCATCGGGAGCAAAAGTATAAAATAATATAGTATTATGCAATACATAATACTATAAATAAAAAAAATTTACCTATTAAATCCCTTTAATCTTCCATAACCTGATCTAAAATATCGATCATATAGGGATTTTTTTTCTTGACTAATGCTATTATTTGCTTACGATCAAATTTTTTTAATTCCTTTTCTCTGTCAGTTGCAGCTTTTTTATATTGAAAATATTCTACATAAATTAGTTTTTTTAAACTGCTCCAACCTTGATTAGTTACGTCCTTTTTTATTTCTAAAACTCTATTCAATACATTATTTGTAACTTCAATATATATATTAGTTATTGGCATATTAGTCATTACAAATAAATAGTAACTTGTTTTCATTAGAATTTATTAGAATGTAAAAATATATATAAATACCTTTTTTGTAAAATATATTTATGTTTAATATTGACATATAATTATTTGTAATATTAATTTATGACTTTATATTAAGCTAATTTTAACTTTAAAGAAGTATAGAAGTGTTAATTAATTATTGCTAATAAGTACTTAAATTGTTACATAGCAGGTTTAGGAGCGAAAAATAATTTTTAACATATAAAATTAGACAGTTACTAATTTTGCTACTAATTTTTTCTATACCTCTAAAGGAAGCGGTATATTTATTTAGTCATTAAATGGCCATAATTTTATTTTGTCTAATCGATCGCAATGGATAATAAAGTAGCAATATATAGAAAAGCCAGATTTAACGCAGCTCATAGACTATATAATCCTAATTGGAAAGACGATAAAAATGATGAAGTATTCGGGTTATGTAACAATCCTAATTTTCATGGACATAATTATCAATTAATAGTAAAAATAGTTGGTGATATCGATCCGGAAACCGGTTATGTGGTCGATATGAAAATTATTAAAGATTTGATTCAATCAGAAATCATAGAACGGTTTGATCATAAAAACTTAAATCTAGATACTGAAGAATTTAAAACACTTAATCCTACTGCAGAGAATATAGCAGTTATAATCTGGAAATTATTAAGAGATAAAATAGAAGATAAGTACCAGTTGCAAGTTCGTTTATACGAGACAGAGCGTAACTTTGTAGAATATCCGCCAATTTTATAAGATATTAGCACGAAATAATTAAATATGTCTTTTGTAGATCAATTGAAATGGAGAGGCATGATACACGACATCATGCCCGGCACAGAGGAATTATTAAATAAAGAGAGAGTTACCGGATATATTGGTTTTGATCCTACTGCTGACTCTTTGCATATTGGAAGCTTGGTGCAAATTATGATGCTCGTGCATTTTCAAAAAGCAGGGCATAAACCGATTGCATTATTGGGCGGTGCTACTGGAATGGTAGGTGACCCTTCAGGCAAGTCCGAAGAAAGAAATTTGCTATCTAAGGAGATATTAGATCATAATTTAGCGTGTATTCAAAAACAGTTAGCTCAGTTTTTAGATTTTGACAAAGACGAAAACTCTGCCGAAATAGTTAATAACTACGATTGGTTTAAAAATTTTAATTTTCTGGATTTTATTCGTGAGGCGGGAAAGCATATTACTGTGAGTTATATGTTAGCAAAAGATTCTGTCCAAAGGCGGTTAGAATCAGGCATGTCTTTTACAGAATTTAGCTATCAATTGGTTCAAGGATATGATTTTTATCATTTATATAAGGAGAAAGATTGTAAGCTGCAAATGGGCGGCTCAGATCAATGGGGAAATATCGTAACAGGATCGGAATTTATAAGAAGGAAATCAGGTGGAGAAGCTTATGCCCTTACTTGTCCGCTTATTAAAAAATCTGACGGCGGTAAGTTTGGCAAGACAGAAGAAGGTAATGTATGGTTAGACAGAGAAAAAACTTCTCCTTACAAATTTTATCAATTTTGGCTCAATACCTCCGATGAAGATGCGGCTAAGTACGTCAGAATATTTACTCTATTAGAAAAAGAAGAAATTGAAGCCTTAGAGAAAGAGCACGTTTCTGCTCCTCACCTTCGTATTTTACAGAATAAATTAGCAGAGGATGTAACCGTGCGTGTGCATAGTAGATCGGACTATGAAAAAGCTATTCAAGCTTCCACAATTTTGTTTGGAAAAGCTACTAAAGATGCATTGCAAAACTTATCTGAACGTGATTTATTAGAAATTTTTGATGGTGTACCCCGCGCAACAGTATCTAAGCAAGAGTTAAACAAAGGTATTAATGTGCTTAGTTTTTTAAGTGATGTAACTAATATTGTCACATCTAAAGGAGAGGCTAAAAGAACAATTCAGGGAGGAGCTTTGAATATTAATAAAGAAAAGATTTCGGATATTTCCTATCAAGTATCTAAAGAGGATTTTTTAAATGAGAAGTATATTCTTATTCAAAAAGGAAAAAAGAATTATCATTTAGTAGTAGCTGAGTGATAATTCTTTCTTCCTTTTTGTTTTCCTCTTTAAGGATTTTTATTCTTTATTAAATTTATAGCTGTAACTATTTTTATCGCTATGAATCTCTACATTATATATTCCCGGAACTAAATCTGCAACGTCAAAAGTATTTTGTGATTTGATACTGTTGAAAGATTTAATTTTTTGTCCCAACATATTTAAAATATCAATACTCTGAATATTCTCCTCTAAAGCCACGGTTTGGATATTCAACACATCTTTAACAGGATTAGGATAAATATTAAATGCCTTATTAAGAGCATTCGTATTAAGGACAGTTTCCCCTTTTATAAAAATAGTTTTCACTGTACTATCCTGAACATTACAGTTATCATTCATTGATACTAACATAACATCATAAGCGCCTGCTTGTAAGTAATTATGAGAAACATTTGTTTCTGTAGTTGTCATAGTCTGGCCATCTTTAAAATCCCAGTAATAATTTTCTCCCCCGGTAGAAGTATTATTGAAATCTACTTGAACAGAAGAACCAAAAGGTATATAAAATGAATCATTTGCTGTGATGAAGTCAGCTTCTACTACATTAAAATGTATAACAAACCTATTATGATTGTCATTTTGTATCAGCAGTAAATGTATATGGTTGATCAGCTATTTTAACAGTGATATTTTCTTTAGTATCTTCTAGTAGAATACATATATTTTCACTTAATCCTTCTTTACTAGCATTAAAGGTAAATTCACTATTTGAAGTAGCAGTGAAATATAATGGAATTGATTTTGTGCCTTGTACTTGCCCGATTGTATTAATTGAATATCGAGTACTTTGAAGCAAACTACCTAAATTAGCAGCTGCATAACCGCTTAATAATTTATAGGCATCATGTGATCCGCTGAATGCATCCGTAGCACCATCTTTAAACCTGATGATTGTTTGATCTACTTTTTTTGAGTTTTTAAATAAACTGATATCTAATTTAGAAATAGCCTTGTTGGTTTTATAGAATACTGCCTCCTCTGCAGAAGTAGCATCTCTTGTTACTTCTAAAACAGGGTTGGGTGCATTCGCTTTCATAAAGAAAGCTTGAGAAGGGTGAATCAAATGAGCTTTTGTAGGATCTTTAGCATCAGCTGATACACCATCAACATAATAAGCATAATGTTGCATTTCAGGGTTCCAAAAGTAAATAGCGGTGTCCATGTTGACCAATGTCCACTCTTGAGTAGAATCAAAATTTAAAACAGAAGGGAAAGGATTTCCTACTAAGTTCCAACCATCGTGATTAATTCCTGAATCTGAAGGAGTATAGGTAACGCCAAAATCAAAAGTATTAAAAGATACTTCACCGGTTATATCGACCACAGTGGGTAAATCTTTTGAATATATATAAGAAGCATAACCTACCCCGATAGTCATAGGATCTGAAATACTGGATGGTGCCACATAACCGGAATCTACTGAAGATAGTAGTTTAGTTTCATCATATGTATAAACACTTGATCCATTTGCATTAATATTTGCACCGGGGAATCCTGCCATATCATAATCATCTTGATGATCTTCTAAAGTTTGTCCTGAAGTAGAAACGCCAAAATAACGATATCCGGTT
>CBDBZN010000026.1:0-55632 GCA_965213575.1 Chitinophagales bacterium | reverse complement strand
GTGTGTCACTATTGAAAATTTTATTAACCAATTATTGCATTTTTGATTGCGCTTATTGTGTAACACGAAAAAGCAATGATATTAAACGGGCTGCTTTTCAAGTACAAGAAGTTGTAGACCTAACTATTAATTTTTATCGCAGAAATTATATAGAAGGGCTTTTTTTAAGCTCAGGAATTTTTAAAAGTGCAGACTATACTATGGAACGGTTAGTGGCAGTTGCTAAAAAACTACGATTAGAGGAAAACTTTAATGGCTATATTCATTTAAAATCTATTCCGGGAGCTTCTGATGAGTTGATGAAAGAAGCAGGTTTATATGCTGACCGGCTGAGTGTTAATATAGAAATTCCTTCTGAATCAGGATTAAAATTGCTTGCTCCTGACAAAAAACGAGAGGATTTCATTAAACCAATGGAAAAGGTTAAAAATGAGATCATACTTTATAAATCTGAAAAAAAGATTTTTAAGAGCACACCAAAATACGCTCCGGCCGGCCAGAGCACACAAATGATCATAGGTGCTTCAGGCGAAAGCGATCAGCAGATCATGTATACCTCTAGTTTCTTTTATAAAGCTTATAATCTTAAAAGAGTATATTATTCAGGTTACGTGCCAATCAGTTATGACGAGCGATTACCTCAATTAGGAACAGCTGTGCCGATGTTAAGGGAAAATAGATTGTATCAAACCGATTGGCTATTGCGTTTTTACGGATTTGATGTGCGAGAGATATTAAATAATGATTATCCTAATTTAGATTTGGATGTGGATCCTAAATTAAGTTGGGCATTAAGGAATTTACATATGTTTCCGGTAGATATTAATAAAGCAGAAAAAAGTATGTTAGCGCGCATCCCGGGACTAGGTATGAAGTCGGTACATAAAATTATTCATGCTCGTAAATTTAGGAAACTTAATTGGCAGCATCTTGAAAAAATTGGTGTAGCCCTTAATCGCGCAAAATATTTTATGACTTGCCAATCTAGAGAGTTTGAACGAAAAGACTTAACCTCTGATCAGATCAAGAGTTATATTCTTCAAAGCTCAATGAGTAAATATAAAGAGATGTGTAATAAACAACTTAACCTATTTGTTTAACGATGAGGCAACAATTTATTTTGCAGTATGACCATACCTTTGAAGGGTTTCTTACTGCTGTTTTTCAAACATTTTATAGTAAATATGAGCAGGCATTTATAACTCCAGTTGATGCCGCACAAAATATTTTATTTGCTGAACAAATAGAAATAGTAACTGATAGTCAAAGAGCTGATAGGGTATGGAAGGGTATTCAATCTAAAATTTCTGCGCGAGGTTGTAACCAACTTTATTATGCTTTTTTAAGTGAAGAAAAAGGGATTGAAAATATTTTACTGAAGTATATTCAACATATTTTTGCCAGTGATCAAAATGTAGACACCGATTATGCCAATGCATATGTTTTGCATGTGGTGCAAACAGCTAAAATGGTAAGTCGTGAAAAACACAGAATGGAAGCTTTTATAAGATTTCGGTTAACAAAAGACAATATGTATGTTGCCACGATTGAGCCTGATTTTAATGTATTACCTTTAATAAGAAAACATTTTAAAAGCAGGTATGCAGATCAACAATGGCTCATTTATGACTTAAAACGAAAATATGGGCTTTATTATGACTTGAATAAGGTAGAAACTATTGAATTTGATATTAATGCACAATTTGATCCGCTAAAAACTTCCAAATTATTTTTTGATGAAAGTGAAATAGCTTTTCAAGAATTATGGCAAAACTATTTTAACAGTGCAAATATTCCTTCTAGAAAAAATATGAAGCTGCACATCCGGCATGTTCCTAAAAGATATTGGAAATATTTAAGTGAAAAAATTCCCCAACTTCCGCATAAGAATTAAGGCTTGCCTGAAAGCAGTAGTAGTAATTTAAGGTATATTAATCCATATTTAAATTTCGATAAAGAGATTTAAGTAACAAAAAACCTCCATAAGAAAATAATCCTACTGCAATCACTAATAATACAATTATACCAAATTCACCTTTTAAAAATTCAAAGGCTTTATCTGTTCCTCCCGTTTGGCCGGAGCTTGAATATATGGCTGCTTTAGTAGTAAGGAATGCTAAAATGCCTATCACAATGCCTCGTGCGGTATAGCCTATTTTTCCGGTGATTAAAATAGTTTTTTGAACTTTTGAATCTAATCCAGCATGATCAATTTTTTCTTTAAACTTACCCGAATACGCTATATAAATCATATATGCTGCCCTTCCAAAATAGATTAATGCTAGCCCGGCTACTAAAAATTTTCCAAATGGTTTGCTTAAAAGCATAGCTACATAAGATTTATCTCCGCCTCCTGAACTGGCTCCAATAACTAATTGCACAGCTGTGAAGGCAATTAAAGCGTAAAAAAGCCCACTTAAAAAATAACCAGTACGTTTAGCTAAACCTTTAGCATCATCTCCCTTATCATCACTATCTGAAAAGGCTTGCATCCATTTCCAAAATACATAACACGCCAACCCTGCAGCAGCAGCGATTAAAATAATTTTGCCAAGCAAATTGTCTGATAGAAATTCTAAAGATCCCTTAGTGCCCGTATCTTCACTATTACTCATGCCAATTGCTGCCATAGTAGTTAATAGGCCGATCAAGCAGTAAAATAATCCTTTGGTAGCAATGCCTATTCTTGCGAAAATTTCTTTTTTGTTTTTATTCATGGTGTGAATGTACGGAAAGGTATTTAAGTATTATAAAATTTTAGTATCGCTGTTTAACTTATACGGTCTAAAGTTAACACAGCCTTTATGTTGAATTAATGTTTTCATAAAATTATAATCTCATTTTCGCAGAATGGAAAAAGATACAGTGAAAGTTCTATTAGTTGACGATGAACCTGATATATTAGAAATATTATCCCATAATTTACAGAATGCAGGCTATATGGTTTCTACAGCCAGTAGTGGGAATGAAGCGCTTATAAAAATTCAGGACCATAAATTTGATCTTATTGTTTTAGATGTGATGATGCCCTCTAAAGATGGGATTGAAACTTGTAGGGAAATTAGAAATATGTCCGAAAATCAAGATGTTCTTATTACTTTTCTTACTGCAAGAGGAGAGGAGTATTCAGAAGTAGCCGGTTTTGACGCAGGAGCAGATGATTACATCACTAAACCTATTAAACCACGAGCTTTCTTAAGTAGGATAAATGCATTATTAAAAAGAAAACACAGAAAAGATATCAATACTATTATAGACACTGGATTATTGAAAATTTATCCTGAAGAATATATTATTGAAAAAGAAAATATTCAATATGAATTGCCTAAAAAAGAATTTAGATTAGTTGAATTATTAGCTTCTAAGCCCGGCAAAGTGTTTACGCGTGATCAATTATTAAGTAGAATTTGGGGAAAGGATCTCATTGTAGGAGATAGAACTATAGATGTGCATATAAGGAAAATCCGTAGCAAATTAGGAGATACTTTAATCAAAACTATTAAAGGTGTAGGATATAAAATGGAAGGATCATAGTTTCTTTAAATATTTTTGAAAAGCTTTACCTTTTAGAGTAAGCCGGTATTGTTGATTAGGGCTGCTGGGTGTTTCAGGAGAAGTCATTTCAATATAAGACTCGTTTAAAGCAGGATATAAGTAGTTATTTCTAAAAGTAGCATTATGTTTTAGCTTTAACAACTGCATGAGTTCTTTACGAGAATGTTCTTTAGTGACAGCCAATATTAAATTTTTTACTTGGTCGGTTACTTGGTCGGTTACTTGGTCGGTTACTTGGTCGGCAGTGGGCCGATAAATAATTGTTTTGAAATCTTCTGCTTGAATAAAATCAGGTTCTTTTAAGCCAGCATTATTAGCAATACGTACTATATCTGCTGTGCCTGTACCCAATCGCTCTATATATCCTGCTAAATACATCGGTTCAGCCAGTAAGGGATTGGCAGGTACAGAAATGTGTAGTTGTTTTAATTGATCAGTAGTCCAGCCTAAGGGCAAGGAACCAGGATTCCATATTTCTAATCTATCAGCAAATAGCATGACTTGTATGCTGCCATTATTGGTGTAATCTCTATGAGCAATAGCATTTACAATAGCTTCAGCTATTACTTCTTTAGGGATTTCAAATTTTCCGGATATTTGAACTTGGCTTTCACGAGTACCAATGCTGTAATCTAATTTAGAAAGCACAAAATCAACTGCCTGATTTACTAAGTCAAAAACAGTTCCTTTGTATACTTTATAGGAAGGAATAGGTTTTTCTACTATCGTTCCATAAAATTGAGCACATCGAACTTCAGAATTAATAAAGAAACGTTGTGGTTCTTTACCAAAAAGTAGAATTGAGGCATTCGTAATTCTTTTATTGTTGATAAGATTGAGATGAAATAAAATTTTCTCTATAGCATCTGATTCTACTAAAGGAAATCCTCTTTTAGAACGTGCTAATCGAACAAAATCAGCAATTTTAGTCTCATCAAGATCATTAATAGTAGCATGTTCGTTATAACTGGTATCAAAAGGGCCGATGCGAATAATTTCTTTTGCTTCAAGATAACGAACTAAGGCAGCATATACAGCCGATTTTAATTCGTCAATAGTAGTAAATTTTTTACGTATTAAAACTTTCTGTGCTTTATCAATCAAACGTTGTTCCTTAACATGCCTTTCATTAGCCGAATGATTAGTCAAAAATACTAACCTGGTTTTATGTAATTGAGTAGCATGATCAAATTCTAATTCGGTGGGTGAGACTCCAGCTTCATTTTCATTTCCATTTTCATTACCTAGTATACCTAAATAAATATCACTCATTTCTACTTCCCGTAAGTAAACCTTATAAGATGTAAGATCTGTTGCAGGTAACAATTCAAAAATAAAAGCCTCAAAAAATTTTCCTAAAAGTGGGTCAGCGGATATATATGCGTGTAATGCTTTGCGTTTTGTTGCAAACTCTGCTTGTGCACTGCTAATGAAGATTTTCTTCTTTGCCATAAAATAGCAAGATACTTATTTATGATCTTAAATTATTGATCATTACATAATACAAAGATATGATACTCTAAAAACTAAGAATTATCTCTTGAAAATCCTTACTGCACTAACCCTCTACCGGATTTGCTAATTCTTCCGTTATCGATAAGTTCATCTTTTAGTTTATCTAAAATACCATTGATAAACTCTTTACTTTTGGGCGTGCTGTAGTATTTTGAGATTTCGATGTATTCGTTAATACTAACTTTCACAGGGATAGTGGGAAATACGATCAATTCACACAGTGCCATTTTCATCAAAATTATGTCAATACGAGTGATTCTGTCTACTTCCCAGTTTTTTGTCTTTTCCTGAATTAATCTTTTGTATTCATCTTCGCCGGAGATACTTCTTTTTAAAAGCATCTTAGTAAAATTGATCTCTTCCTTCCAATCAAAAGAAGCATCGATATGTTTATGAAGGTTTTTAGCTGCAAAATTTTTAACAAGGTAATTAATTACCATATCCATATCATCTTCCCAATTAGGAAAATAATCTTCCATAAATTCATCTAACATTGTACTAGATGCAAAAATATCAGTCATCAAAAAGCTTAGAATTTTAGTATCTGCTTTAGCATCACTTCCATCAGTACTTGTATATGCCTGATATTCTTCGGTTGCAATTAACGATTGATAAAGCTTTTGAACTACAATTTTATCAATAAAATGGTGCAGTTTATGTTTTTTAATAGCTTTTTGAAGCTGATCATTATTTCTAAGGTGCTTTATGATAAAATTATTGGCAATTTTTTGAGAAATGATAATTTTCTTGTTTTCTTCCAATAATTTTTCTGATTGCTTTACTGCATGTATAGTAGCATATTCTGCGATTTCAGTCAATAGTAGCAGCATGTATAAATAAAGCTCATAGCTTTTATTGATCAGCTCTTCTAACTTTTTTTCGGGTACTAATTGTAGGTTATCGGCATTTTGCTCACGGATATATAATACCTGCATAACCTTTACTCTAAGGTGTCTCCTCGTCAACATATTAAAGAACTTTATGTATTAATAGCTTTAAATTTTAGCTTTTAATTTAGCGATACTATCAATTCGCTCTTGGGCAATTTTCATAGCAGCAGCCTGTGTAGTCATGCTTTCAGCATCAGCTTTGTCATATATTTCTAAGGTTCTGTTAAAAATTTTATCAGTAATAGCATACGCACGGTCTTGGCTATATCCAACTAGTTCTAAATAAACATTAATAACTCCGCCGGCGTTGATCAAAAAATCAGGAGCATAATAAACACCTTTTTGTTTTAACAATTCACCATGTTTTTTTTCATCATCTAATTGATTATTAGCTGCACCGGCAATGATACTGCATTTTAGCCTATCGATGGTATCATCATTAATAGTACCACCCATAGCACATGGCGCATAAATATCTGCATCTACATCATAAATATCATCCGGTTTAATAATCTCTACCTTATAATCTTTAGAAATTTCCTTCAATTTATCTTCATAAATATCACATACCATTATCTTAGCACCTTCTTTTGATAGATGGCTCAATAAATACATGCCGACATGCCCAATTCCTTGAACCGCTACTCTTTTACCTTGCAAGCTATCACTACCGGTCAGTTTCTTTACAGAAGCCTTCATTCCTAAGTAAGTTCCGTAAGCAGTCATCGGAGAAGGATCACCACTACCTCCTAAATAAGAAGGCTTACCCATAACCCATTTGGTTTCTTCAGCAATATATTCCATATCTTGGGCAGAAGTGCCTACATCTTCAGCGGTCACATATTTTCCACCAAGGCTATTTACTAGTTTTCCGTAACTTCTCCACAGGGCTTCGGATTTATCTTTATAAGAGTCACCAATAATAACAGCTTTGCCGCCTCCAAGATTAATGCCACTAATAGCCGATTTGTAGGTCATGCCACGAGACAATCTTAATACATCTTTAATAGCGTCTGCTTCAGAAGCATAATTCCACATTCTGGTACCGCCTAAAGCAGGGCCGAGCACTGTGTTATGTATGGCAATTATACTTTTGAGCCCGGTATCTTTATCATATCCAAATACCACTTGTTCGTGCTCATAATTTTCTAATTGGCTAAATAGAGAATTGTTTTGCCCTTTTACCGCTTCTTTCGTCTCTTCTACTAACATTTAATAATTTTGGCTATTATTTAATAATAATGTGCTTTATATTTAGCACTCCTTAAAGCTAATATAACTGTTTGGCAGTACTTTTAAAGCCCAACAAAACTATATTTTTTTTTCGGGACATCCAATTGCCGATAAATTAAAATGATCAGTGAAAGAACTTTTATATCTTAATAAATATCTAGTTAAATATAAATGGCGTTTAGGGACAGGTATACTTTTCGTTATTATCTCCAATATTTTTGCCGTTATCCCTGCCCAAGTTATTCGTTATGCTTTTGATATAGTAAAAAACAGCCATTACAGTTATCAGTTATTTAATGGGTTTCAGCTTCAGGGTGAATTGCATGAAAAGTTAGGCAGTATCTTATTACTGTTTGGGCTTTACATTATTATATTGTCTGTAATTAAAGGAGTTTTTATGTTTTTAATGAGGCAAACGATTATTGTAATGTCTCGTTTGGTAGAATTTGACCTCAGAAATGAATTATATGTACATTATAACAAATTAGATTTGGCTTTTTTTAAGCGCAATAAAACCGGTGACCTCATGTCTCGTATGACGGAAGATGTTTCAAAGATCAGGATGTATTTAGGTCCGGCCATTATGTACAGCATCAATCTGGTAGCTCTTTTTGTGATTGTAATCTACATGATGTTGTCAGTAAACGTTAAACTTACTGTGTATGTCTTATTACCATTACCCATTTTATCTATCTCCATTTATTATGTAAGTAACATCATTAACAAAAAAAGTGAAGCGATACAACGGCAACTTTCAAATTTGACTAGCCTCGCGCAAGAATCTTACTCAGGCATTAGAATTATTAAATCGTTTGTGCAAGGTAATTCCATGAAAAAATATTTTGAAGAAGAATCGGAATTTTACAGGCAAAAGTCATTAAAATTAGCTAGAACAGAAGCACTTTTTTTTCCGCTAATGTTAGTGTTGATAGGATTAAGTACAATATTAACCATCTATGTCGGCGGTATTGAGGTGATAAAAGGAAATATTACAACAGGAAATATTGCAGAGTTTGTGATATATATTAATATGCTGACATGGCCAATTACATCTATTGGATGGGTAGCATCTTTGGTACAAAGAGCTGAAGCTTCACAAAAAAGAATAAATGAATTTTTAAAAACAGAACCCGATATTAAGGATATACCAACGCCTAATGATATAAATCTACAAGGTGGAATTAACATTCAATTTAATAATGTCACTTTCACCTATCCCGATACAGGTATTACAGCCTTAAAGAATTTTTCTTTAGATGTTAAACAAGGTGAAAAAATTGCCATATTAGGAAAAACGGGTTCCGGCAAATCTACGCTAGCAGAGTTGATGGTGAGATTATACGATGCCACAGAAGGAGAAATTTTATTAAATGGCCGGCTTATAAATAATTTGGAGCTTAAACAAGTAAGGGACATGATTGGATATGTACCGCAAGATGTATTTTTATTCTCCGATTCTATTACTAATAATATTGCTTTTGGCGAAAAACATGCAAATAAAAATAGGGTAGAGGAAGCAGCTCAAAAAGCATCTATTCTAAATGAATTAAAAGAATTACCTGCTCAGTTAGATACCATAGTGGGAGAGCGGGGAGTGACGCTTTCGGGCGGGCAAAAACAACGAGTTTCTATAGCCAGGACTTTAATTAATGATCAGCCTATACTAGTATTAGATGATTGTTTATCAGCGGTTGATACTCATACAGAGCATACAATAATAAATAATTTAAAAGATTTTTGGAAAGATAAAACAGTTTTTTTAATCACTCATAGGTTATTATCTTCTATATATTTTGATAAAATAGTAGTGTTAGAAGATGGTAAAATAGCTGAAGTAGGCACTCATAATGAATTACTTAAAATAAACGGATTATATAAGCAATTATATAATAGTCAGAAGATTAAACATAGTTAAATATTTGATTTATAATTTATATTAGGTAATTTTACCTAATGTATACATTAATGTTGCACTAGTATCAATTTTTTTATATATTAGTATTAATTATAAACTTAAATTTATTGACTGTGGATCAAGATAATAATAATTCTCACGATAGAAATCACGACGGAGTTTATTCTAAAAGATTAAAAGCCGGCAAAAGAAGAACCTATTTCTTTGATGTTCGGACTACCAAGTCCAACGATTATTATCTGACTATAACTGAAAGTAAGAAAAGGTTTAATGAAGATGGTTACGAGCGGCACAAGCTTTTTTTATATAAAGAAGATTTTAATAAATTTGTCGAAAGCCTAACAGAAGCCATAGACCATGTTAAAACAGAGTTGCTGCCTGATTATGATTTTGATGAATTCAGCAACCGTGATGGTGAATATGAATTCAATAATAATTCTAAGGATTAAGAAATTGCTCAATTAGCATTTTATTTCTATTTTTACTTCATGGGATTACAATGTGGGATCGTAGGATTGCCAAATGTAGGTAAATCTACACTTTTTAATGCGTTGTCGAGCGCTAAAGCTCAAGCAGCAAATTTTCCTTTTTGCACGATAGAGCCAAATGTGGGAGTAATAACTGTTCCTGACGAACGGCTTAATAAACTGGAAGAGTTGGTAAACCCTCAAAAGGTATTGCCAACGACCGTTGAAATAGTTGATATCGCAGGACTGGTAAAAGGTGCTAGTAAAGGGGAAGGCTTAGGAAATCAGTTTTTAGCTAATATACGCGATACGGATGCCATCATACATGTAGTAAGGTGTTTTGATGATGAAAATGTAATTCATGTAGACGGAAGTGTAGATCCTGTGAGAGATAAAGATATCATAGACACTGAACTTCAGTTAAAAGACCTTGAAACAGTTGAAAAGCGTATAAATGCTACAGAGAAATCAGCAAAATCAGGCGATAAAAATGCTAAAACACTATTAGAGATATTAAAAAAAATAAAAAGATCATTTAGCTCAGGGGAATAATATTCGATCTTTAAATTTTGATTCTCAACAACAAAAATTAGTTCAAGAGCTACATTTATTGACAATAAAGCCGGTAATGTATGTTTGTAATGTAGATGAAGGAGCTGTTATTAACGGGAATAAATATGTAACTACTTTAAAAGAGGTTGTGAAGAATGAGCAAGCAGATGTACTCATTATAAGTGCAGCGATAGAAGCAGATATTGCGCAATTAGATGACTATAAAGATAGAGTAGAATTTTTGCAAGAATTAGGATTGAAAGAATCAGGCGTAACACGCTTAATCAAGTCAGCTTATTTAATGCTTAACCTGATCACCTATTTTACAGCAGGAGAGAAGGAAGTAAGAGCATGGACAGTGCGGTCGGGGTCTTCTGCTCCGCAAGCTGCAGGAGTTATTCATACCGATTTTGAAAAAGGATTTATAAAAGCTGAAGTCATTAAATACAATGATTTTGTTAGTTTGGGCTCTGAATTAGCCTGTAAAGAAGTGGGCAAGCTTCATATTGAAGGAAAAGAGTATATTGTGAATGATGGCGATATTATGCATTTTAGATTTAATAATTAAAGAAACTACCGTATGAGATATTTTACTTTATGTTTATCATTTTTAAGTTTTACAGCTGCTGTGATAGGCCAAGGCATAGATTTTTCAGGAGAAGTATATCTTGGAAATACTGCTAATCCGGCAAATGATTGCCAAGTAATATTATATCATCGATCCTCAACAACTAATGTAAATGTGTTCATTAAACTAGCAAAAGTTACAACAGATCCAGATGGCGAATATGACTTACGTACTGACAGTATAGATGGGGAATTCATTATTCTGGCAAAACCCTCACAGACAGATTTTAATAATGGTTATTTACCTACATATTATGGCGATACTATATTTTGGTATCATGCAACTGTATTAACACAAGAAGAAGATGAAGCTGACATTCGTTTAATTCAAAAAGAGTTTACTGATGGCACGGCATCCATATCAGGAAAAATGATTGAAGGCCAAACATGGGTAGGAAAAACCCAAGATCCGGATGAACCGCTTAATGGTATAGATGTTTCCTTAATTGATAAAAGTACCAACCAACCGATAGCTTTTGATGTAACTAAATCTAATACTAGCGGTATGGATAGTGGTTTGTTTGTTTTTTCGAATATACCTAATGGAGATTACTACATTTATTGTGACGTTCCAGGTATACCGAGCGATACTAGTTGGATAGTAAAAGTTGAAGATGATAAGTCAGTTGATAATATACGAATAACTGCTGATACATCAGGCTTTTCATATGCAATAACTACCGATATTGCTTTTGTACCCGTAAATGAGTTATTATCAATAATACCTAATCCATTTAATGATTATGTTGATATATCTTTTAACTTGAAAGAGGGCAGTAAGATTTATTATAAATTATTAAATGCTTCAGGACAAGTACTTTCTCAAACAACTGATAAAGATTATCAAATAGGTAAATACACATATCATTATAATTTAAAAGATTTGGATTTGCCTGCAGGTATTTATTATCTGGAGATTACAACAGAAAAAAATACGGCTACTCATAAATTACTTAAATATTAGTATTGCGTGAATATCAGTCTTTTATAAATATGGATATCTAGTTTTTTAATCTTTACTAGGCCAATATACCTAATACTTAATCGGTACTTAAGTCCGCTATTTAACTTCTAATACCTAATTTTAATTTAGTCTCATAATGGGATTAACTTCCCACGTTGAGTGGCGTATAATTGTTTATACCAAAGAAACGCATATGGGACATTTTAACAAATTCAAAGGAGTTTTATTTACACTACTAATATTACTGGTCACATCTACTTATAACTTTGCTTTAGAAAATGCAATTAAAATAAAAATAGAAGGTAATGGATATTCCGATGAAATTGCTGTGAGATTTTTAGAAGGCACCACCGAAGGCTTCGACAACATGTATGATGCCCATAAATTATTTTCCAACAATATGAACGTACCATCTATATATACAAAAACCAATGCAAATGAAGAATTATCTATTAACTCCTTACCAATATCACTAGTAACAGATAAAGATGTAGTGATTTTTACTCGAACAGAAATTTCAAATACTTATACGCTTACTCCGGAAATTATTGGTGAGTTTGTTGAAGAAAGCAGTATTTATTTAGAAGATATCCAAACCGGGGTTTTAACAAACTTTGCGATTACATCTTCTTATTCGTTTGATGCCTTAGGAGGTGGAGCAGATATGCAGGGTAGATTTATTTTACATTTTGGGAAAGATTTTAAATTAACTAAAAAGAATGTTTCTTGCAACGGGAAAAAAAGTGGTGCTATAAATCTAGAAGCTAGCAGTAATAGCGATTGGAGTGTTTCATTAACTAATAGTTTAAATCAAGCTATATATAGTAATAGAAATTTATCAGGTGTGGTAACAATAAAAGGTTTAGAAGCTGATACTTATTATTTATCTGCCATAAGTGATGACGGAGATTTTAACGATACTATAACAATTAATCAGCCTGAAGCTATAACAGCAACCCTTACTAAAAAAGATATTAGCTGTTATGAGGAAACAGACGGCCGATTATTTTTATCAGAAGTAAATGGTGGAGTAGGAGCTTATCATATACTCTGGTCTAATGCAGACACTGCGTTTATTTTGGAAAATCTAACTGCCGATATATATAATGTAACTATTACTGATGCTAATAATTGTGTTGTAGAACTGTCAGAAACAATAATAGAACCCGATCAAGTTGTTGCAGATTTTAATATAGCTCAATCCAAAATGGAAGTTAATGAAAACCTTACTTTTCATAATAATTCTTCAAATGCATCAACTTATAACTGGGATTTTGGCGACAATCATCATAGCAATGAAGAAAATCCTCAATATCAGTATGAAAATGAGGGAGTATATAAGGTTATTTTAACTGCCACCCAACATGGGTGCACGAGTACTGCTGCAAAAACAATCACTGTTGAAGAGTCTGAGCTGATTTCGAATAATCTTAAAGAAAAGTTTATTGAAAATTTGATCAACTTTTATCCTAATCCTGCTAAAGATTATCTGACATTCAATAACCCCAACAACGTATTTAAAACTGCAACTTTATATAATCCGGCCGGCCAGCTAGTCGACCAAATTGATTTGAAAGCTAATAGCCAATTTGATCTAAGCAAAATTTCTGTAAGCGGATTATATAATATCATTTTAACTACAAAGCATGATGGAATTATAGCCAGAGCTATAATGATAAATAAATAAAATTAGACTTATGAATGATCCATTTTTAATATTTCATGTGGAAGATAGTAATGTTACTACAACAATCGTTGAAGAACTTATAGAAGATAGTATTGATAATTATCAAATAATGAGTTTTATAAATGGGGAGGGATGTATTAATAATTTACATCATCAACCGAATATTATTATACTAGATTATGAAATGCCCGGCATAAATGGTTTAGAAACTTTAAAACAAGTGAAAAAATTAAATAGCGCTATTCCTGTTATAATATTGTCTAATCATGTTAGCAAACAGATAAAAAGACGTCTAAAAGAAATTGGGTATGCTGCTTTTTATGAGAAAAGTTTTGAAGGATTAGAAAACATGGTAAAATACATAAAAGGATTTGCTAAAAATTCTTATCAAAAGAATCGACAACCTAAGTTAAAGGATTTTTTCATAAATGTTTTTTCTTAAAAATTATTTATTATGATAAAGGCAATACATTTTATTTTAATAGGTTTAGTGTCATTTAATTTAATGGCTCAGAGTCCTTACTTAACCAGTAATATTGTTAGCAATCAATATTGTACTGATATAGATTATATTAATAGCACGATTACCATCATGCATGATAATAGCAAAGCTATTTTAAGTTGGAAAATGAAAGATTGTTATACACTGCAGGTTGTAGAAATTCAACGTTCAAATGACGGGGTAAATTATGAAACTCTTGGCTTCTTAAATAAAGGTAATGCAAATGATTTTTTACTTGCCGGATATACATGGGTAGATGAAAATATATCCAATGAAATTTATTATTATCGGTTAAAATTGATTGATATAAAAGAAGAAGAAATTTTCTGTGATCAACTAATTATATCAAATATGACTGATAAAAATAAAAATCTATCCAGTTCTAAATTTGATAAAGAAATAGAAAACAAGCTATAATTCGAGTTCTTTATAAGCTTTCCCAATACATTCAATCAGATCACCGGCTGTGAGAGCTTCCTGGCTGTATTTTTCAGCTGCAAGGTCACCTGCTGATCCGTGTAGGTAAACACCTAATAAGCATGCCTGTTTTTCTGTATAACCTTGAGCTAATAAACCGGTTAACATCCCGGTTAAAACATCTCCCGTTCCGCCGGTGCCCATACCGGGATTTCCATTGTTATTAAAATATATTTCTCCGGAAGGGCATATAATAGCTGTGTGGTCACCTTTTAATACGGTATATAAATTATACTTTTTTGAAAATGCCTGTACTTTTTTGAGCCTGTGGAAATTGTTTTTTGTTTTGCCGATCAATCGCTCTAGTTCCTTCGGATGAGGGGTTAGTATGCTTCTAGCGGGAATGAATCTAAGAGCTTCTTTATTTTTAGATAAAATATTTAATCCATCAGCATCAATGACGAGCGGTTGATTGATAGTTTTTAAAAAATTAATAAATGCTTTTTGTGTTTTATTGCTAGTTCCTAAACCCGGCCCTATTCCTATGGCATCATAATCACTTTTAAGTTTAATTGTTTTGATCTCTTTTTCCGATTGATCGGTTAGTACCATGGCCTCAGGAAAATTACCTTGCATAATTTCATAGCCGCAAATAGGAATGTATGAAGAAACTAACCCAGCTCCTGTTTTTAAACACGCTTTTGACGATAGTATTGTAGCTCCCATTTTTCCATAACTTCCTGCAATAATCAAAGCATGCCCAAAGGTGCCTTTATGCTCAAACTTATGCCTTTTTTTCAAAAAAATTTGCAGCTTGTTTTTAGCGATCAGGTAATGATTAGTTTTTTGTTTGTCTATAAATGATTGGCTGAGGCCAATATTTACTACAAACCACTCTCCTACATATTTATAATTTTCTGCAAAGAAAAAAGCTAATTTTGGAAGCTCAAATGTTATAGTATAATTAGCTTGAATTATAGCCTTAGATGATGTATGCTTATCTGCATATAATCCGGAAGGAATATCTATAGCTATTATTTTAGCTGTTAGTTGATTAATGTGTTTAATGCATTTAGCCGGAAATCCACTGATCGCACGATTTATGCCCGATCCAAATAGCCCGTCAATCATCAATGCATATTTTCCAAGATCAGGCAGAGAGTTATTTTCTGTAATAACTTGCAATTTGATTCCGGTTGCTTCTATCCTTTTAATATTTGTTTGTAAGCCATCGGAATAATTTTCTTTATAAGAAATAAGAAATACATCTACCTTATATTTTTGTTGATGAAGCAGGCGTGCGATAGCCACTGCATCTCCACCGTTATTACCTATTCCCGCAAGAATTGCGATAGGTTGGTTTACCTCAAAATGCTTCATGAACCAATTTGTAAATGCTTTAGCAGCTCGTTCCATTAAATCGATTGATTTAATAGGCTCATTATTGATCGTGTATTGATCAGCTTCTCTAATTTGTTTGGCCGAAAGAATTTTCATTTTATAAATATAGCTTTTTGGTTATCAACTAGTAAGTATCCATATATTTTTATATTTAACCAACTTATGATAGAAAAGTATTCATCAGCTGAAGTAACCCGATTTAAAGTTTATTTTGGATTCATCCTCTAATCTAAAAATGGTTTTATTTCTTTACCTTCAATACAAATATTTATTACAAGATGAAAAGAGTTTTAATCATAGGAGCAGGCAAATCAGCTTCTGTATTGATAGATTATCTAGGTGGCTTATCAACTCAAGGCATATTACGATTGACTGTTGGAGATATTTCTGAGGAGTTGGCACAGCAAAAAGTAAAGAAATACCCTAATGCATCAGGTATTTTTTTTGATGTATATGATGAAGCAATATTAGAAAAACATATCTCAGAATCGAATGTAGTCATTTCTATGTTACCGGCAGCTTTCCACGACCTGGTCGCAGTTGAGTGTGTAAAATATAAAAAACATTTATTGACAGCATCTTATCTTTCACCAGCCATCACAGCTTTAGAAACTGATGCAGAAAAAGCAGGTATTTTAATTATGGGTGAGATGGGCTTGGATCCCGGTATTGACCATATGACGGCTATGGAAATTATCCATGATATCCAAGAACAAGGGGGAGAAATTAAAACATTTAAATCTTATACCGGCGGACTGATAGCACCTGAATCAGATACCAACCCATGGCATTATAAATTTACATGGAATCCTAGAAATGTGGTATTGGCCGGACAAGGGGTAGCGTCTTATTTAAAAAATAGCAGTAAAAAATATATACCTTACCAGCGGCTTTTTAGCCAGCTGGAACATGTTTCTATTCCGAAATATGGAGAATTTGAAGGATATACTAATCGCGATTCACTACATTATATTGAATTATATGGACTCAATAATATTCAAACTATTTTAAGAGGGACGCTTCGCTATAAAGGATATTGTGATGCATGGAATGTATTTGTAAGGTTAGGTTTAACTGATGATAATCTAATCATTGAAAACGCAAATAAACTAACGTATGCTCAATTTCTTAAAGCATTTTTACCGGAATCTGATTATAACTTAAAAGAATTATTACGAGAAAAATTTGAATTAAATGAAGATACTTTACAAAAACTAACATGGCTTGAAGTTTTTAATGATCGTAAAATTATGCTGAAAGAAGGTACTCCTGCTCAAATCTTACAAGATCTATTAGAAGAAAAATGGCAGTTAGAAAAGAACGATATTGATATGATTGTGATGCAACATCAATTTGAATATGAGCTGGATGGGGAAATGAAACGAAAACTATCCAGCATGGCTGTGAAGGGCACTGATCAAATTCATACAGCTATGGCAAAGACGGTTGGGCTGCCATTAGGCATCTTAGCAAAGTTGCTGTTAGAGGATAAAGTATCTTTGAGAGGAGTCCATATTCCTATTATGCCGGCTATCTATCAACCGGTTTTAGTTGAACTGAAAGATTTAGGAGTTGAGATGATAGAGCATTAGAAAGGTGATACTAATTTTTCTTATTTAACTTGTTGAATTTTTTTTTTAACCCATTTTTTATCTTCTTGGTCAGCTGTTTCAGGTTGTTCATTATTATTTATAGGATTAATAGCAAATTTAGCATATATAGGAAAGTGATCTGATCCAATACTGGGTAATCTTTTCATACTTATTAATGTCAAGTCCGGAGTATGAAAAATATGATCTAATGGCCACCTCATAAAAGCATATTTTGCATTATAGGTGCAAAATAATCCTCTTCCCACGCGTGGGTCTAATAATTCACTTGTTCTTTTAAATAATTTAGAAGTAGGTGACCAAGCAACATCATTTAAATCACCGGCAACAATAGTAGTTTGATCAGATTTTTTCACTTCTCTTCCTACGATCAATAATTCTGCATCGCGCTCTTGGGAAGTTTCATTTTCAGAAGGGCTGGGTGGGGCAGGATGAATACAATGTAGTTTTATGAATTTATGAGCATCAATATTAACATCTGTATGAATAGATGGAACTTCATTTTCAACTAAATATTTTATTTCTGTGTTGCTGAGTTTATATTTAGAATACAAATGCATACCATATAAATTTTCTAAAGGCTTTTTAACTTGATAAGGATATTTTTCTTCTATCTCATTTAATTGTTTTTCCCACCAGCTATTAGTTTCTAGCGTCATTATAATATCCGGATTATATTTCTTAATTAATTTCAGTAATAAATGTGTTTTTTTATTATCCATTAAAACATTAGAAACCAGAAGAGAAACATGTTTTAAATTTTTTTTCTTAGTATTTTTTACCTCAGTAGTCCATATGGGCGTATAGGGTAAAATGAAAGATACTTGATAGATTATACTTAAAATGAGTATGCCTGAAAATATATAATATGTAATGAGTGCATTTTGAAAATATATGATCTCGATTAAGATTAGTGCAAGAATGATAGTAGCAATAAATGCTATTTGTTGCTTTGCAAAGTCAAAACTGCGTATAGCCCAGTGTTCATTTTTTAAAAGAGGAATGAAAGTGGCGATTATGACAAAAATTGTTCCTATATATATGATTATATTCATGATCATTTCGCTATAGCGGCAAAAGTATAACTTTTTTACTGGTATTTATGAATGTAAATGGGTTGAAATAAAACATAAAATCAATTTAAGCTTAAGCAACTAATAATTATATACACCATATGGAGAATGTATGCTCAGCTTTTTATTAGCTGCTTTTTCAACCTTACCGATTATTTGGGCTGATACATTGAACCGGTTGGATATAGCTATAATATTATCGGCAATATTTTGTGAACAATATATCTCCATCCTATGCCCCATATTAAATACTTGATACATCTCTCGCCAATCTGTTGTAGACTCTTCTTGTATAATATTAAATAATGGAGGAATAGGGAGCATATTATCCTTAATAATATGTAGATTATCTATAAAATGCAATATTTTCGTTTGTGCCCCTCCTGAACAATGAACGATTCCGTGTATTTGATTCCTGTATTGATTGATAATTTCTTTTAAAATAGGGGCATAGGTGCGAGTAGGAGAAAGGACTAATTTCCCCATATTTAGTGACATTCCGTCTATAGTGTCTGTTAAATTCTTAGATCCGCAGTAAACTACCTTTTCATCAACTGCATGATCATATGTTTCAGGATATTTTTTTGCAGTACTATTATTGAATACATCATGCCTAGCTGAAGTCAAACCGTTACTACCCATACCACTATTATATTCTTTTTCGTAAGAAGCTTGGCCATAAGAGGAAAGACCAACAATTACGTCACCTGCTTGAATATTAGCATTATCAATTACATCAGCTCTTTTCATCCTACAAGTAACTGTAGAATCTACAATGATGGTACGCACTAGATCTCCTACATCAGCTGTTTCGCCACCGGTAGAATGGATATGGATACCCATATCTTTAAATTCGTTAAGTAATTCCTCTGTACCATTAATAATGGCTGCAATCACTTCTCCGGGAATCAAATTTTTATTTCTGCCGATCGTAGAGGAAAGAAGGAAATTATCAGTAGCGCCTACACATAAGAGGTCGTCAATGTTCATTATTAATGCATCTTGTGCAATTCCTTTCCAAACAGACAAATCACCAGTTTCTTTCCAATAAGCATATGCTAAAGAAGATTTTGTACCGGCTCCATCTGCATGCATAATAATACAATGATCTTCAGATTGGCCTAGATAATCAGGAATTACTTTACAAAATGCTTTTGGGAATAACCCCTTATTTACATTTTTAATGGCAGCATGTACATCCTCCTTTTGTGCAGAAACACCTCTTTGACTGTATTTTAAATCTCTCATATAATGTATGCAAATATATCAAATTTTAAATTTCGAGCTATTTTGACACAAATCGAACTTCTTTTATTTTATGATTTTGAATAGTAAAAATAGCTATTACATCAAACTCTTTTGCGTTTTCTCTACCTATTACGTGCTCTTTATCCATAACGGTATTTCCTACTGATATTCTGTTAAGTAATTGAACTTTTTGATTTGGATGTTGCTGCCATAGATTTTGGTAAACTATTCTCATTTGCTCTTTCCCTTTATAACTAAACTCCTCCGGGTAGCTGTATATTTCTACGTCATCCCAGTACCATTCTAAAAAAGCATCAATATCTTGTTTATTATAATCATTAAGCTGGCCTTGCACGATCTCTTCGGGTGTCATTATGATTTATTGTTGATGGCTCATAAAAATAAATAAAATAATTGTGGGCAGCATTTTTAATATTAAATAGATTGATAATTGTTGAATTTTATTCCGCTTATAGGTAAAATATTCTCCTCTATATTTGATAATTTATTATTTACTAAATAATAAATTAATGATATTCAATATATTACATATTTTTAACAGTATTGTTGAAAGATTTATAATCCTTGGTACAAGATTTGACTATTATAAATAGAGATCAACGATGGATTTCAACAAATTAAATAATTAAAATTTATATATTATGTATACAAAAACATTATCAGCTTCTTCTCTTAGAGGAACTGATGTAAAAAATACAAAAGGTGAAAATCTAGGTGAATTAAAAGACCTAATGATTGATGTTGAAAGTGGAAGAGTAAGCTATGCTGTTCTATCATTTGGAGGTTTTTTAGGTATGGGTGACAAATATTTTGCCATTCCATTACAGAAATTTTCTGTTGATACAGAAGATGAGGAATTGATTTTAAATGTTTCTAAAGAGCAGTTAGAAAATGCCCCTGGTTTTGATAAAGACAATTGGCCTTCTTCTGCCGATAGAGAATTTCATGATGAAGTTTATTCATATTATGAAGAAGAACCATATTGGAAAAAAGAAAGTACTTTCTAAATATTACTTTTGAAGATTAGAAAAAGGGATGCATTATTGTATCCCTTTTTTGTTATATAACTGAAGATGTGACTTTCAGTTAAGTATTTAGTTAGTTTGTTCGCAACTAGTTTTTCATTACCCTTTTTACGATAATATAATTTTCAGCATTCGTTATTTTGATAAAATAAGCTTGACAAGGTAAATCATGAGTTAATATAAGTAATTGATGATTATCTACAAATTGTCTTTTTACGAGCTGACCTACAGTGGAATATATTTCAACTTTTTTTATGAGAGACTTGTCGGCAGTTTGAATATGAAAATCTTCAGAAAAAGGATTTGGATATATTATATACTTGTTATTATCAACAGTATCATGAGCTAAATTATATGAAGTAAAATTAGTAAGTATAGAGTCTGCTACTCGAGCATTAGGCACTCCATAACCTACTAAGGTATCCGGATTATTAGCTTGGTGAGCGCTGAGCTTAATAGCAGTAATAATTTCCATATTAGTACGATCAGGATGAGCACTTTTTAAACAAGCAGCTAATCCACTAATCATTGGTGTTGAGCCTGATGTGCCTCCATAGCTATAACGACCAATATAATGAGTAGATAAGTTTACAACTTTTACCCCCCAAATATCTATTGTCTGAGCACTAATATCTGGTTTAATTCTTCCATCAAAAGTTGGTCCGGTAGAAGAGATACTGTCGTAATTTTTTAGCGAATCTGTTCCTCCAACACATAGTATACTATCTGCATCACAAGGAGTTGTTATTTTTCCACCATTTCCACCACTATTTACAACAATGAGACCTTTTGAAGCAGCAATACCTGCTCCCTTTGCAATAATAGAAGTATTACCATCTAAATCATCATAGTTATAATCACCTTGGCCGGAATCAAATTTACTATAACTGACAGAAGAGGAGATTATATCCACACCAGTACTATCAGCCCATTCCATAGCAGCTACCCAGTTAAACTCATCTTGATGTGTTTCGGAGTAAAAGTCATCTGTTATTGCAAGTAGGAAATTAGCACTTGGAGCCATGCCTACAAATTCCTCTGGCTGATTTGCAGCTATTAGAGACAACGCGTATGAACCGTGGTCATCTACGCTATACACATACGAAGTATCATTTACAAAGTCATACGTGGCTATAATTTGATTATTTGAATTTAAAGAATCAAAGTATATGCTAAAATTAACAGCTCTAAAGCCAGCATCAAATACAGCGATCGTAACATCTTCTCCAGTATATCCTAAATTATGTAAATGATCAATATTTAGAAGTTCGTTTTGAGTACGTGCTACACCATAATCTATAGTACTATTTTGTTTTAATGAACTATTAGCTTCTTTTCTTTCAAGATTAAACTTATTGGAAACTTGACTGGATTTTTTGGCACTACAATACACAATATTTTTAATATCAGTCATAGTTAGAATCTCTTCTTGAGTTCGAGATGTTTCAATTAACACAGCATTCAGCCATTTTGATTGTCTGATTATTTTGCAGTCGTTTTTTTTCAATAAATCTATTTTACGGGAGTCGAGTGGCATGTCATATTTATCAATGGGAATATTTTTTTGTTTTTTCTTAGCAATAGCCTCCGGGCTTAATATTGACTTTAAGTTATCCTTATAAGATTCATAATTTGTATTGTTTTTATCTTTAAAAAATACAATATATCTCTCTTGAGCTAATAAGCTACTTGAGGTTAAGAATAAAATGAAAATGGTAAACTTTTTCATATGGTTATTATTTAATATTACTGCTGACTTGATACCCAAGACACAATTAATAGTTTCTAAAACACAAATTTTAATCCTAAACTAGGTATAATAGGTAATTGATTAACTCTTTCATATCTGATTCTGTCGAAGTAAAAGATATTTTCGCGGTTGTACACATTCGTCACCGTAGCATTTACTTCAAGTTCAGAATCTTCACTAATAAAAAAAGTTCTCTTTACAGCTAGATCTAACCGGTGATAGTATGGAAGGCGCCCGCCATTGATCTTATCTGCATAAATAATACCCAGATTTCCATTTTGAGTAGTATAATTGCTGCCTACACCATTACTGAAGTTAACCTCTTCATAAAAGCCTTGAGTTTGCGTAAAAGGAAATCCGGAACCTAAATTCCATCTGGTAGATACTTCCCAATTAAGGTCTTTGCCAAATACTTTTGAACCAACAAAATTTACATTATGCCGCCGGTCGAAATGAGGCGGATATACTTGATTGCCGTCATTTCTTTTAACGTAGCCGTGAGAATATACGAGCCAAAGAAACCAACGTTTGTACTCATATTTTAAAAGAAAATCAATGCCATAAGCAATTCCTTCTTCAATAATATAATCAGGATCAGAGTCAAATAGCTTATTTCTATTGAGATTGATCAATTGCGTGAAGTCCTTTACATACGGTTCTACATTTATTTCTAAATGATTTGTAATATCATATTCTACTCCAGCAATAGCGTGTAATGATTTTTGAATGTTGGCGCGCACTTCTTTGCCATCTAAATCATATAAAGTAACTTCCGGCCCTGATAAATAGCCGCTAAATAAATTCACTACATCTCGATCAGAAATTGTACTGATCAGGTTTTGTGTAAATCGCCCTCCGGCAAATTTAAAGCGCAACCGATCTGTTGCATTATATTTAAGGCCTATCCTCGGCTCGATAGATGGAGTTGACAAAGTTGCGTAATATTGCAAACGAAGACTGGGTTCGATCAGAAGCTTACCTATTTTCTTTTTATACTTAACAAATCCGGCTAACTCTGTAGTGTTTTGAGTTTGATTGAGCCTAAAGCCAAGAGAATTAAAAAATTCAAAAGCGGTTTTAAAGCCGAGCACCTCAAAGCCATATTTTACTTCGCCATCTTCTATAAAATAAGTGAAATCCATTCCGGCATTAAACCCGCCTATAGAGCTGAACCTGGGTTTATTATCTGCCTCAGCAAGTGTAATTTCATAATCAGAATAAGAGAATTTACCATTAATGATTACCTGTGAATTACCCGGCACGATCACAAAGTTGGTACCGAATCCCAATGCGTCCCAGTGTAAGTCTGAAATACTTGTAAAGTTTACATTGTCATTATAATTAAAACCAAAGAAATTGATTTTGCTGCCATTAGCAGAGTTGAAAGATACCTTTCCATATAAGTCGGTAAAATTATAAGGTAAACCACCCGTATCAATATAGTCGTAAAAAACTTTAGAGGATTTATCTAAGTAAGAATGCTTGGCAGAAAATATAAATGAGGAACTGCTTCCATCATCTTTTAATTTAGAAATTGGCCCTTCTAATAATAAAGAACTGATAAATGGATTAGCAGATATTTTTCCCGATAATTCTTTTTTGTTGCCATCTTTCGTAGTAATATCTACAATAGCTGAAATTCTATCGCCATACTCTGCATTAAATCCGCCTGTCATCACATCTACATTTCTTATGATGTCCGTTTCGAAAACAGAAAATAATCCGATGGAATGAAATGGATTATATATTGTCATTCCATCCAGTAAGACCTTGTTTTGAATAGGCGCTCCACCTCTTATATAAAGTTGCCCGCCCTGATCGCCGGTAAAAATCACTCCCGGTAAAATCTGTAAGTATTGAGCTAAATCCGGCTCACCACCAACAGCGGGAATATGCTTAATATCTTGTGATGTGATCTTAACAGTTGATATTTGTACATTGTTTTCCTTTTCAATTTTTGCAGCACTTACATCTACACCTTTTAGTTCGACTGAATTTTTATCTAGATTAAAATTTTGTTTATAAATTTCATCTTTCGCAAGAGAGATGGTATAACTTACTGAATCAAATCCTAATGCTCGGCAGACTACCGTGTATGTTCCCGCCTTTAACCCTGAAATAGAATAAAAACCATTGATGTCAGTCACTGCTCCGGTAGTAGTACCTTGTAAAAAGACTGAAGTGAAAATTACCGGATCACCTGATTCTTGGTTGTAGACAAATCCACGGATATTCCCATTTTGAGCGAAAGAGGGGGTAGTAGCCATTAGTGAATAGCCAATAGCGAATAGGTATATTAAATATTGAATGCTGAGTGTTGAATTTTTAATGTTCAATGTGTAAATGTTTTAGAAACGTATATATTAATTGTAAACTATAAGTTTTAAGTGCCCTTATAAAAATAAAATTAATCTATAGATAAATTGATTACAAATAAACTTAATTGTGAAAGTTATATGATTACTCCTTCTTTAATCGACTCTACCACAGTTGGATCTAGGAGGGTAGAGGTATCACCTAAATTAGTGGTGTCGCCTTCAGCTATTTTTCTCAGAATTCGCCTCATAATCTTTCCGGAACGGGTTTTAGGTAATCCTTCAACAAATTGTATTTTATCCGGCCTTGCTATAGGGCCAATCATCTTATCAACCAATTGAATGATTTCTTGACGAAGTACTGTTTGATCTGTGGGAGTATTATGACAAACTACATAAGCATAAATGCCTTGTCCTTTAATCTCATGCGGAAAACCTACTACTGCGGTTTCACAAACCGCTTCATGTTCATCAATGGCGTTTTCCACTTCAGCGGTACCAATCCTATGCCCAGATACATTAATCACATCATCAACTCTTCCGGTAATCCTATAATAGCCATCTTCATCTCTTTTGCATCCATCGCCGGTAAAATACTTGTTGGGATAAGTACTAAAGTAAGTTTGTATGAATCGCTCATGATCTCCATAAATAGTTCTGGCTTGAGATGGCCAAGAATGAAGAATAACTAGATTGCCTTCTACATCATTCCCTTCAATAATTTGTCCCTCCGCATCGACCAGTGCAGGTTGTACGCCCGGTAGAGGCAAAGTAGCATAAGATGGCTTGAGAGGAGTTATGTTAGCCAATGGCGAGATCATAATTGCACCGGTTTCTGTTTGCCACCATGTATCTACAATTGGGCAATTCCCTTTTCCAATATGATGATGATACCATTGCCATGCTTCTTCATTGATCGGTTCACCTACGCTTCCTAAAACCTTTAGAGAACTTAAATTTTTATCATTTACATATTTTAACTCGTAGGCTTGTAGTGCTCTTATAGCAGTTGGAGCAGTATAAAATATATTCACTTGATGCTTATCAATAATTTCCCAAAAACGGCCTGCATCAGGGAAAGTGGGTATTCCTTCAAACATCAGGGTTGTTGCACCATTTAGTAATGGCCCATATACAATATAAGAATGGCCGGTAATCCAACCGATGTCAGCAGTACACCAATAAATATCATCAGCTTGATATTGGAATACATTAGCAAAAGTATATGCTGTGTTGGCCATATAACCTGCAGTGGTATGTAAAATACCTTTTGGCTTCCCTGTAGAACCAGAAGTGTATAAAATGAATAGGGGGCTTTCAGCATCCATGGATATCGCTTGATGATCTCTAGATGCATTGTCAACTGCATCAAGCCACCAAATATCTCGGCCTGATTCAATAGAGCAGTTGTTATTAGTTCGCTTTAAAACTATACATTTTTCAACACTCGGAGTCTTTTTCATGGCTTCATCGGCTATATCTTTTAGTTTGATCTCTTTATTTCCTCGCATAGTGCCATCAGCAGTGAGTAAAATTTTACAAGCTGCGTCATTTATTCTATCTGCTAAAGCGTTAGCTGAAAAACCACCAAACACTACGGAGTGAATAGCGCCTATTCTCGCACAAGCTAGCACAGCTATAGCTAACTCCGGCACCATCGGCATATAAAGGCATACTATGTCTCCTTTGCTTACGCCCTGGGCTGTTAGTACATTTGCAAACTTGCAAACTTCCTCATGTAATTCTTGGTAGCTGATGTGCTTGGAAGCTTCTTCCGGATCATTTGATTCCCATATAATCGCAGTTTTATTACCTAATTTTTGGAGATGCCGGTCCAGGCAGTTTTCTGTAATATTTAATTGTGCTCCTTCAAACCATTTGTAATCTGCTTTATTGAAATCTCCGGACTTGACTTTATCCCATTTCTTATGCCACTGAAAGCTTTCTGCAATTTCTGCCCAAAATTGTTCGGGATGATCAATACTTCTTTGATAAGTGTCTTGATATTCTTGGAAAGATTTGATTTGTGAAAGCATAAATTAATTAGCTGATGAGTTAATTAGCTGATTAGCCAATTAACAATTTAGCTAATAAATTTTTAGTTAAGCTAGGTGAATTGTTAAATTATTTTTTCCACATATAAAAAGAATCATTTCCTTTCTCTCGATTAGAATAAATAGGTTTTCCATCAATTTTATTAGATACTTTTCCTCTAAAATGTCTTAAAGTCATCTCACGAACTGACGAAAGATAAAATTCATTATCAATATAGAAAAATTCTGTTCCTTCCTCTAGAGTTGAAAAAGCCAGAAAGTTTCTCCAAACAAATGGGGTATTATTTTTTGTGAAAGTTTCGAACTTCACTTTAGTGGTTCGATTTTTACTATCAGATAAAGATTCTTCTGAACTTTGAGGATTAGGTATTTTATAGTGGGATTGAGGCATTAGATAAAATGAAATTTTTTTAGAGTTCGATCTGGGAGGAATAAATGTTATTTTTTCAGGTTTAATAGTAACACTTTGAGTAGAAGAATAGCTGAGACCTGTAAACACATTATAACTTTTATTCGAGTTGAAATTTGGGCTAATAGTATATCCTGAAGAAGTTCCTGTTGAATTTGTGTTCTGAACATCAGACCAATAATCATTTTTTGCCCCATTAACTATATAAGAAGAATTTTTCCAATTTATATAAAGAGGTTTATCAGTTTTATTAAAAACGACAAAAGCCATATAGCCATGATATTCCCAAAAATCGTATGAAATTTTAACGTTTTCATTTTCGAATATATATATCTTATTTTCTGTTTTGCAGTCAGTAGATTTGTATTCATTACCTGAATGTATGTACTGCAAGAAGTTAACATACCTATAATAAATATTATTGATGGTAAAAATTTCATGTTCAGTAAAATTTATATACTTAAAATTATTATTTATAATTTATTTTTGTTTATTTATCGTATTTACATTACAAATATACAGAAAAAATTATATCAACGCGAAGAAGAGAAAGGAGGCTTAAAAGGGAAAAGAAGAGTGAGGGTGTGACTTAAAGGACGCTCGTTGTATATCTTAAGTTTAGACAGCGTCACTTAAGATTTTTAATGGAATAAAGTTTTAAAATTTTCAATCAAAGTTTTTTATTATTTCTAATATTTCTTTTTCATCAGAATTGAGAAAGTCACGAAACACTATATGAGTCAAAAGTTAATACTGCATATCCGTGATTTTTAGCAAATCAAAAATCATGGTATCGACAAAGTGATCGGATGACTCTTAGATCAAGATTATAAGCAAACTATTTAACATATGGATGTAAAAACGAAGTCATCCGATCACTGGGTTTTAAATTTCATATTTTTAGTTTAATATAAATCTCTGATCCTGATAGTTCATAAACTATTATGTAAATTTTAGTTGATCTTTCTTAAAGCTAAATATGTAAACCTATTTTTAGGACGAGATAAAGTGATCGAATGACTCTTAGATTAAGCTTATAAGTGAACTATTTAATATTTGGAAGCGAAAACAAAGTCATCTAATCACTGGGTTTTGACGTTTGCATACTCGTAATTTTATCATGCAAAATGAACAAGGTTTGATAATTTGACAAAAACAAGCTACTCTATCAGTTTCCATCGCTCGCCATCTTGCGCGCATTATCTTGAAGGTCAGTAACAGTGTCAGACTCATCAACTATCTCATGACCGAGCAACTCCTCAAAGAGATCTTCCATAGTCACAAGGCCGATCACATTGCCAAACTCATCATTGACCATAAATAAATGTGCATTGCGCTTCTTAAGTCGAGTGAAAAAGCTATTGAGGCCAGTAACATCTGGTATCGAATCAACCTCTCGCATGAGTTCCAAGAGCCGATTATTTTTCCTCCCTTCTGATGCAGCAAGAAAGACATCATCTTTGAGCACAATTCCAATCACATCATCTTTGTCTAAATTATAAATGGGCACTCGAGAGTAAACCTTTGAGTCTTCAAGTGCTATGAATTCTTCAACAGTAAGGTCCTTATGGGCCATGAATGCCACTCTTCTAGGTGTCATTATATCACGCACAGTGTTCTGTTCCAGCGCAAGAAGATTCTTAATGATAGTAGATTCTGATTTCGCTAGGACTCCGCTCGACACACCTTCTAAGGTTATCTGCATAATATCTGATCGCGACAAAACCGACTTTACCTTCTCTTTTTTCAAAGATCGGGTGATCAGTTGCGACAGCCAGACCAAGGGAGCTAATATCCATATCAATATGCGAATGGTCCTGACTGTAAAGGGAGAAAGCGCTTTCCAATTATTCGCTCCAATTGTCTTTGGAATAATCTCTGAAAGAATGAGTATCGCCAAGGTCATGACTACCGCAATGATCGATTCATAGCTTATCTCTATCCCCAATATGCTTAAAAAATTCGTGCCGAAAACATCGCCTGCCATGGCTCCGACACCGATGGCTCCAACCGTGTGCGCAATTGTATTAAGGGTTAGAATTGCAGATAGTGGCCGATCGATATCTTCTTTATATTTAGCCAGCAATACACCAGTTACTTTCCCCTTATTCTGCTGATCTTTAATGTATCGAGGGGTTACACTGAGAAGTACGGCCTCAAGAATAGAACAGAGAAACGAAAAAGCAATGGAAAGGATGAAGAAAAATATTAATGCGGCCAAATCAACAATTATTATCGGTGTAATATACAATCTGTATATGAGAATTCAAACTTACTTGGACTGATTCTACCAGAAAAAGCCTTTGATTATATAAATATATATAAACGCTTTGAGCTCAGACAACTGATAAGATCAATCAACACTGCTTCGTAATCCAAAGTGATCGGATGACTCTTAGATCAAGCTTATAAGCAAACTATTTAACATGTGGAAGTGAAAACGAAGTCATCCGATCACTAGGTTTTAAGATAATCAACCCCTTGATCCTGATAGTTCATAGTATTAATACGTAAATTTTAGTTGATCTTTCTTTAAGCTAAATATGTAAACTATTTAGGACGAGGCAAAGTGATCGGATGACTCTCAGATCAAGCTTATAAGCAAACTATTTAACATATGGAAGTGAAAACGAAGTCATCCGATCACTAGGTTTACTGGTTAGCCAATCAACAAATTAGCTAATTAGCAACGCTCTTCTTTCGAGAAATGAAAATCACTTTCAATCTTAGCATTCTCATCAGAATCAGACCCATGGATAGCATTTGCTTCAATAGAAGTAGCATATAGTTTTCTCACTGTTCCTGCTGCGGCATCAGCCGGATTAGTAGCGCCAATCAATTTTCTGAAATCTTCTACTGCGTTATTTTTTTCCAGAATTGCCGGAACAATAGGGCCTGAAGTCATGTAAGAGACTAAATCGTTGTAAAAAGGCCTTTCTTTATGCACCTCATAAAAAGACTCTGCTTCTTTTTTAGTTAATTTAGTTTTTTTCAAAGCAACAATTTTAAATCCTGCTTTTTCAATCATTGCTAATATGTTTCCCGTATTCCCTGCCTCTACTGCATCAGGCTTAATCATTGTAAATGTTCTGTTTCCGCTCATGTTCTACTATTTTTTGCAAACCTACATGATTTTAAACAAAGTGCAAAAAGAATAGCTATAAATCTAACCAACAACTTTTACTAACTTTACCGAATGGAGATAGAAAAGCTTTGGTTTGAAAATTGGTTTGATTCTAAATATTATCATATACTATATAAAGACAGAAGTGAAGAAGAAGCCAAAGCTTTTATTAATAAATTACTAGATCATCTTAAGCCTGTTGAGCACGCGCGAATGCTTGACCTGGCATGTGGAAAAGGCCGACATGCTAAATATTTGGCTTCTATTGGCTATGATGTTACGGGATTAGACCTTTCACCTCAGAATATTGAATTTGCCAAACAATTTGAAACTGATAATCTTCATTTTGAAGTTCACAATATGTTAGATTTATACGAGCCGGAGTATTTTCAGTATATCTTTAATTTATTTACCAGCTTTGGATACTTTGAAGGAGAAGAAGATAATATTCAGGTTATACATCATATAGATGAAATGCTTACTGATGAGGGCGTATGCGTGATAGACTTTATGAATGCTGAAAAAGAAATTGAAACCATAGTCTCTCAAGAATCTAAACAAGTAGATGGAATTGACTTTCACATTACTCGCAAATATGACGGTTGGTCTATCAATAAAAAAATCAACTTTGAAGATCAAGGAGAAATGTATGAATTTGAAGAACGCGTACAAGCACTGACTTTTGAAAATTTTGACCGGTATTTGAAGGCAACTTATATGGATATCAAAGAAGTTTTTGGCGATTATCAATTAAATAGTTTTGATAAAGCAACTTCTGACCGGTTAATTATCGTGGCAGGTAAATAATATGGATTTAATCTTGGGTATAGATTATGAGCTTTTATATTGGATAAACATAAAGCTGTCCAATGGTTTTTTTGATATAATCATGCCCATGAGTAGAAATAAGTTTTTTTGGGCACCAGTTTATTTGTTTTTAGTAACTTATTTACTGATCAATTACCCAAAGGTTGGTTGGAAAATTATTTTGTCATTAATACTATTAATCGCTTTAAGCGATCAGATAAGCAGTGGGTTGCTAAAGCCAATATTTAATAGAGTAAGGCCTTGTAATGCAGAAAATATTAAAGCATATATTAACGTATTGATTCCATGTGGTGTAGGAAAGAGCATGCCTTCGTCCCACGCTGCCAATCACTTTGCATTAGCTACTTATCTTAGTATAGTAATGCCTGATTTATCTAAAAAATATATTGCTTTGTTTTTTATTTGGGCGTTTTTAGTCTCCTATGCCCAAGTATATGTAGGCGTGCATTTCCCTTTGGATGTAATGGCCGGGGGGATGGTTGGGATCATGATAGCATTGGGATTAGCTTTCTTAGTGTCAGGTCAATTTAAGCGCGCATGAGTTTTTATCAGTATCTAATCTTATTTTTCGTGCCGGTATTAGGGGGTATAAGCGCATTAGTTCTGCAAAATAGAAACACGGTAATCAATTTAAAGTATTTGATCGCTTTTAGCGGAGCATATTTGTTGGGAATTTCCATATTACACCTTTTGCCTGAAGCTTACCATGATGATTACATGGTGACCGGAAAATATATTTTACTCGGATTTTTCATCCAGGTTATACTGGAACAATTTTCAAGTGGAATAGAACACGGGCATATGCACAGCCATCATAAAACCGGCCAGATTATTTCTATTATGTTGGGCTTATCTATTCACTCTTTAATTGAAGGGTTACCACTAGCAGGAGATTTTCATCATCATGATACTCAAAATCCTTTTTTATACGGCATTGCATTGCATAAACTGCCGGCAGCTTTTGCTCTAGTAGTCGTTCTGCTTAATACTCATTTATCTAAATTGAAAATCTTTAGTTTATTGATTTTCTTTGCTGCTATATCACCCTCCTCTGCTTGGCTTGCTGCCCATTTGGGTATTGCTGAGCATTTCAGCGATAAACATATGGGATTATTGATCGGCTTAGTAGTCGGTTCTTTTTTACATATTTCCACTACAATTTTATTTGAGTCCAGTTCTGAAAGCCACCGCTTTAGTCCAAAGAAAATTTTAGCTATTTTAGTAGGAATTTTATTGGCATTATTTACATAAAGAATAAATATAATGAGTTACGAGTTTATCAAGGTTGAGAAAAAATATGCTGAGTACATTGCATTGATCCAACTAAACCGCCCTAAAGAACTTAACGCGCTTAATTTGCAATTGATGACTGAGGTGCGGGATGCACTAAAAGAGTTGGATAATGACGAGTCTGTCCGAGCAATCATTTTGACAGGAGATGAAAGAGCGTTTGCTGCCGGAGCAGACATCAAGCAAATGTCCGGTAAAACTGCCATTGACATGCTTACGGTTGATCAATTTTCAACATGGGATCAAATTAAAAAAACAAAAAAGCCAATCATTGCGGCAGTATCAGGATTTGCTTTAGGAGGCGGTTGTGAGCTTTGTATGCATTGCGATATGATTGTGGCTTCTGAAACAGCTAAATTTGGCCAGCCTGAAATTAAAATTGGCGTAATGCCGGGAGCTGGTGGTACACAACGACTTACTAAAGCCATTGGGAAAGTCAGGGCGATGGAAATGGTGTTGACCGGAAAATTCATCACTGCAGAAGAGGCAATGAATATGGGGCTTATTAATAAAGTTGTCCCGGTAGAATTATATATGGATGAAGCTCTAAAGTTGGCCAAGGAAGTAGCTTCTATGTCGCCCATAGCAGTTAGATTGGCCAAAGAGGCGGTACTTGCTTCATTTAATACTACTTTAGATGAAGGATTGGTTATGGAACGAAAAAATTTTTACTTGCTTTTTGCTTCTGAAGATCAAACAGAAGGCATGAACGCTTTTATAGAAAAGAGAAAACCAGAGTTTAAAGGAAAATAAATTAAAATATGAATTTTATAAATAGATATTTGGCAGTATTAGGTGTTTTATTAATTACCAATGTATTTAATTCAGTAATTGCTCAAGATTTAAGTAAGAAAGAATTAAAATTAGGAGCTGTGTATTATTTTGATAGAGAAGAATATCAGGAAGCCAGCAGGTATTACAAACAATTAGTTGATCTTTATCCTAAAAAATTAGAATATAAATACAGATTAGGCATTTGTTATTTTGAAAGCCCTGTGTATGGTGATCAAGCGCCAATTATTTTCGAATCAATAAAAAAGGAATATCCTGATTATAAGGAAATTGATTTTTATTTAGCCAGTTCCTATATGGCAACAAATAGGTTTGATGAGGCTATAAATGCTTTTAAAGAAGTCAAAAAAGATGCAGAAAATGTAGCATTAATAAAAATTGTGGACAGATTGATAGAAAACTGCGAAAACGGTAAAATTCTGGTAGCTAATCCCGTTGATGTAACTATTGAGAATATAGGATCAAATATCAATACAATTGATGAAGAGTATGCGCCTGTAATAACTTCTGATGAGAGTGTATTGATTTTTACTTATAGAGGAGATAAATCAAGCGGAGGTTTACAAAATTCGTTTTTTGAGCCGGATCCTACCGGGCAATTTTATGAAGATGTGTATATAGCAGAAAAAATAGGAGATCGGTGGAGTGTCCCAAAATCTATCAGTAATGAAATAAATACACACAAACACGATGCTAGTGTGGCACTATCATCTGACGGGCAGACATTATTTTTGTACAAAAATGAAGGTGGAAAAGATGGTGAAAACGGACAAATTTATTATAGCGAATTGAATGGGGTAGCATGGAGTGAGCCGCAGCCATTAAATAAAAATATTAATTCTAAATATTGGGAAGGAAGTGTATCACTTTCTCCCGATAATAAAACGCTATATTTTTCCAGCAACCGCCCTGAAGGATTGGGAGGAAAAGATCTGTATAAATCGACTTGGGATAATGAGATCAATGATTGGGGCACACCCGAAAATCTGGGTAACATGATTAATACGGAATATGATGAAGATGCTCCTTTTATTCACCCCGATGGCATTGATCTGTACTTTAGTTCAGAAGGGCATAATAGCATGGGTGCATATGATATATTTAAAGCAGAATTAAATGATCAAGGGATATGGGAAAAATCTGTAAATATTGGATATCCAATCAATACGACTGAAGATGATATACATTATGTAGTTTCTGCCAGCGGTAAGCATGGGTATTATTCCTCCAGCAGGAAGGACGGCTTCGGTAATGATGACATTTATGTGGTTACGCCCGGCTTCATTGATGAAACAAATAAAGTTGCTTTAATGCAAATAACAGGAGTTGTTACAGGAAATGACTCGGGCACGTATGCTAATATTACCGTTTACGAGCAACCGGATAATAATATAATCGGAAAATTTCATTCAAATGCTGCTACTGGTAAATATATCATCAATCTACCACCGGGAAAGGATTATAAATTAGAATTTGAAAAACCCGGTTATCCGCTATTCGTTAATTATATTAATACTACAGGAGTGGATGAATATACTGAAACCAATATAAATGTGCCTTTGTATAATGAAAAAGTAGAAAACCTTGTGGAAGAGAAAAAAAATGTGAAGGAAGATATGATAAAAAAATCTGCGAAGGAAAGCCGAACAAGATTATCATATGAGGAATTCATCTCCAAATACGGACAAAATAGATATCAAGCTATTCATTTTGTCATACAAATAGGTGCATATAATAATGCGGCTAATTTTTCTTATCCGGATATGTCAAGTATTGGAAAAATAAAGGTTGTTGAAGAAGGAGACTTAAGTCGCTTTCAAGTAGGAAAATATGATAATCTAAAAGAGGCAAATATTAATCGAGATAAAGCAGTAGCATTGGGGATTTCAGATGCATTCATTATTGTTATTTATAATGGAGAAAAAATCAGTATTGATGAAGCTTATGAGAAAGGGTTATTGGATATATAAGGCATAGGTAGATGAACTAAAGAAAATAGATAAGATAAAAATCAAAAAAGCCCGTGCAATTCTGCTGAAACTTTATTAATAACCTCTCCGAGCTCTTCCGGGTTATCTTCGAAATTTATTTTATCTACATCAATAATTAATAAATTCCCTTCTTTATACGTGCTGATCCAAGCTTCATAACGTTCATTAAGACGCTTTAAATAATCAAGGCGAAGATTCTCCTCGTATTCCCTGCCACGTTTTTGTATGCGTTTTACCAACGTAGGGATGTCAGAACGAAGATATATTAGCAAATCAGGAGCTTTCATCAACGAGCTTACGGATTCAAAGAGCTTCAAATAACTATTATGATCTCTTGTGGCCATCAATCCCATAGCATGCAGATTAGCTGCGAAGATGTAGGCATCTTCGTAAATTGTCCTATCCTGAACAACCGAATTTTTGCTATTTAATATCTTTAAAAGATGATTAAATCTTAAGTTTAAAAAAGCCACTTGAAGATTAAATGACCAGCGAGGCATGTCTTCATAAAAATCGTATAAATAAGGATTTTCTTCCGGCGCTTCATATTGCGCTTCCCATTTAAAATGTTTGGCTAAAAGTCCTGTCAGCGTAGTTTTGCCAGCCCCGATATTGCCTGCAATAGCTATGTATTTATTAGTATTATTTTTTGGATCTTTCAAAATATGAATTAAATAGATTTTATTCCTATCGCTCTCCTAACTTCAGAAAGTGTTTTTGATGCACTTGCTCTGGCCTTTTCTGTCCCTAACTTAAGGATTTTTTTCAAATTATCTTCATCTGATTCAATATCTTTAATACGTTCTTTTATAGGCCTCGTAAAAGCTATAATATCATCCGCAACTTGATTTTTTAAATCTCCATACCGAATAGTACAATTTGCATAAGCGCTTTTAAAATCATTTACCGTTTCTTTTGATCCAACTGCTTCTAGAATGGTAAATAGATTTTGAATAGGTTCGGAAATAGCTTGATTGGATTCTGTTGGGCCACTATCTGTAACAGCTCGCATCACTCGTTTACGAATAACTTTTTCATCATCAACTAAATATATGGCATTCCCTTCACTGCCGGATTTTCCCATTTTGCCACTGCCATCTAAGCCGGGTATTTTTATTAAATCCTTTCCATAATTATAAGCTTGAGGCTCAGGAAAAATATCTACACTATAAAGATGATTAAATCTATTGACAAAATCCCTTGTCATTTCCAGATGCTGCTTTTGATCTTTGCCTACGGGTACTTTGGTTGCTTTATGTATAAGTATATCAGCAGCCTGCAAAACGGGATAAGTAAGTAATCCTGCATTAATATTTTCTTTTTGTGAGCGCACTTTTTCTTTAAAAGTATTACAACGTTCTAGTTCGCCTTTATAAGCCAACATGTTAAGAATTAAATATAATTCCGGTATTTCCGGAATGTCACTTTGGATATAAAGAGTGGATTTTTCAGGATTCAAGCCACATGCTAAATATTCTATTAAAATTGACTTTACATTTTGATGCAGTTCCTTGGCATTAGGGTGGGTAGTTAAAGAGTGGTAATCTGCTACAAAAAAGAAGCAATTATGCTCATCTTGTAGCTTTACAAAATTACTAACTGCTCCAAAATAATTACCTAAATGAAGATGTCCGGTTGGCCTAGTACCACTAACTATGGTTTCCATAGGTCGAAATTAGCAAAAAATCTTATTTTTGTTCCGGAAAACTTATGACAAAAATCTTAAAGACTATCTGGGCATTCATCTTTTACTTTTGGTTTGCCTTTACCTTTGTATTATTATACCCATTATTTTGGTTGTTTTTACAAAGTGAATCCACTTACAAGGCAGCAAACAGGTTAAGAATTATTTGGGCAAGCACTTTTTGTTTTTTAAGCGGTATTATCCGAAAGGTTACTTTTGAGCAACCATTAGATTACTCAAAAACATATATTTACTGTGCTAATCATTCTTCATATCTTGATATTCCATTAGTTGGGCTTTCGATTGGCCATACAAGGTTTTTTTATATGGCTAAAGCAGAATTATCTAAAGTTCCGCTTTTTAAAATATTTTTTAAAACGGTAGATGTAGCAGTAGATAGAAGAGATCCCATTAAAGCTGCTATGGCTTTAAAATTAGCACAAGAAAAGTTAAAAAAGATGGATTTAATTATCTTTCCGGAAGGTACGACTTCTACAATTATGCCTAAATTGATGAGTTTTAAAACCGGGCCGTTTAAACTTGCTATAACTACAGGATCACCTATTGTACCAACTACCGTATTAGATAATTGGAAAATGTTACCTAATGATGGCAAACATATGGGAATGCCGGGAAAAACCAGAATCATTTTTCATAAGCCCATTGAGACAAAAGGTTTAACAGACAAAGATATTCCTGCTTTAAAACAACAAACTTTTGAAGTAATAGAAAATGCATTAAAATTAGAATATGGAAGTAGATGATAAAATGATCGATCGCTTAGCTGACCTGGCGAAGCTTCAGTTTACAGGCGAAGAAAAAGAAGTCTTAAAAAAAGATCTAGCTAACATTCTTAATTTTATGCATAAACTAAACGAAGTGGATACGGAAGGAGTGAAGCCCATGGTATATGTAAATGACGAGCAAGATACGCTGAGAAAGGATGAAGTAAAACAAGAGATTTCGAAAGAAGAAGCACTAAAAAATGCGCCGACTAAAGATTCTGATTATATTAAAGTGGCTAAAGTGTTGAGTAAATAAAGCCTTAGTTTATATATCACCCGCTAATAATTTATTCTATAATAGCAGCTTGAGCAATATGATTTTGTAAGTCAGCAATCAGGTTATTCATTTGAATATGAATATCTACTTTTATAAATCCCCACTTCTTCTGACTTAATAAGCAGTTCTCACAGTCCGGACTTTCTTTGATCAAATTTCCGCCATTACCATAATTAGTAAAGCTGGTAAAATGTTCAAAATTAGTGATGTGATAATATAACTCATCATCTTGAACTTTTAGGGTAATTGTATAAGTTACATTTCCAGCAAATTTTCTTTTATAAGCTTGTAGGATTTTAGCGTCTGTTGCAGTATTAATTACAAAGTCTCCGGATGTTTCATTATGAATAAGCGTTATATCATTAAGTGTAGTATAGTGTTTGTTAATAAAACCAATAGCTGCTTTTACTAATTCTTTTTCAGAAAGAGTTGAGTTTTCAATGTTACCGGTATAAGTTATTTGATTAGTCGCATAATTTACAGGCATTAATTGAGCCTGACAAACTCCTATGCTTACTAGGGCAGTTACCATTAAGAATTTTATATTCCGAAATTCCATAAATAATTTATACGTATAAAATGTATAAATGTTTCTCGGATATAGACTTACGATTTTTAGTTGTATTATATATTGAAATAACTAACTTAAAAAATAAAATTGCTTAGATAAACGCATAAGCCGGTAAAAAAATATATTTTTGTGCGAGTAAGGGGGATTAGCTCAGTTGGCTAGAGCGCCACGCTGGCAGCGTGGAGGCCACCGGTTCGAATCCGGTATTCTCCACTTTGTCCTGCATCCTATTTATAAGTTTTTTCGCCTCATCAGACATTCGCATCCAAAGCCTGTTCTATATCATAGATAATATCCTCATAATGTTCCACTCCAATAGATAATCGGATCATTTTTTCAGAAATACATAATAATTGTTTTTCTTCCACATTCACATCAGCATGCGTCATAGTAGCCGGATGCTCTGCCAAGCTCTCTGTACTTCCTAAGCTTACCGCAAGTTTGATCAGCTTTAAACTATTTAAACACTTAAACGCTTCTTTCTCTCCACCTTTGATATCGAATGATATCATGGCGCCATTTCCTACACATTGCTTCTTGAGTATTTTGTACTGTTCTCCATCCTCCGGTTTTATATTCCCTAAATAATACACTTTTTCAACTTTAGGATGATTGTTTAAAAAGTCAGCAATTTTTATTGCATTAGAAGCTTGGATGTCCATTCTGGCTTTTAATGTCTCTAAGCTTCTCAAAAGCAACCATCCTGTCCATGGCCCAGCCATATTCCCTAAAAAAGTCCTTAAAACCTTTACCCGTCCTATTAATTCTTTAGAGCCCAAGCATGCTCCGGCAATAAGATCGCTATGGCCCCCAATGTATTTGGTTGCAGAATATAAAACCAGATCAGCTCCATGCTGAAGTGGATGCGACCAAAGTGGCCCCATGTAAGTATTATCAACCGCCAAATAAATCTCCTCATCCTTAGAAAAGTGTTGTGCTATTTCTTTGCTAGCCTGAATATCTACTAGATCGTTGGTAGGATTTGCCGGGGTTTCAATATACACCAACTTTAATTTATCAGCTTTTCCGGATGCATTGACTAATTCAATTATTTCTTCCTTTGTATGGCCCACTTTAAAGGCTATGCTTTCAATATTAAACTGCGGAAGAATCTTTTTTATGAAGTGATCAGTGCCTCCATAAACAGGAGAGCTGTATAATAAAAGATCTCCGGGCTTTAAAAATTCTAGAAAAACAGTGCTTATGGCAGACATACCACTTTCAAAGACCGCACAATCTCCTGCCTCATCCCAAAGGCATAATCTATTCTCTAAAATCTCCAAATCGGGGTTGTTTATCCTGCTATAGATAAGTCCTAGTTCTTCGCCTTCATTCTTTGCTCTTAGTCCATAGGCAACTTCAAAAAATGACTTGCCTTCTTCAGCACTTTTAAAGACAAATGTAGAAGTTTGAAAAATAGGGCTTTTAATTGCTCCCTCAGATAATTCAGGCTTATATCCGTGTGACATCATTAAACTTTCAGGCCTTAATTTTTTATCCATAACTTTACATTTTATATTCGCATTTGCTGCAAGTATAATCAAAAGTGAAATACCTTTTAGTATTTTAGCATTAAATAAGCTCCAGTGAAAACAAAAATAACCTCTAAGCCCAAGATCAATATCATTACTTTAGGTTGCTCAAAAAATACAGTAGATTCTGAGGTGTTGATGGGACAGTTTAAAGGCAAATGACATGCCTGTAGCGCATCAAGGTGATGATAAGAGCGAAATTGTAATTGTCAATACCTGTGGTTTTATAGATAAAGCTAAAGAAGAATCTATTAATACTATTTTAGCTTATGCCGATGCAAAAGAAAAAGGCGAAATAGAAAAACTATACGTCACCGGGTGTTTGTCTCAACGTTACAAAGACGACCTAGAAGAAGCTATTCCTGCAGTGGATGCCTACTTTGGCACGATGGAAATTGCCTTCTTTATTGGCTCAATTAGGAGCGGATTATAAGCACGAATTGATTGGAGAGCGTATTTTAAACTACGCCGGATCATTATGCCTATTTAAAAATATCTGAAGGTTGTAACAGAACCTGCTCGTTTTGTGCTATTCCACTGATGCGTGGGAAACATGTTTCTCGTTCTATTGAAGATTTAGTCACAGAAGCAAAGCATCTGGCTAAAAATGGCGTGAAAGAACTGATGCTTATTGCTCAAGAGTTGACGTATTACGGTTTAGATATCTATAAAAAGAGAATGTTGCCTGAGTTATTAAATAAACTCGCTGATGTAGATGGTATTGAATGGATCAGGCTGCATTATGCTTATCCAAATAAGTTTCCATTAGAAAATACTGGATGTAATGGCCGAACGAAAAGAAATATGTAATTACTTAGACATGCCTTTGCAGCACATCAGTGATTCAGTATTAAAAAAGATGAAACGACAGACAGATAAGGCTTATACAGTAGATCTGATCAAAAAGATAAGAGCTAAGGTGCCTGACATTGCGTTGCGTACTACTATGCTCGTAGGTTTTCCAGGTGAAACTAATGAAGATATTGAGGAATTGAAAGAATTTATTCAAGAAACTAAGTTTGAGAGGTTGGGAGTGTTTACATATTCTCATGAGGAAAATACCATTGGCCATCTATTAAAAGATGATATTTCTGAAGAAGAAAAAGAACGTCGTGCTGCCTACTTAATGGAAACGCAACAAGAGATCAGCTTTGAATTAAACCAGCAAAAAATAGGTAAAACTTTCAAAGTATTATTTGACCGGAAGGAGGGAGATTATTTTGTTGGCAGAACAGAATCTGATTCTCCGGAAGTAGATAATGAAGTGTTAGTAGATGCAAAAACTAATTTTGTAAGAGTAGGGGACTTTGCCAATATTACAATTACCTCCGCTGATGATTTTGACTTATATGGTAAGGTTTCTTAAATCACTTTCGTGAAGATAGTTCGTAAAAATTATAATGATCTACCTCAGTTTTCTCCACTGATACAAGATTTTTTAGGCTCCAATTTAAATCTAAATGAAAGCTTCAATAAGGTATTTAAAAACACTGATTTAGAATTAGTTAATGGTTTTGAAAATGATAATAAGACCGATCGGTCTGCTCTTAAAAAGGTTGTTTTAAATCAATATAAAAAGCTTGAGTTATCACAAAGATTAAAACTAAATATTGATCAGTTAACTGATGAAAAAACATTTACTGTAACCACAGCCCATCAGCCAAATTTGTTTACCGGCCCATTATATTTTATCTATAAAATTATCAGTGCTATAAATCTTGCAGAAGCAATTCAAGAAAATAATCCAAACCATAATATTATTCCTGTCTATTGGATGGGAAGTGAAGATCATGATTTTGAAGAGATTAATCATATACATGTTCACGGAGAAACAATAACGTGGAGTGATAATCAAAAGGGAGCAGTAGGAAAAATGAATACGGATGCTGTTGAAGGTGCTATTAACGATTTACAATCTGTTTTGAGGCAAGATGCAAATTCGAAAGCAGTAATTAAATTGCTAAAATCAGCCTATTTAAATCATAATAATTTAGCTGAGGCAACACGATATTTAGTGAATGAATTATTCGGGCATTTTGGATTAGTAATTATTGATGGAGATGATAAATTATTTAAAAAAAATTTTAAAAAAATAATACTAAAAGAAGCTTTAGATAGGCAATCTAAAGATATTGTAAATAAACATGTTAAAAGTAAATTATTTGACTATAACAAACAAGTAGAACCACGTTCGATCAACCTGTTTTATATGAAAGAAAACTTAAGAGAAAGGTTGGTTTTTGAAGAAGGTCTATACAAGGTTTTAAATACAGATATTAAATTTTCGAAAGAAGAAATTAAAAAAGAAATTGACATTTATCCAGAACGATTTAGCCCTAATGTGATCCTTCGGCCACTTTATCAAGAAATGACCTTGCCTAACTTGGTATTTGTTGGAGGTGCAGGAGAAATTGCCTATTGGCTGCAATTGCCAACTTTATTTGAGCATTTTGATGTGCAATATCCGGTTTTGTTTTTAAGAAACTCTGTTTTATGGATTAAAGAAAAAGAAACTAAGCTTTGGAATAAGCTTAAGATGAATGAGCATCTCATTTTTCTTTCAGAACATGAGATATTCAAAAAACTTATAGAGAAGAAAGGTGATTTGTTTAATACAAGTTCTTTTCAGCAACAGCTAGAACAGCTATACAATAATCTTAAAGAGGAGCTTGGAGCTATTGATCAAACTTTAAAAGCTTCAGTCGAAGCGGAGTATGTTAAATCAAGCAAGGGATTGAGTAAGCTGGAGAAAAAAGCCTTGCGGGCTCAGAAGAGAAATCAAGAACACCTGGTCACGCAAATACATAATCTTAAGTCTACCTTATTTCCTGATGGACATTTGCAAGAGCGTTATTTAAATTTTGTTGAGTTTTATGCGGAATACGGTGAGGATTTTATAAAAGTTATTAAATCGTCTTTAAACCCACTAGAAAAGAAATTTACCGTAATTGTCGACGAGGATTGATGTTATTTATAGCATTTTCAATAGTTGCATTACCTATAAAAATAACCTCTCCTTTTAATTTTCCTTTCTTTTGTACTTCAATGCCTTGCCATTGGTCGCTGCATTCATTTGTTAGTAGACATTGATCAAGAATTAATTTGCCACCGGGTTTTATAACTATCTTAGCTTCTTTAGGTAAAGATACTGTGCAGGAAACAGTAAGTTGAGCATTAGCTTCAATAATCACATCACTAATTAACCGTTTATGATTTTTCCATTGTACGCTATCAGTAATTACAATTCGATGCTCAGGATAATATTTGCACCAATACGGAACTTGAAAACTTGGTTTAATTTCTGATAAATAATAATGTATTTTTCCAATTTGACAAGGAGTATATGCGCACTGACAATTATTGTAGTCCATAACATTGTTAGAAATAATATCACACGGATAGGAGCCGGCCTCCCAACAGTTAGGATGTTGCGGCGTGTCATCACAGCCATCATTTGATCTCCAAGTGTGTTGAAGGCTGAGGCTATGGCCAATTTCATGATTTAAAATACCTGCTAACTGCCATGGCTCCCCTAGTTTATAGCTGCCATCTTTTTGATAAAAGGTGTCTCGTGACAATTTGTAGGCATTAGTTATTTTAACAAAATCACCAAAACCTACACCATCACCGGAAGCTTTATAAGTTGGTGAGCTAATGCTGTCAGAATAATGTTCTAAGATGAAGATATTTAACTTGTTATCCTTATCTATGCCATATTTTTCATAAATAGATTGAGAAAAGCGATTGCTATTCAGCTTTTTATTAAAATAGGCAAGGCTATCATCGTAATGAAAATAAACACCCGGGTCATCAGGCTGATCCGGCGACCCGTCTAATGCATATTGTATTCTGACAGGAATAATTGGCGTCTCATTCCCAATTGGCAAATTCATTTTTACATTATTTTGCAATCGCTCATTCGCTGCCATTACTAGTGACTGGGCAAATGTTATTCCTTCTTCTTTAGAAAATTTATCGTTTGTATTAGTAGGGTAAATATAGTGAATATTGATGTTTAAGTATTTAATGGGAGTGTGAGTAGGATAGATTGTGTCTGGAATATAGGAAGCTGTATTGGAGCATTCGGCAAATTTAGCAGAAGAAGGATGTTCGGTTTGATTAGCTGCACTAGTAGTTTTGTTATTTCTTGTAATCTTTTGAGCACAACTGATAAGTATAATTAAGAATATTAACAAATGATACTTGAAAATGATCATTTATACAAGGTAAAATATTTAATTCAAAAAAAATCCCGTCCTTCATCGAAGAACGGGATTTGTAGAAAATTGATAGTAAATATTAATTTCCTGCTATTTCCGCTTCATACTCCACTTCATGTGCAGCATATATAGGCCCAAATTGATTTAATGCGTTGCTATAAGCTTCATAAACATAGCCAATTATAGAAGTATTTTCTATAACTACATCTTCCGGGATATCTGAAATAGTAAAAGTGCCATCACCATTTTCATCTGCTTCAAGCTCAATCGTTACATCAGCCCTGTCAACATGATTGCGCTCATGTGTTCTGCCCGCATTTTCTCCATATTTAGAATAGGTAGAGAGGTCGCTTTCAGCTAGCGTTATTATTAAATTCATCTTTTCTTCGGGCAGGCTATAGGTATCATTCTTATCTCGGATAGAATATAAACCTGTTAATGTATGAGCAGAAGCATCATAAGAAAACTCGTACATCACTACGGCATGGTTAGGAGAATGAGATAGTGATACATTTTTTAATTCGTATACATGTTGCTGAAACACTGTGCTGGAAACCAATAATTGTTGTTCGGCTGCACCTACTATCATCATCGGTGTAAATAGCATTGGCGGAACTGCATTTTGGTAAGATTTTATACGTGTCGGAGTAATATATTTCACAATACCAAGAAACTCGCTTGAGTTAGAGGGGGTAGAGTGGGGATCAGGTAATCCACCAAATAATCCATCCCAATAAGCAATTGCTCTATAAATATTAATGACTTTTTCATTTTCAGCTGTATTTGCTCTCATTTGGTTAATTATCAAATTGCCAGCATAACAAGAGCTGCAATTAGTGGAGCTGTAATCAATTAGCAAATAAAAAGGAGAAAAATCAAATGCAGGTTTTTCTACTGTATTGTCTTCAGTAGTAACTTCTTCGGTTATTTCAGGTTCCGGTGTTTCTTTTTGACAGCCTGCAAAGAATCCTCCGGCTAGAATGATAGCCAGTAATAGGAGTTTGGTCTTGAAATTTGTTTGTATCATGGGTTGTATTTTTTTATTTAATTATTGATACTGAATATAGTCTAACAAAACCAGTTGACAAAAAATAAATTGTTACAAAACTTAGTTTTATAAATGCTGATCTTAGATACTTATATCCTGATTATAAGCAAATTGATGTATTGTTTTTGTTTGTATTCAAATATATCAAGTCTCGTAATATTAAATAATTACTACCTGAATTTGGTTATATTTCCTGTGAAAGCTTGGTAGCCTCCTAATACATCGTTGATTGCAATAATGTATAAATAAACATCAGTAGTATTATTTGAGTTTATTTCTAATGACCATCCGATGCTATTACTAATAGCATCGCTTTTTTGATAGATAATAGCTCCGTGGTGATTAAAAATATTAAACGTATAGTTATCTACCAGATGGGAGTTGGTGATGATTGGCTTTAGTTCAGTTGAACGGTTATATATTATAGCATTGGGAATAAATACAGATATACTACAGCTATCTTTATTGTCAATTAAATTAAAATTGATAACAGTTCTAATATTGCAGTTATAATTTGAAGTTTGATATTGACCTTTTATACTCATTGGGGTTTCGATAGTAGCAATAGATAGGTCGTCTTGCCATTCGAAAGAGATGATGGAATCAGTTGTAAGAAAATATAATGGCACTTTACTACCTTCACATACTGAGGTGTCGATAGTTTGAGTAGAGTCTTCAACAGATGTAATCCAAGAAACAGTGAGCATATATATTTCCATGCAATAAATCAAGTTTAAAATATTGATCCTTTTTCAAATAAATACTACTTTAAATTCACTTACATTTGATTATAACATTAATTAAGGAATGGGAGAAAGCCAACAGAAATACTTACTTGTTATACATGGTGGTGTAGGCACCATTATTAAAGAAAACATGAGTTTGGCTTTGGAAACTGCTTATCAAAAGGTTTTGGAGGAGGCACTTTTAGCAGGTAAAGAAGTGTTGCAACAAGCATCAGGAAGTGCGGTTGAAGCAGTAGAAGCAGCGGTTAAAGTAATGGAAGATTCGCCACTATTTAATGCGGGGAAAGGTTCTGTTTTTACCCATGATGGTAAAAATGAGATGGATGCATCTATTATGGATGGAAAAACTTTAGAGGCAGGAGCTGTTGCGGGAGTTGCCAATATCAAAAATCCTATTTCGGCTGCTTTAAAAGTCATGCAACATTCAGAGCATGTAATGTTGGTGGGCGACGGAGCTAGTCAATTTGCTAAAAAACATAATTGTGCAATAGAAACTCCCGAATATTTCTATACGGAACAGCGATTTAAACAACTGCAATTGGCTAAAGAAAGTGATGAAGTTTTGCTCGATCATAGCGGTGCAAATAAAAGTGCTGTCGGTAATATAGAAAACGGGGGGAAAAAACTAGGCACCGTTGGAGCTGTTGCTATAGATTCGGAAGGCAATCTCGCGGCAGCGACTTCAACCGGTGGAATGACAAATAAGCAATTTGGTCGAATTGGAGATACGCCTATTATTGGAGCTGGAACATATGCTAATAATGCTACTTGTGCAGTTTCCTGCACTGGGCATGGTGAGTATTTTATTAAAAATGTAGTGGCTTACGATGTTGCTGCCTTAATGGACTATAAAGGCATAACATTAAAAGAAGCAACTGATCTTATTATTCATGAAAAATTAAAAAATCAAAATGCAGAAGGAGGTTTAATTGCTATTGATAAAAATGGGAACTATGTTATGTCTTTCAACACAGAAGGTATGTATAGAGGAATTGCTCAAGAAGGAAAGGAAATAGAAGTCGCCATTTATAAATAAATCGATTTACTTTAAATCATTTTTCTTCCTGATAGCAAATAATTATGCCCTTTTGAAAGCACATGAACAGTTAAATTTTCAATTGATATAGGTTCTCCATCTTTAATTTCTGCAATATTCGTATACTGAATTTTATCTCCTTCTACAATAACTACTAACCCGGAACCAATAGCTTCCATATGATCCCCATCTTTTATTAGTAGTCCGGTGTCTTCACCTAATCCAATTCCTAAAACAGTAGGATAAGCTGCAATTGTTTGAAACAATCTTCCTATTCTACCTCTTTTTATAAAATGTGAATCAAAGGTCACTTCTCTAATAAAACAAAGCCCACTAGTTAATTTTATTGTTCCTTTCAAAAGTGCTTCAGAGCTTTTGCCACCTAAAATCATAAGAGAAGACATAGCCATCGCACCGGCACTCGTACCTGCTAAAACAAAATGTTCATTTTCATACCGATCATGCATAATTTGTAATATTTCTGAGCTGCCAAAAATAGTCGTTAACCTACTTTGATCTCCACCGGTCATTAATACGCCTTCAGCTCGTTTTATACGATCGATATATACTTGATTTTTCACATCTTCTTTTTCTCGAATATGAATAACATCAATATTATCATTGCCCAACCTTTTAAAGGCATCAATATAATGCTGTCCGGTTTCTTCGGGAATCATAGAGGCGGTTGTAATGATTTCTATGCGTTGCGTAGCCCCCAACAGCTCTTCAATCATACGTTTCAAAATACCAATTTCTAAAAATTTTGCAGAAAAATTTTCAGCATTGGGAGTGTTTTCTACATCCGGAGCAGTTCCCGCATCAATGGCTCCACCAATTGCGATCAATATCCCTTTGGGCTTTTTACTTTTTTCGGTTGACATTCGCTTTATTGAGTTAACTTAGTGAAGATACTTAAAAGAGTAAAGTTAGCATTTGACCCCATCTTTTCTTAAAGTGTGTTTTTTTCTTTCAAATATTATGAATAGTTAAAACTGGTTCAGCTATAATGTGTTAAAATAACTAACAATGAAGATACGTGATATTAAAGTGCTCCGAGGTCCTAATTATTGGTCAAATCGTAGGCATAAGCTCATTATTATGCTATTGGATTTAGAGGAAATGGAAGAAATTCCTTCCAATAAAATAAACGGTTTTTATGAACAACTAAAAGAGATGATGCCTACACTATATGCACATCATTGTTCTGAAGACCATGAAGGCGGATTTTTTGAGCGCGTAAAAGAAGGTACTTGGATGGGGCATATTGCCGAACATATTGCCTTGGAAATTCAAACCCTTGCAGGAATGGATTGTGGATTTGGAAGAACAAGGGGTGTTGGTGAAAAAGGAGTTTATAATGTAGTATTTAACTATACGCAAGAAAATGCCGGTATATATGCTGCTAAAGCGTCAATAAAAATTTTAGAAGCATTAATAAAAGGAGAAGCATATTCATTAGAAGAAGATATACAAATCTTAAAAGAAATTAGGGAGGAAGACAAACTGGGTCCAAGCACAGCTGCAATTGTAGACGAAGCCGTAAGAAGAGGCATTCCTTACATGCGGCTAAATAAATATTCTTTAGTTCAATTAGGCTATGGAATGTATCAGAAACGCATAATGGCAACTATAACCAGTCAAACGAGTGGAATAGGCGTAGACCTTGCCGGAGATAAGGAAGATACCAAATTTTTGTTATCCAAAGCGGAGATTCCTGTTCCTAAGGGAGGAATTGCTGAAACAGAAGGAGAACTATTAAGTTATCTTGAAAATGCTGATTATCCGTATGTTATAAAGCCTGTTGATGGAAACCATGGAAGAGGAGCTACCACCAATATAAAGACTAAAAGCGAAGCACTTATCGCTTTTAATCTAGCAAAAAAGCACGGAAGAAGAATTATCGTTGAGCAAATGATTAAAGGTGCTGATTTTCGGCTCTTGGTGGTTAATTACCAATTGGTGGCTGCCGCAAAACGTACTCCCGCTCATATTATTGGAGATGGAAAGTCGACCATCAGACAATTAATCAAAAAGGTTAATTCAGATTCAAGGAGAGGTTTTGGACACGAAAATATGTTGACGGAAATTACGGTTGACAAAATGACTAAGCATATACTGGAAACTAAGCAATTAAAGGTTTCTTCTGTTCTTGCAAAAGGCAAAAATCTTTTTTTGAAGACAACAGCTAATTTAAGTACTGGCGGAACTGCAACAGATGTAACGGACTTAGTTCATCCTTACAATCGTTTTATGGCAGAACGAATCGCACGAATAATAGGATTAGATATTTGCGGAATTGACGTGATAGCAGCAGATTTGGAGCATCCCATTTCTGAAAAAGGTGGAGCCGTAATTGAAGTAAATGCCGCCCCGGGGTTTCGTATGCATTTAGATCCTACAGAAGGTCTGGCGAGAAATGTGGCTGAACCGGTAATTGATATGTTATATCCTGAGGGAAGTCAAGCAAAAATTCCAATTATAGCGATTACAGGAACTAATGGAAAAACAACTACAACGAGACTAACAGCTCACATTTTTAAAAGTGCCGGGTTTAAGGTTGGATACACCACTTCTGACGGGGTTTATATCCAAAATAAAATGTTGCAAAAAGGGGACTGTACCGGTCCTAAAAGTGCTCGCTTTGTATTAAGTGATCCTTCAGTAAATTTTGCAGTATTAGAAACTGCTAGAGGTGGAATCTTGAGAGAAGGCTTAGGGTTTAGCCAATGTGATATTGGCATAGTGACGAACATTACCTCTGATCATCTAGGCTTAAAGGGAGTTCAATCCATTGAACAAATGGCTCGGGTTAAATCAGTAGTAGTAGAAAATGTCAATAAAGAAGGGTATGCCATTTTAAATGCCGATGATGATCTAATTTTTGAAATGATCGAAAATATAACATCTAACATTGCTTTATTTAGCATGGATGAACACAATGATCGTGTTGTAAAGCATTGTAAGGCAGGTGGCATTGCAGCTGTATATGAAAATGGTTACATTACGATTAATAAGGGAGGATGGAAAATTAGAATTGATAAGGTTGTAAATATTCCACTCACCTTTTCGGGAAGGGCAATATTTATGATACAAAATGTGCTGCCAGCTGTTTTAGCTGCCTTTTTAAGGTCAGTACAATTGGAAGATATTCGTCTGGCTTTGCATACATTTATTCCTTCTCCGACTCAAACTCCGGGTAGAATGAACTTATTTAAGTTTAAAGAATTTTCGGTTTTACTGGATTATGCACACAATCCTTCCGGAATGGAAGCCATTGGAAAGTTCCTTGAAAAAACAGAAGGTACGCCTAAAGTGGGAATTATATCAGGTACGGGAGATAGGAGAGATGAGGATATCATTGATTTAGGTAAGGTAAGTGCACAAATCTTTGATGAAATTATTATTAGAAAAGATGCTCAGTTGAGAGGTAGAAGTGCCCAAGCAATGGTGTTGTTGTTAACACAAGGTATTCAGGAAATTTCCAAAAAGAAAAAAATAGAAGTGGTTGCAAATGAATCTTTGGCTATTAAAAAGGTAATTGCCGAAGCAAAAAAAGGAGCATTCATCATCGTCATTAGTGACTCTATTCCTGAGTCTATCAAGCTTATTGAGGAATTAAAAGAAAAAGAAGAGGAGATTAAGATCTCGAAAGAGGATATTCCTAATACATAACATAAAACAGGCTTCCTTAATCGACTTTTTGTCAGGCATCTAAAGTATCCCTGGAAGCTGCTCTCCAACAGAGCTCGCTTCCGTTTAGCTTAGATATTGGAAATATATGAATAAGTCAAATAATTTAAAACTTACTCAAAATAAGACCAACCATTTTGTCCACATGAAAAAAATAATGGAAAATCATCAACCATTTTGTTTATTACACCATCTTTTGAGACAATATGAATAAAGGATGTTTATGATTTAACATATCTTCTAGCGATAAGAAAAAACTTGTCTGATTTTGTGGTTTTGTTTTTGGTAACATGCGATTTAGTTTGCAAGGTTTATTCCACTAAGTTACTAAATCTTGCAGTTTTATACCAACAAAATAGTATGTAAATTATTAACAATCAAATCGTTGAATGCTTTTTAAGGGGCGACTAAATACTTTTTAAGGGGCGACTAGCTAATACGTGTTTTGGCATTTTTGAAAAAAAATCTTGCTTTCACACAGCCTACTCTAAAACAAATTTTCTAGCATATGTCTCTTCATTATCGACGATAATATACACTAATTTAATACCAGTGCTAAGATTAGCAGCATTAAAAGTAAACAGACCTCCTTTTGAGTCCATTTTAATCTGTGTTGCATATATTCTACCTATGAGATCAGTTAAATATACTTGTACCTCACTACTTTCGGGTAAATCAAATCGAACATTTAACTTATCTATGTCTTGATATATTAAAATATTTTCTTCTACTGATAAGTTCTCTTTACAAAAAACAGTAGTTTGGGTATTATTATTCATATCTAAGTCGGGAATATTGTTAGGATTTTCAATAGTGATAGAAATGATATTACCGGTTAAAGCTTCTTTGTTTATAGGTAACTCAATAACTATTCCTTCATAAGGTGGCAGAAGCCCCTCCCAGAAAATAGTATCGGTATTCCTATCTACATTGACAACTATTTGCATACTGTATACTGCATTACCATAATTGTTAAATACTTTTACAGCAGGTAATACATGTTCTTCACAATAGGATCCTTCGACTTCATAAATTCCTGAGAAATCTATATCTGCTACAGATTTATTATACGCACATTCTACAGCTTTTTTTGCATTAATTCGTCCTGAGCCAATTTTATCGCCAACATCAGATGTTATTTGGTCGGTTGAGTTTAATACGCAACTAACTATTTCCTCTTTAGGTAAGTCGGGATTAATTGACCAAACCAGTCCAAATACGCTTGCCACTAAAGGGCTTGCCATAGATGTTCCACTATTGAAATCATAACCGCTACCATACATCACTGAGCTTAAAATTAATTCGCCGGGAGCGGCAATATCTACACTGTCGTTATAAGTGCTAAAGGCTGATCTTCTATCAAATCTATCTGTAGAAGTGACTGATATTGCATGAGCATAAGAGGCAGGGTAATGGAAATAAGCATTTCCCCAATTTCCCGCAGCCACGACTATAATGCAACCTGCATCATGTGCTGCCTTTATTATATCTCTATTGGTAATACTAAATCCGGTAGACCCCCATGATAAATTTAAAATATCAGCTTTCATTAATGCAGCGTATAATACTCCTTCGTAAGCTCCTGTTCCTCCACCTCCATTTGTTAAGTTATAATCAGGGGTAGTCTTAACTGGAAGGATTTTTACTTGATTGCTTACAGATGCCATTCCTTGTGCATTATCAGTAGATGCACCGGCTATGCCGGAGGTATGAGTGCCATGAGAAGCACCTTGATATTGTCGTGTATAAGAAGGTGCAGAAACATCTGCGTCATTATCTCCTGTATCCCAACCTTTTACATCATCAATAAAACCATTATTATCATCATCTATTCCATTATTGGGAATTTCATTTTTATTTATTAATATTTTTTTTTCTAAATCCGGATGGTTTATATCAATAGCGTTATCTATTACAGCTATTACTATATTTGGATCGCCTAAGGTATAAGACCATGCTTGTTCTGCTTCAACCTTTTCTAAATCCCATTGTTGACCGGCACTATAATAATTGTCATTGGGTGTGTAATACGGCTTATCAATTGGATTTTTTTCTGCATATATAACATCAGGACGATTTTCCAGTTCTTCAATAAACTGATCTACTTTTCCTATTTCATTAAAAGAAATTTTATAAACATACTTAAATTGATCGAAACCTTTAATGTTAAAAGGTGTTTGTATAGCAATAATTTGATATTCTTCTAAATATAGTTCTGCCCATTTGGGAAAATTTTCAGTAATTACTTTATAATGTGGAGTAGTTGCCGCTGAAGTCCGGGTATTAAATTTTACATAGAGTTTGCCATCATAATAATGTTCATATATATTTTGAGAAACTCCGAGTTTTGAGCTTAAGATAAATAGGAGTATGAATAAAGTATAATTTATTTTCATGAGTTTAACGATTTAAAACAGTTATAGTGCCGTGCTTTAGCTGATCATTAACTAATAGTCTGTATGTATAAGTGCCCGGTTCTATATATTTCCCGTTTCTTCTGCCATCCCACTCTTAACTAAGGTATTTAATTTAAAGCTTTAAAAAGATATTATTAACGGTAAAAGTTAAGTATTAAAATCTAGCAAATGCTATGTCTTATGCTGCCAATAAAAAGTTTATAAAACATTCCATGTCTATTTAAGTAAAGTTATTTTATCAGTATAAATTATTTTTTCTCCTAGATTTGTAGTTGCTGCTATTGTAATAAGATATACGCCTATTTCTGTTGGAATACCATTATGTTTTCCATCCCAGCCATTATAATCGTTTAAAGGGCCTGAATACTGGTGAATTATATCCCCCCATCGGTTCGAGATAGTTAAATTTTCAATGTCTGTAACATTGAGTGTATAAATATTGAACATATCATTTAACCCATCTCCATTAGGTGAGAACACATTAGGAATATTGAAAAAGGAGTTAGAAACAATAATATTAACTTCTGAAGAATAAATACAAAAAGTATCAGATTCCTTAAAATACAATTGAAGATTTGTAAGTTGTGCATCGGGACAAATGGAATCCTTTAATAGTTCAGGAGTAAATGGAGTTATGATCTTTCCAAATTTAATAGCAAAAGGAATAATTGAGTCAACTAAAGAGCTGTATCGTACACAACTCCCTTCACTTATAGTAATACTTTGAGAAGAAACTGGGGTGTTATTAAAATCATAATCTGAAGGATGAAAAATAGTATCTATGTTATTGTGCTCATAGCAGTCGTTAACTGTATCAGTTATTACTGCATAAAGCGTATATTCAAATCCGGAGGGCAAAGCTATGGAAAAAGACTCGCATGAGTCGGGGAATATTGGGCGAGTAGTGAATGTATCTATAATTAATGATGATGTTTCTCTATTACTGTTATCATAAATAGAGTATTTAAAACGAGGAGCAAGAAGAATGGATGAATCTAGATTGCAGATTGTTAAATGAAGTATTTGATTGCAACCCCCTTGCTCTAAACTATCAATGCTGATAATTGCATCGGGAATTTTTACAAAACAAAATGGATTATTAAAAGTGTCACTAAGAGAAGGTTGATTAAGAAACCCGTTCAATTGAGGTAAATTTTGATGGGCAGGAAACTGTTGAACTTTAGGAATACTCAAATCATCATTAATATTCACAGCGTTATAGTTATATTGATTATGAACCCTTCGGGTATTTGCCCAATTATTTTCACTACTAGTAAAAGCCATGATATTAGTTTTGAGATCATCAAAGCCTAAAACCACTTGTAATTGAACAGAATCACTACAATCACAAATAATATCTGCATGATTGTCATTATTTACATCTACAATGATTGGATATTCACTTCGAGTTCCTGACAGGCATTGCTTACTTGCCATGGTTTCTCCCGTGAGTGAATTCCATATATAAAGAGAGTCTTCATCCCTATAAACAATTTCCTTTTTACCATCACAGTTAAAGTCAAATGCTGTAGCAACTGTTTCTCCTGAAGACCGATCTGAAATAGAATGTTTCCATTTTCGAGTAAAAGCTCTCTCCGGATTAGGATTTCCATTATAATCGAACATGCGATAAGATGTTCGACCACTGATTCCTATTTCCAAAAAATCATCATCATCTACATTTGTTAAGGTGGGTTTTCCGCCTTTAAAATCTATAAAGTCATAAATTCCTAAGAGAGTATGAGTAGCAGGTGTCCATGAATACATAACAAAGTTAAAACTATTGGAGGTATCAATCAGACTAATTGCAACTATATCCAAATTGCCGTCAACATTAATATCTGCAAAAGAATTTAAAAAACCCACCGGAAGATCAGGCATTGAATCTACAAGTCTAGTTTGATTATTATTAATATCAATGGCATATACTCTATTACCTTGTACTGCTATTTCCAGTCCTGCGCAATCCGGACATGCATCTGTGCTATCCAAGAAATCAGCTACGATTAGATCCTGTCTTGCATAAGATTCATACGGAATATCTAAGGTAGCTAAAGTAACACCAGTTTGTCCATTTATGATTTTATTGTCATAATATACTTCTGCAAGTCCATCTTCATTAAAATCTGCTAAACCCATATAAAAACTATTAATTAATTTCTCTGATGTCCATTTAAGATCACCATTATGTTCATAGCACTGTACCATTCCTGTATACAATCGAGCACTATCACGAAATGATCTAAACACTAAGATTTCTCCTAATCCATCATTATCCACATCACCTATAGTTGTACTATAAGCTCCTAAAAAAAAAGTACTATCTGTTAAACCTATTATAGAGTCTTCTATTAAACCAGTCGTCCATCAA
>CBDBZN010000025.1:0-11324 GCA_965213575.1 Chitinophagales bacterium | reverse complement strand
ATGAGAATTCCTAAAGAGATTTTTTTAATCATAATTTAATTTCTATTTTAATTAACATGTCTTTCAGCATGATAGGATGAACGAACTAATGGAGAACTTTCTACATACTTATAGCCCATTTTTAGTCCGATATCTTTATATTCTGCAAATAATTCAGGAGTTATAAACTCTTGTACTTCAATATGCATTTTAGTAGGTTGCAAATATTGGCCTATTGTCAATACATCGCAGCCTGCTTCGTATAGGTCTTCCATGATCTCAATCACTTCTTCTTTTTTTTCTCCTAAACCTACCATGATGCCGGATTTGGTGCGTTTACCAAAGTCTTTAATGCGTTTAATTTGTTCTAAACTTCTTTCATATTTTGCTTGAGGCCTTACCTTTCGATACAAGCTTCTAACAGTTTCCATATTATGGGAAACAACTTCTTGTCCGGGATTAATCATTGTTTCCAAGGCTTCCCAATTACCTTTTACATCAGGAATGAGCGTTTCTATGGTAGTGCCTGGAGCTTCTCTTTTTATTGCTTTTACCGTTTCGTGCCATATTTTTGCTCCCCTGTCTTTCAGCTCATCTCTGTTAACTGAGGTAATTACTGCATGTTTTACTTGCATTAAACGAATTGCTTCTGCTACCCGGTCCGGCTCTTGTTCATCATATTCCGGAGGCCTGCCTGTGGAAACGGCACAGAAAGAACAACTTCTGGTGCATACATTCCCTAAGATCATGAAAGTAGCAGTGCCTGCGCCCCAGCATTCTCCCATATTAGGACAATTACCACTTTGACATATCGTGTGTAAATTATAAGTATCTACTAACGATCGTACCTTTCGATAATTCTCTCCGGTAGGGAGCTTTACGCGCAGCCAATCCGGTTTTTTGACTCTAGTCCTTTCTTTTACATCTGTTCCGCAAGACATCTATAGCTCATTGATTAGTTTACCAGCGTTTTCCAAATTGCACGCTAAGGTAGAAATTTAAAAAATAGAATGAATTCGTTTCAGTGAGCAAAATGGGGACTCTTTGAAAATATAAGTCTGCCATTACACCTACCTCCAAAGCTCTCACCATGTCTTTATAAGGTGCCCAATCAAAATGATATCCGTATTTTCCATGTAGGCCGGGTACTATTTTAGATTCAAAAATACCTCGATAAAATCCCGCGGCGCCATATATGCTGTATTGATTCAAAAATTCATCTTTATTATCGCCGGTATATTTAATTCTGGTAATTGCAGGCCCATTATCTGTCCCACCGGTATAATAATTAATATAATAAGGTTTAAGCAAGCCAATCGAAGGGCCAAAAGAATAAGTATTCCATATTTCAATACCGCTTTTTTCTGCTTTTTCTCCTTTTTGAATTCTCCTTCCGATTAATGCTCTTACGAGGTAAAAATTATTAATCTTTCCATATACGTAGGGGCGAGGTGGGGCATAACCAATTTTTTGATCTACTAAACCAAGCTGTCTGTTCTCTTTAAAGTTTTTATATTCTGTGATTTCAAATTGGTATAATTTCTTTTTATAATAAGTAAGTTGTTTTGCATAATCTGTAAATAGTGCCAGCCCTTGCGAATGAAGCCGTATGCCAAAACTCAAATCTTCTAACCTTAAAATATTTAATTCATCTTCAGGTACATCAATTTCTTGAGCTTTAGTATAGCTTATTGAGAGCAGGGGAATGAAGAAATATAGTAAATATTGTAATTTCACAGTATATTTAACGTATGTGGTGTTAAAATAGTTTTATTAAATTTACAAAAAAAACCAATAATACATTGCTTACAAATATAACGTATTGTGGAGACTTACGAACTTCTGCCGTTCACATAGCTTCCGGAGAAACAATTATTACAGATGCTCCGATTGATAATAAGGGTAAAGGAGAGGCTTTTTCTCCTACGGATCTAGTAGCTACGGCATTGGGTAGCTGCATGTTAACGATTATGGCTATCAAAGCTAAAGGCCATAATATTGACCTCGGCTTGCCTAAAATAAAAATCAATAAAATAATGGGTAGCAACCCTCGCAGAATTACTAAAATTGAAGTTGAAATTATTTTTGATAAACGATTTAGTACAAATGAAAAGAAATTATTGCAAGAGTCGGCTATTAATTGCCCTGTTGCTAAAAGCATTCATCCTGAAATTAAGCAAAGAGTAAGTTTTGTATATCCTAATTAGTATCTAATTCTAAAGCAACTTCCAGATCATCTGGTGTAATAGAATTATGAGTTGCTACGTAGGCGGCTTTGCCATTTTTTACTACAATCACTTGCGGCGATTCATGATTAACAGAAAGTTTCTCTGCTATAGCATTAGAAATATCTCTATATTTTAATAAATCTAAATAATAAATTCGATCAGCTAAAGCATCATTATTAGTTCTTTCTAATCTGCTTTTGGCCATTGTACTAATAGGGCAACGCGTACTATGCTTAAATAAAGCTATAGGATGTGCATTAGATTCTTTAATCGCTTGATTTAATGTTTCCACTGAAGAAAGTATGTGCCAATCAGACATAAATATCCCAACTAGTTTTTGAAGCTATTAATTTTAGAAAAAACTAACAGTTTTCTGCAGATATTGTATCCGCAGAACTGATTGCTCCCGGGCATCCCATTTTTTTCTGAGAAGCGCAAGAAGACAATACAAATGCACTAACAGTTAATGCAATTGATAATACTAATACTTTGGATGTATTTTTTCGATTATTCATAATTGTGTTGTTTATGATATTAAACGCGATTAATTCACCTCTAACACCGGCACTAAAATAAAAGTTCTTTTTAAAAGAAAAAAAATAAATTCTTTTATGTTATGTTTAAATTCTAAGAACAATATACGGATGAAAGTACATTTTGTTGCAATTGGAGGCAGTGTAATGCATAATCTTGCTATAGCGCTTCATAATAAAGGATTTGAAATAAGCGGATCTGATGATGAGGTTTTTGAACCTGCAAAGAGCAATCTTAAAAAATATAGTTTGTTACCAGAAGAACTTGGATGGCATCCGGAAAAAATAGATAAAAATATTGATGCTATCATTCTAGGCATGCATGCTAAACCGGATAATCCCGAGTTATTAAAAGCTCAAAAGCTAGGGATTAAAATATATTCTTATCCGGAATTTATATATGAACAAAGTAAAAATAAAAAACGAATAGTTATAGCCGGAAGCCATGGCAAAACAACCATTACTTCTATGATCATGCATGTTTTGAAAAAATTAGATTATGATTACGATTATTTAGTTGGAGCGCAATTGGAAGGATTTGAAACAATGGTTAAAGTTACTAATGAAGCTCCATTAATTATTATCGAGGGAGATGAATACTTAGCTTCTCCTATTGACAGAAAGCCCAAATTTCATTTTTATAAACCTGATGTTGCCGTAATTAGTGGCATTGCTTGGGATCATATCAATGTTTTTCCAACATTTGAAAACTATATAGCACAATTTGAAAAATTCATTCAACAGATTAGTAAAAAAGGTAAATTGTTTTATAGTAAGCAAGATGAGGTACTAAATGATCTAATTGATAACGTAAAAGATAAGCCTGAAGCTATTGCTTATAGCGAACATCCAAATGAAGTTATAAATCATATCACTTATCTGAATAATAACAAAACACCTATTCCGGTAAAAATCTTCGGCCGGCACAATTTGCAAAACTTACAAGCTGCTAAACATATTTGTATAGCTATTGGTATTCCTGAAAACAGTTTTTATGACGCCATTCAGTCTTTCGCGGGGGCAGCTAAGAGATTAGAACTTTTGAGTCAAAGTGATAAAAGTATAGTGTATAAAGATTTTGCTCATGCCCCTTCTAAGGTTAAAGCAACCATTCAAGCTTTAAAAGATCAATATCCTGAAAGGGTGCTTGTAGCCTGTTTGGAACTACATACCTACAGCAGCTTAAATGAAAAATTTTTAGAAGAATACAAAGGGACTATGGATAATGCAAACATACTTATTATTTATTACGATGAACATGCGTTATCCATCAAAGGATTACCTGATATTGATCCTGAAATGATAAAAAAAGCATTTAATAATGATAAATTAGCAGTCTATCAAGATATAGATGAGCTAGCAAAATATTTGAAAAATATTAATTGGACTGAAAAAAACTTATTGTTGATGAGCTCAGGCAACTTTGGAGGTATTAATATGATTAAATTATCAGAGGAAATAACAAATGGCTAAAGCACAACTGTATTTAAAAAAACCATTAGTTTTTATTGATCTAGAAACGACAGGAATAAATATAAGTACCGATAGAATTGTAGAGATCAGCATTCATAAAGTTTTAGTTGGTAATACTACCGAAACTTTAACCTTAAGAGTAAATCCAATCATCCCTATTCCCTTACATGCTTCTTTGGTGCATGGAATTTATGATAGAGATATAGTGGAGGAACTTACTTTTAAAGAGCATGCTTTTAAAATAAGAGATTTTATAACCGGATGTGATATTGCAGGTTTTAATTCGAATAGATTTGATATTCCTTTATTAATAGAAGAGTTTTTAAGAGCCGGTGTTAAAATAGATACTGCTGAGATTAAATTTATAGATGTGCAAAGAATTTTCCACATGATGGAAAAACGTACTTTAGAAGCTGCTTATAAATTTTATTGTAATAAAGAATTAACAAATGCCCACAGTGCAGAGGCTGACACTATTGCTACCTATGAAGTACTGCTAGGCCAATTGGAGCGATATGCTGAGCACTTGAAAAATGATATAGATTTTTTAGCTGATTTCTCAAGTGATGGGAAATTTGTCGATTTTGGCCGTAAAATGATCTACAACGAGGATGGGGAAGAAGTTTTTAATTTCGGAAAAAATAAAGGTAGGTTAGTAAAAGATGTCTTGCAAAAAGAACCACAATATTACGACTGGATTCAGAAAAGTGATTTTCCTTTAGATATGAAGGAAAAGTTAAAAGATCTTAAAAAGAAGTATTTTTAAAATTTTATTAGCGATATTAGTTTAAAGTAATAATTTCCTTGAAAGATAGCATTGTTTTATTGCCTACTTATAATGAAAAAGAAAATATCGCTAAGATTATAGAGGCGATCTTTTCTTTACCAAAAACTTTTGATATTTTGGTAATAGACGATAGCTCTCCAGATGGGACAGCAGATATCGTTAGAACTATTCAAGAAAAATATTCCGATCGACTGTTTTTAGAAGAAAGAACAGGTAAATTGGGATTAGGAACTGCTTATATTCACGGATTTAAATGGACTTTTGATAAACCTTATGGATATATTTTTGAAATAGATGCTGACTTTTCTCACAATCCTGCCGATTTAGTACGTTTATATAAGGCATGTCATATTGATGGGGCAGATTTAGCAGTAGGATCCAGGTATACAACCGGAGGAAAAATTGAAAACTGGCCCTTGGGCCGTATTATTATGTCGTATGGAGCATCTCTTTATGTGAAATTTATTACCTGGATGCCTGTAAGTGATACTACTGCCGGATTCGTATGTTATCGAAAAAAAGTATTGCAGGCAATAAATTTGGATAATATTAAATGTATTGGTTATGCTTTTCAAATAGAAATGAAGTATGCTGCTTGGAAATTAGGATTTAAACTCAAAGAAGTCCCTATTACATTTATTGATAGGGTAGAGGGAGTTTCTAAAATGTCTTCAGGAATATTTAAAGAAGCATTTTTTGGCGTGCTTAAGATGCAATTTCGTTATTTGATTGGTAGAGCAAAGAAGTTTTATCAAGGCAAATAAAACTTCTTAGTTCTAGTTTTCAATAGAACTATTGTTCAGTAGTTAACCCGCCCAAGTCTCTGTCAAAGAGATATAATCCACCTTTGTCATTTCCGATCATTTTTAGCTTATCCATGATATTTCTTGCAAGTGCTTCTTCTTCTAGTTGTTCTGCTACATACCACTGCATAAAATTATAAGTTAAATAGTCTTTTTCATTAAGACAAAGGTCTACTACCTTATTTATATTTTCTGTGACAGAGATTTCATGATTAAGTAAATGTTCAAAAATATCATTCACAGTATTATATTCTCTTGGAGGTTGTTCAAGTGCCGGAATAGTTGCCTTTCCGCCTCTTTCATTAATATATTTTACCAATTTAAGCATGTGCACTCGTTCTTCGTCACTATGTTTATACAAAAACTGAGATATTCCTATGTAACCTTGAGTTTCTGCCCAAGATGCCATTGCTAAATAAAATTGTGAAGAAGATGCTTCTATTTCTATTTGAGTGTTTAACGCTTCTTGAATTTTTGATTTTACCATATTGTTGTATTTTAAATGAAAAAGCCTTTAGCAAATATACTAAAGGCTTTTTGTTTCTAAGAACTATAGATTGACTGTCAAGATTTATTTTTTATTGTACAACAGCTTGAAAATCGCTATCACCCCAATAAGTTCTAAATTCTAAATCTGTTTTAGCATCTTCTTTATATGCCGAATTCATTTCTGTAGCTTTTTTCATATTATCAACTACCATAGTTTTATCAGCTGTTCTAGCTCCTATTATAGCGAGTAAATAATATTTATCTGCATTTTCAACTTCAGAACATCTTAAGGATTTTGCTGCATTATCATAATCATCTGATAACAAATGGGCTAAGCCTTGATTATAACCACACGCATCAGCGCCAAAATAGTTGATAGCTTTTGGATAATCAGCAGTTTTTAAGCTGTATGCTCCCATATTGTAGCTGTTATCAGCACCGGCTACTCTTGCTTTTTCATGGTATTCATAAGCATTGTCTAAATCACCCTGTAAAATATATAAACTACCCATGTTATTATATACAACTGCATTGTCAGGAGACATAGAGTTAGCTTTATCAAACGATGTTCTTGCAGCATCATAATCTCCTTGCATAGCATGTATATATCCTAAGTTGTTATAACCTCTCCAATCATCAGGATAAGTTGCAACATACGATTGGTAGATGGCATATTTATCATCCCAATTTTCTGTTAAGGTTGGTGCAAAACCTAATTCCTCTTGTTTTAATGTATCAGGATTAGATAATGCATAAACTAATATAATACTGTCAGATAATTTGGGTTCTAAGACATTTACAGTGATTTCTGTTCTTCTTAATTTAGGCAGTACATTGTTCCTAAGTTTACCATATGCACTGGTTAAGTTTTTAATTTCTTTTTCTCTGGCTACCGGGTCAGAGTAAGAATCTAAAATCTTTAACATAACTTCTTTATCCTCTATATCCGATTCTTGTAATAATTTTCTAAAACCTGACCAATCTTCGCTTACCGTTGTTTTTTTATATGTTGTTTCGTCAGTAGCACCCTTAAAGCCTTCTTTTTTGAGTTCTTTTTCTATATAATTTAATGAATTTTTCTCTCTTTTTTCAGCTAGATTTTCGTTTAATTCAAGTGGGCCATCGGGAGATGCATATGAGGATATAGCAACTCCTTTTCCTTCATATCCTTGTTTAACAAAATTTCTCAATTCTTTCATTGATTTATTATATTTTTCCGAACCTCTTACTGTTGCATTTTGAATTGGAAAGTAAATAGTAGCCTCTTTAGATAAGATCGTTTCTTTTTCATAATTATCTTTTCCAACTAAAATTTTCTCATCATTTAAAGCTCTAGTAGAAGTTATAACGGTTCCTTCAGCTAATTTTATGTCACCTAATTCTTTAGCTTCTTTTGTGCCAATCCTGGCTGCAGCTTTTATCATCAAATCACATTGCCTTAAGGCTGGCGTGTAGGGTACGGTATCGGTGTAAGTGATAGTGCCGCCATCCATGTTAACTTTTTTACCTTCTCCTTCTACATTTTCTCCAATGAGAGTCATCGTTTCTAAGGTCACTTCTCCACCAGAATGTTTAAGATAAGGCGTTACTTCTACAGTGGCTTTTTTATTGAAATATTTTTCAGGATAAGTTACATCTATCTTAACAGGAATTTTTCCACCATGTGCTTCTAAAGGGTTTGGGGTAACATTATACTTTACCTCCTCATGCTTTTTAACCATTTTGCCTACCCCGCATGCATAAATAAATAACGCTATAAAAGCGATACATCCGAATTTATTGTATTTTAATAAGCCAACACCTGCTTTTTTCATAATAATAACTTTATATTTTTTGAGTTTAAGAAGATAAACAAAGATAGAAAAAATCCTATATAACATATTATAATTCCTATTATTTAAAAAACTTATTGTTACCCGATAACTTGTTGATAATTAATTATGTATAATATAATAGGCACTTTATAATTTGTTAACTATACGAGTAGATTGGTGTAGTTAAGTATTTAGCTTATTTTTGTAATTATTAACTCAATGGAAATCTCAGCTTTAAATAATATATCAAAATTTTCTCAGATAACTTTACCTATAATGGAATCATTTTACACCATTCAAGGAGAAGGGTATTATCAAGGAGAAAGTGCATATTTTATAAGGTTAGGGGGATGTGACATAGGATGTATTTGGTGTGATGTCAAAGAGTCATGGGAAGCATCTAATCACCCTGTTCTAAATATTAGTGATTTACTTAATAAAATAGAAGATGTTCCTGCTGATATTGTCGTCATTACCGGTGGAGAACCTTTCATGTATGACCTTTCAGTTTTGACCAAGCTTATTCACGCTAAAGGGAAAAAATGTCATGTAGAAACTTCCGGGGTTTATGACTTTACCGGGAAGTGGGATTGGATTTGCCTATCGCCTAAAAAATTTCAAGCTCCCCAAGGAAAGAAATATGAAATTCGCCAATGAGTTAAAAGTTATTGTGTATAATAAGAGTGATTTTATATGGGCCGAATTATATGCAAGTAAAGTTAAAGATTCTTGTCAGCTGTATTTACAGCCCGAATGGGATAAAAGAGATGAGATGATGCCCCATATTATTAAATATGTTAAAGAGCATCCTAACTGGAAAATATCTTTACAGATCCATAAATATATGAATATACCATGAGACTGATAATTTTTTGTGTCCTTCTACTTTTTTGCTTAAACATAAATTATGCTTCAACTGATAGCTACACTAAAAAAAATGCTCCTAAAAAAGCTGTAGCACAATATGAGAAAGCTGTAGAGGAACAAAGAGAAAATGATGTTGACAAGGCAATTAAAATTTTAAATAAAATCACTAATAAGTACCCATACTTTGTAGATCCATATATTAAGTTGGGTGATCTTTACGATATGCAAAATAATCCTGAGCGGGCTATTTTTTATTATGATAAAGCTGTTAACCTAGATTCTCTGTATAAAAAAGAGCTTTTCATGCGCATAGCTAAGATGTACATAGATATGGATCAATATAAATTAGCTGCTGATTATTTAAAGCGCTATGTAGCTCTTGACGGTGTTTTGTATGGTTATCGACTGCAGGCAGAAAGATATCTGGCAAATACTGAGTTTGCAATTAAAGCGATGGAAAATCCTGTTCCGTTCAATCCTCAAAATTTAGGTGATAGTATTAATACTAAAGAAGATGAACTTTTTCCAGCTATTACAGCAGATGAACAAACTTTAATTTATACAGCAAAAAAGTATAAAAGGACCGGCTTTGATGAAGATATCATGATCAGTCAAAGAGGTGACAGCCACTTGGCGAATGTACCAAAATTTAGGAAAACCTATTAATACTAATGATAATGAAGGAGCCTTGACTATTTCTCCTGACGGCAAATCTATCTATTTTACTGCATGCAATCGTAAAGATGGTAAAGGTAGTTGTGATATATATTACACACAAAAAATAGGTAATAAATGGTTGGATCCGGTCAATATAGGTGAGCCTATCAATACGGATAGATGGGAATCGCAACCTTCTATTTCATCTGATGGAAAAACATTATATTTTACGAGTGACAGGCCTAATGGAAAAGGCAGGAGAGATATTTGGGTAAGTCATAAAGAAGAAAATGGCCAATGGAGCGAGCCTGAAAATTTGGGAGATAAAATTAATACATTATATGATGATCAATGTCCTTTTATTCACCCCGATAACCGTACTTTATATTTCTCTTCAGATGGCCATATAGGTATGGGCGAGGCTGATATTTTAATGACACAGCGTGGAGCGGATGGTAAATGGCCTACACCCCAAAATTTAGGATACCCTATAAATACTAAAGAAAATGAAACTAGCCTAGTAGTTAGTGCAAACGGTAAAAATGCCTATTTTGCTTCCAGTCGTTATGGTACAAAAGGAAATTTGGATTTATATACTTTTGAATTAAGCGATACAAACCAGCCATATCCAGTTACCTATGTGAAAGGTGTAGTCACTGATCATCTTACCGGTGTTAAACTAGATGCTAAAATTCAACTAATTGATCTCAAAACAGGAAAATTAGCTGTAGAAACAAATTCAGATGTCATTACTGGCGAGTATTTGGTATGTCTCCTCTCAGGCAGAGATAATGCGTTAAATATAGCAAAAAGGAACTATTTGTTTCATTCTGAAAATTTTTCACTTTCCGAAAATATGGATCCTGATGTAAATTATAATATAAATGTAGCACTGCATCCTATTAAGGCAGGAGAGCATATGGTATTAAAGAATATTTTTTATCAAACGAATCATTATGAGTTAATGGAAGAATCCAAGGTGGAATTAAATAAGTTAGTTTCATTTTTAAATGATTATCCTGCTATTAAAATTCTGATTACAGGACATACCGATAATGTAGGAGATTATAAATATAATTTAGCTTTGTCAAATGACCGGGCTAAAGCAGTTTATACATATTTGATTCAAAATGACATTAGCCCTGCTAGATTGAAATATAAGGGTTTAGGATCTAATAAGCCTATTGCGGATAATAAAACTGCGGAAGGGCGCTCTGTCAACAGAAGGACTGAAGTGGAAATATTAGGCAATTAAAATATAAGTTCTTAAAATTCAATCGTTTTTATTACTGTTTCCAATTCTTTAATTAACTTCTTTTTCTCAAGTTTCGGTGCGTGAACAAAAGCATCAATCATAATCACTTTATTTTCGTTCTCGTTAATAATTGTATAATTGATAAAAGGGCCACCCATAAAATCTTTATATAGCCGCCATATACCTCTGGTTTCGGTAGCCTGTTTATTTCCTAATAAAATTTCATTTTGGATAGGCGGATATAATGTGTCAATCATCATATAAGAACCTTCAATATCACTCGAAAAATATTTTTTGCCGAGCATATTTCTTTGAAGCGAGATAAAATTAGGTTCAATATAAAAATCAGGAATTTCAGATTTATATATAATGATGTTACTGCTTTGATCTGTTGTTTCTTTCCTTAACCACGAAATACTGTCATCTTTGAAAGACAAAT
>CBDBZN010000024.1:0-10054 GCA_965213575.1 Chitinophagales bacterium | reverse complement strand
GCTGCTTTGCCAAACAGATTCAAATGAATCCCCAAAAGCTTGGGATAAGCTTTTGAAAACTTTCCAAGTTGAAACTAAAAATCCGCTAATCTATAACGATTTTAATTATTTTGACTTTGAAGATTGGATTAAAGGGAAGTTCAAATAATTTATTTAAAAAGAAAACATTTATAAGTATTAATCACTTGATAATAAGTAATATAATAGTCTATTAATTTTCTTATAATATTTATTTTTAATACCAATAGTTTTAGTAAATATGAGTTAAAACCAATACCTTATATTCTATTACAGACATTAAACTTTAAATAAATGAGATTTTTATACCAATTATTGTTTTTATTTATTCTATCATCTAGCCTCGCTCAAACTCTACCTTGTGACAATGCATTAGGTTCTAATCCCGGATCCGGATACGGCATTTTAAATGTTAAACTGGGAAGTTTAAATCACAGTACTCCTATTGAAGAGGGCTTTAGTAAAGAGTATGACTCTACAGGGGTTGCCCTTTTACAATTAAGCAAATGTCAATCTTATACAATGGCTGTTAAGTTCGAAGATAACGCACAATATGTAAACTACCTATGGATTGATTGGGACGATGATGGCACGTTTAATAATAACACAGAAAGAATTCTACCCACCATCTCTAATGATACAGCTTTTTACATTATCAACGTAGACTTAGCAGTGACTTCCGGAGTTAAAACAATGAGAGTAGCTTCTATTTTTAAGGGAATTGTAAATGCTTGTAATATGACTACCTCTGCCGGGGATGTAGAAGATTACCATATTGAAGTAGTGGAAGATGACATGCGTATTGACTCTATTATTGTTACTCAGGTAAATAACCAATGTATTATGCCGGGTGATACTTGTGTGCCGATTTTACGATTAGCAATGCATACCTCAGGTACTGGTGATCCGGTAGAAATTTTAGAATTTACAGTTGGCACAAACGGAAGTACTGACGCGGCAACTGATCTCTCTAAAGCTAAAATGATTTATACCGGAGACCAAGGAGCCGGATACATTTGTAATACCCCTTATGGAAACGTAGAAGAAAATCCGGGTGCACAATTTTTAATTGCCGGATCACAATTTTTGAATGCAACAACTTGTAATAACATACATTATTTTTGGTTAGCTTATGATATAGATAGTGATGCTAAACTTGGAAATGAAATAGATGGAGAGATTTTTAATATTTTAGTAACAGAACAAGGGGCTACACAAACGAAATTTGGCAGAACCAACCCTCCGGGAGGTGATCAAATCGGCATTACACCCGAAATTTGCGATAATGGTATTGATGATGATTGTGATGGCTTGGTGGATTGTTATGATCCTGATTGTGCTGATATAGGCAATTGCATTTCTTCAGAAGATGGCTTTTATTACGGCTCTGCTGATTCTTGTGCTTTTGTCTTTGATGATATTAATGGGGATCCAGGTTTGGAAATTATTTGGTCAAGTGATATTGGAAATTTTTCAGAAATAGGTAATGCACCATTAATTTCAGATTTAGACAATGATGATAATCCTGAAATAATCGTTGGTTCAAGTTTTTTACCTGATCCGGAAATATCTATATATGATGGAAAAACAGGTATCTTATTAAGATCAGTCCTTTTAAAAGTTAGTAGTAGCGGCTATGGAGCAGGGATAGTTGCAGATGTTAATAATGATGGATCTCCCGAAATTGTTTGGCCAAATAGTGAAAGGGGGCTTTCTTGTTATAATTATGAATCTGATGTTTTCTTATGGACTTCAACAGATGTTGTGTTCCCTAGACTTTCTGAGTATTTAGATATTGCAGATTTTAACGGAGATGGAGTTCCGGAGATTTTTGATCAAAACTATATATGGGATGCCACTACCGGTAACCTTTTAGGCACAAATCCAGACGGAATAACTGGAGTACACTCAACAAGTGCTGCTGATTTATTACCTGACGAATTTTGTAATTCCTGCGAAGGATTAGAGATTTTAAAAGGTAAAAATATTTATGCAATAGATATTACTGGAGGAGTAGCGACGTTCTCCCTTGAGAGTCAAGGACCTTTTTCAAATTCCAATTTTAGTATTTTTTCTATCTCTGCTGATGTAAATAGTGACAACAAATTGGATATTGTGACTTTCCAAAATGATAATCTTTTTTTATGGGATTCCCAAACCGAACAAATGATTGATGAAATTGATTTAACGACTATTTCTCAACTAGGAGCGATAGGAAGGAGTAATGCAACTCCAGTTGTTAATGATATAGATAATGATGGCAAAATGGAATATCTGCTCGGTAATTTTGTAAGTGATGATACTATTGATAACGCTCTTATAGTTTTAGATGATGATTTAACATACTTATGGCATCAACAAGATTTAATGTTGGAAGTATTTATTACGCCGGTAGTTTTCGATTTAGAAGGTGATGGTAATAAAGAAATAATCATCAGAACTTCTTATCAATCAAACAATGATAAAGGAAACCCTTATTTATATATTCTAAATGCTATTACTGGGAACAAATTAGACTCTACCTACATGGAACATGGGACTCGGACAACATCAGACAACTCAGTTTCTATAGCTGATGTGGATCGGGATGGTGAAGTAGAAATTGTTGTAACCGGGAGCACCATCCCAGGAGGAGATGTAGAGCTGCATGTTTTACATAGTAACACTAATCAATGGGTGTGCGGTAGAGATATTTGGAATAAGATATTATATCACCCAACTGAAATCAACGATGATCTTACTATTCCTCGTAACCTTCAAAATAGAGCACTGCTACCAATAGAATTAGGAGGTAATTCTATACAAGCTGCATATAAAGGAATTACCGGAGGCTATACTTGCCCTTTGCCGGATGCTATCGTTAATATTGATAGCAGTACATATATAGGGTGTGATTCTATTCGCTTATTTCTGACGGCGTGCAATATCGGTAGAGATGATATTGGGAATTTCACTAGAAATTATGCTCTGTATAATGGTGATCCGCTTACTGGAGGAAGTTTAATGAGCACCGATACCTTGTCTCATGATCTCGATACTGTGGAGTCGTGTATCGAATGGAAGTTAACGCTTCCACTAACTCAAGATACTCTAGATTTATATGTGGTAATTAATGATGATGGTTCTAACCCTTCTGAAGCACCGGTCACTTTATTTAATGAATGTAGAACTGATAATAACTTTAGCTACATGCTAATTACTTCGCTTACATCCGGAACGTTTTCCATTAATCAATCAGCAGATAGTATTATAGCCGGTGAGGATATATTGATATCCGCAAGTGGAGCCGTTCAATATCTTTGGCTTCATGATAATACAACTGATTCCAGCATTATAGCAAATCCTCAATTAACAACGCACTACTGTGTAGAGTTAACAGATTCAGGTGGATGTACCGATACCTTATGTGCAGAGGTTTATGTTACTGATGTAGCTTGTGATGAATTCAATTTTTTTATTCCTAACAGTTTTTCACCAAATAATGATTTAGTTAATGATCAACTTTGCATCTTAAATACTAATTGTATTCAAGAGTTTATTTTTAATATCTATAATAGATATGGAACATTGGTTTTTAGTACGTCTGACAAGACTGAATGCTGGAATGGAGTTTATAAGCATAGATTAGCGCCTGCACAATCCTATGTGTATTTTATATCGGGTAAATTTAATAACGGGACAGAAATAATAAAGAATGGAAGTATTATGGTAGTTTATTAAATATATTACTGCAAGTTATTTGAAAGGCTATAGATTTTATAATGATTACATTCAGCATTACAATAGATAGAAGAGCGATTCCATTAATAAATCTATCCTACAATAGTCTTCATTAAGTTTGTATATTACCTTTAACTTTATAAGGAATTATTTTAAAGTTAAAATATAAAATTTGATCTTAAGAACAGAAAATATAGTTAAATCATATAAAGGAAGAAAAGTCGTTAATCAAGTTTCTATTGAAGTAGGGCAAGGAGAAATTGTCGGTTTATTAGGCCCAAATGGAGCGGGTAAAACTACTTCTTTTTATATGACGGTAGGATTGGTCATTCCCGATGCAGGCAAGGTATTTTTAGATCAGCAAGAAATCACCAATGTTCCTATGTACAAAAGAGCCAAGATGGGTATAGGGTATTTACCCCAGGAGTCTTCTGTTTTTAGGAAACTGACCGTAGAAGATAATATTTTGGCAATTCTAGAAATGTTTTACAAAGATAAGACTAAAAGAAAAGAAAGATTAGAACAGCTTTTAGATGAATTCAGCCTACAAAAAGTCAGAAAAAATAATGGCGATGTTTTATCCGGTGGGGAAAGAAGGAGAACCGAGATAGCCAGAGCATTGGCCTCTAATCCTAAATTCATTTTATTAGATGAGCCTTTCGCAGGCATCGACCCGATAGCGGTAGATGATATTCAACATATTGTTGAGAAATTAAAATATAAAAATATTGGTATTTTGATCACCGATCATAATGTACAAGAAACTTTGTCTATCACAGATAGGGCATATTTATTATTTGAAGGGCAAATTCTAAAGTCCGGCAGTGCGGAAGAACTAGCCGCAGATGAACAGGTAAGAAAGGTTTACTTAGGAGAAAATTTTGAGCTTAAAAGGAAGATTTTTAGAGTCGAGTAACTATTTAATGCATTATTTCCACATAACTATCTGGCAATTTTTTTGCTAATTTTACAATAAATATTGTAGCGGAAACATGAGGTTATTCAGCAAAATAGGAGCAAAATATTTTATTAAAAGATTTGATCGACAAGTAACAGAATATATTATTCGCCCTCATAAAAAACAAAATGAAATATTTAAATATTTAATTGCGAAAGGCCGAAAAACTCAATGGGGAAAAGAACATAACTTTAAAAGTATTAAAAGTTACGAGCAATATAAAGAAGCTTTTCCTATACAAAACTACGATACATTAAAACCTTATATAGAAAGAGTTATGAAAGGCGAACGGCGCGTTTTATGGCCTTCCAAAATTAATTGGTTTGCCAAATCCTCCGGTACTACCAGCGATAAAAGCAAGTTTATTCCCGTAAGCCAAGAAGCATTAGATGATTGTCATTTTAAAGGAGGCAAAGATATTTTAGCAATTTACTGCAAGAACAATCCTGATACCAATCTGTTTTCCGGAAAAGGCTTAGTGATGGGAGGAAGCCATAAGGTGAACAAACTGAATGAAGATACCCATTATGGTGATGTTTCGGCTGTCATCATGAACAACTTGCCAATATGGAGCCAGTTAATCAAGACCCCGGGATTGGAAACAGCTTTACTAGAAGATTGGGAAGAAAAACTCGACAGAATGGCTAAAATAACTGTTGAAAAAAATGTGACAAATGTTGTTGGTGTTCCAACTTGGACAATCGTGCTTTTCAATAAAATATTGGAGCTGACCGGTAAAAATAATATTACAGAAGTATGGCCTGATTTAGAATTATACACGCACGGAGGCGTAAATTTCGAACCTTATCGAGAGCAATTCAAACAGTTGATCCCTACTCCAAAGATGAAGTATATGGAAACTTATAATGCTTCAGAAGGTTTCTTCGCAATTCAACTGGAGAATGAAGAAAAAGATATGTTATTGTTGACAGATAACGGAATTTTCTATGAATTTATCCCACTAGAGCAGATTCATGAAAATAATCCCAAAGCAATAAAGCTGAATGAGGTGGAAATTGGTCGCAATTATGCCTTAATAATTAGTACGAATGGCGGGTTATGGCGGTATATGATAGGCGACACGATTAAGTTTACCTCTCTCACTCCTTATAAAATCCAAATTACAGGAAGGACAAAAAGTTTCATCAATGCCTTTGGTGAAGAAGTTATTGAAGACAATGCTGCTAATGCTCTTTTAGCTGCTTGCCAGCAAACGAATGCTGAAATTAAGGAATATACTGCAGGGCCTATTTACATATCCGGAAATAAACAAGGCGGCCATGAATGGCTAATTGAGTTTGAGAAAGAGCCGGATAGTTTAGCTAGATTTACCACCATTTTGGACGAAAAGTTAATGGAAGTAAATTCTGATTATGAGGCGAAAAGACATAAAGGACTCGCATTAAAAGAACCTATGGTCCATAATTTGCCAAAAGGCACATTTTATAAGTGGTTAAAAAAGAAAGGTAAGTTGGGAGGTCAAAATAAAGTACCTAAATTGAGTAATAATCGAAAATATATTGAAGAAATATTAAATCTGTTATAGCCATTGCCTTACAAAAGCACATTAGACTGTATCCTTGACTTAGAAAAACACGGACATTTAGTGCGTATAAAAGAAGAAGTTGACCCCAACCTCGAAATGGCAGCTATTCACAGAAAAGTATTTGAAGCAAATGGGCCTGCTATTCTTTTTGAAAATATTAAAGGCTGCGAATTTAAAGCCGTGTCTAATCTATTTGGCTCATTAGAAAGAAGCAAATTCATATTTCGCGATACGTTAAAAAATGTTCAACAATTAGTAGCTCTAAAAGGTGATCCTATGGCTGCTTTAAAAAAGCCATTCCATCATGCTCATATTCCTTTTGTTGCTTTAAAAGCTTTGCCTAAGAAAACAAGTAATAATCCGGTTTTATATAGAGAAACAACGATAGATAAGCTTCCACAAATTAAATGTTGGCCACAAGATGGCGGAGCCTTTATTACGTTACCTATTGTTTATACGGAAGATGTTGACAAGCCCGGGGTGATGAATTCTAACTTGGGCATGTACCGAATCCAATTATCAGGAAATGATTATGTGCAAAATGAGGAGATAGGATTGCATTATCAAATCCACCGCGGAATTGGCATTCATCAAACAAAAGCGAATGCAAAAGGTGAGCCGTTAAAAGTAAGTATTTTTGTCGGTGGGCCTCCTGCTCATACAGTTGGCGCAGTGATGCCGTTGCCCGAAGGGCTGTCGGAGTTAACATTTAGCGGTGCGTTAGCCGGAAGAAGATTTAGGTATAGCTATAAAGACGGCTATGCCATTTCCGAAGATGCTGATTTTGTAATTACCGGAGAAATATATCCGGGAGAAAATAAACCGGAAGGCCCATTTGGAGACCATTTGGGTTATTATAGTTTAAAGCACGACTTCCCGGTGATGAAAGTGCACAAAGTTTATCACCGAAAAGATGCTATTTGGCCGTTTACGGTAGTCGGGCGGCCGCCGCAAGAAGATACTAGCTTTGGAGCGTTGATCCATGAAATTGTAGGGCCAATCATTAGTAAAGAAATTCCAGGTGTACATGCGGTACATGCGGTAGATGCTGCCGGAGTGCATCCTTTGCTATTTGCCATTGGAAGTGAACGTTACACGCCCTACAACAATGAAAGGAAGCCTCAAGAACTATTGACAATCGCCAACCATATTTTAGGTTCTGGCCAGCTTTCTTTGGCTAAATATTTATTCATTACCGCAAAAGAAGAGGAGATAAATTTAGATATTCACAATAGTGAGCAATTTTTTAAACATATTTTAGAAAGAATCAACTTAACGAGAGACCTTCACTTTTATACGAACACTACTATTGACACATTAGATTATAGTGGCGAAGGATTAAACAGTGGTTCAAAAGTGGTGTTTGCAGCAGCAGGTCAACCGATTAGAAGTTTAGCATATTCACTACCCGGTGAACTCAATCTTCCGGAGAATTATATACATCCTAAAGTGGTTATGCCGGGCGTACTAGCTATTCAAGCTCCTAAATATTTAGATGAGCAAACTACAGAGAAAAACATTGAGATGTTTACAAAGCATTTGCAAAATCAAAACTTAGAAGGCTTTCCATTATTAGTATTAGTTGATAATAGTGATTTTGTTGCTAAAACAATTAATAATTTTGTTTGGATTACTTTCACTAGAAGTAATCCTTCTCATGATATATATGGAGTCAAATCTTTCATCAAACATAAACACTGGGGTTGCACCGGTAGTTTAATCATTGATGCCCGTATAAAACCTCATCATGCTCCCTTATTAGAAGAAAATCCTGATGTTTTGAAGAAAGTAAACGCTTTGGGCGAAAAAGGAAAGTCGCTTTACGGGATAATATGATTTAGCCCTCACATTTGCATAAACAACTATCATCTCCTTTGAAAATATTTTTTTAAAAGCTTGAGATTTAATATTTCGACCAGTAAAGAGAATCCTAATGAGAAATAAATATATCCTCTAGGCACATGGAAGTGGAAGGCATCAGCTATAAGTAGTACACCTATCATAATTAAGAAAGATAAAGCTAACATGACAATCGTTGGGTTTTCATGAATAAATTCTCCTACCATTTTAGCGAAGATGATCATTAAGATTATTGCTAAGGTAACGGCTATAACCATTATCGCAATGTTTTTAGTTAATCCTACCGCCGTTAAGATAGAATCTAAAGAAAACACGAGGTCAATAATAATTATTTGTAAAATAATAGAAGAAGCACTTTTAGGTTTTTTATTCACTACCCCTTCTCCGTCTTGCCTTTGGTTTTCCAATTTCTCATGAATTTCTAGAGTGCTTTTAGTCAATAAAAATAATCCGCCTGCCAATAAAATTAAATCTCTAAAACTAAATTCAAAACCTCGAACAGTAAAAATGGGAAGTGGTCAATTGCACTAACCAACTAATAGATAATAATAATAAAATCCTAAATATTAAAGCTAAAGATAAACCTAAGATCCGGACAAATTTTTGTTTCTCCGGTTTGGCTTTATTAACGAGAATGGATAAGAAAATTAAATTATCAATACCTAACACTACTTCTAAAACCAACAAAGTAAGAAACGCAAATAAGCCTTCAACTGTAAGCAATGCCTGTAATCCTTCCATTTTTTGATTTAGTTTTTATGGAATCTCCAAAAATGAATCATCTCTATTACAAAACTACTGAAAACTATTAGAAATGACAGATATATTTGAATTATTAGCATATAAAAAAAGAATTACAACAATAATAAGCTTTCTATCACTAATTGGTATCAGCTTAGCTTTCCTTGCTTTTTTACCTAAAGAAAAATCACAAATTGAAACATTTAGTATTCAAGGGTATGTACAAAGATCAAATATCGGAGATACAACCAAAGTTATAACTGTTGAGCTACAACAACGAAAAAATATTGTGAAACAAACTATACTTAACCAAAATGGATATTTTGAATTAAAAGCTATCCCTATGGATCGCTATGATCTAATCGTTAAAGATGATAGTAATATGCTCAGCATAAGAGAGAACATGCTGATTGATGGAGATATTATTTTAAATATGCAACTGAGAACAATCTATTCCGGCCATGGAATGGGCGATTATTCACGTAAAGATAAAATATCAAAAGGAAGGGAAAGAGATGTAAGTATGGAAGAAAGTATAGCTATGGAATTTTCTAAAACTGCTTCCCCTGCATCAAGTGACGAATATGGTACTATGCCAATAGTCCCTGTACCAAACGCTTCAGCAGGAACATTAACTGCAGGGATAATCAATGATTTTAGCAAATGGAAGTTATGGCAAGATGTTGCTGAGCAAGACTTAAAAAACTACCAAAGCATATGGAAAATAACTCCACAAAATAGATTTGTGGTACAAATTGTTAACCAAAAAGGATCTCCCGTAATTGATGTTCCTGTGGTTATAATGAACAAAAACACTGCTATCTATGAAGCAAGGACTGACAACACCGGAAAAGCAGAATTATGGATTAATTTATTTAAAGAAGAAAATCTTAATTATAATAATCTCATCATATCAGCCAATATAAACGGAGAAGGTTATGAAATTGAAAATGTATTGCCTTTTGAGGAAGGAGTTAACTTTATTCAAACACGTAGCGATTGCCATACGCCTAACAGAATGGATATTGCATTTGTCGTAGATGCAACCGGTTCGATGGGGGATGAGATTAGTTACCTTCAAACTGAATTAAGTGATGTAATTAATCAGGCTCGTAAAGATCATTCCGCTCTAGACATTCACATGGGAAGCGTATTTTACAGAGATCAAACAGATGAATATACGACAAAAGCTTACCCCATTTCTAATAATA
>CBDBZN010000023.1:0-28734 GCA_965213575.1 Chitinophagales bacterium | reverse complement strand
ATGAGATCGAATGGAAAATATTCAATAGATGGGGAGAGGAAGTATTTAGTACTAACGATCCTGATCAAGGATGGGATGGTTTATATAAGGGTAAGGTTGCTGAAGTTGGAGCATATGCTACATGGGCGAAAATTACTTTTTTAGAGAAAGAAACCGGTTTAGTATTTAAAACAAGTTCAGGAGAAATTGTTCCGGATGATGACCCGGATGATAATAAAATATTCTGGAAAGGTAGTATCACCTTAATTAGATAAGCTATAATTTAAATTAATATTAAAAATAAGCAATTGAAAAAGTTATTAGTTTTTTGCAAACTAGTATGTATTATATTAGTTAATTATATTAGCGCCTCAGGCCAAGATGTAAGATTCTCTCAATTTTATTCTGCCCCACAGAGTTTAAATCCCGCTTTAACAGGCTTATTCCAAGGAGATCACAGGTTTATTGGTAATTACAGAAGTCAATGGAAACAAGCAAATGCTGATTTTATTACAACGGCATTTGCTTACGATACAGATGTTTTAAGTAATCTTACTGAAAACGATGACGTTATCGGGGCAGGAGTGATGGTATTTAACGATAAAGCGGGATATAAAAGTGGGATTAATACTTTTAATGTAGCTGTGAGCGGATCTTATCATTTACCTGTAGGGGAGAATGGTAAATTAGCTATGGGGTTACAGGCTAATGTAGTACAGAAATCTACTTTTGGAGGGTATACATTCCCTAATAACTGGGATCCGGATGGCGGATTTGATAATAATATAGGAGGAGATAATATAACAAAAGGTTCTATTACTAATTTGGATGTCAATACAGGTATATTTTATTATTCTTTTATAGGAGGAGGCGAATCTAGTGTATTTTTCGGCGTATCTTCTTTTCATCTTATAGCGCATAAAGAAAGTTTTATCCCTGCAATTGGTAACAGTATTGGTAGAAGGATTGTTGCACATGGAGGAACTAGATTAACTACAGACAAGGACATTAACTTTGTTCCCAACTTCTTGTATATGAAGCAAGGAAAAGCGGATGAGCTGAATTTAGGATTTTCAGTGGAATTTGAACTTCCAGATATAAAAAGTGTTCTTGCAATAGGTTTTTGGACGAGGACTACAGATGCAATAATACCCACAATAGCATTTGATTTTCAAAATTTCCATATTGGGCTAAGTTATGACATGAACTTTTCAGAACTACAAGCTAGTACTAATAGGAGGGGAGGATTTGAGTTATCATTAACATATATACTGAATAATAATATTAATCACAATATGAGGGGTGAACCTTGTCCAAGATTTTAGTACATTTATTCCATTAAATATTTAATCACCCCTTTATGAAACATAAAATATCTTATTCTTTTATAGGCTTAATTTTTTTATTCTTTTCAATTGATTGCTTCAGCCAAAATATTAAAAAAGCAGACCCTGTACCTGAAGATAAATATTATATAGAAATAGCTGATAACTTATTTCAACAAGGTAACTACCATGCTGCAGCCTATTATTATGAACAAGCTATAGGAGCCGATTCTCTAAATGTTGATTCTACAAATCATTATCCTATATATCAAGCCGGCCAATGTTACAGGATTAAAAGATTATATCCTCCTGCAGAAAAATGGTATGGAATCATAGCCAGATATAATTATGAACATTGGAAAGAAATAGACCTTCACGACTCTCTATCTGCAGAATATGATGCCTATGCAAAAATATACAAAAAGAAATCTACTGATAACTATGAAAAAGCTATATCTAATAGAAGTAAATATGAGTATTATGATTCTTTAGCAAAAAGTTTTGATGCAAAATCTGTTGCCTTTACTCAAAAAGCTAAAATTAGTGATTCAATAGTTAATGCGCATAAAGTAGTGTATTTAGAGCAATATCCTATGGCTATGTTTAACTATGCTTTAATGCAAAAAGCCAATGGTAAGTATAATGAAGCTAGAGAATCTTTTGTAGCTTTTGCTAATATGTATCAGGGCAATAATGTCCATATAAAATCTAGGGTAAGGCAGGAAATTCATGGAATGGATTTCGCAAATGCGTGGATAGAGTACAAATATCCTTATGATATAGAGTTATTAAGCACCGCTGTTAATGATACATTTTCAGATTTTAGTCCTGTGAAGTTAAATGAAAATACATTACTGTTCAGTGGGACTTATCAAATGGAAGATAAGAAAAAAGTGAAAGTGATTAAAGCAAATGCAAGAAAACAAAATATAACTTTTTCCCCTTATTTAAATAGAATTTTTATATCTGAAAAATTAGAAGATTCCGCTTGGAGCAAGCGTAAAGTTTTAAAATTGGATATGAACAAAGAAATTACTCACATAGGTAATCCATCTCCATCTAATAATGGGCAGAGACTATATTTTACTGTATGCGAACGTTTAAAATTAGCTTCTGAGTTTAAAGAAAGTTGCCAAATATATTATACTGATAAAGGAGAAGATAGTGTTTGGGGCGAAGCAAAATTAGTAGGTTTTGGTGTAAATTTGGATAGTACTTCTTCAAAAAATCCTTTTGTTTATCATGATGTTGGAGATAAAGCTGATAGAGAAATTATGTTTTTTTCTTCTAATCGAAAAGGTGGTACAGGAGGATACGATTTATATTACTCTGTGTTAAATACTGAGATAGGAAGTATAATTGAAAGGGGTGAAGGTAAGGCAACTAATTTAGGCAATAAAATAAATACCTATTATGATGAAGTAACTCCGTTTTTTGATCCTGCGGCTAATACGCTTTATTTTAGTTCTAATGGGCATCTGGGCTTAGGGGAGCATGATATTTTTAAAGCTCACGGTACCAGGGTAACCGGATGGGATAGGCCTGAAAATCTTGGATATCCTATCAATAGTGGAGCTGATGATTACTATTATTATCAAAATAAAGAAACGGATGAGATTTTCTTTGCATCAAATAGATTAGGGGGAATTTTACTAACTGAATCAACTTGTTGTGATGACATATATAATATTCCTAGTACCAATTTAGTTTGGGGAAGATATTATGCAAAAGGTAAAGCAGTAGAAGATATTGGTAATGGTATCAAAGTGCCCTTGAAAGGCTTGGCTATCAATTTATATTATATAGATACGGCAACATATGCCCGAGTTTTAATTGGCAAAGATACACTTAGTAAATTATCAGAGACACCGGATTTTATTGTGGAGCTAAATCCAAATGAAACTTATATGATAGAAGTCACTAAACCAGGATTTTTAATGAACAAATTAGACTTCAATACATTTAACTTGAAAAGCAATGACACTTTACAATTAGATGATATAGTTCTCAAACGAATTAAAGTGGGAGACAAATTTGTGGTCGACCATATATTTTATGATTTAAATAAAGCAACTTTACGGCAAGAATCTTATGTAGCTTTAGATAATTTATTAACTTTCATGTATGAAAATCCTGGACTTAAAATTGAGCTCAGTGCGCATACAGATAGCCGGGGTTCTGAGAGTTACAACCAAGAGCTATCTCAACGGCGTGCTGAAAGTGTAACGAAATATTTACAACTAAATGGAATAAAACCATATAGGATGCAATCTACCGGATATGGTGAAACTCGCCTAGTAAATAGATGTAAAGACGGTGTAGAATGTACAGAAGATGAACATCAACTGAATAGGCGAACTGAGGTAGAGGTATTGGAATATGATACAACTATTACAGATGAACTATTTAGTAGAAAAGTTAAAACTGATATTCAAGAAGAAGGTTTTAATTTAAATGATGAGAAATTTAAAGATAAAGTCGTGTATTTAATTCAAGTTGGTGTTTATGATACAGATGATCCTTTAAAAGTCGCAAGATTATTAAATTTGGGCAATATTTCTACTGAACCAGTGGGCAATGGATTATTTCGATTTTTCTTAGGCCCTTATACTACTAAAAAAGAAGCAGATGAAGTAAATGCTGAAGTAGAGTCACGAGTTAAGGGAAGCCGTTTGGTACCATTATTTAATGGCCAAAAAATTACTATGCAAAAGGCGTTCCGTATAGAAAATGATCAATAAGGTGAATTATCTTAATTCACCTTATTTTCTTTTTCAAAAGCCTTTAATTTAAAAATAATTCCTACATTTGATACGATTATCGGTCCCGATGTTCGGGATAATAGGGAATCCGGTGACTTATTGTTTACCCGTTAAACAGATAAGAAGTCCGGAGCAATCCCCGTTGCTGTAATCCTGTCCACTATTAGTGGATTTTGACTACTTAGCCACTGTTTTTTAATTAGAATGGGAAGGCGTCAAAAGGAGAGCCAGAAGACCTGCCGAGAATCATAAACTATCGTAGCTTTCGGGAGAAAAGTGATGAAAGTATGCCATCTTAAGCATGCTCTTGCCTATAATTTCCTGAGGTTATGATGATTATTTTAATCATTAAACCTTAATCATGAAATTCAAATTATTACAAATTTTTTCTGCTGTTTTAATCAGTGGAGTTTCTTTATGTACATATGCGCAAACATCAAATCAAATTATCATTGCTAATGGTGGAGTGTTTGGACAAGAAGGAAATCAGGTGACTATTGGTGCATACGATCCGCAAACATCTGTTTATGGTGTATTTGATGCATTTGATGGATCATTTGCTAACAATGTATTAGTGGCCCCCCCATTTGCATACGTTACGGCAAATGGCCTATTAATTAAATACAACATTGATACTTATAAAAAATTAGCCGTTGCTGCAGTTCCGGGTAGTAATAGTATGGCGATCTATAATAATCAAATAATTGTTACTAGAGGTTTTGGAGCGGAATCAGATTATTTACAAGTTTATGATACTGATGATCTTTCGTTAGATTATAGTATTGGAATAGCTGATATTCCCGGACGAACTTCAGGAGTGGTTGTAGTAGGAGATAGTGCTTACGTTAGTATGAATAGTGTAGATACCGGCGGCATAGCCATTATTAATTTACAAACAGAGACTTTTGTGAAAATTATAGATTTAGATACATTAGGAGCCGGAATTGGTAATTTGTATGCAAACAATGGATATATATATTCTGTTAACAGTATAGCTTTTAATAGTGATTTTGGCACTATTACAGCATATGATATAGCTGCTGATACATTTAAGACCACTAAATTTGAGACTAAATTAAGTGGTGGCATCGGACTCAAACAAGATACATTATTTTTAACCATCGGTGGCTCGGGAATAGGAGCAATAGATCTGTCATCTATGTCTATAACTGATACTACATTAGTTAGTGGATTTTTTGCAGCCGGAGTTTATAATGAGTTGACAGATAATACTTACTTGACAACTACTGATTATTCCAGTTTTGGGAATATTACTGTGTACGATGGGCAGTTTATGGAAATTCAGTCTGAGGCTATAGGAATTTCACCCGAAGGGATAGGCGTAGATGATCGGCCTAGATTATCAAACAAGCAGCCGATTGCTAATGATGATTTTTTATTGGTGCCATACAACACTAGTAGCCAGATAGCATTATTAAACAATGATTTTGATCTCGACCAAAATAAACTAAGTGTTAACATTATAACGGATGTAAACTTTGGCACTACTCAAATAGCGGACGATATCATAACTTATACGCCTGATAATGATTTCGTAGGTATGGATACACTTATTTATACTGCGTGTGATGATATTGGAAGTGGTTTATGTGATACGGCAATGGTAATATTTACTGTAACTGAAGAAAACTTTGCACCGGTTGCAAATAATGATGAAGTTACGATTAATAAAAATGACTCAGTATTAATAGCTGTATTGGCAAATGATTTAGATTCAAATAATAATATGCTGAATACTTCTATTCTTACTATGCCTGAGAGCGGAATAGCAATCTTAATCAACAATGATACAATAAAATATATTTCTGAACATGATTTTGTAGGAACTGATTCATTTACATATCGTATTTGCGATGATGGCTTTCCTGCGCTTTGTGATGACGCAAAAGTCTATGTAATAGTAGGTGCAGAAACTGGTTTTGATGGAGTATCTAGTACTCAAAAACTCATCCTATTTCCTAACCCTGTAACTGACAAATTAGAAGTCCGTTTCGTAAATGAGGTAAAAGGAACAAGTTTGGTAACGTTTATGAATATCAATGGACAAATTATTTATCAAGATAGTATGAAAGGTAATAAGCGGATAGATATGAATAATTTTTCTCAAGGCACCTATTTATTAAATATTCAATCTGATAATCATTATTATCAACAAAAAGTTGTTAAACATTAAATTTCTTATGCTAGTGCTTCGGCACTAGCTTTTTAATTATCATGCGAAGTACCATTATATTTTTACTTGTAATAAAACTGGGTGGATTATTATCAAATAATCTCCTGATCAATCATTTGGAGGTGATGAATTCACAGCACCTGACTTTTAAAGTTTCATGGGAAAATAGTTGGAAATTGGATAATATTAAAGCCCCGTATAATCATGATGGCGTTTGGTTATTTTTTAAATATTATGATGGCATTAGTTGGAAACACTTGCAAGTGTCTTCTTCTACTGATCAACATGAATTGGAAAATGGATTGAAAATTGAAAATACAGGAGATCAGGTTGGGATACTAATCGTTCCTAGTGAAGTGGGTGGCGGAGATATGTCAAATAAAACTATAACGATTCGATTAGCAGAAACTATTTCAGATTCAGTCCAAAAAATTAGTGCTTTTGGTATAGAAATGGCCGCAATTAATAAGGAAGCATATTATTTGGGAGACGGTGTTTCAAATAAAACTTTTATTCGAGGTAGCGATAGCCGGCCATATCATGTAACCTCTGAAGATGTTATTTTAGTCGGCAAGGAGGATGGAATGTTATCAGATGCCGGCACTTATGCTCCCGAGGAAAATATACCATTATTTTACCCTAAAGGCTATGAGTTGTTTTACTGTATGAAATATGAAATTTCTCAGGAGCAGTATGTCGATTTTTTAAATACGCTTTCTTACACGCAGCAAGCAGTACGAACAGAGCTTCCTCCTAATAGTCCGCTGCACACAAATGTGATGACCAATGCTTCCAATACTTTTAGAAATGGAATAGTCATTGCTAACCCTGGTTTTAATAATGATTTCCCTGCTACCTATGCCTGTGATGCAGATATTACTAATAATTATAATCATGAGACTGATGGTCAGAATAGAGCATGTAATTATTTAAATTGGGATGATGTGAGTGCTTATTTGGATTGGGCGGGATTAAGTCCTATGACGGAGTTAGAATATGAAAAAATTTCCAGAGGTACTTCAATGCCTATTGAAAAAAAATACGCATGGGGAAATACACATATAGTAGATGCTAATGAATTAAGTAATGATGGTACTGCTGAAGAACAGTATGTAAATAATAATTTAGGAGATTCGGGAGTAGCGAATTATAGAACTAAAAATTATGGAGACGCCATACAAGGCCCATATCGAGTAGGTTTTGCAGGAACAGATAGCTCTAATCGCTTAAAAATAGGAGCAAGTTATTACGGCGTATTGGAAATGAGTGGAAATTTATGGGAACTATGTGTAACTGTTAATGAAGAAGGTTTATCATTTAAAGGGGGCAATGGTGATGGTATATTATCGAATAATGGAGATGCTAACGAAATAACATGGCCAACTGCTGCAGGTGCAGGCCATAGAGGTGGAGCATGGAATAGCGGGATAGACTTCGGGGGATTTAGAGATTTAACTGTATCTGATCGAGAATATGCGGGATTAACTCCTGCTTTAAGACGAAATACTACCGGAGGAAGAGGCGTAAAAAGAATTAAAAAATGATAAATAAAAGTACATTAATTGTTTTTATTTTCCTCTTAAGCTGCTTTTTAATTCAAGCTCAATCAGCGTATCATGGTGGTAAAGGAGATGGTTATGCACGTGCTGTAATTTCATTAAAGAATGTAAGTGTTAAGGAGAATTCAAATTTGGGGATTAAAATTTTCCCCAACCCGGCCATGCATGAATTGCATATTATAGGCGCTTATGAAAATGGCCTAAGTTATGAAATTTTAAACCTGAATGGCCAGAATATACTTAATGGAAATATTAAAGGCAAACAATCTATAATTGATATAAGTCATTTTATGAGAGGAGTTTATATGATTCGAATAGTTGCCAATGATGAAGTGTTTAGTAAAAAACTGCTGATTAATTGAAATCTATTTTTATATATATTACACTGTTTTTAATAAGTAATATAAATGTGGCTCAAACTCTTGAAGATACAGTTAAGCTAAAAGAGTATGAAGTAACAGGCAGTTCGTTATCTAAAAATGTTACTGGCCTGATTCCTACTCAGGAGTTGACTTCTAAAAATATTCAGCAATTGGAAGCTACAAATTTAGCAGATGCATTAAGTTATTTTTCCGGTATTACAGTAAAAGATTATGGAGGATTAGGAGGATTGAAAACACTTTCTGTTAGAAGCCTAAGTGCATATCATACTAGCGTGCTAATTGATGGAATTCGAGTAAATAATGCACAAGCAGGACAAGTTGACTTAGGTAAATATTTCATAAAAAATGTACAATCCATACAATTCTTTAATGGAATCCCATCAGAAAAATGTTTACCGGCTACAGCATATGTTTCGGCTAATGTTTTGAATGTTCGAACTTTTACAAACTCAGTAACTGCCGAACCAACTGTAAAGTTTAATAGCGACCTTTCATATGGTTCTTTTAGTTCTCCGGAGGCTTATATAAGCTTTCAGAAAAAGTATAAGGAGCATAATTTATTGAAAATTTCGGCGCAAGGGATATATACCAATGGAGACTATCCATATCATATAAAAAATGGAATATCTTCAGTATCTGCAAAAAGGCAAAATGCTGATTTTACTTCCGGCCAGATTGAAATAGATTATAAGCACCAGCCGGATTCTTCAAATGAGTGGTCTGTAAAAAGCTATTACAATCAGTATGATCAAGGATTACCCGGAGCTGTTATCTTGTATAACTCAAGTTCCGGCCAACGATTAGAAGGCAAAGACTTCTTTTTGCAAAGTACTTATCATAAGATTTGGATGACTAAGCTAGAAAGTAAATTTTATTTAAAGTATAATAATAACCGGCTCACTTACACCGATCCGGATTACTTAAATAGTGCAGGTTTTTTGCAAGATACTTACCTGCAGCAGTCTGTATATGGAGCTATTGCTAACAATTATATTATTGCTAACCACACCTCATTAATTTTATCATCTGATGCAGAATGGAATAATTTGAATACGAGTGTATATGAAACCTCTAAACCGCAGCGCTTAAGTTGGTTTTCATATGCAGGATTTGAAACAAATATTAAAAAACACGTAAAGCTACAAGGAGGATTACAACCTACAATTATTAAAGAAATCAATGAGAATAGAGAGGATTTGCCTTCTAAAAATAAATTATCTCCATCTTGTGCAATCGGTTATCAGCCATTTTTAAATCAAGATTTCTTTTTCCGTACTTCTTATAAACAATCATTTCGTATTCCTTCATTCAACGACTTATATTATAATAGAGTAGGCAATACAAATCTTCGTCCCGAAACTGCTAAACAATATAACCTTGGACTAACCTATCATAAAAATAATTGGTTAATATTTGAGCAGTTTTCAGCAACGATAGATGTGTTTAAAATTAATGTAGAAGATAAGATTGTAGCCATACCTACGAAAAATTTATTTGTTTGGTCTATGCAAAACCTTGGAATTGTAGAAACAAACGGTATAGAATGGTCTGCTAAATGGGCACTTAAACTAATGGGCCCAATTAAACTATCAGGTTATATTAATTATTTATATCAGGAAGCCTTAGATAGAACCAATCCTGAAAATTCGACTTATGGCCATCAAATCGCCTATACGCCATACCAAACAATTTCAGCAAGTAATATTATAGCTTATAAGAACCTTTCGGCGAGTTATAATATTTTATACGCAGGCTTTAGTTTTATCTTGGGAGAAAACTTACCTACAAATTTAATTCCATCACGGACGATCCAAGATATTGTTGTTAATCATACTTTTAAGCTAAAAAAACAATTATTATCTGCGTATGTGGGAGTACATAACATTTTTAATAGTAGATATGAAGTGATTAAAAGCTTCCCTATGCCCGGAAGAAATATGCGTATTGGATTTAGAACGAATATTATCAATAATTAGATAGTTTGAATAAGTATTTTATATATATAATTTTTATTCTATCAATAATAGGTTGTAAAAAAGAACCGCAATTTATTGAAAATGAAAATCCGAATAATCAAGTAGGCGATAGAATTGTTTATATATTAAATGAAGGGTTATTTAATGCCAATAATACCACTCTTACGCAATACAATATCACGCAAAGTACAGTAACAAATAACTATTTTGAATTAAAAAATAACCGAAAACTAGGTGATACAGGAAATGATATACAGGAATATGGATCAAAAATATATATCGTAGTCAATGTTTCTAGTCAGATTGAAGTCACTGATCTTAAAGGAAACTCTATCGCTCAAATTCCGTTATTCGACAACGGAGTAGCCCGGCAACCGAGAAATATAACTTTTTATCACGATAAAGCTTTCATAAGTTGTTTTGATGGCACCGTTGCAGTGATCGATACGACAGATTTTAATATTCAAGCCTTCATTCAAGTAGGACGTAATCCTGAAGGAATCGCAGTTCAACATGATAAAGTTTATGTAGCTAATTCGGGCGGGTTAGACTTTCCTAATTATGATACTACTGTTTCTGTAATTGATCCTAATTTATTAGTAGAAATAAAAAAAATTAGTGTCGGTATAAATTCCGGAACTGTAGTAGGATATAATGATAAGATATATGTGATAAGCCGTGGTAATCATAATACGATTGATCCCAAACTAGTAATTATTGATACTGAAAGTGATTCAGTAATTCAAACCATTAATTATCCTTTAACTGCTTTTGTGCCAAATAAATTAAAAGATATAGCCTATGTAGTAGACAAAAATAATAGTAATGTGATGACATTTGATATGGAAGCAGATACCATTATCAATTATAATTTTATAAATGGAAGTCAATTTGAAACTTTATTTGGTATGAGCGTTGATCCCTTCACCAACCAATTATACTGCACCGACGCACATGGATATGTAGTAACGGGCGAGGTGAAGGTGTATAATGACTCAGGAGTGCTTCAAAAAAGTTTTCAGGCTGCATTAAATCCCGGACATTTCGTTTTTGTTGATTAACTTTGTAACATGAGAAATTATTATAAATTATTCGGGTTTATATGCAGCTTTTTATTTATCGCACAGGCTGCTAATGCCCAATTTTGGTATGATGAACATAGTATAGTGGAGGGCGTAAAAATAAATTATAAATGGTCAGACCCAGGATGGCTCTCTAAAAGTACTAGTTATGAATTAAGATTAAAGTTGAAAAATGAAAATAAACATGCTGTGAATGTGGATTTTAGAATTGATTTTTATTTAAATGGCTTATTGCAAGAAACTAGTAAAATAGAGGATTTTTGTATTTCCCCACGTGGAATGGCATCCGGTAGGTTAGACGGGCTATACTTTACTAGTTTAGAATTGACGGATGAACAACTTAAAAGTGAAGTCTTTACTTGGGAAATAAATGATTTTACTGTAGATGAAGTAGAGCGTTGCAAATAAATCTTTATTTTGGTAGCCGCTTGAAGAAAACAAATCCATTTTTTTCTCCTATTTCTATAAGTTCATTATAGTTTTCTCTATAATAATCAGCTTGGGTATTTTTAGCAACTAAATAAAGAGGCTTATCAATTTTTCCTTTTAAAAGCCAGTCTCTTCCTTGCCTGGTAGGATTATTGGTTACTTTTGTTTTCCCATAGTAAAAGTGTGCATAACTTCTATACGTAGTTTCTAAATAGCAATCTTTTTTCTGTTGAGCTTTAAAAAAAGTAATAGCTGCTCTTTGTGAATAATGTTCTACTTTGGGTGCAATTAAAAATAATACCAGTTGGAGGGTGATGATGTTGCCAATCATAAATATACCTATACCTTTTTTATTTTCAGCTTTCGCCAGATAAATTAATGATGTGATAATTGTAATCAAATAAACGATACCCGGCACAGCCTCGAAAGTAGTCCATGTTACATTGGCTTGTAAGTTTGCTAATGCGAATGGATCTTTAATGTATGGAAATAAAATCTCCTTGTGCATCATTATAAAAGGAAGGACTATTAATACAGTTGCTAATAAAACACCAATAAAGCCTGAAATGTATAATATCCATTTATGTATTTTTTTCTTTTCGTTAATTAAATGATATACATAAACAGCTGCTAAATAAGTAAGAGGAAAATAACACATAGAAGAGTAGTGGACTATTTTAGATTTCACCAAAGTGAATAAAATTAACACTACCCAAAAAAGAATGAGCATCCATTTTTTGAAATCTTTTTGAATAGGATTATGAGCTTCATTGTCTTTAAATGCCGGAATCATGAATAAAGAGGCGGGAAAACAACCGATCAATAAAACTATAAAATGATAGCCTAAAAATCCCCCGTGCCCGGCATCGGGAGTGCTTAAGAGGCGATATTGATATTGTATAAAATCAATAATTTGTTGTGGCCCATCAACTAACGTGATTATGCTATACCACCCAATAATTAGGCTAAAACTTAATATAGAATAGATTATAAAATGCTTGAAAGGAATAAAATCTTTGAATCTCTTGGTTATCGCATAGATTAATATAGATAAAATAAGGATTAAATATCCCGCAGGCCCTTTTGTCAAAACTGCCAGAGCTGTAAATATTCCACTGATAAACAACAATGGTAGCTTTTTGTCGGTATTCGTTTTAAAGAATTTTTTTTTCCAATAAAATTGTATAAAAAAATATAATCCTATAAATATCAATAAATTAAAATATGGATCAATTATCCCCGACTTAAAATATAAATGAGGCAAAAAAGAACCGGCATACAAAAGCACCCAAATAATTCCGAATTGAATGTCATATAATCTTTTACCAATATGGTATAGAATAAATAAAGTGATAATTCCACAAATGGCATTAGGAAATCTCGCAGCATATTCTGTTATGCCGAATATTTTCATTGAAATCACTTGTAGCCATATAAAAAGTGGGGGTTTCTCCCAAAATGGTTCAAAATTTATGTGAACATGCAAATAATCATTTAAAACGATCATTTCACGAGCACATTCAGCAAAATTTATTTCATCCCAATCAAATAAATTTATTTCACCCAAAAAGGGTAAAAAAAACAATGCAGAGAGTAGAAAAATATATATACTATACCGTAGGTTTTTTCCTTGCATTTCTACGAAGAATAGATCTGTTCCAATTAGGACTTACAAATTTATCTCTGTTTTTATTGTAAATGTAAAAACATATAAAGCTGATCAGTACACCTAAAAATGTGCCTGCATAAGTATCTACAAAGAAATGTTGAGACAGGTATATCCTAGAAATTCCGGTTAAAAAAGCCAGTATAAAAAAGGAAATATCTATGATTCGATTTCTGCCATATAAAAACATTAAAATAGTCATCAAGGTAAAAGCAGTAGAGGTGTGTCCCGACGGAAAGCTATGATAAGTATGTAAAGTGACGCCATCTACAAAATGTAATTCTTCTAAAATATCTGCAAAAACACCTTTAGGCCGTAAAACTTCAGAAAATACTAATTGTTTGAGTATAGCTAGTATGATTCCTGAAACAGCCCCGGTAATGCCAATCACTAGAGCGTCTCTAAACCTTACAAAAAACATGATAAACAGCGCTAAGAAAAAGTAAGTCCTTCCATCTCCAAAATAAGTTAAATAATAGAAAAAGTAATCTTGTATAATGGAATGATTTTTATTAATTAGCAGATAAATATCTCCCCTTTCAAGAAGCAGTAATAAAACAAATCCTATAACCATATAAACAGAAAATAAAAGGAAGAACCATCGGTGTTTTTTTATTATCTCTCTCATCTTAATTTTTGAAGTTGCTTTAGAATGATTATCTATTATTTAACTTTGCAAATATGCGCAAAGGAATTCTTTTATACCAATCTAAATTAAATAATACTGAATCATACATTACCCGATAAGTTAATAAAACACCAATAGGGAAAAGTATCAAAGATGGCAGCCACATGCCTGCGGGTGCGGTTACAATTGCTTCTTTTGCAAATTTTTCACCTATTATAGAAATTACATGAAATACAATAAAAAATAATACTGCAACAACTAACGGTAAACCCAGTCCTCCTTTCCGAATGATCCCCCCTAATGGCCCACCAATGAAAAATAGTATGATACAAGCAACCGGCAAAGTGAATTTTCTATGCCATTCTATTTTTGATTTAATTAATTGAGTTTTTTTATTCTCGAAGCCGTTTTGCATAACAGTTGATAAATTTTTAAAATTCCGAGCGGTTCTCAGTGCTTTTATAACAGTTACTTCCGGATTTTTCCCTATAAGTGGCAATATACTAGTAGCTTCAATGATGTTCGTATCTGTTATGGGGATATGATAAATAGTATCACGTAAAAAATAAAAATCGTCTTCCACTTGATTTTGAAGTATATCGAATCCTCCGGTTAACTCATCATTTAGACTATCAATACTAACTTTTAATTGCTGTAAGCTCATCATTTGAAAATGGTCCTTAAATAAACCTTCATCGGTACGACTAAGGTCAAACCCCGACATATCAAATACTTTTTTCCATTCCTTAAAAGAAATGCGTACGGTTTCGTAATACTTCACACTATGTAGCCTTTTTTTATTTGTATTCTTAGGCTCAATATCTTGGTATTGATTGCCGTTAATCAATTTAATTATTAAATATCTCTGGTCCGGAGAAGTATACATTTCTCCGCTTTCAGCAACAATTACATGGCTATTCCCTTTCCCTTCCGAATGATCATAAATCATTATATCTTCAATAGTTTTATTATCATCCGCTTTTTTATTGATTCTTAAACTAATGCCTTCAAATCCATTGTAGAAAACCCCGGGTTTGATATTTAAAGCCGGTTTTTGATGAGTTATATCATATAAAAGCGCTCCAAATTTTAAATTAGCATAGGGTAGTGCATAGTTAGAAAATAAAAATGCTCCTATACTGATTAAGCCTACACCAACAATTAGTGACCGCATAATTCTTATAAGTGATATCCCTGAGGCTTTCATGGATATTAATTCATTGTGTTCTCCCAAATTTCCAAATGTCATAATAGAAGAAAGGAGTACTGCTAATGGAAGTGCTATTGGCACCATGCTGGCTGATGCATAAAAAAGTAATTCTAGTACAATGGGCAGTTCTAATCCTTTACCTACGAGATCGTCAATATATTTCCAAAGAAATTGCATGACAAACACAAACAGCGTAATAAAAAAAGTAATGATAAACGGGCCGAGAAAAGTTTTTACTACAAGTTTATCTATTTTTTTCAAAGGTTCGCTTAAAATTATATCATCTGATGATTAGTGCGAATTTAAGCAAATATTACTAGTGAATAGTAAATGGTGAATAGTGATAATGAAATAGTATTGGGAATTATTAAAAGCTATTAGCTAATGGTTACTAGCTAATAGCTTTTAAAACTATCTCAAGTCAATAACATCTACGTCAGGGTGGGTATTCTTATTGAAAACAAAATAGCTGTCGTCTAAACTAGTATTCGGATTAAAGCTTTTTATCTCATAAGTATATTTATTACCGTTTTTATCAAACACTCTAGCTTTCAAGATCTGGCTTTGAGCTTCATCAATAAAAAGTTTTATTTTAAAATAAGGAAGTGATTTATCGTTAGGCGTTAATTCAACTACTTGATATGTTTTACCGTTTTCAGTAGCTTTATCAGCCATCCTATAAAGAAAATCTTTTTCATAAATAGTAAAAAGGTCATTAGGAGAGATACTGCCTTCCTCAGGTTCAAAATCGCTAACAGTTACTTCCTCTGCATCTTCTAAATATGTCCAAACGGTTTCACCATTATTGTAAACTTTTTGGCCTTTCATATCCAGCATATATTTGTCTCCTTTAATAAATACTGTTCCTTTTTGAGTGTCATCAACCTCGCCCTCAGGAGATTTTATATTTAATGTGAAATCAGCCTTAATAGACGAATAAGATTTGTATTTTTTACTGACTTTTGCTAGTAAATTATCAGCATCCTTAACCGGATCTTGAGCAATGGCAGCGAAAGAGACTGCGAGAGATAATATTATAGTTGAAATAAATAATCGCATAATTTTTAAGTTTTTATTGTTCAAGCATTGTCTTGCAAAAACTGTTCCAATTGATATACATCCTGAATCAGTACATCCCGGGCTTTACTGCCTTTACTAGGCCCGACCACCCGCGCAGCTTCCAATTGATCCATAATCCTGCCTGCCCTATTGTATCCAAGCTTTAATCGTCGTTGGATCAAAGAAGTAGAGCCTTGTTGAAGCTCTACTATTATTCGTGCTGCATCATCAAAATACTCATCTTTATCGTCAATGCTTCCTCCGCTGCCACTTCCATTTTCTTCACCTGAATATTCCGGTAATAAGAATGGCTGAGGATATCCCCTTTGCTCCCCGATGAATTCTGCGATATTTTCTACTTCAGGTGTATCAACAAATGGACACTGAAGTCTAATTAAATCACCACCACCCTGTGAAATAAGCATATCACCTCTACCGATCAGCTGATCGGCGCCACCGGTATCTAAGATAGTCCGAGAATCAATTTTTGAAGTCACTTTAAATGCTATTCTGGCAGGAAAGTTGGCTTTGATCGTTCCTGTGATGATATTAACAGACGGGCGCTGTGTCGCAATAATTAAATGAATACCAATTGCCCTAGCCAATTGTGCTAAACGTGCAATTGGATTTTCTACTTCTTTCCCGGCAGTCATAATCAAGTCAGCAAACTCATCTACAACTAACACAATAAAAGGCATAAATTTGTGCCCTTTTTCAGGATTAAGCTTACGCTTGGTAAATTTTTCATTGTATTCTTTTATATTCCTTACCCGTGCTTCCTTTAACAAATTATATCGGTCGTCCATCTCTATGCACAGCGCATTGAGCGTATTAATAACTTTGGTTGTATCAGTAATGATCGCTTCTTCTTCATTAGGTAGTTTCGCTAAAAAATGGTTTTCAATGAGCTTGAATAAAGTCAATTCCACTTTCTTAGGGTCAACCAATACAAATTTTAATTGAGATGGATGCTTTTTATATAATAATGAAACTAGAATAGCATTTAAACCTACTGACTTTCCTTGGCCGGTCGCGCCAGCCATTAAAAGATGGGGCATTTTAGCAAGGTCAGCTATAAAAATTTCATTCGAAATGGTTTTACCTAAAGCTATCGGCAAATCCATATCTGTGTTTTGAAATTTATCAGAAGCTAGCATGGGCCTCATGCCCACCGTTTCTTTTTTCTTATTCGGCACTTCGATACCTATTGCACCTTTTCCGGGTATAGGTGCGATAATTCTTATACCCAATGCAGATAAGCTTAACGCAATGTCATCCTCTAAGTTTTTTATTTTAGAAATACGAATGCCGGGTGCAGGAACAATCTCATACAGTGTTACCGTTGGGCCTACCGTAGCTTTTATTTTTGATATTTTGATATTGTAATTGTTTAACGTTTGAATGATCTGGTTTTTATATTGCTCCAGTTCTTCCGTATTTATAGATATCTTATCACTTCCTCGATCATCCAAAAGCTCTAATGTAGGATATTTATAAGAAGCCAGGTCAAGGGTCGGGTCAAAATTATTGGAAACATCTCCTTTGACTTTACTTACTTCTTCAGGCTTTTTTTCTTCAATATCAAGATTAGGTATTTCTTCTTCTTTTGATGATTTTTTTGTGATTATTTCAGGTTCTTGGAGTTTTTCTTCTGCTTCAATTGTTAATTCCATTCCATCAGCTTCGAGATTATCTGTAGGGATTATTTCGTCTGCTTCTAATGTTATTTCCGGACTAGGGACAGTTACTTCATCCATTTCCTCTTCTTCCTCTTGCTCATTCTTTTTAAATAATAACAGAACAGGCGTAGCAGCAATGAGATAGATCACAAATAAAAAAATTAATAACCCTAAGGCCCCCACCGTACCCATAAAAGATAAAAGCCAATCATTTACCGAATTTCCGAAACCACCGCCCCAGGGAAATGCTGCCCGGTTAAAAATGAAAGTAAACAAAACGGATGTCCACAAAGTGATAAGCATGGTGTGCACATAAATTTTAAATAATCTAATAGGGTAGGTGGGCGATAAAAATTTAATTCCCGCTAAGGCGATCATGAATACGAAAGTATAAGAACTTACTCCAAACCAATTATAAAAAAATTGATGAGCGGTAATGGCCCCTAATCTACCCAATTGATTTTCAATAGGCACATCTGTTACAAACAATAATGACCAAGAAAATTGGAATATTTTATCTTGATCTGCTTTCCAGGTAAATAGGTAAGAAGTAAAAGATATAAATAAATATGTAGCGATCAATAGGAGTGTCAACCCAAAAATAGTGACATTTCTTTTGTCTGTAAAAAAATTAGATACCGAAGTAGTAGTAGAGACTTTTGGGGCCTCTTTTTTATCTTCTTTATATTTATTTTTCTTTGAGGGCATTCATATTAAGTTAATAAACTTGCCGTGAATTTACGAAAAACTACTGTCGCAGTTTATAATAAGCTAAACAATTATAAACACTCTCCTTATTATTAAAAAATGCTTAGTTTGGGTTAATCCTTATCAATTAATTATCTTTGTTTTATTATCAATAATATTAAATAGTTATAAAAAGTATGTCGAACGGATATTTTGTAGTACCAAAAGCCATTAATGAACCGGTGTTAAGTTACGCTCCGGGTAGTGAAGAACGTGAAGAATTAAAAAATACATTAAAACAGTTTAAGTCACAGGAGATGGATATTCCTATGATCATTAATGGAAAAGAAGTTACTACAAAAAATAAAACATCTATACACCCACCACATGAGATAAAGCATACATTAGGCCACTATAACTATGGCGATAAGAGCCACGTTACATCTGCTATTGAAGCGTCATTAGAAGCTAAAGATAAATGGGCGGCGATGCCTTGGGAGCATAGAGCTGCTATTTTTTTAAAAGCTGCTGAGTTATTGGCAGGCCCATGGAGGGCGAAAATTAATGCTTCTACTATGTTGTGTCAATCAAAAAATGCCTATCAGGCAGAAATAGATGCTGCCTGCGAATTAATTGACTTTTTTAATTTTAACGTAGAGTTCATGACTCAAATTTATGAAGAACAGCCGGAGTCTGATTTTGGTATCTGGAATAGAATGGAGCATCGGCCGTTGGAAGGATTTATTTTTGCGATCACCCCATTTAACTTTACGTCTATTGCAGTCAATTTACCGGCTGCACCTGCTTTAATGGGTAATACAGTAGTTTGGAAACCGTCAGATACACAAATATATTCTGCTTATCAAACAATGGAGCTTTTGCGAGAAGCAGGATTGCCTGATGGAGTGATTAACTTAGTATATGCTGATGGGCCGGAAGCAGGAGAGGTTGTTTTTAAACATCCTGATCTAGCAGGCGTACATTTTACCGGTTCTACAAAAACATTTCAACATATTTGGAAAACTATTGGAAATAATATTGACCAATATAAAACATATCCAAGAATAGTAGGAGAGACCGGAGGAAAAGATTTTGTCATGGCACATAAATCAGCAGATGCAAAAGCATTAGCCACTGCCCTCTCCAGAGGTGCTTTTGAATTTCAAGGACAAAAATGTTCTGCTGCATCCAGAGCTTATATTCCCAGTAATTTATGGGATGAAGTAAAAGAAAATCTCATAGAAGATATTCAATCTTTTAAGATGGGTACAGTTGAAGATTTTGGCAATTTTATAAATGCCGTGATCGATGAACGTTCATTTGACAAAATTTCCGGTTATTTAGATAGAGCAAAAAAAGATAAGAATGTCGAGATTATTGCCGGAGGCGGGTATGATAAGTCGGAAGGATATTTTATAGAGCCAACGGTTATAGTTACTAAAGACCCGAAATATGTGACTATGTGTGAAGAGCTTTTTGGCCCTGTACTTACTATTTATGTTTATGATGAAAATAAATATGAAGAAACCTTAGAAATTGTTGATCAAACGGGGATCTACGCCCTGACCGGAGCAATCTTCGCTCAAGACCGGTATGCAATCGACTTAGGTTGCAAAAAGTTGGTGAATGCGGCCGGAAACTTTTATATCAATGATAAGCCAACGGGCGCGGTAGTAGGCCAACAGCCATTTGGAGGAGCCAGAGCGTCGGGAACAAATGATAAAGCTGGTTCACTATTGAATTTGCAGCGCTGGGTATCACCTAGGACAATAAAAGAAACTTTTGTTCCGGCTAAAGATTATAAATATCCATTCTTAGGTTAAACCTTTATAATGAAGAGCATATTTTTAACCCTCAGTTTAGTTCTGGCCATGTTAACAAACAGCATGGGCCAGAATTTAACTGCGGATGATGTTTTCGTAACACTTCGGTTGGTAGATAAGGATGATATTCCAGAAAAATTTGCTAAAATTGAAATAGAAGAAATATCTTCTAAAAAAATATACACTTGTACGACCGATTCTTTTGGGGAATGTGAAATCATTCTGCCTCAAGGAGCAACATATCACACAGGCGGATATATTTACGGCAAGCCATTTGATTTTCCAAATGTACTAGAACTGCCTGATGTAGATGGCCCATTGAACTTTGATTATAATCTAAAAATAATTGACAATAATTTCTATCATGAGCTATATAATGATAAATATACTTTAGAAGAAATATATTTCGAAACAGACAAAGCAAATTTCACAAAAGAATCTTTTAAAGAATTAGATAATTTATATACTGTTCTAATAGAAAATCCTAAAATGGAGATAGAAATTGCCGGTCATACTGACAATGTGGGAGAGGAGGATTATAATTTAGAGCTTTCCTATCAGAGGGCAAATAGTGTCATGAAGTATTTAATCGAAAAAGGTATTGATAAAAGTAGGCTGGCAGCAAAAGGTTATGGTGAGGTGCAACCTATTGAAGATAATAAAACCGAAGCGGGGAGAAAGAAGAATCGTAGGACTGAAATAAGGATAATAAGGCAATAGTATGGTTCTGGTAGTTGATAGTGGTTCTACTAAAACTGCGTGGCAAATCATTGATCAACATGATTCACTAGTTTATACCTCCGGAATTAATCCATACCTTCAGGATATTGAAGGAATCAAAAAGAATATTCAAAGCGAGCTTCAACTACCTACAGACTATAATAATATTTCAAAGGTATTTTTTTATGGAGCCGGATGCTCTACAGAAATCAATCGAAATAAAATCAAGGATGTGTTGCAAGCATTCTTTTCTAAAGCAACAATTCAAGTCGAACACGATCTGCTTGGAGCAGCTAGAGCCTGTTTAGGGAGTAAATCCGGGATAGCATGTATTTTAGGTACCGGATCTAATTCTTGTTTATATAACGGAAAAAATATCATTGCAAATAGCCCTTCTTTAGGTTATGTATTGGGAGACGAAGGAAGTGGGTGTTATATAGGGAAAGAATTAGCCAAAAAATATTTGTACCGGGAATTGTCTGATGATTTGTCAACTGCTTTTGAGAAAGAATATCATCTAAATAAAGAACAAATTTTAGATAATGTATACAAAGAAAAATTTCCAAACAGATATTTAGCAGGATTTACAAAATTTGTTAAAAATCATATTCAACATAAAGAAATGGCAGCGATCGTTGAAGATAGTTTTGAAGCTTTTGTTAATCGGCATATTTTAACTTATCCTAAAAAGCAAATTTCAAATATCAGTTTCGTGGGTTCAATTGCGCATTATTTTAAAGATATTCTTGAGTCAGTTTTAGAGAATCATAATCTTTCGATTGATAAACTGATTCAATCCCCTATAGAAGGTTTGGTAGCATACCACAAAATAAATTTATTATGAAAAAAACAACAGAAGCTACTTCCCATTACGATCAGCTAGAACGAATGAGTACTAGAGAACTTTTGTTAAATATTAATAAAGAAGACCAATCTGTACCCCATGTCATTCAAAAATTGCTTCCTCAGATCGAAGAATTAGTTAATGCAATTGTTGATAAAATGCTGGCGGGAGGCAGGTTGTTTTATTTAGGGGCTGGCACCAGTGGTAGGCTAGGTATTGTTGACGCTTCTGAGTGTCCGCCTACATTTGGGGTTAAGCATGGATTAGTAATAGGATTAATTGCAGGAGGTGATCAAGCAATTAGAAAAGCGGTAGAGTTTGCTGAGGACGATGAAGAAGGAGGGTGGAAAGATTTGCAGGTGCACGATATTAAGCAAAATGATGTAGTGATCGGCATAGCAGCTTCCGGCACTACACCTTATGTGATAGGAGCATTAAAAAGAGCTCAGGAAAAAGGCATACTTACGGGTTCCATTACGTGTAACGAATCTTCTCCGCTATCTAAATACGCTGATTACCCTATTGAAGCTGTGGTTGGTCCGGAGTTTGTTACGGGAAGTACTAGAATGAAAGCAGGAACCGCTCAAAAGTTGATTTTAAATATGATTAGTACCAGTGTTATGATCAAGCTAGGCAGGGTAGAAGGTAATAAAATGATAGATATGCAATTATCTAATGAAAAATTGGTTGATAGAGGAACCAAAATGATCATGGAGCAATTGAATATTAAAGATTATAAGAAAGCCAACCAATTGCTTTTAAAATATGGAAGTGTGCGACAAGCAACTCTAAACGCTAAACGCTAAATTAGTTAATGCATAATATAGAGCCATATTATAATTGGGAAGATATTTATAAAGCATCCGATGATGAGCTGTCGCCATTCTATGGAAAAGAATATAATGAACTAGAATATTCCCAAAAAATCTATAATTATTATATCCATCCTCATTGGGATGATTTCGGAGCGAATACGTTGTATCTTAAAATTCTCTATGCAGATTACGACCAACAATTTGCAGTAATTGAGTTCATAGGCGAGTGGAATGATTGCATAGATAATGATATCATGTATCTTAAAAGAGAAATTATAGATCACCTGACAGGAAATGGGATTTATAAATTTTTATTGATTGGAGAAAATGTCTTAAACTTTCATGCAGATGAAGATGCCTATTATGAAGAATGGTGGGAAGATATAAAAGAACAAAATGGATGGATCTGTTTTGCAAATTTACGGCAACATGTGATTGATGAGATGGATTCCATTCATCTAGAAAATTACTTGCATTATAAATATGAGTTAACGAGTTTTAATTGGAGAAAACTAAAACCACAACATATTGCTGATTTGTTAGATAAGTTAATTCATCACAAACAATTATCATCTTCTATATCTTGATTATATAAAAATCAATTCTAGTTTAAGTATGGGAAAAATTTTAGTTACCGGAGGTGCCGGATTTATTGGAAGCCATTTAGTAAAAAGGCTGGTAAAAAACGGGGATGAAGTAGTGGTTTTGGATACTCTGCTTAGAGGTAATAAGTTGGATAGAGATATTTTTAAAGCTATTGAATTTGTTAAAGGTGATGTAAAAGACAAATTTTTAGTTGATAAATTAGTAAAGGGTTGTGATTTAGTTTATCACTTTGCTGCGGTCTTAGGAGTAGATGTTGTGGCGGACAATCCTGTTGAGACCATGGATACCGAAGTAATCGGCATGCAAAATGTCGCTGAAGCAGCTTTAGAAAATGATGTTGAAAAAATTATATATGCTTCTACTAGCGGAGTGTATGGTGATTCGGCTATTAAACAATCTGCTACAGAAACTATACAATTAGATCCCCGCACAAGCTATGCCATTGCAAAGCGGTATAATGAGATTTACTTAGCTGCTCAATTTGAAGAAAAAGGATTGAACTCTATTTCCTTAAGATTTTTTAATGTGTATGGCCCTAATCAAGACAGTAGAATGGTGGTGCCTCGATTTTTTGAACAGGCCTTAGCAGGCCAATCTCTTACAGTATTTGGCAATGGTCAGCAAACAAGGGATTTTACTTATATAGATGATACTATAACTTCTTGTATTAAACTTGCAGAAGCAGCTAAAGGGGCTGAAATTTATAATATAGCAAACGAACATGAGTTTACTATAGAACAATTAGCCAAGCAAATAATAAAAGTAACGGATTCTAACTCGAAGATTCAATATGTACAAGCACCGAAAAAGAGATATGATTATGAGGTTGAAAGAAGATATGGTAATTCAAAAAAATTGTATAAAGCTATTGGTTATAAGCCGGAAACATCTTTAAAGGATGGTCTTCATATTATCTTGAATCATATCAAAAAAGACTAGCTATTATCATTTATTCTCAATGTAATTTGTTTAACAAGTTTATTAATTATTTGATCCCAATTAAATTCGTTTTTTATTTTATTTAAAGATTCTTGTTTCATCTTATTTAGAGTGTTAAGGTCAGTCTTTAAAATTTTTTCAATTCCTTTGATGATATTATTTGTAGTACATTTTTCAATCAAGATTCCATTTTTATGATTATCCACTAGCAGGGGCAAAGCTCCTGTATCAGTAGCTAAGACTAATAGACCTCTTGCCATCGCTTCAATTACTGCATTAGGCATCCCTTCAGAATGGCTTACACAAATTGACACATCACATGTATCTGTTATTTTAATTAATGAATCTTCATTTATGATTTTCCCATAATATATTACGTTTTCTAGTTTTAACTGATCTTTATCTTGAAATGGTCCTATAAAATGAAAAGCAACTTTATCTGCAGGAAGTTTAGAAATAGCTTGATATAGTTCTTTGATCCCTTTTACTTTATCATACCTACCTACAAAAAGAAAGTTTATTTTCTTATTGGGTTTTATAATTTCAATATTACTTGCAACCCAATTTTTATTAATGCCTGTAGGTATTTCAATAATGTTTTTTCTAGCAACTCCATTTTTTTCGATTATATCTGTTATTTTCCCACCATGAGAAAATACGTAATCGGCATGTTTCATATTGTAAGTTGCAGGATATCTCATCATTAAATTTTCAAAAACACCTTTTAGTGAAGGGGGTTTTTGAAACATATTCATGCCATGAAGTTTAATGCCAATTGGGGGAGTTTTAAGACCTTTTTTTTTCATGTTTAACAATTTCCAAGCACAAAAACCTTGTGCGTAGATAAAGTTGTATTTATTAACCTCTTTTCTGATATGATTATAAATAGTTGCACTATACCTGTACGAGTTTTTTAAATAATGTCCGGGTAATTTGCCCGGTTTAGGAAATGGAAAGCAAAAACTTTTTAAATTGTTTCGTAGAGAGGAACTTTGAACTTCTGGAATATCAGCAAAAATTGCATTGAAGACATCAGCTTCTGATGGGGGGGCACAGTCATAGGGAACACAATGATACAAGGTGATTTTATGTCCGCTTTGTATTAAATATTTTACTAAGAAAAATGAGTGGCGTTGCATACCACCTAATACAAAAGGTTGTATGCCATCAGTAAGCAATGCAATATTCATTATATTGAGTCTAATATTTTCTTAGCTACCTTTTTCCAAGTATAATAATTCCTTACTTTCTTTTTAAAATTAGCGGCTAAAGTTAATCTTAAGCCTGGATCATTAATGAGTTTCCATAGTGCTTCTGTGAGCGAATCTATATTATCTTCAATTAATAGACCATCTTCTCCTTCAACCATCACGTCTTTTACAGGAACATTATTGGGGGCAATGATAGCTTTTTCCATAATTCCATATTCAAAAATCTTAACCGGTGATCCGTACCAGTTAGATTTAGCCATAACAGTGATATCCATTACTTCTATGTATTTATAGATTTCCGAAGAAGAAATATTACCAGTGAAGACTACATTATGATGTATTTTGAGCTTCACTGCTAATTCTTTTAATTCATTGAGAATCTCACCATCTCCAACAATTAAGAGTATGAGTTCTTGGTCTTTGATTTTTTTAGTCAAACTTTGAAAGGCATATAATAGATTGTCAACACCATGATAAGGAAAAATCGAGCCTACAAAGCCTATCACTAACATCTTTCTTCCTTCTAGCCTACTATGGTAGGAGAAAAGTTCTTGTTTTAACTTGTCAGTGTTACTACTAGACAAGGATTCATCTACTTTCTTAGGATTAACAGCATTGGGTGTAACTATTAGTTTTTCTTTGATATTAGGATACTTTTTCTCAAAATAGTATTTAAGAGCTGAAGACACAACCACAATTTGATCAGCTTGTTCAACCATAACCTTTTCATTTTGATATGCTTTATTTTTTAATAAAGTTTTGCCTTCTAAGTTTATTTTTTCTTCAATATATGGTGCGTTAATCTCTACTATATGTTTAATATTAAATTTTTTAGCAATTTTAACGCCTGATATCATTAGATAAAAGCCTCTTTCGTAAATCATATCTGGTTGGAATTGTTCTACAGCCTTCTCTAAGGTAGTAGCAGCATTTTGATCAAACTTCAAAAGGTTATAATCCTTTATGCTTTGCCAAAGTAGAGGAGGAGTGGCTTTTTTTACAATCCTTTTATAGGGGTTGTCTTTGAATTGAATGCCTAATTCATGTTCTTCAGGAATCTCTTCTCCTCCCATAATTAGAGTTTTCACCTCATGACCATGGCTTTGGAAAGCCTCAATCATTTCACGCATATGTGTTCCATATCCGCTCGGGCTATATAGTTGTAAGTTTGGATGTGGGGAGTAGTAGAGTATCTTCAAACCTTATAAGAATAATTAATAATATTGAAATTATTTTTTCGAAGATTTTAAATTTATAATCTTACAGATTACTAGTTAATTAATGTATTATGCTTTTAATCAGTTCAGTTAACTTAAATCCTATAATTTTATAAACATAAATATAACTTTTTTTAGTTGCAGGAGAGGGGGTAGGAATAAAATCTTTAGGTATATATTTTTTGAAATATTCTATAGATTTATTGGCATCATATGGATAGAAAGCTCTAATTGCATCAAAAAGAATTTGATACATTTTGTTGTTATTAATTTTAATGTTTTTTGCTTTAATATAGGTTATGATTTTTATTCGCAAACAAATATACCTTTCCCAATTTTCTCCTAAATTAGTTTGAGATATAGATCCGGAACTTCTTATGTTTATAATAGTATTAATGGTAGAGTCAAAGATGATATTAGGTTCTTGTTTCAAGATCTCAAACATTAAATTATATTCTTGAGAGGAATTGAGTTCTGAATTCCATTTTAAACCTTTATTGAATAAACTCATTTTAAACAAATTAGAAACAGTATTACCTAAATCAGATTGCATTAACATTAACATTATATTATAAATATATTTTTCTGAATATTGTCTATTTAAGATCACACTACCTGAAGCATTAACTCTCATATAACTGCCTATTATTAGTAAAGGAAATGATTTTTGAGAAGCAAGTTCAATTTGATGTTTAATTTTATCTGGTTTTAATTCATCATCAGCATCTAAAAATTGTATATAATCTCCGGTTGCATATTTTAATCCCGTATTTCTTGCACAAGCAGCACCTTGATTCTTTTGGTTGATTAACTTATGAGGAATTTTAAAAGATGAAATATAATTTTTAATTATGTTTTCAGTTTGATCCGTACTTCCATCATTCACAAATATAATTTCTAAGTTAGCATAAGTTTGACTTTTTATAGATTTAATGCAGTCAACTATATATTTTTCTACATTATAGCATGGAATTATAATTGTTACTTTCATTTTTACTAACATGATATTAATTAGCATTATTTATACCACATTCCCGCTGCAAACAAAGCCTTTGTGAACATATATGAACGTATATAATTTAATTAAAGATTTATTTGCTCTTCCGGTGTGTAGTTATAAAATTAGATATATTCTAATTTGTTATTAAACATTTTGTGCATTTGCTATAAACTCTACAAATTTTTTTTGAAGATATTTTTTTTGACGTGAAATTTTTGTATAAATCACAATTTCATCAGCTTCTAAAAATTAATATATGTTTCTTTTGAATATAGAAAACCTTTGTATTTAGCTTAATAACTAAATGTAATACAATGTATTAATATCATTATTTGACTGCAATTTACAAAAGATAATTAGAATGGAGTGAGGAATCTGTATCAACTTTTTTAAGATACTCTTAAGTTAAATCAGTGATTGTTATATAAATGTAAAAAAATACAGTTTAAGTAATAATAGGAATAAATTTTAATTACTGATGACTAATAAAATATTATTTTAGAGAAGTTGTAAATATCTATAATTAAGTTATACAGCTAAAAAATTTGCGACTGCTAAAAGGTAAATAAGGTCGGACTTCACCTCATAAATTTCGAAGTGAATCATAGACAGATGAATTTAAAGAATTAAAGATTATTTAAATGTTTAGCTAAAATATGAATACTAGATTTTCTAGTAAATTCTTTAATTCTACGAGTATTACCTATTACTTTTTCTAATTTATTTTCCTTGAATTTAATATAGAAATTAAGCAATATTTTGTAAGTAGAATGAACTGAATCACATATAAAACCCTGCTCTGTGTAGTTAACAGTTTGCTCAATTATTCCTTGATCAGTAGGACATACCAATATTGGTTTTGATAATCCTATATATTCATAAAGTTTACTAGAAGGAATTGATGAATTATCATTATGGGCACACATTAGTAGCATATGAGA
>CBDBZN010000022.1:0-91249 GCA_965213575.1 Chitinophagales bacterium | reverse complement strand
AAAAATTATAATACGAATTATCTTAAAACTGACAATATAAATCATCTTCCTTATTTAAGTCAAGTTTCATATCTGGAATTAAACTCTTATTTACAAAATGTACTATTGAGAGATACTGATCAAATGAGTATGGCTCATGCATTAGAAGTACGTGTTCCTTTTTTAGACCATAAATTAGTAGAATTTGTACTATCGATACCTGATGAATACAAGATGGGCACAACTCCTAAAAAATTATTAACTGATGCATTGGGAAATAAGCTGCCTATAGAGATTATTGATAGGCCAAAGATGGGCTTTACATTCCCGTGGGAATCATGGCTAAGGAAAGATTTATATACATTTGCAGATAATGCCATTCATAGCCTTGCCGCGCGAAGTTTTGTTAATGAATCAGCAATGGTTAAATTCTGGAAAGATTTTACTAATAATAAAAGTAATATCAATTGGTCGCGTATATGGATTTTGGTTGTATTAGGTTATTGGTTAGAGAAAAACAATATTGAAAACTAAGCAAACAATTCTATTGATGATTGATTGGTTTTATCCCGGTTATAAAGCGGGGGGGCCGGTCCGGTCATGTTATAATTTAGTTCAACAATTAAACACAGAGTTTAGTTTTAAGATCATCACCACTAATTCTGACTATCAAGAAACTATTCCATATGAAAATATAATCAGCGACCGGTGGATTAAGCTTAATGAGAATATTGACATATATTATTGCTCGTCAGATGGAACCGGTTTAAAAAATTTGTATTCGTTAATTAAACAAACAAGTTTTGACATACTATATCTAAACAGCTTATACTCAATTAAGTTTTCAATATTTCCTTTATTGGCTGTTAACTCCATGCGTAAAAAGATAAAAATTGTATTGGCTCCCAGAGGAATGTTAGCTAAAGGTTCTCTCAGTTTAAAACCGTACAAAAAAAATTTATTCCTATCTCTTGGAAAAGCGCTTGGGTTATTTGAAAATATAAATTGGCAAGCTACTGTAGAATACGAGGCTAACGATATTATAAACGTTTTTGGAAAGAATAACAAAATTTTTATTGCAGAAAATCTTACAGATCCTGAGCTAAAGAATATTCAGTTTATACCTAAAATTAAAGAGCCTTTTCATGCTAAGTTCTTTTACTTATCGAGAATATCGCCGGTTAAAAATTTAAAATATGCTTTGTTACAATTAAAAAAAATACCTATAAAGTATACTATTACTTATGATATTTTTGGACAGATAGATGATACAAGTTACTGGAATGAATGCAATGAAATCATAACCTCTATTGCTCAAAAAAATCCTAATATTTCAATTGATTATAAAGGAACGGTAGATCACTCAAACATTCATAATACTTTGCAAGATTATCATTTTCATTTTCTTCCTACTAAAAATGAAAACTATGGACATTCTATTGTAGAAAGCTTTTTTGCCGGATGCCCGGTTATTATTAGTAATCAAACTCCTTGGAAAAATCTTAAAGAAAATAAAATCGGCTGGGATATATCATTAAATAATGAGCAAGCAATTTATGATGCTATTATACAAGCAGCTTCTTTCGATGAGAAAACTTACAATGTATGGTCTAATAATGCTTATGAATATGCAAAAAAGATTATTTTAGATGATAAGCCTATTCAACAACATATAGAATTATTTAATAATGCCCAATAAAGAAGTTGACTTGTTATCCTTTAATAATAGCTGGTTTGAAACCGGCGGCAGTATAATAAAAAGAGGATTATGGTATATAGTTAATGTACTTTTTTTTCTCAATCCACTAATGCCGGTTTCAGGAATAAAAGTATTTTTATTAAGAATTTTTGGTACTAAAGTTGGGCAAAATGTAATTTTAAAACCTTCTATTAATATTAAATACCCGTGGAAATTAACCATTGGAAATAATGTTTGGATAGGAGAAGGTGTTTGGATAGATAATCTTGCAAATATTACTATTCAGGATAATGTTTGTATTTCTCAAGGCGCGATGCTGCTGACAGGGAATCATAATTATACTCAAACTACCTTCGACCTAATGATAAAACCTATTATTTTAGAAGACGGCGTTTGGATCGGTGCAAAAGCTCTTGTTTGCCCCGGGGTAACGTGTGGTTCTCATGCCGTATTATCAGTAAAATCAGTGGCAACTAAAGATCTAGAAGCGTTTAATATATATCAAGGCAATCCGGCTACCAAAGTTAAGCAACGAATTATATTATGAAAGTCTCTATCATTACAGTTTGCTATAACAGCGCTTCAACAATTAGAGATACTATTGAGTCAGTAATTAATCAAACTTATGCTGATATAGAATATATAGTTTTAGATGGGGCATCGACAGACAATACAGTAGAAATTATCAATCAATACAAAAGCAGTATTCAAACTTTTATTTCAGAAAAAGATAATGGCATGTATGATGCAATTAATAAAGGAATAAAAATAGCAACAGGCGATATTATTGGCATCTTAAACTCTGATGATTTTTATATTAATAATCAAATAATTAATAAAGTAGCAAATATATTCATGAAGCAAGATATTGAGGGGATTTATGGGGATTTAATATATGTTGACCCAGTTAATACTTCTAAAGTTATTCGTAAATGGGTTTCAGGGAAATATGTAAAAGGAGCTTTTTTAAAAGGCTGGATGCCTCCTCACCCAACGTTTTTTGTCAAAAAGGAAGTTTATAACAAGTATGGACTATTTAATTTACAATTATCGTCAGCCGCTGATTATGAATTAATGCTCCGCTTCATACATAAAAACAATTTAAAATTAGGTTATTTACCTGAAAATATGGTAAAGATGCGCACTGGAGGGAAAAGCAATATTTCTATATTTAATAGATTGAAAGGAAATAAAGAAGATCGAAAAGCGTGGAAGATTAATAATTTAAAAGTTAAGTGGTACACATTAATTTTAAAACCACTGTCAAAAATCAAACAATATTTTTAAGATTATCTATTTCTAACTTTTGATGTTTTAGCGTTTCTATTTTTATACTTTTTATTTTTCGGCTTTTTGTACTTTCTATTTTTTGACTTTCCTGAATGTCTATTGCTCTTATTCTTTTTAAGCCTTTTAGAAATTGAATGAGAAGTTCTTTGAAATTTTGGTTTGTAATATCTGGAACTTTGGAATTTATAAGAAACACCTAAGGTCGTAAAAATATAATAATCTTTTGCTGTAGCATCACCTCGTATACTGCCGGGTTGAGTCTGAGACCAATACTCTCCATCTTGAGTGATTTCATTACTTCTATTAGATAGTGCTGCAGCCTCTGGGCCGTATGCTTCTTCTATTAGATTTCGATCATAATAAACACCTGCTATATCATCTAAATAATCTGTAAATGTTTTTCTAAAACCAATATCAAGGCTAATTCTAACTTTATTACTAATCGGATAAAAAACTTCTAATCCAAAAGGAACTGAAATTTGTAATCGGCTATATTTTTCAGGGCCTCCCTCTAATCCTTGTCCTTCCGTTCCCAAAGGCTGTAAAGCATACCATTGTCCATTTAATTCAGCCTTAGGATTAAAATAGTATAATCCTAATCCTCCATAACCTACTACATGAATAGATTGTCCTGAGGTCATTCCGCCAACTGTCCTTCGAAAAGTTGTTCCGGCTAACCTGCTTCTTAATTCAAAAAGTTCTAATTGCAGCACTCCTGCCAGTTCAATAATATCAGTGCGAAAGCTTAAGTTTCTTGAATTACGAGCAGGATTGGAACTTAATGCATCGTCTCCCGCAATACGGCCATAAATTAAATTAGCTTTAAGCGCATATAAAGGATCTGTCTGATATTTATATGTTATACCAAAAGCAGGCTGCGTTTTTTTTAGCTTTAAATCCCACAAAAAATCTTTTCCATCTTCTTGATCTCCACCAATTTCACCAAGATAATTAGCCCCACCTACCACAACGCCTATCTCCATATCAGCTTGTCCAAAAGAAATATGGCTCGAAAAGCAAAAAATCAGAAAAAGAAAAATACGTAAAATATTTTTGATCATACTTATATGCTATGAAGCAAATGTACAAAAATTATCTATCATAATCATAAACATTTATCTTAGTTTTATCATTATACATACGATGATAAACTATAATAGTTACTTTATATACTAGTATTACCTTAAAACTTTCTGATAAATCTCTAAAAATTTAGCACCAACAACTTCATAACTAAATGATTCTTTAGCAAATTGAGCAATAGATTCTGAAGAATATGCTGTATTATTGATTAAAATATTTTGTAACTCATTATATAATCTCTCATCATCATTAACTGGGACTAAAATACTATTACTCTCATTAAAAAACTCAGATATACCCCCAACATTAGATGATATTACTTTCATACCACACGCAGCCGCTTCTAACAATACACAGGGAAGGCTTTCATAATTACTAAACAAAATAAAATAATCCTTTCCTTGCATATATTTCGCAACCTCATTAATAGATACCATACCATAAAATTTAATGTATTCTTGTAATCCTAATTTAAAGCTTCTCTCTTCATAAGGAAATGTTTCTCCGTCGCTAATTACTGTTAAACTAAACGAATTATATCCTGCTTTTTTCAATCTATAAAAAACATTTAATATTGCTCCAAAATTCTTTTCAGGTTTAAGAGTTGATACATGAATAAATCTTATTACGGAAGATTTGGTTTTTTCTTTAAAATGAAAGATTTGAGTATTAACTACATTAGGAATTATTTTATAATTGGCTTTAATGCCTAAACATCTCATTCCATTTGCTAAGTTCTCCGTTACCGGACAAATGAAAGAAGCATGTTTACATGCTAACTTGCTTAAGAATATTTGAAAAAAATTTGGCTTAGACGTTACCGTTAAATATTGAGACCAATGCTCGGAAATTATATATGGTAGCTTAAATTTTTTCTTTAGTAAATAAGCTAAAAAACCGCTTATGTAAGTAATATTAGCATGTATGATATCAGGTTTAACTTCGTTAACTATTTTTTGATGCCAATGCCATTGAACGTAGAATTTATATAGAAAATTTAAACCTTTGATAAAATATTTAGGAGGTGCATAATAAACATTAATATTATTAACACCATTTTGAATTGTATCTATTCGCTCAGAGCCTTTATTTTTTAAATTTTTATCAGCGCATACATTTAAAGCAACAACTTCTACATATTTTCCAACTGCTTCTGCTTGTCGCTGTATAAAATTACCATTTGTCGGTTGTATGCGATTAGGATACCATTGAGCTATAAAAAGAATTTTCAAACGTTAATTTTATAACCCCTTAAAAAGGTAAATCGTCTTCTACATTACTATTATTATCTTGATTGAAATTAGACTCATCTCTTTCTTGGTTCATATTACCAAATTCTGTCTGTCCTAAAGATTCAATCTTCCAAGCATCTAAATTATTGAAGTAGTTAACTTTCCCATCTTTTTCATACCGCTTTCCTCGAATATTAAAAGCAACTTTAACTTCATCATTGACATTTAAATTGTCCAATAAATTACACTTATCTTGAACTAGTTGCATTTTAATTTGATCAGAAAAAACTCGTCCATTATAATCTTTAGACGTTTCTACAACAAATTCTCTTTTTTTAAAACTGTCGCTAATGTTGACTGTATCAAATTTTTCTATCAGTTTGCCGCTTAATTCGTAACTCATTGTTTTAATTTAAATATTTAGGTGATTTAATATCATATCAAAGTTATGTAATATGATCCATAACTCAAGAAACAGGAGCATTTTATCAAGCAAAAATTTCTATATAGAAGATTTCAACCATAAAATCTACTTAAACTTGTAAAGTTTGCAAAAACTAGTTTTTAATTTTTAATTTTAAACTTTTAATCAAAAATATGGGCTATTAACTCAGTTGGTTTAGAGTGTTACCTTGACAGGGTAGAAGTCACTGGTTCGAATCCAGTATAGCCCACACCCTCCTCTGTTGTTTAGTAATTATCAATAATTTATAAGCCGTAAGTCTTTTCTTTAAAAGAATTTAACTTATTCTCTAGTTTTACAATAACATAACTTAAAGTTCTGCTATTTACAAACATTATTCAATGTAGTGATGTAGCATGTTTTGAATGATGTTATAAGTATAAATACCTATATTGAATGAAACTTTTTGTACATTTATGCGTACAAAAATATATGATTATTAGATTAAAAAAATCTTTTTTCTATTTATCGGCCAGCATATGCTGTATTGCCAATACTTATGCTCAGTACACTGAGATTTGGAAAGAAGATTTCCCTGTTAATAATGCAACCAGTGATGCAGGGGCTACCGCATGGACTACATCAGGTACACCTACCGGGTTCTTTAAAGTTTTTAATAACGCATTAGTAGCAAATAACGCAGGTGGATTTGTAACTTGGACCTCTGAAGATATTGATATTAGTTCCTATACAGATGTAAAGGTGATGTTAGATGCTAGATATTTCGACAATGGTGATGGAATATTAGAAATAAGTGATTCTTTAAAAGCATATTACAGGATTAATGGAGGAAGTTATTTGCCAATGGAAAATGGCCTTCAAGCCGCTCTAAATGATTATCCTTCTCCCTATATTCGTAAAGCATTTATCGGTGGATTAAATGGAAACACATTGACCATTAAAGTTTTAATGAATAATGATGAAGGTGATGAATTTATGGGTATTGATAATGTGATAGTATTCGAAGAGCCGGATACCCTTTACTCACGAGGTAACAGCAATTGGCAAGATAATACAAATTGGTCTTACAGTGATGGTGGAGCATCATGTAATTGCAGGCCAACTGTATTTAGCAATACAATTATTAAATCTGGCCATATAGTAACATTAAATACTTCAACTGTACACTATAGTAGAACTATTGATGTATCAGGATCATTAAAAACGACTACCGGAGCTGAAGTATCTATGTATAATTCTAAAATAAACGTCAATCCTGGAGGATCATGGGCTATTAGTTCCGGTACTTCCACAATTATTTCTTGGGGCACTACTGATTCAATTTCTGTTAATGGCACGGGAGTTGGAGATTTGGATAATATTATCGTAGAAAATAAAGCCACCTTAAATTTATCGGGATCTGCTGCAGTGATTATTTATGATTTAGATATTAAAGGAAATAATGCAACTTTAACCACTGATGCTACCGGCACTTCTACAGTGGTAGGTGATATTGACTTAGAAGGAAACAATGCTCAGCTTATTATTAATAGCGGAGCTTCTTTAAAAACTAATGCTGATATTGATGTGGTTACCTCTTTGAACTCAGGAAGAGTTGTGAAAAATTATGGCAATTTAGAATTTGATAACATCAATGCTCGTAATGCAGATATACATATAACTAATTATAATTTACAAATTCAAAATGGGAATTTTATAAATGTTGGCGGCACAGCTGATTCTTTTTTTAATGCTACTAACGCCACATGGAAACTTGCCAGTACTGCTTTTACAAGTTCAATTTTCTTTGATGCGAGCGCAGTAAATAACACTGTTGTGTACTTCACAAGTGTAAATGTAGATGTATATAATCCACCCGGCGGCTATTGGAATTTAGAATTAGCTAATGGTGGAAATAATATTGCACGTCAAAATATTATTGTTAATGGAAACCTTATTATTGGCTTGAATGACACTTTAGATTTAAATGTGTATAATAGAAATCTTACCATTAAAGGAAACATAATAGATAGTGGTTCTATTGAACAAGATGGGACTGCTACAAGAATAACACTCTCAGGATCTACTGAACAGCGACTTACGAAAATAAATAATCCATTTAACTTTAAACGTCTATGGATAGAAAACACCAGTGCTACCGGCATTGTGATTGATACTATAGTTGAAATCAATAATGTACTTACGCTTAAGGATGGTTACATAATAACTTCTAATGAAGATTTTGTTTTTCTAACTACTACCAACGCTAAAATAGATTCAGCGAGTGATGCCAGTTATATCGATGGTAAAATGAGTCAACATTTTAGTTCTGCTGATGGAATAGGAGTTGCATCATATTCTCTAGGAAAAGATGGACACCTTGCTAAAGCAGAGGTTAGTAAAACCATAGGAGGGTTCGCAGGATCATTAGATATTGCAATTTCCTATATAGATTCCGGCTTTAATACAACAATAATAGAAAGTGGCGATTCTATAGAGTATGTAAGTAATGTTGGCTATTGGGATGTAGAGCCAAGTAATCCAAATATAAATACCAATATATCTTTTCATTGGTCAGATACATCTTATTTTGGCATCAATGATACGGATGATTTAGAAATGGCCCATTGGAATGGAAGCGCATGGGAAAGTGTAGCTCCAATTGAAAAATCTAAAACAGGCAAAACCGGATATATTACAATAAATGCATCAGATTTCAGTCCTTTTGCTTTTGCTTCTAAAACTGTAAATATTGGCATTAATCCATTACCTATCGAACTCATTAATTTTTATGCAGAATTGACCAATGATGTTGTAGAACTGCAATGGGAGGTAGCCATGGAAAATGAAAATGATTATTTCACTATTCAAAGATCAGAAGATGCCATTTATTTTGAAGACGTAGTTAAAGTATATAGCCTTGGTAATACTAACGAAAATAGAATATATGTAGCAACTGATGAAAATCCTTTACAAGGAATCAGCTATTATAGGTTAAAACAAACTGACTTTGATAAAACTGCTTCTTATTCAGCTTTAAAAGTAATTAATAATAATTCATTGAGCTCTTTTAAAGAAACTATAAATGTATTTCCTAATCCGATAGCCGGAAATGAATTTTATATACAGATTACCGATGCTATTGAAATGGCGACTTCTCCGTCTGTTGAATTACTAGATATGTCAGGACGACAAATAAATAATATTTCTACCCAATTATTAAAAAACAACGGCTTTATTTATGTATACCTATACAATGACCTACCTACAGGTATATATAGCCTTTCTGTATCTACTGATCAAAATAAGTGGATTAAAAGAATAACTATTATTAAATAATTATATTTCCTACAAGTTTTTCAAATCAGCTACAAACTGAATTTTATCATATTTACTATATTTGAATTCAATGTGAAAATTTTTATTGTCAATAGAGAGATTAGTAAGTTAACACAATCTTAATATTAAAGAGTTTGATAAAATAGACAGAAAGCATGCTTTTTAATTCGATTGACTTTGCTGTATTTTTGCCAATAGCATTTGCGCTCTATTGGTTCGCAACAAATAAAAATCTGAAACTTCAGAATTCATTAATTGTTGCTGCAAGCTATATATTTTATGGGTGGTGGGACTGGAGATTTTTATCATTAATACTTTTTAGCACTGTTGTTGATTATTTTGTTGCACTTGGATTATCACAAGAAGAAAAGCCAAGAAAAAGAAAATTATTACTTTGGATAAGTATATTAACAAATTTATGTTTTCTTGGCTTTTTTAAATATTATAATTTCTTCTTAGACAATTTCACAACCGCCTTTTCATTGTTTGGAGCAAAAATAGCCTCCAACTCACTCAATATTATCTTACCGGTTGGTATTAGTTTTTATACCTTTCAAACTTTAAGCTATACAATTGATGTGTATAGGCGAAAATTAAAACCTACTAAAGACTTTATTATTTTTGCAGCATTTGTTACCTTCTTTCCACAATTAGTAGCCGGGCCTATAGAAAGGGCTACCCATTTATTACCACAGTTTTATAAAAAACGGATATTTGATTATTCAAATGCAGTAGATGGCTTGCGCCAAATTCTTTGGGGTTTGTTTAAGAAAATTGTAATCGCAGACAATTGTGCAGAATATGCTAATTTGATTTTTAATAATTCAACAGATTACTCAGGCAGTACGCTAGTATTAGGTGCTTTATTTTTTACTTTCCAAATTTATGGTGACTTTTCTGGTTATTCAGATATTGCCATAGGAACTTCTCGCCTTTTTGGTTTTGATTTAATGCGTAATTTTAATTTCCCATATTTTTCCAGAGACATTGCAGAATTTTGGAGACGTTGGCATATCTCTCTATCAACTTGGTTTAGAGACTACCTTTATATCCCATTAGGCGGCAGCCGTGGAAGTAAATGGATACAAGTGAGAAATGTATTTATAATTTTCATTGTGAGCGGTTTTTGGCACGGTGCAAATTGGACATTTATTATTTGGGGCGCCTTAAATGCAGTATATTTTTTACCTCTTTTATTAACTAATAATAATCGAAATAATCTAGATGTTGTAGCTCAAGGTCAATATTTACCTACACTAAAAGAATTTTCTTCCATACTGTTAACCTTTGGATTAACTGTTTTTGCATGGATTTTTTTCAGGTCAAGTAATATAAGTCATGCTATAAGTTATATTTCCGAAATTTTATCACCATCACTTTTTACTACGCCTAATTTTCCAGGAATACTTAAAGCATCTTTAATAATGACACTAGTGGGGATATTCATGTTAATTGAATGGAAAGGAAGAGAACAACAACATGCTATTGCTCGGTTAGGATTAAAGTGGAAACGGCCACTAAGGTATATGATGTACTATACAATTATCATGTTAATCTTTTGGTTTGGCGGTAAAGAACAGCAATTTATTTATTTCCAGTTTTAAGTCACTCTATGAAAAGTTTTTTAATCAATATAACTTATTTTACAATACCACTTCTAATTTTCATACTAGTTGGCGTTCTATCTCCGGTAACACCACGAGCGTCTCAGTCACTTTTAATGTCAGCTATTAAAAAGGACTCTCTTTTACAAAATACCCCTTCACCAAGAATGATATTTGTAGGAGGTTCAAACCTTAGTTTTGGATTAAATAGTAAAATAATTCATGACTCTTTAGGGATTAATCCCATTAATACAGGTATACATGCCTCTATTGGATTGAAATTTATGATGGATAACACTTTAAACTACATTAGAAAAGGTGACATAGTTATTCTTATACCGGAATACAATCATTTTTATAGGGATGTTGATTTTGGTTCAGTAGAATTATTAAGAATGGTATTTGATGTGAAAAGGCATAATATTAAGTTATTAAATGATGCTCAACTTTTAAAGTTAGTGCCTTTCATTCCAAAATATGCAGTTTCTAAATACATACCAATCGAATATACACATTTAATGATAGACCCTGTTTATTCAGTAAACTCTTTTAATGAATATGGCGATGTATTTAAGCATTGGGATATGGAGCAGCAAGATTTTTCTCCATATGGACAAATCAATAGCGCTTTCGAATATGATAATATAGAAATGATAAAAGAATTTAATTCGTCAATAAAAGAGAAAGGAGCCTCGCTGTATATTACTTATCCAAGTCTACAAGCTACTTCATATAATAATGCTGCTGAACAAATAAAAAGAGTTGAAAATGAACTCCAAAAAATAAACCTAAAGATTCTAGGCACTCCTGAAAAATATAAAATCCCTGATTCTATGATGTTTAATACTCCTTACCATTTGCTTAAAAAGGGCGTAGATTATAGAACGAAATTGTTTATAGAAGATTTTACTAAAGCGAGTAAAAATAATACAGTAATTAATTAGGTAAGCAATAAAATTATTTCTACATTTTACAAAATAACTAAACCTACATTAAGAAATTATTAATCTATATAAGAAGGATCTGATAAAGTTTTCAAAAAAGCAATTAAGCTGGATTTTTCTTCTTCCGTCAACCCTATACCCCCTTGATCTATCTTTTTCATAAGTGGATCAATCGTAGGAGATCGTTTAATTCCTTCACTATAAAAATCAATTACTTCTTCAAGTGTATTAAATCTACCATCGTGCATGTATGGAGCAGTATATTCTATATTTCGTAAAGTAGGTGTTTTAAATTTTCCGTAATCACTTGGGTCGCCGGTTACCAAACTTCTGCCTGAATCTGTAGGGATGGCATCTAATCCATTGTTATGAAAATCGTTATCTGTTAATAGCAAGTTCGCTTCCGGCACCCCATGACAATGAAAGCAATCTCCCTTTTCAGTATTAAATATTAAATAACCATCTATTTCCTCATCTGTTAAGGCCACATCACCTTTTAAGGCTTGATCAAATTTTGAGTTAGATGAAATAAGCGTTCTTTCGAATTGAGCAATCGCTTTAGTCACTAATTCTTTGGTAATATCTTGATTTGGAAAAGCATTTTTAAATAAATATACGTATGAGTCATTTTTATTTATTTTAGCTACTAATTCTTCCCAGGTAATATTCATTTCCAATGGATGCATTACAGGATCTATTGCTTGATCTTCAAGAGATGAAAATTTCCCCGTCCAATCTAAGACAGGTAACCATCCTACGTTAATCAAAGGCATAGTATTGCGTTTACCTTCAGTTCCATGTATTCCAAAACTCAGTTTCTTATCATCTGAAAACGAATTTTGTGGTTTATGACAACCCGCACACGATAAGGAGGAATCACCCGATAAAATCGGATCAAAAAACAACATTTTTCCTAAAGCTACTCCTTCTGCTGTAGTAGGGTTATCTACAGGGATATTCATATCAGGAAAACGGTTGGGAATCTCAATTGTATAAGGTGTAGGTTGGTAAACCCCATCATCCAAATTTTGAATGACGGGATCTTTTTGACAACCAATTAAAATGATAAAAAGAACGAAAAAATACCAAATGCCGCCTCCTGATCTCCTTTTTAAAAGAAAAGAAGATAATCGAGTTATTTGTGATTTTATTTCACATTTAGTCATTGATTTCTTCTATTGTGAATACAGTATTTCCATTTTCTTGCAATACTACTTGAGCAGATTGATTAGGCATAATTATCTCACCATAATCGTTAAAGTCATAAGTATTAGGATTTTCAAACCATTCATTAATATTTACATTAATATGCACTTCAACATTATCATGGTCTCCTGCCATAAAAGAAGAATTAGCAAGAACTACAGGCACTGAATAATCATTTCCTTTAACACCTGCTCCTGCCCCACCATTAGATGGGCCTAAATGAACATTATAATTTTTGGTAGTACCTGCACTATCGTACTTACCTTCTAACTTCATATAATGATATCCACCTCCCAATTGTTCGGGCCATGCCATATTCACCTCCGGTGCATTCACAAATTTTCCGGGTGTATTTTCTAAAGAGTCAATTCCGAAAGTAAATAATATACCTGAATACTCTCTGACAGGGATTTCGTCCATTACCACATACGTAAGTGTTGCCTCGTCATCTGCATCAATATAATGTTCTGCTTCCAACATTACATTCCCTTCAGCACTCAATAATATAAAGTCAGAAACAAAATATTTCATATTTTCTACTTTATAAAGATTTCCTGCTGCATTAGTATATATAAATGTATCGTATACCAATGCTTCACCATCTATTTGATGGTTAAATACAAATGATATTGCAGCATGCTCACCGTGATTGTGCTCATATTCGCAAGAGCCGTCATCTTCATCTGCCTTAGCATCAAAGTTGACAGCATCGGGATCATTACATCCTTTTTTATTACAAGCAGTAAAAAACAAAACAGCTAAACATGTTAGTGCTAAAGTGAATATTAGATTAGTTTTTTTCATTTTTATGATATTTAATTATAAACGATTTTTTTTATACAATTAGTTTATAGGAAAACACTCAATCCGAGTGTCCACCTTAAGTTATTAGATACTTGAAGCCCATTTAATTGTTGGGCTACTGGCAATTGAATTTGTGTGTTAACAGCTACTCTCTTAATATATACATCTAATCCGGAGGTTAAGAACAAAACTTGCCCGCCACTACTTTTCAACATGTCCTTATCTTGTTGATCCTCGTTAGCTTGTTCATAATAAAGCCCTATATTCGGTACAGACGAAACATTTTCGCCTTTAAATTGATAGAAAATAGAGCTGGAAACATTTAAGCTATTGGCAAATCTAAATCGGAAAGAATTAGAAGTATTAATCAAATAATTGACATCACTATTCAAGCCCCAATTATTAACTTTACAGGTATACACGCTATTCAGTAAAAAGCCGAAACTTCCAGTACCGCTTTGAATGTAAGGATCTAATCCATCTTTATATTTGTAATTACCAATGGGCATTACCATACCTCCACCTGCCAGCAAACGATGAGCTATCTTAGTACTATCATCACTCATAGTATTATATAATTGATATCTAGTCATTATAAGCCAATCTCTTATTCCGGTAAATGCATCCATTTTATTACCATCCTCAAATATTGAATTATTTGATATGCCGAGAGAAGAAACGAGTTGCAACCTTTCTGTCAAATAAAAACGTCCCCATAACTCGTAGTAGTTGTAATTTTCTTCTATCAAAGTACTGTTTACATGGCCACCACCATGAGCGGTTTTCATAGTACCTGACAAAATTTGAGCAGTCGTAAAACTTCCTTTATAGTTAATATGCCTAGCTACTAAGCTCACCGAATGTTTATAATCATTCGGGTTGATGTTAACATACATATTACAAAAATCACAACCTACTGAAAAGTAGGGGATACACCACATTATTACAAATGCAACGATACACGTCTTCCACATAAAAAATAAATTAAATAATAAAAATTATAATACTTTTAAGTATTATATGAAATATTAAGAGAATAGAGACAGCGTACGTGGGGGCCGATAAAATGTGGGATAATAGCCTTGAAGTAATAAATCTTCATAATTGCTATAATTTGTAGCAATATCTGGTATAGGTAATTTACCTAACATAATTATTTCACTCAGTAAGAAAAAATTATAGCCCTTCTTGAGTGGCTTCTTTTTCCTGATTTTCAGGAACATTCTGCTCCATCTGCTTTTTAAGATAGCATTTACCGTTACATTGTAGCTGAGGTTGATCTTTATTAACACATAGTTCTTTAACTATAAATGATTGATTATAGTTAAACCCACCTTGAATAATCAAAGAAAAACATAAGCCGGCAGCAAATGCAACTATTACAATAAAATGAATGATATTGCGAAGTACTGCCAACTTTAATACAGTTAAGCTAAGCTCATATTATCTAAAACAGCCATCACGTCTTTTACGTGCTCTGCAGACTCATCTAGTAATTTCTTTTCCTCACTATTAAGTTGTAATTCGATGATCTCTTCAATGCCATTTTTACCTAGTTTAACAGGCACACCTAAATAAATATCTTTCAACCCATACTCTCCTTGTAACCATGCGCATACAGGGAAGATTCTTTTTTGATCTCTGACGATAGCCTCTACCATTTGAGCAGCTGCAGCACCGGGAGCATACCATGCAGATGTGCCTAGAAGATTAACTATTTCGCCTCCACCCTTTTTAGTTCGCTCTACGATTGCATCCAATTTATCACTGTCGATCATTTCGGTAACCGGAATACCGGCAACAGTAGTATATCTAGGTAAAGGAACCATCGTATCTCCATGCCCTCCCATTAATACCGCTTGAATATCTTTAGGGGAAACATCTAAAGCTTCTGCTAAAAATGCTCTATATCGAGCAGTATCTAAAATTCCTGCCATTCCAAACACCCTGTTTGAATCTATATTAGCGGTAAGATATGCTTGATAAGTCATTACGTCCAACGGATTAGAAACGATGATAATTTTAGCATCCGGTGAATGTTTAATTACATTCTGTGTAACTGATTGTACAATTTTAGCATTAGTTGCAATGAGGTCATCTCTGCTCATTCCCGGTTTTCTCGGCAATCCGGATGTAATTACTACAACTTCTGACCCTGCTGTTTTAGAATAATCATTGGTAGAGCCAATAGTTCTTGAATCGTACAAATTAATAGGTGCTGTTTCCCAAATATCTAAAGCTTTTCCCTCAGCAAAATTTTCTTTTATATCGACTAGTACTATTTCGTTTGCTAATTCTTTATGCGCGCATACATCAGCACATGTCGCTCCAACGTTTCCAGCTCCTACTACAGTGATTTTCATTTGTTTATATTTTTATTCGGTAATTACTTTAATCCACAAGTGAATTAATTCGTATTCAAATTTGTTTTATCTATATCTTATATTAGTATTAAATACTCCTATGGAGTTTTCAAAAATAGGAAAAATCCATTAAAATAATTACATGAAGAATTTATTAAAGCCTACTTACTCTATTTTATTCACACTTAGTTTGTTTTTTTTCATTTAGCTTATCAGTTTATTCACAACCTATTTGCGGGACGGATTTTTCCCAAGCTATGCAAGATCGATTGGTTGAAATAGTTAACATTAATAAAAATTCTTCTCATAGCAAAACAAATGAGGTAAGGTATGTTCCTCTCCAATTTCATGTGGTAGGAGATAATGAAGGATTGGGATATATTTCTACAGATAAAATTTTAAAAGAAATATGTACTTTAAATGAAAATTTCGAATCAGTAGATATCAAATTTTATATAAAAACACCTTTTACATTCATTAATGATTCGAGATTGCTAAATCATGCAGCCAGTTATCAGGTATATGAAATTATGAATCAATACAAAATAAATAATGTTATAAACATTTTTATAGTTGATGTAATAGGTGGGAATGCATCCGGGGGAGGTGCTGAAGTTGGAGGATATTATGCTCCAACTATAGATATTATTGCTGTAAGGCAAAGATTATTAGGAGCCAATATGCACACGCTTACGCATGAAATTGGTCATTTTCTTAGCTTACCCCATCCTTTTTCAACTTATAATGGAATCGAGTTAGTAAATGGATCTAATTGTGATGATGCAGGTGATTTTTTTTGTGATACACGAGCAGATTTTCAGAATTATCCTTGGGGTTGTGATTATACTGACACTATGAAAGATCCAAATGGCGACCCATATGATCCAGATCCTAGTTTATATATGTCTTATTCACATGATGGTTGTGCTAGTAGATTTTCGCAAGAGCAAATAAATGCAATGAATACTTATCTAACTTATTATCACTCAGATCTACTTCAAATAACTGAGTTAAACGCTTCTACTCCTGAAGCCGTAAGTTTAATCTATCCTGAAAACAATTCAACAGATGTTACTTATAATACTATTTTGGAATGGAATACATCAGCAGAGGCAGAGCTGTATCATTTAATAGTAAGTAAAAATGCAACTTTTAATCTAATAGTAGCAGATATAGTTACGTCAGACACTATTAGTAAAGTCACTTTAGAACCTGGTCAACGATATTTTTGGAAAGTTAAACCTATGGTGTCAGGAAATCTATGCTCACCATACTCTATTCTAAAGAAATTCACTACTAATGAGGATCCTGGTGAAGTGTTTTCCGGTATAGGGGATGGTATTCGCAACTCAGCTTTTGAGGCACAATTATTTCCCAATCCGGCTACTGATCATACAACAATCATACTAAAAAATGCTTCGTCTTCAGCCAGTCAAATAATTGTGTATGATATTTTAGGACAAATTATTAAAAAGTATGATTTTGACAGTGATAGATTAGTTATGGATACAAAAGATATGGCTACAGGACAGTATATAATTAACATCACTCAAGGAACTTCTACTATTCGTAAAAAATTATCTGTTCAATAATTTATTAAAGCCATTTTAGTAGCAATTGATTGAGCATCCTATTTTGCACAGGCCTCAAATCTTTTTCCCATACAAACAATACTCCAAAATCCTTTCTTCCGGAATAAAAGGTTTTACATAATCTAATCGCATGTTTTGTATAGCTGAATCAATTAATACGGCATTACTTAGCGATGTACTCTGTTTTGCTTTACGCCGAAAGTGCTTACCTGCATCTAAAATCGTATCTAATGGTAACAATCCAATTGGCTCACACCCAACAACATCTATTGCATGATCAGCAGCTTGCTTACAAACCTCATCAAAAACTAAATGCAAAGGGGCAGTATGAATATTAACAATATTCATAGATACTTGCGCTTCTTTATATTCATCCATATACCAACCAATGGCTTTAAGGCCTTTGAAAACACCTTTTTTACCACCCATACCACTTTCTCTAATCTTACCTGCGATTGATTTTGCAATTTTAACATCCGCAGTATTTAGATTAATATTAAAAGCTATAAGTACATCTCTTGCTCCAATTACGGTGGCACCGCTTTTAGCATTAAATGCTATTCCAAAGTCAGGTTTCCAGAGTATGTCCATCATTTTTTGCTGCAATCCTTCATATTGTCCTACCCGTATAGCTGCTAAATTTTTTCTATGTATCTTATCTGTAGAATGTTCATATAAATAGATAGGAATTGATAATTCTTCTGCAGCTCTTTGAGCTAATGTTTTAGAATGTTGAATGGTTTCTTCCAAAGAAACATTAGCTATGGGTATGAGTGGACAAACATCCGTGGCACCTATTCTTGAGTGTTCCCCTTTATGAATAGTCATATCGATTAATTCTCCCGCAGTTTTAATGGCTAGAAAAGCAGCCTCTACTAAATTTTCAGGAATGCCTGCAAAAGTAATAACGGTACGATTAGCATCTATACCTTGATCAACATGAAGTATTTTAACATTGGGAACGGATGTAATTTTTGATTTAATTGCTTGAATGATGCTTGTATTTTTTCCTTCACTGAAATTAGCAACACATTCAATTATCTTATCTTTTTTAGAGAAGTACATGGTGTTAATCGGCAGAATCCTGCGTTAGTAAAACTTTCCATGCTTCATTAACCTCACCTTGATCCAATAGCTCTTTAGCATATTCATGGATATTCTTCATCAATCCATTCGGATCTTTGCCAAATTGAGTAAAAACAGTAGATAAGCCTTCTTTCATAGCTGCTACTTCAGCTTTACCGGGCAGTTGTTCTACATTTCCTAATTTACCTAAATCATTGCCCGTTAACACTTTACTATTACGAATATTTTCAGGAATTTTATCTATTCCAATACAGATCTTGCCAATTGGTTTCTCAACAATAAAGACATTATCGCCTGTAGCTCTGCAATAATAATTTTGGCCCATTCTTGAAACTAAATCAATTTTATGAGGATTTATATGTCCTTCTTCATCAAAAAGATCTTCTTGAATATGTGCTAAGACCACTTCACATATTACCAGATTTCCTGCTCCTCCTTCTTCTCCCAATTCAATGATATCTATTACCTTGCATTCAAACTGAGCTGGGGCTTCTTTAACTCTTGGAGGCTTCACTATCTCTGAATCAATAGCGGTAAAACCGGCTTTAATAAATTCATTAATATCACTGTCATACTCTGCACTAGCCAAGCTTACCTGCTCTACCATACTATGATTAACAACATTGATAACTACTTCCTTTACGTCATGAACATTATTTAAGGTATCTTTTACTGTACCGTCTCTTCCTCTTCTCACAGGAGAAAATACCAAAATTGGAGGATTGGAACTAAAGACATTAAAAAAGCTAAAGGGCGATAAATTTACCTTTCCGGCAGCATTCACTGTACTAGCAAAAGCAATAGGCCGTGGAGCTACAGTTTCTGTGAGTGTAGCATAAAATGCTCGGGCACCTGCTTCTTTGGGATCTATTCTTCGCATTATTCTTTATTCTTCTTTAAAGCTAATATTGAATGTTCGCTAGTGCTTTTTTTGATTGTATTAGTTAAGCTTCCTAAACCCTCTACTTCCAACGTGATATGATCGCCATCCACTAACCATCGAGGCATGTATTTTGGGTCATTCCTTAAAGCTGTTCCATTCAACTCCAAAAAACATCCTGTTCCTACTGTACCGGAACCTATTAGATCACCGGGCAAAATATCTGTACCATATGAGGCTCTTTCAATAATCTCAGCAAATGTCCAATCCATGTCAGCGAGCGAACCTTCTGCAACTATTTCATCATTAATTTTACAGGTCATTTTAAGATTATAAGCGTTGCCTGTGTGGCCTTCTTTAGGTTCTATTAAATACTTTTTAAGTTCGTCAGTAGTAAGACAATATGGCCCTATGGATGTTGCAAAATCTTTGCCTTTAGCCGGCCCAAGGTTAAATTTCATTTCTTCCATTTGCAATTGCCTAGCACTAAAATCATTCATAATGGTAAACCCTGCAATATATTCATCAGCATCTTTCGCTAATATATTACGGCCTTTTTTTGCCGATAATAATCGCGACTTCCAGTTCAAAATCTAATTTTTTAAAATGATCAGGCATACATTCAATAATGCCCGGGCCGAAAATTGCGTTATGATTTGTGAAATAAAAAATGGGGAACTGATCAAACTCCGGAATCATCTCAACACCTCTATTTTGCCTGGCAGTTTCAACATGTTGCCTAAAAGCATATGCATCACGGGTAGAAGTAGGATTGGGTAAAGGGGCTAACAATTTTACCTTTTCAAGTTTTTTTAGAGGTATACCATCAAACTCACCTTTCTGTATTTTAGCTGCATATTTTTTAGCTAAATTCAATGTAGTAGTTTCCCCTTTAAGAAAATCCAGCATATTATCCGGCAATCTGTCATCTAATAAATCTGTCCGGTATAAAAAGTCATTCCAAAGAATAGCTAGTTGTTGTTTATCATCTCGTACGTAAGAAACTAATTTCATATGCTTAAATCTGTGTTTAATGTCATATGTAATTTAAATTCATTTTCAAATAAGTTAGATATTGAAGTATGTATATTATTTTTTTTGCTAATCATTGCTATATCGGTTCAATTAATTTACCTAATCTATAGTTGCTATTACTTTCAATTCGATTGCAATTGGTGTAGGTAAACAATTTATTTCTAAAGTAGTTCTACAGGGTAAGTTGTCTTTAAAATAATCTGCATAAATTTTATTATACGTTTTAAAATCGTCTTTTATGTTAGTTAAAAACACAGTAACGTCTACAATTTGTTTCCAACTTGACCCACAATCCTCTAAGATATATTTAATATTATTAAATACCGAGTGGCATTGCGCCGCTATATCATAACTGACAATATTTCCTTCTTCATCTAATTCAACACCCGGAATTGTTTTCGAACCTTTTTCCCTAGGGCCAACGCCTGACAAGAATAGTAAATTACCGACTTTTCTAGCATGGGGATAAAGGCCAACAGGCTCGGGCGCTTTAGAAGAGTTTAAAATATTATTTTCAGACATGCGTAACAGTTTAGAATTATTAATTGATAGTTTAGAATTAATAGTTCATAGTTTAGAATTATTAACTATTAATTCTAAACTATGAACTTCATTCTTAATTCCATTTAACACAAATATTTTTGGGTTCAGTAAAAAAATTCAATGCTTCAAAACCTCCTTCTCTACCAATTCCTGAATTCTTCATTCCTCCAAAAGGTGTACGCAAATCTCGTACCAACCAACAATTTACCCACACGATCCCAGATTCTAATTTATCTGCAATGCGGTGAGCCCTTGTAAGATTTTTAGTCCACACAGTAGCGGCTAGTCCATATCCAGTACTATTCGCATAAGTTAAAACTTCCTCTTCTGTTTCAAAAGGCATAATAGTGACTACCGGGCCAAATATTTCTTCTTGATTTGTCCTACAATCAAAGCTTAATCCTTCGATAATAGTAGGATTAATATACCAACCATTTTTGTTCTCACCGCCTATTTCAGCTTTATTACCTCCGGTTAAAATAGCTCCACCTTCTTTTTTAGCAAGTTCGATATAGGAAAGGATCTTTTTCATATGAGCTTGAGACACGATAGCCCCTAAATTAACATCTTCTTTCCTTGGATCACCTACTTTTAAAGCTTTAGTTTTAGCTACAAAATCTTTTTTAAACTTTTCATATATTGGCTGTTCTACAAATATTCTGGAACCGCAGAGGCATATTTGGCCTTGATTTGCGAAAGAAGAATGCATAGTTGTTCGCAACGCATCATCATAATCGCAATCAGCAAAAATGATATTAGGATTTTTACCACCTAGTTCTAGAGAAAGTTTTTTGAACATAGGGCCTGCTATTTTCGCGATCTCTTCTCCGGTTTTAGTTCCTCCTGTAAAGGATATAGCTTTAATATCTATATGTTTTGTGATGGCTGTTCCCACACTAGGCCCTAATCCATGCACAATATTCAATACGCCGGGAGGCAAGCCAGCTTCAATGCATATCTCCGATAATAAATAAGCAGTCATTGGAGTGATCTCTGAAGGTTTAGCTACTACACAATTACCCGTTGCAATAGCCGGAGCTATTTTCCAGGTAAACAGGTATAGTGGAAGATTCCAGGGGGAAATACAACCCACTACACCTAAGGGCTCTCTTAAGGTATAATTTAATGCAATGTTTTCCATTGAGTGCGACTCACTTGCAAAGTGAAGTATTGCTGTCGCAAAAAAGCTGAAATTATCTACTGCCCTGGGTATATCTACTTTTCTAGCTAACTTAACCGGCTTGCCATTGTCAATAGATTCAGCTAATGCTAATTCATCTAGCCTGCTTTCTAATAATGCTGCGATTTTCAACATGATATTTGATCGCTCTTTGGCAGTCCTACCCGACCAATCTTCAAAGGCATTTTGTGCTGCTATGACTGCTTTATCTACATCTCTACTTCCGGAATCAGGAATCAAACTGTATACTTCTCCAATAGCGGGATTATAGTTGTCGAGAAATTTACCGGTAGTAGGCTCAACTAACTTACCATTAATATAATTAAGGATCTTTTTCATACTATAAGCAACCTGTTCTTCCACCGTCGACCGGCATATTAGTACCATTGATATAGCTTGCAGCAGGACTTGCTAAAAAGCCCACCGCGTTTGCCAGTTCTTCCGGTTGGGCAAATCGATTAGCAGGTATTTCCGACCGCATCTCCTCTTCCACTTCGGCTATAGTTCGATTTAATTTTTTTGCTTTATTTTCAATAATACTTTGCAATCGTTTTGTATTCGTAGCACCGGGTAATATATTATTAACAGTTATCCCAAATCTACCTAGTTCGTTTGCCATCGTTTTAGCCCAATTTGCCACGGCTCCTCTAATGGTATTAGATACGCCCAACCCATTTAAAGGTTGTTTAACGGAAGTGGAGATGATATTGACAATCCTACCAAAACCATCTTCTTTCATACCGGGAATTACTGCTTGCGCTAAAATATGATTGCATATTAAATGATTGGAAAAAGCTTGCAGGAAAGCTATAGTTTCTGCCTCTACAATTGGGCCTCCGGGAGGGCCACCCGTATTGTTAATTAAGATATGTATAGAATTTGATTGTACGAAAGTATTAATTACTTCTTTCAAATTATCAGGCTGGCTAAAATCTGCTACTATATATTGATGTTTTTGTCCCTGATCTGTATCTAATTCTTCTTGGATTAACTTCAGCTTAGCTTCATTCCTGGCTAATAAAACGATATTTGCACCTTGCGCTGCGAGTTGTATTGCCGATGCCTTTCCAATACCTTGTGTACTGCCACAAACGAGTGCAGTTTTATTTTTTAAATTTAAATTCATCATCATTTACCAGTATAATTTCCATGCTCAACAGTATAATGGAATGCTAATTTTTGCTCAATATGCTTTGGCAAGTCCGGTAGATCTGATCGAGGAATCAGCAACGTGGAAAGATTAAATAAATCTTCAAAAATCTTATGTTTTTCAGCAGTATTTTTTAAATAATCGTGGCCGGAAGACCCTCCTGTACCTACTTTCTTCCCTATCATTCGCAGTACCATTAACGAATGTCGGTATCGCCATGTAGTAAAGAGCTCGTCAATATCTAATAATGCAGCTAACATTCTATAAGGTAAATGCAAAATTGGCTGATCTCTATACAGATTAATAAACAGCGCCGCTAAAGTCGCTTGGTAAGAAAGCTTCCGATCTCCTTTTTCTACCAGCGCATCGTGTTTCTTTTTATCAAAGATAGATTGAAAATATTCTTCCGTTGCTTCAATCATTTGTATTCTTCTAGGCTTATCTTCTTCAGGTATGATAGTGTTGGTTAATATTGTCTGTTTCTCGTTATTCAACATTTTAGTCACCGCTGCTTTATACTCTTTTAAAAAATCAAAGCCTTCAAAGTTTAAAAAAGGCGTTCGCTCCAACCATTGATTTACTAAGTCAAACAGTGTGTCTTGTTTTTCAGCCTCAAGGGCGATTGATTTTTCTTTGTCCGTCAGCGATTCATGGTAATCTCGATTATTGTATTTAATCCTTTGCGGAATATCTAATCCTAATTTTTTCTCTAAAAGTCTAAATTGCCCACTTTGAAAACCAGAAGCAGGCACCAGATAATCCCGATAATCAAGAAAATCTAGTGGTGTCATGGTTTCTAATATACGAATCTGATCTATTAATATCTTTTGAATTTCTCGTATCCTATCCAATCTGCTTACTGCAATACCTAACTTTTTCTCATCTACTTCATGCTCTTGAAACATCAGGATAATGGAATCTAATTCATAGATAATTTGCTTAAACCATAATTCATATGCTTGATGAATGATGATAAAAAGCATTTCATCATGAGCAGGCTTACCATAGTCAGCACTTTTAGGAAATTGTGCATTAAGGATCTGGTCTAGTTTTAAATAGCCGGCATAATCAATTGATTCTTTTTGAGATTCCATAAAGTAAATTTAAGATTAAAAATTACAGATTGGAAAATTAAGATAGTAAAGATGCTAACTATTTATAAGCAGTTTCAAATTCCAGTTTTAAGTACTCATCCAAGAGTTAAATCAAAAATTCGCCATTCTGGTAGATTTTCTCACCATCCGCGAATATTTCACCGCCATTTTTCATATCAGTGATCATATCCCAATGTACGGCCGATTCATTTTTTCCACCGGCTTGATAATAAGATTGCCCTATTGCCATATGAATGGTACCGCCTATCTTTTCATCAAACAAAATATTTCTCGTCATCTGTTGAATTTGTTTATTTGTACCAATCGCAGCCTCACCAAATCGGGTAGCACCGGGCATAGCGAAAATCTTATCTAAAAAGTCTTTTCCTCTAGAAGCCTTCCACTTAATAACCTCCCCATCTTTTACTTCCAACTCTACATCTTGTACTTCATGCCCCATATATATCGATGGATAAGTATATTTTACCCAACCATTTACTGAATCTTCTACCGGAGAAGTATAAACTTCGCCGGAAGGCATATTTGCTCGCCCATCAGAGTTGATCCATTTACGGCCTTTTGTGGAGAAACTGATATCTATATTTTCGCCTTTATAAGCAACTTTTTCTCGGCTATTTAATACCTCTACAATATTATGTTGAGTTTTTCTCACTTCTAGCCAAGCATTTTTAGGGTCTTCTTCTGTTAACCGGCAAGCATTAAACACAAATTGTTCATATTCCCTGAGAGACATGCCGGCTTCCTGTGCTCCTGCATCAGTTGGGAAAAGGCATAAGGAACGCCTCATATCTCCACTTCCCGTCCTCTTCATATACATCTTCATTGTTTCCCGGCCTGCTTCTTGGGCTGTTTTTCTTTTATCGCTATCTATATTTTGGCCGGCTTTTAAATTAAATGGCGAAATAATATTTAAATAAGCATCAAAACTTTCAAATGCCATCTTTTTGATAGGGTTAATAAAAGTTAATTGGCCATCTTCTACTGTATTTTCATAAAATATCTGTTCTTGATCTCTGAATGAAATATCAAAGACTACATGCCCTCCAACTTTTAATCCTGCTTTATATAATTCTTGTAATAGTGGTTCGGCCAAATAAGAAGACACTACATATAACTTTTCTCCTTCTTTAAGTTCTAAACAGTAATTTATTAATAGATCTGCATATTTCTCATAGATATTTCTCATCAATTCTCATTTTTTTTAATCATTCTATAAATAGTCGCTCTTCCTATATCTAATTTATTTGCTACTAAATCAATATCATTATTATATTCTTTTAGATAGGCATCAATAATTTTTTGCTTATAAGAATCAAGGGTAATGTTTTTTTCGGGATTGATATTAATGATATCAACATTTTGCTCTAATTTTAGATCTTGTGAAGTTATGATATTATTATCAGTTAAAAGTGCTGCCCTTTCTAAAGTTGACTTTAATTCTCTTACGTTACCCGGCCAAGAATATTTTATCATGGCTTTTTTAGCTGATTCAGCTATTTCTATAGTAGCAAAACTGTTTTTAACCACAAACCTATTTAAAAAAAACTCTGCAAGTTCTATTATATCGTCTTTTCGCTCCCTTAAAGGCAGAATATGAATTAGGAAACCTTGTAATCGATAATATAAATCTTCTCTAAAAGTTCCTTTCTTGACTTCTGCAATTAAATCTTTATTTGTTGCAGCTAAAACTCTAATGTCTAATTTTTTAGCAGTATTACTTCCTATTTTAACAATGATATTATCTTCTAAAACTCTTAATAATCTTGCTTGTAAAGTGAGATCCATTTCTCCTATTTCATCTAAGAAAATAGTCCCTTTATTAGCTTCTTCAAATTTACCTTTTCGAGATGAAAAAGCTCCGGTAAAAGCTCCTTTTTCATGGCCGAATAATTCACTTTCTATTAAGTCTTTAGGAATAGCTGCCATATTAACCGGAATAAAAGGTTGTGTTTTCCTGTTGGAGTTTTGATGGATCTCTCTTGCTATTAAATCTTTTCCAACACCACTTTCTCCGGTAATTAAAGTCAATATGTCAACCGTACTGGCTTTTTTAATTAAGTCTTTAATCTCATGAACGGCTGAACTTCTACCTATTATTTTATCTGCTTTTTTAGCATGCAATTGTTGTTTTAAGGATGCCAGTTCTTTGTTAAGAAGAATGTTTTGTGTTAGGTTTTTGAGAGAATTCATTAATTCCGGCACACAATTTTCATTTTTGATGATGTAACAATCTACACCGGCTTTATAAGCTTTAACAACAATTTCTACATCTTCTTGTCCCGAAATAATAATACGTTTGCCTTCATTGAATTTTTTTAGGTTTTCAACTAATTCTATTCCCTTAATATCAGGAAGATTATAATCTATAATAGTAATATCAGACTCTTTGGCAGATTTACAGTTTAAAAAATCATTTCCACTTTGCCAGCAAGCCAGAGCAAAACAAGGATTCTGGGAAATAGCTCCTTTTAATATTTTAGTGAAGATTGGATCATCTTCTACTAAACTTATATTTATATATGTATCGTTATCTTTCTTAAACATTAATAAACTTAATACCTGATAATATCATTATTTTTAAATATTTGATGATTATACTTCTTCAGTTTTTCAACTTCAGGTTTAATCAAATCGTATTTTTTTTCGGTAATTTTCTTCATAATAAAACCTGCTGAATTAGCTATCGATGTTAACCCTAATGCATTGGCACTACCTTTTAAAGTATGTACTTTATTATTTAATTTATCATAATTTTCATCTGCAATTAAGCTTTCCATTGCTTTAATAGTATTTCTATTTCTATGAGTAAATTCTTTAATTAAGTTTTTTACATTTAAATCAGGCAAAGTATTTAAGTAATTTATTATATCAATATTTATTAATTCGTTCTTATACTTTCTATTTATTGACTTAACATTATTAGTATTATTATTAATTATTATTTGCTGAATTTGATTATCTAATTCTTCATAATTAAGCGGTTTAGTATAATATGCCGCTGCTCCTTGTGAGAACATTTTCTCTTTATTTTCTTCTAATGCATTAGCTGATAATATCACTACAGGTGTACCGTCAAGCCGGTTGATTTTTTTTAATTCAATCAAAACTTTTTCACCATTCATATCGGGCATTTGGTGATCTAATAATATTAAATCATATTTTGATTGAATAATTTTGTCAACGCCTTCTCTTCCACCTTCTGCTACCTCTACTATATAGCCATAATCTTGAAGCACCGCCTGAGTAACTGTTCTATTTATTACATTATCTTCTATAAGTAATAGTTTTAAAATTTTCTTATTTATTGGCGGTTGCTCAACTTTCTTTTTTACTGTTTTTTTACTATTTCCATTTTTAGGTTTTTTGACTATAACAGTAAACCAAAAATCACTACCTTCTCCCGGAGAACTATTTACACCTATTTTTCCACCAATTAACGTAACTAAGTCTTTACATATCGCCAAACCAAGGCCTGTGCCTTGATATTTTCTACTGGATGATCCTTCAACTTGTGAAAATCTTTTGAATAATTTACCGATATTTTTTTCTGCAATTCCAATACCGGTATCAATTATATTAAATTTTAATCTAATAGAATCTTTTCGAAGATCATCATCAATCTTTTTAACTTTTACTACAATTCCTCCCTTATCTGTAAATTTAATTGCATTGCTTACCAAATCATTCAATATTTGTTGGATCCTTAGATTATCAGCTATCATAGTTTGCGGCACTCCCTGACTTAGTGAATAAGCAATTGTAATATTTTTATTTATACATTCGCTACTGAACGTTTTTAACATTTTATCTAGAACTTTTTCTAAATTGAATTCTGTAGGTTTAAGTTTAACTTTTTTAGCATCTAGTTTAGATAATTCTAAAAGGTCATTAATGATTCGAGACAAGATTTGGGTTGATTGCTCTATTGTTTCTACCCTATCAAACTGTAGTTTATTTAAGCTTGTCTTGCGCAACAAATGAGTTAATCCTAAAATTCCGTTTAGTGGCGTTCTTAGCTCATGGCTCACATTCGCAATAAATTCCGTTTTAGCTTTAGATGCTTCTACAGCTAGATTTGTAGCATCAATAAGCATTTTTTCTATCTGTTTACTTTCTGAAATATCTCTTATTAAGCCTTCAATAGCTACCGGATTTCCTACATCATCATATATATAATAAGAATTGGCAGAAGTATGTATTGTAGTGCCATCTTTTTTAATGACAATATTTTCAAAATTATTTATATATCCTTGTTCATTTAATCTCTTGATAAATCGTTCTCTAATATTAGGATTTTGATAAATACTTAGAGCATTTTTACCGATCAATTCTTGTGGTTCATATCCTAAAACTTTCTTTACGGCTGGACTGACCAATGTGAAATTCCCATTTAAATTAGTTCTATACAGTATATCGGGTATAGAATTAAAAATATTTCTGTAGTTCTTTTCACTCAATGTTAAAGCCTTTTCAATCATGATTTTTTTAGTTACATCTCGTGTCATACCTCTTATAACTATCTTATTTGGATCATCTAACCGTAATGAATTATTATATTCTAATATTTTTTCTACATTATTGCTGTCTCTAACTTGCATATGCCCTTTTGAGTGTCCTTTTTCTAATATTTCCATTAAATATTTATCAAAATCATCCTGATGTTTTTCAACTATGAAATCTTTTATGTTTTTTCCAATAAAATAATCTTTGGAATACCCTAACACTTTTTCGAAAGTAGGATTTACTGTTAATAGTATGCCCTTTTCATCATGTGTACAAATCATATCAATACTATTTTCTACTAAATCGCGATATCGTTCTTCACTTTCTTTTAATTCAAGTTCTACTTTTTTTGATTCAGTAATATCTCTGATAGTACCTTCTATACCAATTGGAACTCCTGCTAGATTATATACTAAAAACGAACTTACAGATACATTCAAAATATCCCCATCTTTATTTTTGATAGAAGTTTCAAAATTTCTATAAAAACCATCTTTTAAGATTTGCGCTATGAATTTTTTACGATCACTTGGAGTAGCATACAATTTAGTAATATTTTGTCCAATTAACTCATTAGGAGTATACCCAAAAGCGCTGTGAGCGGCCGGACTGATAATTTTAATTAGTCCGTCCATATCGGTACTATAATATGGGTCATGTAGAGAATTAAAAATGTGTCTGAACTTACTTTCACTTTTTTTCAAGGCTTTTTCAGCTCTCAATTGATTGGTAACATCTCTTGATGAACAAACTACCATTTTATCACCTTCTTCATTTATATTAAGTAAATTTCTATATTCTAAAATTATGATTTCACCATTTTTACTAATCAGCTGAGAATATCCTTCTGCTTTCCCTGTATTTGTGAGTTTCTCTATATATTGTGTAAATTCATCGCTGTATTGAGGTAGAATAAGATTAAGTACATTTTTACCAATTATTTCTCTTTTTTCATATCCAAGAATAGTTTTAACAGAATTATTAACTGATAGAATTTTCCCATCAAGATCGTGCGTATATACTAAATCCCTATTGTGTTCTACTAGTGTACGATACAGCTCTTTTGACTCTCGCAAAGCATTTTCAATTAATTTATTATGTTTTAATTGAGTCTCTGCATTTATCTTAGCTGATAAGATTATATATCCAATAAATGCCATCATTAAAAAAAATCCAAGCATAGTGAGGCTGTAAGTATCTATTCCTAATGCTAGTAAACATGTAGTATTAATGATTAAAAACGAGTATATTATATAATATAATAAATGTCTATAGCTTTTAAATAAAATACTCACACCAATATTACAAGTAATTAATGCTAATACATTCAATGTATTATAGTCAGATCTATAAGCGTTATAGGTAGCTATAGAAACCAATCCGTATATCATGGGCATCAATAGAGAATAAGTATATTTTTTAGTACGCTCAATAAAGGTGGTAGCAAATATGATCAATGCTGTTATACCTATTATCAAAATATCTATAGAAAAAATAGATACATCAGATACAAAAACTCTATATATTGGATAAAGTATGAAAGTACAGATGCTGAAAATTCTATATAGGAAATAGTCCTTTAATAATGTTTGGATTGTTTTCCAATAAGTGGCCATATTAATAAAAATACGAATATTTTATTCAAATACTATCTGATCATTCCAAATTTTCCAGGAAGCTTCGGCTTGTAATTTTAACATTTCATATCCATTTTTAATGACTGCACCTTTTCCCTTAGCTTTGTGAAGAAAATTCGTAATAGGCGGATTATAAATTAAATCATATATTAAATGAGTAGGTGTAATTAAGGAATAATCAAATAACTCGCCTTGATCAGGATAATTATAGGTGCCAACAGGTGTGGTATTGATAATGATATGATTTTCTTTAATGATTGCTTCATTTATATCTTGATAAATTAAACTATCAGTCAAGTTCGAATTTCTTGATACTAAATTAGCATGAATATTCAATTCATTTAAAGCAAAAACTACAGCTTTGGAAGCACCACCCGTACCCAATACTAAAGCATTTTTATAATGTGGCTTCAAAAGTGGCAACAATGAATCTCGAAATCCTATTACATCAGTATTGTAGCCAATCGTTTGCGCTTCTTTAAATTTTATCGTATTAACGGCGCCTATTTCTTTAGCAGTATTATCTATATTATCTAAAAAAGGAATAATTTTCTCTTTAAACGGTATGGTAACATTCAGGCCTGCTATACGATGTTGTTTTATTAATTTATTGTAGTCATTTATTTTCTCTAATGAGTAATTAATATATGTGGCATCTGTGATACCCAATTGATCGAATTTTTCATTAAAATATTTTTGAGAAAAAGAATGTGCTAAAGATTGGCCGATCAGTCCGAAGTGCCTCATTAAACTTTACGTTTTTGCATTGATATTTTTTCAAGAAAATAAACAATGAAAAAACCGACAATACTCAGCATAATAGCAACAAAGAAATACTTATCGAAAGTTTTGGGTATAATATTTTCTTGTAATAATGGTACTTCTAACCCTTTACTATTTGTATAAGTTGAAAGGGTATTTTTCCATGGCCAAACCTTATTCAAGGAGCCGATCATAAATCCTATTAAGGTAGCAATAGTTACGTCTCTATACTTTTTAAACAGCCAATTTAATACTTTACTAAATCCTAATATCCCTGTTAGTGTGCCCAATTGGAAAATGATAAAAGGTAAAAAATTTGTTTGTTGCCATTCAGCAATAAATTGATCAAAATTAACATGCACAAGTCCACTAGCCATTCCTTTAAAACCGCTACTTATATCTGACATTACATCAATGATGTAGCGGTATTTATCTAATATCAATAAGATAAAAGACCCTGATATGCCGGGCAATATCATGGCAATAATAGAAATGACCCCTGACATATATACATAAATAAGCGTATCAGGAGTTTTTATCACCGGAATTTTTGTCACTACATATCCAAATCCGACTCCTATTATTAGAGAACATATAGTTTTTGCATCCCATTTACTAACTTGATCAAACATTATAACTGCAGAGGCTATTATAAGTCCAAAAAAGAAAGCCCACACTGCTTCTTCATATGTATGCAATAGATACTGAATAAATTTAGCTAAAGAAAAAGCTGCTATAAAAACGCCTAGTATCAGCGTTAACAAAAAAGATATATTAATTTGTTCTTCTAAAGCTTTCCAACGACCTGTAAATAATAGCTTTACAGACCTCAAATTGATGTTGTTTAAACTTTTAATGAGCTTTTCATAAATACCTGATATAAAGGCTATTGTGCCTCCAGAAACGCCGGGAATGACATCTGCAGCTCCCATTGCCATTCCCTTTAAAAGGTACAGTGGGTAAATCATTATTAATCATTCAAATAATGAGAAAAAGTGTCTCCTCTTAACCCTAGCCTGAGAGTTTCTAAAGGAATCACTTCATTAGGAGCTATATTTCCCAAGTTTACATTAGAGCCAATTAGCTTCATAAACCATACTTGCTGAGCTTTTTGTGGAGCCTCCCATAACACCTTTTCTTCAGGAATTTGTGTTAAAATCTCTTGTACTAATCCCGACCTTACCTCACCTGTTCCTCTGTATATCCCTACATTCCCACCTTCTCTTGCTTCAGCGATAACTTTCCATGCACCTGCATCTAACTCACTTTTCATTAGCTCTATCCATTTATAAGGCGGTATTATTTTTTCTGCATCTTTTGAGCCAACTTCAGATAAAACGGTTGCATATTTAGAAAGCTTAGTTATATAATCACACTTAGTATCGTGAGGCATAACTAAGGAGCCGTCTGAAACTTCTACATACTGCAACTTATATTTTTCTATAAGTCGTACATAATCTTCAAATTGATCTCTGATTACAAACGCTTCAAACAAAGTACCTCCAAAATAAAAAGGAATATTTGCAGAACGATATACATCTAATTTTTTATCTAAGTTAGGCGTTACTGCAGAGGTTCCAAATCCTAACTTCAGAATATCAATATAAGGCTCACATAGCGATATAAAATCCTCCACCTCTCTAACACTCAGCCCTTTGTCCATTACCATCGTCAATCCTGATGTCCTGGGCTTTTGAGTCCGTTCAGGAATATTAGTTAATTCAAAATTCATTCAATCTGTATTTCAGTTTATTCTTCACTAAGAAAATTGATAATATCCGGTTCTTTATTCAAATACGGATATACATCAAGAAGTTTTTTCAACTTCGTTTTATCTTTGTTTTCCACCAGCAGTCTCATGCCTTCTTCCCTCTTATCTAATGTATATAAACAAATGCCTTTAAGTAAAATTAGATCAACGGAATGATTTACTGTTTCCTCATGCTCTACAAATACACCCAATATCATTGCAGCTATTCCCGCTTCAATTGCTACTGTTGTTAACCCTTGCCAAGCAGTTAAATATGTAGGCTCTAAATTAATAGCTTTTAAATACATTTCGTAGCTTTCTTCTACTTCACCTTTTAGATTATGCCAATACGCAAGTTCTGTTAAATAAATATGGTTATTACCATCTGCAGCGACTGCTTTTTTATAATAAGCACCCACCAAATGCATCAAACCTTGTAGAGAATAAGTTTTGCCTAATTGTATATATGCCAATCCTTCTTGAGCATCTATTGCTATAGCTTTCTTATAGTATGAAATAGCTCTATTATACCGTTGAGCTTTGATACTTGTATCACCCAATTGTATATATGATGAATATGATTGTCCAAATAATTTTATATATTTCAGACAATAATTTTCAGCTTCATCATATCGTTCTAAATGTTCTAAAACATCAGCATATTCTTTATATACGTATTCATAATGTTCATTAATAATTAAAACATATTCATAGGCATATAAAGCTTTTTCATACAAGCCAACTTCTTTATAAGCATATCCTAAATTATACCAAGCTAAAAAACTATAAGGATATTCATTAATATATTTCTTGTGATAATCAATACTATCCTCATTTTTATCAGCTAAACTGGCAGTTAGATTTATACGAGTCATAGCCTCTTCATTTTCAGGATGTAGGAATAAAGCCTTTTTAATATATTTATAAGCAATAGAATACTCCAATTGGTCTTCATACAGATCCGCCATCTCCAAATATAAGTCAGGTAAATCCATCTCATCTGCAAAACTAATTGCTTTCTTAATGCATTGAATAGCTTTGGAAGACTGCTTTCTGATTAAATGAATATCCGCTTCTAAAATGTATATCTCCAGGTCTGAAGAATCTAAAATCTTTGCTTTATTAAGAGATTCGAGTGCTTGCGTTAATTTTTGCTGTTCAAAAAATACTTGGGCTTTTTTCAAATACACTCTTGCAGAATAAGGATGCTGTTGTTCAGCTAAGGCAACTACATTAAAAGCTTTAGCGGCTTTTCCTCTATCTATATAAAAATTTATGATCTGTTCGTAAGATTGCTCATCCCAAAAAAAATATTCACCTCTCTTCAATAGCCCTTCATATTCTTTCACGAGAGATCTAGATGACTCAAAGGAAGATTCTTCAAATTCTTCTTGAAACATATTCTTTTTAATTCGCTACAGTCGTAAAGGTACAAAATAATTAATTGTACCATCTGCAAAGTAAAGTAAAAATTATATTAACTAATTTAATATATATTGTAAATACATAACAAGTATTTAACTGTATCAAACAATCTAATTAATCATTAAAGAGGTTAATTAACCCTAATAATTTACATATGTGGTTTATAGGAATATATGGCAAGTTGAAATTCAGCTTAAAAGAGCATAAAGGTTGTAGATAATTATCACAGTATTGTAGAATATAATCCTAAGTATATTTAAATTTCAAATAAGAAAATATTACAATTAATTGACTATCAATAATTTAATTAAAAATTATAACTCGGCATCATTTTAATGATATATGTAGTAGAAATACGCGTGTGATTTCTTATTAATTAAATTAAATTTCAAGTTATGCCTAATCAAGATAAAAGAGAAAATTCTAACAAAAAAGAAGACTCTAAAAACAAAAAAAATACTACTCCTACTTCTGAAAGAGGTAACCAAAGTAGCCAACAAAAAAAGTCTCAAACTACAACTAACAAGAAAAAGTAGTTTTAATTATAAGCCCATCTTAATAATAAGTTTATTAAGGTGGGTTTTTTTATATACTTGAGGCTTATTATTACAAAAACAATTAATCTTAAAGATATTATTATCATCTGCTAGTAGTATCTTCATCAGTGTTTATTCCTTTTTTAAATTTCTCTCTATCTTTTAATCATAACTCTAACATTTTACCACAAGCCTGTCTGCCAAACACGTAGGTTATATTCGTTATTGCCCTCAGCAGAAAATAAAATCTTTACTAAAAAGCACTTTCAAACCTTTAATTTAAATCACATCCATAAATAGGCACATTCGCAAGTAGAGCAGTTTTAAACTCAGAAATTTCTGAGTTTAGGGAACTGCCTTTTTTTCAAGCTACTACGATCTCGAAATTGAGAGGGAGAGAAAAATCAGATGTATGAAGCCACCTATTGGTGGCGAGTTTCTGCTGTTTTGGGTAGCATTTCTGAGATTGTTTACGAGAAAAATCAGCCTTGAATTTTTTTTTCTGACTTTCGAATTTTCCTAAACAAAAAAAGCCACTAGATTGTGGCTCTTTTGTTTGTGGAGTTGGAGGGATTCGAACCCTCGTCCAGACAAAGCTTTCATAAGCTTTCTACATGTTTAGATAACCATCAATTTTCGAGATAAGCGAGGTTGGTTAACGACCCATACTTATCCTTATTCTCTGAACTTCATCTATGCATAGAGACGTTTGCACAGACTAACCCATTTTTTTGGTGTCTCATAAAAAGCCAATAGGTGAAACCTTTAAGAGACAATGGCTAACTAATTACCTAGAATTAGGCAGCCATGGCGTAGTTAGACTCGCCATTTATATAAATTGTTGTCAAGTTAAATTTTACGAGCCAGTCTTGAAATGCTCGACATGCTTACTTATCAAAGAACGTTGCTGTCAATTCCGGTCAACCCCAGATAACAGTTATAAAGTTACAAGTTTAAAGTTAAAAGTTTATTAAAAACTTACTAAAACTCAATTATAGTAACACATTAGGTAAAATTTTAGTTTCAAAATTTCAATTAATCAATCATCAAGATTTTTCTACACCAGAATATCCTTGAAACTTGTAACTTTAAACTCCAAATTAGAAAATATGAAAATCGGATTAATCAGAGAAGAAAAAACACCTCACGACTTACGAGTGGCTTTTACTCCTGGCCAATGTGTGGAACTGGAGCAGAAATTCCCAATAATCAAATTTACCGCACAAACTTCTCCGCATCGATGCTTTGATGATGCTACCTATAAAAATAAAAATATTCTGGTACAAGAAGATATGACTTCAATTGATATACTTTTCGGTATAAAAGAAATTCCTATCAAGTCACTTATTCCAAATAAGACTTATTTTACTTTTTCTCATACTTTTAAAAAGCAACCATATAACAGAGAGATGTTACAGGCTATCATTCAAAAGAATATTCGCCTTATCGACTATGAATGCTTAAGAAATGAAAATGGCCAAAGATTAGTCGGGTTTGGCCGATTTGCAGGAATAGTCGGCACGCATAATGGTTTATTGGTATACGGTAAAAAAACAAATACCTTCAACTTAAAGCGCGCTATTGATTGTGATGATTATAAAGAGCTTCAATCGCTTTATAAAAATATAACCTTACCTCCTATTAAAATTGTGTTAACAGGCAGTGGCAGGGTTGCCAGTGGCGTATTAGAATTACTTTCTATAATTGGAATCAAAGAGGTTTCCTCACAAGATTTTGTAGAGCAAACTTTCGATGAAGCAGTCTATACGCAACTATTACCTGCTGACTTATATACGCACAAAGAAAGAGGAGATTTTATCAGAGAGGATTATCATCAACATCCTGAAAATTACAATTGTAATTTCATGGCATACACACAAGTTGCTGATCTCATGATCAATGCTATTTATTGGGATCCTAAAGCACCTCGTTTTTTCTCTAAAGAGGATATGAAACAAGACAATTTCAAAATTAAAGTGATTGCTGACATATCCTGCGATGTGAATGGTTCTGTACCGGCAACCATTCATACTACCGATAAGGATACTTTAGTATTTGGTTATAATGTTGATACTGAATCAGAAACCAATCCTTATCAATCAGATTCAATAGACATTATGGCTGTCCATAATCTGCCTACAGAATTACCGAAGGATGCTTCTGAGTTATTTGGCAACCAACTTTCCAAGCAGATCATTCCCGAGTTGCTTAAAGAGAGTAGCGAAATTTTAGATCATGCTACTATTTGTAAAAATGGAGATTTAACTGAATATTTTGAATATTTGAGGGATTATGTGGAACAATTGACGAATTAAGATTAACGATTGCGGATTTGGAATTAGACAATTAGAGTTTATAATTCATAACCTATAGTTTTAAATTTGAATCTAATCTGTAACTTTTAATTTGTTATTTTTAATTAATGTGCTACTAAATTTTTCTTATCAATTAAAACATTTTTGACGATAGGCCTTAATACATTACCGGCTTGAAGGAGCAATGCGAAATCATTCGGATAAGGAATAAAATTGTTTTTCATTTTTGCTTTCACTTCATCATCTAAAATAGTTGTACTTCCTTCTGCTGTTGCATATTTATGTTCAAAGATTGCATCTGTAGCAACCGGGAAAGTACCAATTAATTGCTTCGTACGATTATCAAAATAATCTACCGTACCCTCAATATGAGCTATTTTCCGTTGAGTAACTTCTTTTATCAAACAAGTCAGTATTTTTGTTTTATATATTTTAATATCGTTGCCTAGCGTATCTTTCATCACATTGCCATTTTTATCCAACGAATAATCAAAACCATCAGGCACTTCTTTTTCAACTAAATATGCCTCTTCATTTTTCACTTCAGGAGAAACATCTATTATTCTCATGTTAACAGTGATGTTGTAGTCATAAAAAAATTTGTTGTTAGCTATAGTATGATATTCTAGCCAATCTCTATTTAAGTCTGTTAAACTTATTTTTGTTAAGTCTTCTTCAAACTGAGGAGGCAAAGGTACGCCGGTAGAATTTATCATAGAAAATATCACTTTATTAGTGCCTAAATTCCATGCCCTGAACAATTGTTCATCCATATCTATGAAACTTTGAAAATAATCCGTTTTTATTTTCATCAAATTACCATAAGCTTGGCGAGCAGGAAATCTTTCATTTTGCGCCAACAATTTCATGGCATCTACATATAAAAACTCAGCAGCTTCTTTTTTAGCTTGAATCAACTCTTCATCTACATCGATAAAATGAAATTTAGCTTCCCGGGCTTCTGACTCAATAAATAACGGAATTATTGGCTTAACCTGTTGCTGCCTGTTTTTAACTCGTTGATAAGTATCTGCTATCTCTACCCTGCTTTCAGGTGTTCCTTCTTTCTTTAAAAAAACAATGCGATCCATGTCTTTTTGATCAATCTTATGATAAGCCTCTTCTAACACCAGAATATACTTTTCTTTAGATTTGTTTTTTTGGAGCTTTTTAAGGCTTTTATACATTGCCTGATCATAGCTTCCTTCATTTAGCATAGTTTGTGCGGATTTACAGGAAAAGAGTATGCTGATACTTAAAAAAATTAATATTGAAGCCTTTTTGTATGTATTGTATGTTCATAGTATGGACTTTTAATTAGTTGAAAGCAATAGCTTAAAAACTAATTCCATACCAAAAATAGAAAAATTCTTCAGAATGTTAACCAAAACGAAGTTCTGCATAACTTTTATAAGAAAGCCGTTGAGGCGACTCAATAAGAAATAATTTACTGCCTTTTTGTGGCTTTATAGGCATTTTTTCCTTACCGGTAACACGAAAAAAATCACCTTTTTTTAGCTGCTCGCCATTAAGTTGCATTTCTCCTTTTACTACGTAACCTGAAAGCTCTTTCATATCTGAATTTACGAGCTCATAATTATTCTTCAAAAAGGTTATTTCTTTAATGTCCACCTCTTCTGAATCCATCTCTAAAGGCGAATTGTTTCCATTATAGTATTTAGTTTTTATTTCTTCATCTTCTTGTACTTCAAACTGCTCACTTTTATAGTCACTATAAGTTGCCGGTTTAGACAATGTTTTATTCAAATCAGGATCAAACCAAATTTGAAACATATGAGCTCCTGGATTCATTTTTTCAGCATGCGTAATTCCATTACCGGCCCTAATGATCTGCACATCTCCTGCTTCCAACTTTTTCCAAGCATTATGTTTATTGTCATAATGTTCAATACTGCCTTCTAATACAAAAGACATAATCTCAAAGCCTTGGTGAGGATGCTCTCCGATCGTACTGCCCACATCCGTCCAAGCATGTGCCCAGTAAAATAAATTAGAATATGGTTTCTGTTTACCAACATCTTGAGGAAAGCCAATGGGTTTATTTTCTAAAATCTCTCCACCATTAAACTGTCCTTTTGCTTGATCTTCTTTTTTAACGATATTTATAGCCATAGTGCTTTGCCTTTTTACTATTTTTAACAAACTCTATACTAAGATAGTTTATATTGGAGCCTTTAAAAAACCTAATCAATCCGGAAGTCGTCACTTTCTATGCCAATAGCATTTACAGCCAATATCCTGACTTTAATCCCAATGATTTCAAACTAGAAATCATAGCTAACTTATCCAATCTTGAACTAAAACAGCGAAGTAAGTTAATTGCTGCCAAACTCCATTTGTACCTCCCCGATGACTATAAAACTGCCTGTTCTATCTTAGAAAAAGTACTGGGCAAGCCTGCTGAAAACGAGCAAAATATAACAGACAATGGATTTAAGTTTTTGCCAATATCTGATTTTATCGAACATTATGGCATTAATGATTTCGAGACTTCTTTCAATTTAATGTATCAGCTAACACAACGATTAACCGCAGAATTTGCCATCAGACCATTTATTATAAAATATCCTAAAGCTGCTTTAAAAATCATTAACGAATGGGCAGTTGATGAAAATCTTCACGTACGCCGTTTAGCCAGTGAAAGCACTCGGCCATATTTACCGTGGGGAATGAATCTATTAACATTCGTTAAGAACCCTACTCCCGTTCTGGAGATCTTAGACAAGCTAAAAAATGACTCCTCTAGATACGTTCAAAAATCAGTCGCTAATAACTTGAACAGTATTTCTAAGGATCATCCCAATGTTGTTATACAAACGTTGAAAGAATGGAATAAAGCTTCCAGTCCATCTATCCAATGGATTACTAAGCATGCATTAAGAACACTCTTTAAAGTCGGTGATAAAAACGCTCTATCATTGATGGGGTTTAATGAACCGAAAGCTAAGATATCTGACTTAAAATTAACTCCAATCACAATCAAAATGGGTGAAAGCATTTGCTTTGAGTTTAATATTCAAAGTAATGCTAAAAAACCTCAACTACTAATGATCGACTACGCTATTCATTTTATGAAAGCAAATCGTAAACAACAACCTAAAGTTTTTAAACTGACTACTAAAAAGTTAGGAGGTGGGGAAAAGGCATCTGTCAAAAAGCAACATTCTTTCAAGCCCATTACAACTAGAAAATACTATAAAGGAGAACAACTCCTAGCTATTCAAATTAATGGCGTGACATTGGCTAAGCAACCATTTAATTTAATCTAATAAGACATGACTGATCATCCTCAGAATTTATTCATCGTAAAAACATTTCACGGTTTGGAGCAAGTACTTGCCGAAGAGTTACAATCACTTGGAGCAAAAAATGTTGATATGCTTAAAAGAGCTGTCAGCTTCACCGGTGATCAAGCAATGTTATACAAAGCTAATCTTTGTTTGCGAACAGCTTTAAAAATTTTAATGCCTATTCATACTTTTCAAGCAATTGATGAAAATGCTTTATATAAAGGAATTCAAGAAATTGAGTGGAATACTATTCTTTCGCATCAAAATACTTTTGTTGTCGAATCTGTGGTTAACTCGACCTATTTTAATCATTCCCATTATGTCGCACTTAAAGTGAAAGATGCTATAGTCGATCAAATAAGAGATAAAACCGATAAGCGTCCATCTGTAGACGTCAAAAAACCTGATTTTAAAATAAATATTCACATCAATAGAGATCAATGTACGCTTTCGCTTGATAGCTCCGGCGAAACACTCAACAAAAGAGGTTACAGAACTAACGCTCCTAAGGCTCCACTTAATGAAACATTGGCAGCGGGCTTGATATTACTATCCGATTGGGATCAGAAAAGCAATTTTTATGATCCGATGTGTGGTTCCGGAACCATTCCAATTGAGGCAGCCATGATTGCTCATTCCATTCCGTCAAACATTAATCGTCGGAGTTTTGGCTTTCAAAAATGGAAAGATTATGATGAAACTCTTTGGAAGAAAACAAAGGAAATAGCACTTTCTGAAGTTAAGAATACTAATATTATTATTTCCGGTTCAGATGTATCATCACAAGTAATAGAAGCTGCCCAAGACAATTTAAGTACCATCCCACAATTATACCGAAAGGTAATGTTTTATAAAAAAGACTTTTTTCAATCCGACAATGCAAATAATAGCTTTGTGATTATGAATCCGCCTTATGGAGAGCGATTACAAGAGGAAGATATCGATGCATTTTATAAATCTATTGGCGATCACCTAAAGCAAAATTATCACGATACTACTGCCTGGATCTTAAGCTCTAACATAACAGCATTGAAAAAGGTGGGATTAAAACCTAGTAGGCGTTTCCAATTATATAACGGTGCATTAGAGTGCAAATTCCATAAGTTTGAATTATATACCGGCACCAAGGATGTATCTAAAACTAAAAATCCACCATTACCTAAACCTAAAAGCAAATTTAAGATTACTAAAAAATAGGTTGCTTGGGGCTTATAATCGGCTTAATTTAAACTTTCCCTACTATATTCATGAACAAACTTAGTAAGTTTTTTCATAGTTTCTACTTTCAAATTTGGAGTTATGCCATGGCCCAAATTAAATATAAAACCATTCCTATCTACTTGATCTAAAATAAATTTAGCTTTTTCTTCAATAACCTCCCAAGGCGCAACTAACACTCCCGGATCAAGATTACCCTGAATAGCCACTTCATGATTAAGCCTTTGCCAACCTTCTGTAATATTTGTTTTCCAATCAAAGCCAATCACATCGCCACCTGCTTCTTTCAACCGCTCAATTAAATGGCTTGTATTGACTCCAAAATGAATTAAAGAAACGTCTGTCAACTTTTTCAGCTCTGAAAACAACATATGCATATGCGGAAACACATATTCAATATAATCTTCCTCACTCAACGCTCCTATCCAACTATCAAAGACTTGTAATGCTTGAGCGCCGGACTTAGCTTGAAAATTCAGATATTCGACCATTCCTAATGCTAATTTACCAATCAGTTGATGCCATGCTTTGGGATTGCTATACATCAACTTTTTTGTGTGTATATAATTTTTAGAGGGGCCACCTTCAATAATGTAACTCGCTAAAGTAAATGGAGCTCCGCAAAAACCAATCAACGGAACATCTAATTTTCCTCGGAGCATTTTTATAGTTTCACCAACGTAGGGAATCGTTTTTTCAAAATCAGGAATAATCAGCTTATCAATATCTTTTATAGTACGAATTGGATTTGGGATAAACGGCCCATAATTAGGTTTTATCTCATTCGGGACGCCCATTGACTCGATAGGTGTCATAATATCAGAAAAAAGAATAGCGGCATCTACATTTAACTGCTTTATCGGCAATAACGTAACTTCTGTACAGACTTCAGGGCGCTGAACAATTTCCATTAAACTGTACTTTTCTCTTATTTTCCTATATTCCGGTTGATACCTTCCCGCTTGTCGCATATACCACACCGGAATGTGATCGACGGGTTCTTTTCTACAGGCTCTTAAAAAATTATCGTTAAACATAGATTAGTTTAGAGTTTAGAATTCATAGTTGTGATCTTGAAACCTTTCGAACCATAAAAGATAATGACATTTATATTTACCTGCAAAGGTTTTATCGTTATTTCGATTAATAAAGTGTTCAGTCAACCGTCTTTCAAAATCGTTTGTAACCCCAGTATATAAAACCGTTTTTTTGAAATTTGTAATTATATAGACAAAATAATTATGCATCCTATTTTTATAGATACTTCGCTTTGCTCAGTATGACAATCTTTAATTTTTATTCAATTAGTGAGCGGGTGACTTCGTTGTTTATTTAATTAAACTTATTCTATTTTTTGCTCGATGCTAGTAGTCACCCGCTCACTTTTTAAACTTTTAATTCCTAACGGCTTTTTCAAATGCTTCTATAATCTTTTCAATATCCTCGTCATTATGAACTGCCGACAAAAACCAGGCTTCAAATTGAGAAGGAGGTAAGAATATGCCTGCATCGGTCATGCTCCAAAAGAACTCCGCAAATTTTTCAGTATCACAAGTTTGAGCAGTTTCAAAATCGACTACTTTTTGATCAGTGAAGAAAACATTTATCATTGAACCAAAACTATTGACCTGAATCGGAACATTATGCTGCTCAGCAATTTCTATCATTTGTTCTTTCAGGTAAGCCGTTTGCTTCTTGAATTGCGAATAGGGATCCAGCTTTTTGAGTTCTTTCAAAGTAGCTAATCCTGCTGTCATCGCAATAGGATTTCCGGATAAGGTGCCTGCTTGATAAACACCACCCAATGGAGCGACCATCTCCATAATTTCTTTTCTGCCACCATACGCACCTACCGGAAAACCGCCTCCGATAACCTTTCCTAAACATGTAATATCTGCTTCGATACCCAAAAGTTCTTGAGCCCCTCCAAACTGACTTCTAAACCCTGTCATCACTTCATCTACAATGAGGACAATCTTATGTTCAGTAGCAAGTGTTCTTAATTTTTTCAAAAAATCATCTTTGGGCTTAACCACACCCATATTTCCTGCCACAGGCTCAATGATAATGGTGGCTACTTCACCTTCAAATTGTTCTAATAGTTTTTTTACGCTTTCAATATCATTGTATAAAGCGACTAAGGTATCTTTGACTACTTCTTGTGGCACTCCCTCACTTCCGGGCAATCCTAATGTAACTACTCCAGAGCCTGCGGCAACTAACAAATTATCTTCATGTCCGTGATAGCAACCGGCAAACTTGATGATTTTATTTCTTTTGGTGTAAGCACGAGCCAAGCGAATAGCACTCATTGTCGCTTCAGTACCGGAATTGACAAAGCGAATCATATCCATTCCTGGAAACGCATTACAAACTACTTCTGCTAATTCTATTTCTTTTTCTCCTGTCGCGCCAAAGCTAAAGCCTTGTTTCAGCGATTTTTCAACTTCTTCTACTACCGTTTGGTGAGCATGTCCTAAAATAAGTGGCCCATAAGATCCGACTAAATCTACATACTCGTTATTATCTACATCATATATTTTAGAACCTTTTCCTTTTTTTATAAATAAAGGATTCCCACCAACTGATTTATAAGCTCTTACGGGACTATTTACGCCTCCTACCAAATGCTTTTTTGCTCTATCAAAAAGCATTTTAGATTGTTGGAAGGTGTACGTTGCTGTTTCCATATTCTTGTTATTTTTATCTTTTCAGCTAATTCATGCTGAGGCTAATTCTGCTAATTTTAAAACGGTTTTCCAATTTCGTGTGGTAGCTGAAATTTGCAATCTTTTCTCAAAAAAAGTGTTTGTCAGTTTAGATTCATGGTATTTACCATCACAATAAATGAATGCATTTTTACCACTTATTTTAAACTTATCTTTTTTATAATCGCCTTCAAAAATTACTTGTGAAGGAACTTCTTTTAGAAACGTTAAATGTAATCGATCAATGTCTACATCTTTTTTATAAAAAGGATTTAATTTGATCGCTTCCGCTAATTCTTTATAAGTGATTACAACGGTAGGCACTTCAAAGCCGTACTGTTCAAGAATTGCATTGGAGATTTTTTCAGCAATAACTTTTTGATCTTTTTCATTAGCTTCAAAAATTACATTACCACTTTGGATATAGGTAGTGACATTTGCAAAACCTAGTTTTTTAAAAAGGTTTTTTAAGTCTACCATGAGGATTTTTCTGTTCCCTCCAACATTAATTCCTCTCAATATGGCAATATACTGCTGCATATTAAGCTCCGAAAATATCCGATAATTGCTCAACCGACCTTAATGTGCCGGTAATAATTGGTGTATCTAACAAAGTATAATCTCTTGCTTCGGTAGATCGTAATTCTTGGACTAAATCAGAAAACATCGGCAAATCTTCCATTTCGTAGGCTACTATAAACTCTTGATCTTGAATACCGAATGAGTATAACAATAGTTGCTTAATTGCTGAATAGTTTTTACCAATTTTAATATGGCCATTCATCATTTGTTGCCGCTCTTCTCTGCTTTTTAAGTACCAAGCAGTCGTTTTTGCAAAAGGATAAATTACAAAGTAATTACTACGTTCACCCTCAAACGGATCAATTTCTTGTTTACTCTTTGAACGAGAATATATAGTTGGTTTCGTTATTCCACATAGGATGTTTGGTGTATCTATGTATTGTCTAAAAGGCGTTAATAACTTAGCATATCTTTCAAAATATTGATTAGGCTTTTCTAAAGTTTCACATTTTTCAGTTGTCCACACAAAAAAATCATATTCCATTCGAGCAGGAAAGACTTGATAAAAAGAACTCATTTCTATATGACTGGTAATGGCTTGATGTAAATTTTCAATAATCTCTTTTCGCTTGCTACTATCTAGTGTCCAAAAATTGTCTTTGAATTTGAATGTTGTATATGATGTTATAATTCTTTGATCCATGTTTACAATTTTTGATTTACGATTTTCGATTTATGATTTGAGGATAAGTGGTTAGTTATTGTTTTTACAATTCCTTCAGTTGTATGTTTTTCTGCAATTAGAATATTTTTAAAACCTAAATCTTTTACTCCTTCCGCTGTTTTGGGCCCAATACAAACTACCTGAGCGTTTATTTGATTCATATTTTCTTCTCCTATGGAAGTCGCAAAACTCAATGCCGCCGATGGACTCATGAAAGTGAGATAATCAATTCCTGATTCAAAAATTGACTTTCTTTCTTCTTGAGTTAGCTTTTTGTTAACTGTATTATACATCACCAACTCGTCAATCTGAGCATTATTTTTTCTCAAAAGTGTTTGAAGTTCTTGTCTGGCGATATTTCCAACAGGCATTAATATTTTTTTATTTTTCACTTCCCCTAGCTCCTCTAAAATATTTTCTGCGACATATTTTTCAGGCATAGCATCTACCTTATAGCCAAATTGTTGCACTTTTTTAGCGGTCTTTTCACCAACTACCGCAATTTTAGTATCAGTAATTGCTCCATCTAGATATTGCAATCTTTGGAAAAAATAAAATACACCGTTTGCACTTGTAAATATTAGCCAGTCATAATTGCTCAACTCACTAATTTTTCGATCAATTTCGGTATAATCAGTAATAGGCTCAATAGCTATAGTAGGAATGCATATTACCTTTGCATTTTTAGATTCCAGTTGTTCGATAAGAGCCTTTGCTTGTGCGGCAGGACGTGTAACTAATATTTTTTTGCCATTCAACATTTATAAAGCTTCTTGATCTTTTTGAAGTTGTTTAGCCAGCTTCATTGCAATCTCTAAGTGATTTTGCACTTTACCACTTACTGAACTGCTGGCTATACGTGTACAATTTTCATTAGCAAAAATACCATCTATATTAATAATGTTATCTTTAACTGTGGCATAAGCAGCAATAGGTACTCTGCACCCTCCACCTAATTGTTTCAATAATAATCTTTCTGCTTCTACCGCTATTCTAGTAGATTGATGATCAACTTTTTTCACAATTTCGATCACTTCTTCATCATCACTTCTCACCTGAATAGCCAAAGCACCCTGTCCCACTGCCGAAATAACTTTTTTTAAATCAAAATATTCTGTAATAACTTCTTTCATATCCAAACGAACTAATCCCGCTGCAGCCAAAACAATGGCATCATATTTACCGTTTCGCATTTTTTGAATCCGAGAATCTACATTTCCTTGTATATATTTAAATTCAATATCACTCCGAAGTGCTTTTAATTGAGCAAGACGGCGAGGACTGCCTGTCCCGACTACAGCGTTTGGTGGCAAATCTATAAAAGGAATATTTTCAGAAGATATTAATACGTCTCTTACATCTTCTCGTTTAGTAATGGCAGCTACTTTGAGTCCTTTAGGCTCTTCCGTAGGCATATCTTTCAAGCTATGCACAGCGATATCTATTTGGCCTTGTAGTAGTGCCCATTCAATTTCTTTAACAAAAGCACCTGTGTGATTTACTTGTCCGGCATCACCCTTAGTTTTAATGACCCTTATATCAAATTTATACTCGGAATTAAGCTCCTTAATTTCGTCTAAAATTAAATTTGTTTGTGTTAAAGCAAGCTTGCTGCCTCTAGTACCGACAATTATTTTCCTATCACTCATCTCACTGCTGCTCTGTATCTTTAATATCAAAAACTTTTCGAATGGTTTCTGAGGGATGCTCGTGTGGTGCATTGTATTGGGCATAATGCCTCATTTGTTCAATGGGTTGTTTAGATATTTTTCTAATGATACGATGGACTAACCTTTTGACCGTCTTCGTTTGCTGTTTATCTATTTCTCCCAACTTAGGCAATGCCCATTTCAATTCTTCTTCTTTAATGTCTTCTAGCTGTTGCCAATAAGATGATATGAGTGGACTGGCATTTTTTCTAATATTTAGCCAAATTAGGAATTCTTCGAGTTCATCGTGAATGATAGTTTCCGCTTTGGGAATTTCGCTCATTCGTTTTTGAAAGCTTTCTTGGGTGTAAAATTTAATATCATCTAAATCATATAAGGTAATCTTTTCGACCTCTTTTAATTTATTATCAAAGTTTCTGGGCAACCCTAAATCTATTAAAAGCAAATCTTTTTTAACCACATCATGTACAGCATGGTATTCTAAAACTTGTGTATTGACTCCTGCACCTCCGAATACTACATCAACGTTGGGTAATGTATCATTTATTTGCTCATAACTTATTGGAATAGCATTCCAACTTTCCGCTGTTTCTTTAGCCCTAACTTCGTCTCTACTTGCAATAAATAACTTTCCAACTTCGCCTTTGCCAATCATCTTAAGCAGTAGTTGTGCAATGTCACCTGTTCCAATGACCATAATATTAATTGTAGATAAATCTTTGTATTTATCTTTCATTAAATCATAGGAAACAGCAGCTAAAGAAGTAGAATATTGCCCGATAGAAGTTTCTCCACGTACTCTTTTGCCTACATGAATAGCGGTCCTAAACAATCCATTAAATATTGCTCCGGTAGCATCTTCTTTTTGTGCTAATAGGTACGCTTGGCGTATCTGTCCTAATATTTGATGTTCTCCTATGGCCTGAGACTCAATCCCGGCTGCAGTAGCAAAAAGTTTTTTGAATGCAATCTCATTTTTATAAACAGAGAGGTAATTTTGCAATTCTCCAAATTGATTAAACCAATCGATAATAATATCTTCTTTTTCAGCATATGCGTATACTGATAATCGATTACAAGTAGCTATAATTACAACTTCCGATAATTGTTTTTTAAGCAGATGTAGCGCTGCTTTAACTTGATCATTATCTAATGCTGCCCGCTCCCTTATTTTTAGAGGAGCATTTTGATGATTTAATTCAATGCCAAAGATGTGCTTCATGCGGCATAAAGATCGGCATTAATCGTTGTTTCATAAAACTCTCTACCACATTTATGGTAGTTTTTACAAATTCATGACAAAGCGAATTGCAGATTGGAAGATTTGAAAATTGGAAGATTAAATAATTACCTAATGCCGGTAACAATAAATTCTATAGTGTAAATCGAACATTGATCTCTAAAGAAATTTTTAACTGTATTCATATTAGTCTTTGTATGCAGATAAAACTTAGTACTTACCATATGATTATTTTCGTTTATAATGATTAATTTATTACTATATCCATGCTCGAAAGCAGCAATTGCTCGTGTTGCACTTCTGCGAGGTCTTAATTGTCCATAATATCCTACTATTTGTAGTTCTATCTTTATAATATCTTTCAATTGACTTTTTTCTTCTTTTTTATATTTCGAAATAATCAATTGCCCATTTTGGAAACTAACCAGACCTATAAATTTTAAAGGCCATAAAATAGCTATCCCATAGAGTGTAACAAATCCAACTACACAAGGCATGAGCAAAATAGATACATTGATATCGGGAAAGTTATTTTGGAACAGAGTTCCTGCTAAACCTCCTATAATTAGAATTATTGCTAAAATTAAAATATAATAATTTTGAGACTTGGGAACTTTAATATCAGCAATTATCATATGCAAAATATTATGTGTTATTAATTCTGTTGTTTAAGAAACTTATCAAAAAACACATCATATACATAATATTTTCCTTCTTCGTGATAAATAAACTCATCTCGCTTTAGCCTCTCAAGGCAAGCTCTTACAGTGCTTGCGCCACTTAATTCGTGAATGTGCAAAAAGTCTCTACTCATAGGATGTGCTACGCCACCTTCTACTGCTACAGCTTTCAATAATTTCCATTCCTCTTCTGTTAGTAAATTTCTATAATTATAAAAAATCGATTCTTGTTCTAAGATGATGTCTTTAAGTACCATTACAACATCTTGTTCAGTTATATTTTTTTCTAAATTATACAGCTTATTGCATACATATTGGACGTAATAGGTGTGCAGTCTAGTTTCATTAAATATCTGATCTATTACATAATTATCAATACTATATCCTCCATTTTTAAAATTTCTTTTAATAAATTTCTTATATGCTTCTTTAGGAATATGTTTTAAATTCATCATTTCAGTACTTCTATAAAACGGACGCTTAACATTACCAAACATTGCGGAAAGCATTTGCTGTTGGCTTCCTGAAAATATAAATTGTGTATTGGACATATGTTGGATTTTTGACCTTAAAAGTGCTTCTACATTTTTTTCGGGGAAATTAATTATTTGCTGAAACTCATCTATCGCAATTACAACTTTCTTTTTTTTCCGGCTATACTCATCTATGTAATCGAAAAGGCTTTCCAGCGTATTTTCTGCCATTTTCTCATCACCTATTCCAAGTTCTAATTGCGGCATTCCTGTTATTTGATCAAAAACTACGTTGGCTCTTAAATGCTTTAATACTTTTGAGGCTTTTTCTATAATACTCATAGGGCTGTCGTGTAGCTTCTGCAATATCTCAATCGTCATCTTATTGGCCAATTGCTTAATGTTATTACAAAACATGATATCTACATAATAACACTCCCAGTTATCTTTTCTTAGTTTATTAAATACATGATGAATTAATCCTGTTTTACCTAATCTCCTCAAAGCAAACAAAGTCACATTTCGGCCATTAGTAATGGCGTCAGATAATGCTTGAGTTTCCTCCTTTCTATCACAAAAATATTTTGGAGAATGGTACGTCTTAATTAAAAAAGGATTCTTCATTTTGTAAAATTACAAAAAAAGTGTTACAAAAATATCGTTACAAAAAAAGTGTTACAAAAAAAATGTAATTAAATTAATAATAAGGAGCGAGCATAAGATATACAATTACACCAGTAGTGGTTACATATAGCCAAATAGGAAATGTCCAGCGGGCAATTTTTCTATGTTTTAAAAAATTAGCATTAAAAGCTTGATATAAACTTAATAGAACAAAGGGGACCACAGCTATAGCTAAGACTATATGGGTAATCAGAAAATAGTAATAAATAATTTTTAACAATCCTTTGCCACCGTAAATAGTGGGCTCGGTAGCGCCATGATATATAATATAGGATATTAAAAATACAATGGAAATGAGTACTGCTGTAAGCATTAATATACGGTGGGTAAAAATTCTTTTAGAAAGGGCAGCCCATAAGCCGGCAAGTAATACTATTGTAGTAATTGCATTTAAAGAAGCGTTAAATTTAGGTAGTTCTTTTATCCATTCATGCTGATCAATATTTAATCCGGGCACTAAATAAAGTAATATTACAGCTAAAGGAATAAAAATAGAAACAATGATAATACTGGTTTTATTAAACAGGCTTTTCACAAATTTTTGTTTCTTAATCTGTAAGACTTCAATAACAAACGTGTTTCGATGATCAATCGGTCAATTTCCTGAGCATCTGTACTCATGTAATAACCTCTTATAACTCCTTCTTTATCAATCAGCATCACTCTTTCACTGTGGGTAAAATCTTCAACTGCATTGCCTTCTCCTTCAGCCACACTGATGATAAAATTCTCTTTCGCTTGCTTATAAATATTGTCTTTATCGCCCGTCAAAAGTTTCCACCTCGGGTACTCAATTTGATATTTTTCGGCATAATTATTTAATACTTCTACCGAGTCATTTTTAGGATCAATTGTTATAGAGATCATTTTAACATCTCCCATTTCTGTAATTGCCCTCTGATAAGTTTTTAAGTTATTCATCATTTTCGGACAAATTCCCGGACAACGGGTAAAAAAGAAATTTGCAACATAAATTTTTCCATCTAATTCAACGCTATTAAATTCGTTGCCTTTCTGGTCTATTAGCATAAAATCAGAAATTTTATGATAAATGGTATCTCCCGAATCATTTACTCTGGGATGAAATTTTTTCAACATCAAAACCTGATCTTGCCCTGACCTGAGAAGAAAAAACAATAAGATGGGAACACCAAAAATTAAAGAAAACAGTAATACTTGTTTAATTTTATTACTCATTCGGGCCTATTTAAGCACCCCATGCACTGTTGTTTATCAGCCAAGAATTACCTTCATATAGCATAGCAATGATAAACCATACTAAAAGTACTAAAGTAATCAATGTCCAAAAAACGAAATTTTTTCTTTCATTACTTCATGTGCATGAACTCTGCAGTAATATAGAAAGCTTTTAATAAACTCAATGCAATGAAAAACGTATTTAGTAACCATCTCGGAAAAGAAGGGAAATATGCTCCAATAATTAATGCAACACCTATCTCTCCAATAGTGATCACCGATAAAATCACCAATGTTTTCATGATAATTTGCTTGGTTATGCCGCTTTCATGTGCTGTCATGATAATATATTTTAAGCTTTAATAAATCTGACTATATTAAGTAAAATAATAGAAATACAAATACCCAAACTAAGTCAACAAAGTGCCAATACAATCCAACCTTTTCAATCATTTCATAATCTCCCGCCTTTTCATATACCCCATAAACAGTATTGGTTAAAATAATAATATTAATAATTACACCTGAAAGAACGTGTGTTCCGTGAAAGCCCGTTATAAAAAAGAATAACTGTCCGAAATGAACAGGCCCTGCAACAGCTGTCCCTGCTAATACTGCCTCTTTAGTTACTAATCCATTAGGGCCAAAAGGATTAAAATTTAGTGATAGCCCCTCATGAATTAAATGCGCCCACTCTAATGCTTGGCAGCCAAGGAAAGCAGCACCACCAATAATTGTTAAAGCCATCCATTTAATAACACCTTTTCTATTTCCATGATGGCCTTCATAAACCGCCAAAACCATAGTAACACTACTCACAATTAAGATAAAAGTCATGATCGTTACAAACACTAATGGGTAATTATTCCCATGTAAGCCTGGAACGGTGTTAAAAACATCTAATGGCTCAGGCCATATTTCAGAACTAAATCTAAGTGTTCCATATACAATCAATAAAGTGGCAAAAGTAAACGTATCTGACATGAGGAAAAACCACATCATCATTTTTCCATATCTTACGCCAAATGGGCGATTTCCCCCTCCCCAAATATTACTTACTTTTTGTGCTATTGCTTCTGACATCAATAAACTGTTTAGTAGTTAATTGAAAAAAATACATATAAATAAACCCATAAAATACCGACAAAATGCCAGTAATTAGCAGTTAACTCAACTCCTAAAGGATCTTTAAAAATTTTATCAGATAAAATTCCTTTAAATAACATAATGATTAAAAAAGCAATGCCTCCTATTAAATGCGCTGCATGAGCCAATGAGATGACATATAAAAATGATCCAGCCGCAGTTAGTGGGTCAGATAAAAATATGTTATTATTTATCAATGCATGATAACCTAAAAATTGAAATATCAAAAAAGATATTCCACCAACTATCGTAGCTGTCATAAGGGTTAAATACGCTTCTTTATTAGCCTTTTTAGCCGCTGAAAGTGCAAATATTAAGGTAATACTTGTGATGATTATAATAATTGTACTATATAAAAAAGGTTCAGGAATTTGGAAAGACATCCAATTACCATGAGCTTTTTTAACTAAAAAAGCACTCGTCAGTGCAGCGAACATCATGGTGATGCTTCCCATAAAGATCCATAGCATCAGCTTATGCCGATGTAATTTTCTATTAGGACTTTCACCATTTTCCATATGATCCATATTTATATCTACTGCTGTCATTATCTATAATTTTCCAAAAACTAGGGCCAATTGAACAATAGGTAAATAAATAACAGATGCTAACATTAGATGTAAGGCATCTTTATCAGAACAGGTTTTAAACAATTTAAATGATTGGTATAAAAATGCTAATCCGCATACAAAAATAACAATAGATGCAGATAAACCCGTTACACCAAACTTAGCAGGAACCAGACTAATGGGAATTAATAATAAGCTGTACATCATTATCTGAAAAGCTACTTTTTTAGATTTTTGTCCACCGTGGGGCAACATTTTCATTCCTGCTTTTTTGTATTGCTCATCCAGTTTCCATGCCAATGCCCACGTATGCGGAAATTGCCATATAAATTGAATGCTAAAGATCATTATAGCTATCGTGCTGACAGAACCAGTTGCTGCTACCCACCCGATAATTAAAGGCAATGCTCCCGATACAGCTCCTACAAATACATTCAATGAACTGTATCTCTTCATTGGAGTATACACAAAAGCGTATAAAATCAATGAAATTATTGCTAAAATCGCAGCTACATAATTAGTAAATACAGTAAGCACGACCGCTCCCGAAACTCCTAAAACTAAAGCAATAACAGATACTTCTGTGGTAGACATTCTATTAGCGGGCAAGGGCCTTGACATAGTTCTTGCCATTAATTTATCCCAATCTTTTTCAAAAAGTTGATTTAATGCGTTTGCAGAACCGGTCACTAAAATTCCGCCAATTGCAAGCCACCATAGTTTTACCCAATTGATTGCCCCGGAATTTCCCATTAAAAATCCGATAACGCTAGAGAAGACGACTAATAATGACAGTCGCATTTTAATTAACTGCATATAATCAGTCATTTTGTCTATGAGGTTCATAGACAAAGATTCTTTATTATATGTTTTAGCAGTCAACATTTATACTTTATTTACAGCGTCCATATCGTCACCTTCAAGAAAAGGCTCAGCAGGTGGTTGTACTTCTTCTCCTAGTTCTGCCGGAGTGAGTGGAGTAGTTTGAGGCATATAATCATCTAAAAGCCCGGGCTTGCTGTAATCATAAGCCCATCGATATACTTCCGGTATATCACCAGGCCAGTTACCGTGAATATGCTCCATAGGAGTAGTCCATTCTATGGTGTTGGAGTTCCAAGGGTTTAATGTTTTAGATTTCCTACCCCAAAAAATACTCATAAAGAAGTTAGCTATGAAAATGAATTGAGAAGCAAAACCAATGATGGCACACGTACTGATGAATATATTCAACCCATCGAATTGATTAAACGTTTCAAAATTTTCAAAAGAATAATATCTTCTTGGCACACCTGCCATTCCGATATAGTGCATAGGCCAAAATACGCCATATGCGGTTAATAATGTAGTGAAGAAATGCAGATACCCCATATGAGTATTCATCATTCTACCTTGAAACAATTTAGGATACCAATGGTATACACCGGCAAACATTCCGAAAATAGCAGATAATGCCATTACTATATGAAAGTGAGCCACTACAAAATAAGTATCATGCAATTGAATGTCTATAGTGGAGTTTCCTAAAAAGATACCGGTTACACCTCCCGCTATAAATGTAGAAACAAAACCTATGGCAAATAACATAGCCGGCGTGAAACGAATATTTCCTTTCCAGAGCGTTGCGATCCAGTTAAACACTTTTACTGCGGATGGCACAGCAATAATGATGGTTAAGATCATAAATATTGAACCGATAAAAGGATTTAATCCTGACATAAACATATGATGTGCCCATACTATGAAAGATAAAAAAGTAATAGCTAAAATAGAATACACCATCGCCATATAACCAAAGATCGGTTTACGGGCATTCGTAGCCAATACTTCAGAAACAATACCCATCGCAGGAAGGATTACAATATACACTTCCGGATGCCCTAAGAACCAAAATAAATGTTGAAATAGAATCGGGCTTCCTCCGACCTGTGGAAGTACTTCTCCGCCGATAAATATATCAGATAAGAAAAATGCTGTTCCGAAGCTTCTATCAAAAATTAACAATAAAGCAGCAGCTAATAATGCAGGAAATGCTAGTACCCCAATAATTGCTGTAAAAAATAAAGCCCAAATAGTTAGTGGTAACCTCGTCATTGCCATACCTTTTGTACGCATATTTAGTATGGTTACAATATAATTTAACCCACCCCATTAGTGAAGACACAATAAATAGCGCCATGCTGATCAGCCAGAAAGTCATTCCATCTCCGGATCCGGGTATTGCTTGAGGAAGTGCACTGAGAGGCGGATAAATTGTCCAACCACCTGCAGCGGGGCCGTATGGTAAAAATAATGAATAAAACATCAGTACGCCGGCTGCAAAAAAGAACCAGTACGAAAGCATATTTAATAAAGGAGATGCCATGTCACGTGCACCTATTTGATATGGAATTAAAAGATTAGCAAAAGTTCCACTTAAACCGGCTGTTAATACAAAAAACACTAAGATAGTACCGTGCATGGTAACCAAAGCATAATAAAATTCTGGCTTTAGTTGGCCACCTTCAGCCCAATGGCCTAAAAAAGTTTCTAGTATAGGAAATTGTTCTAGAGGCCATCCTAACTGTAGCCTGAACAAAACAGACATAAAGCCTCCAATTATTCCCCAAATGATTCCGGTAATAAGGAATTGCTTAGCGATCATCTTATGATCCTGACTAAATATATATTTAGTTATAAAGGATTCCTTATGATGATGTCCGTGAGCGTGCATATCTGCCATTTTAATAATTTGTTGTCTTTGTTGAATCCGTTAAAATGTTTTCGTTTGTTTCTTTCATATCAACTGTTTTATCGATAACGTCATCTTCTATCATTTCCTCTTTCGCTTGTTCATGTATACCTTCCATAGTATCTTTTGTTCCGTACTTATCGGGATCAATAATAGATGCGAAAGTTCTTTGCTCGGTTAGCCATGCTTTAAACTCATCCATGCTACCTATAGTAACAGATCTTCGCATGTTATAGTGTCCTGCTCCACACATTTCTGCACAAGCTAATTCATATTCAAATTCCTCATTATTTAACCTTTTTCTCATTTCTGAAGTAGAGACATCAGGCTTAAACCAAAATCTGGTCGGAATGCCGGGTACAGCATCCATTTTTACTCTAAAATGAGGTAGATAGAAGTTGTGCATAACATCACGTGCCCTAATTTTTATTAATGCCGGCACATTAACAGGTAGAAATACATCTGAAGCATATAGATCATCTAATGCAGCAGGATCATTCAAATCTAATCCTATGCCATTTCCTCCATCAATTAAAGTATAATCTCTTTTTCCGAACTTACCATCAGGGCCGGGATAGCGAAATATCCATCCAAATTGGAATGCAGTAGCTTCTACTTCGATAGATCCTTCAGGAGGAGGAGCCATAACTTTGTTCCAACTTTTCACACCAATGATCAATAAACCTAATAAAACAATAGCAGGTATAGCAGTCCAAACTAATTCTAAAGTGCCATTATCCGCAAAAAATAAAGCTTTGCGGTTTGATTTTGGTTGATGCCGGTATTTATAAGCAAACCAAAATAATAGTATTTGGGTAATAAAAAAGATTATCCCGGTCCAAAATAATGTCACATTAAACATCTCATCAATAATACGGCCGTGTTCTGAAGATGATTCAGGTAAAAATGTTTCATTGTATTCTTTAGTAGACCAAAGAATACCAACTAAAAATAATACCATAAAACCAAGCATAAATAATGCATTATACTTATTAGATTGCTCAAAAGGATCTTTTTGCCCTCTATTGATAGAAATAAGATCTAATACCGTACCTATCTGGTATAGTAAAACCAAAGCAAGCAAAAAAACTATTCCCCCAATTACATATGCCATACCAAGCAATATTTATGTTTGATGATGTAAACTTTCTTCCAAATAAGGATGGTTTTTAGGCATTAAATTTGCCTTAGTCAATGCAGTAAAAACTACAAAAACAAAACCACCTAAAAATCCGATCAATGTACCTAATTCTATCAGTCCCGGGTACCAATGATCATGATGGCCTGCTACTCCCGGATATACCATTAAATAAAAATCTAACCAATGCCCTAATAATACGACTCCACCGGTAAATATTAATATATTATAATTACGTTTAGCATCTCTGGTCATTAATATTAAAAAAGGCATTAGAAAGTTCAAAACAGGCGTTATGAAGAACCAAAATTTATAATCCTCAAGCCTTTGAACATAATAAATTGTTTCTTCAGGAATATTAGCATACCAAATAAGTACAAACTGGCAAAACCATAAATAAGTCCAAAAAATACTAAAGGCAAAAACATATTTACCTAGATCGTGAATATGGCTAAAATTGACTTGAGGTAAAAATCCTTGCCTTTTTAATATTACTACAATTAAAGTTATAGCTGTTAATGAGCTTACAAACATGCTGGAGAACATATACCAACCATATAAGGTACTATACCAATGAGTATCTATAGACATTAACCAATCCCATGATGCAGTAGAAGTAGTGACTGCGAAGAAGACAATAAATAAGGCAGAATATATTAAGCTCTTCTTGTAGTATTTTGTACCGGCAGCTAAATCTTCTTGCCTGGATAACTTCCTTAATATAAAAGCTAATCCTATCCATCCGATGAAATAGATAACCATTCTAACCATAAAAAAAAGGGATGTTTAAGTACGGTTCTTTATTTTGTAAAATTGGATCTGAAGCAACTGCTTCCGCATCTGCCCAATGATAGATATGATGCAAATGAAAAGCAGCACCGATACCGATAATAATCATTACTACAGCAGAAACAGGCAGAAAGCTATACATGGCTTCAGGAATCCTTTTAACAGCTACATACCACCCTGAATTAGCAATATAGTTAGCCGCAATAAAAAATACTGCACATAAAGCGATGCCTAAGAAAAAAATATTATTTACTAATAAATCTGCCCAAGCCCTGTTGGGATGAATAATAAAACCTACTATTAATGCAATCACACCTATCCCCATCGCGATGAAAGATGCTAATCTCATTTTATCCGGAAAAGTGTATTTTTCTTCCATTGGTTGTTTTACCTTTTGCTTCTGTTATTGATCTTCAGAATGTATACTAATTGACGTATCGGCAGACACATTCATATTTTCCTTCCCATCCTCAGAAAATGCTAATTCTTTAATAAAATGAACCAGCATCCAACGTTCGTCATATGTAAGTTGGGCTTTATAAGGGCCCATTAAATTTTTACCATAAGTAATCGAATGAAAGATCTTTCCATCCGGCATCCCTTCTAATCTAACTGAATATTCAGGTGGTGGAGGGAAAACACCTCTTTCTACTATTGTTCCATTTCCTGTACCGGTAGGCCCATGGCATATTGCACAATAAATTTTATATAATCTGCTTGCCTCTGCTTTAACTTCAGTAGTATATAGGATTGGGTTAACTAACTCTCTTCCTGCACGCTCATAATCAGCATTTGTATTTTCATAATGATAAATTTTATGGCCTCTTGGTATAGTTCCTTTTGCCGGAGGTATGGCACCGGAAGTATCTTCCACATTAGGATTAGGATCGTACGTTTCATATGCACGAGAATGATACATATCCGGCATATATTCAAAGCCCGGATGACGAGGATCATTACAAGCAATACTACATGCCAAAATTAATATCAAACAAACAGCAATTAATCTGTTCAGCATACTATTATTTTTAATCTTCAAAAACTTTCTCTTTAATCTCAGTAGCTCCATAAGTAGTTAACAACTCACTAATTTTACTTGAGTTTGAATGAATATCTTCTCTATTTAAATCAAAAGCGATCACAAATTTATCATCCGTAATACGTTCATCTAAAATTAACGGCTGTTTTCCCGGATATAACTTATTAGCATATAAAAAGACCCCAACCATTCCAAAGGCTGCAAATAAAATAGTTAGCTCAAAAGTGATTGGAATAAAAGTAGGAACAGAAAAAGGAGGTTTTCCGCCAATATTTAATGGCCAACTTACCGTGTTAATCCAAGTCATACCACCAAAAGCTACTATTGTGCCTGTAATGCCACATAAAAACCCTGCTAAAGGTATTCTCGAGCGTTTGGCACCCATTACTTCATCAATACCGTGTACCGGAAATGGCGTTCTTACATCAAACATTTCATACTGCTCTTGACGAACATAGAAAATAGCTTCCATCAGCTTTTGCTCATCGTCAAAAATACCTAATAAAAATCTTTTGTCCTTATCCATTTAGTTATCTTTTATAACTAATGAGTTGATTTATTTCTTTTAAAATTCTCTCCCGATAGTTTTAATACCGATTTCACCTCCGCTATTGCAATTACAGGAAAATGTCCGTGCAAATATTAAAAACAGCGTAAAGAATAATCCGATTGTAAATGTAAAAATTCCTACTTCTGTAATAGTTGGTGAATACATATTCCAGCTTGAAGGGAGTAAGTCTCTATGAAGAGAAGTCACGATGATTACAAACCGCTCAAACCACATACCTATATTGATAAATATAGACATGATAAAAGTTACCAATAAGTTTCTTCTCATGAATCTAAACCAGAAGATCTGTGGAGAAATAACATTGCAACTCATCATTATCCAATAAGCCCAAGCATATGGCCCTAAAGCCCTGTTTCTAAAAGCGTATTGCTCATAAATATTGCCGGAATACCACGCAACAAAAAGTTCAGTAATATAAGCAACGCCTACTACTGAACCAGTTAAAAGGATGACTCTATTCATCGCATCAATATGGCCTAAAGTAATGTACTCTTCGAGATTTAATACTTTTCTAGTAATGATCATTAATGTTTGCACCATGGCAAAACCTGAAAAGATTGCCCCTGCAACGAAATAAGGGGGAAAAATAGTTGTATGCCAACCCGGTTATTACGGAAGTAGCGAAGTCAAAACTTACAATTGTATGAACAGAAAGTACTAATGGTGTGGCTATACCGGCCAAAACCAATGAAAGGATCTCAAATCGATGCCAATGTCGCGCTGACCCGATCCATCCGAAACTTAAAGTATTATAAATACCTTTTCTCAATTTGGACTTAGCCCTATCTCTAATAGAAGCAAAATCAGGAAGTAAGCCTGAATACCAGAATAGCAATGAAACTAACAGGTAGGTACTGATCGCGAATACGTCCCATAAAAGCGGGGAATTAAAGTTTACCCATAAAGGCCCTCTGGTATTAGGATAAGGAAAAACGAAAAATATCGTCCATGGGCCTGCCCGCGTGAAGTAACGGAAACTGTCCTGCACAAACTACAGCAAAAATTGTCATTGCCTCTGCAGCTCTGTTTACGCCTGTTCTCCATCCTTGCCTAAATAACAATAATACTGCTGAAATTAACGTACCGGCATGTCCTATACCAACCCACCAAACAAAGTTGGTAATACCCCAACCCCAATCAATAGTTTTATTTACCCCCCACATACCTATTCCTTCAAAAATAGTAACTAATACTGCGATGCTGCCTATACCTAGCAATGTAGAACTGATACCGATTGCAATAAACCATAATAAACCCGGTTTATTTTCTGTCGGACTACAAATATCTTCCGTGATTTGATGATAACTTTTATCACCACGGATAAGCGGTTCTCTCAAAGGAGATTCTGACGCATGATGTGCGTGGTATTTTCCTTGTGCAGGTATTGCTACAGAAGCTTCTTCACCGGACATATTCCAAATTTATAGTTTATCTTTTTTACGCTTTTTCGCTATTACTTTTATTTCTCACCTTAGCCATATACCCTACAGATGGTAGGGTATGCATCTCTGCTAATACATTATAGATTCTTTCGTTTCTATACAATTTTGAAACTTCGCTATTTTTATCATTCAGATCGCCAAAAACAATAGCATTAGCAGGACATACTTGCATACAAGCAGTCTTGATGTTTCCATCAATCAATTTTCTATTTTCTTTTTTAGCATTAAGCTTTCCTTCCTGGATCCTTTGTACACAAAAACTGCACTTTTCCATCACTCCCCTAGACCTAACTGTAACATCAGGATTTAAAACCATTCTTCCTAACTCTGTATAAGTATTAGTTGGATCGGTATTATTATCATAGATGTAGAAACTATCAGCTGCCATGTAATCGAACCAATTGAAACGCCTTACTTTATAAGGACAATTGTTTTCACAATATCTGGTTCCGACACAACGATTATATGCCATTTGATTTAATCCTTCGGAACTGTGTGTTGTTGCAGCTACAGGACAAACGTTTTCGCACGGCGCATTATCGCAATGCTGACACATCATTGGTTGATAGACCGTATCAATAGAATCCGGATCCATTAAATCACCCGTATAATACCGGTCAATTCTAATCCAGTGCATTTCATGTGCCCTTCTCACTTCAATTTTACCTACCACCGGAACATTATTTTCCACATTACAGGCAACTACACAAGCACTACAACCTGTACAAGCATTTAAGTCAACAGCCATTGCCCAATGATGCCCGTTCCCGGAATAATCAGGCTTATCATACATTGTAACAAAGTGGTCACTTGTAGTAAACTCTTCAAGTTCTTCAATAGCACTATCGGGATTTTGCTTATATTCTGCAAGCGTCATATCTTTCATGACCGACCTTTTTTTCAAGTCACCATTTAGCATATGATGCGTTTGCACCATTGCTGCTTCATAAGTTTCTCCTGTAAGTTCTACAGTAACATCTGTAGCATATCGTTGCCATGTGCCATTCACCTTTTTCATAAAAGGATAAGCATTTTTTCCAACCTTATTACCTGCCCTTCCTGCATGTGTCCTTCCATATCCTAAAGCAATGGCGATGGTATTATTAGCTTGACCGGGTTGGACTAATACCGGCAAGGTCACACTGTATCCATTGGCCGATACTTTTACTACTTTTTTCTCTACAATATCTGTTTCTTTCTCTAAATTAATACCTAGAACTTCTTGAGCATATTTAGGAGATATGCAAGCAAAATTATCCCATGTTGCCCTGGTTACCGGGTCAGGCAATTCTTGTAATAATGGATTGTTACCATATTTACCATCACCAATACCTATGCTTTCATAACATACTACTTCTAAGCTATTTGAAGTTTCTGTATTAATATTAGCAGCAGCAGTATTAATATCTGTATTGAATGCACTCCCTATACCTGTTTCCGTAGTAGCATTATTAATTGTGATGATGCCATCGTGTACTGCTTTATCCCAAAAAGATTGAAAAGAACCTCCACCGGTTTGTTGTGTAAAGGCAGTCTTTTCCCAATTATTTTGAAGATAAGTATAGTAATTTGTGTCTGTTGCCTCCATCCAAGTCAATAAACTCTCTTGCATAGCCCTAGTCTTAAACAATGGCTGAATAGTGGGTTGAGCTATTGTATACACTCCATTTTTCGGAGAAGCATCATTCCATGCTTCCAAGTAATGATGATTCGGACAAGCATACTTGACCTTAGAAGTGGTTTCATCCATTCTATCGTTAAAGGAAAGGGTTAAACTCACTTTTTTTAGTCCATTATTAAACTCTTCTGAATTTGGAAGGCTGTAAGAAGGATTTACATTATTAACAAGCAAAGCTCCTACTGAACCATTGTTCATAGCTTTTACAAGATTTTCAACTTCTTCGTCAGAACCTTGCCTAGCTTGAACATTCTCTGCTAGAGAAATGGTACTTCCATAGTTTCCTAAGAGATTATTGATGGCATTTACTACTATTTGAATATTCGGATCATTAGAACCTGAAAGCACCAATGATCTTCCTTTATTATCCCATAATTCTTTAGATGCAACGCCTAAAGAATTACCGGCAAATTCCACTTTACTGACATTAGGAATCTGTTGGACTCCGGATAATACGGCCAGGTTATTATATAAATTCATAATGGCTAATCCTTCCTGAGAAGGTTTCATCGTGGCTCTCAAATCAGCATTACTACCAGTCAAAGACATGGCAGATTCAAAATGAATGTGCCTAGACATATTAGGATTTTCAACAGTTGGTATTCTCAACTTCATATATTCCTGTGTATTCTTAGCGGCAGATGGCCAAGCACCTAGAAAGTCAGCAGCAAAACCTACTACTACTTTGGCTTTAGAAAAATCATATTCAGCTAATGATCGTTTACCGAAGCTCATTTCATTAGCTTTAAGTATACCACTATAAGAAATAGGGTCGTAAGTAACCACACTCACATTGCCATACTTCGCAGCAAAATCTTTAAATACCGCTTTTGTTGATGGGCTGATAATGGTTGAAGTTAAAATCGCAATTGTTTTGCCGGATGCAGCAGCAGATTGTAATTCTTTAATGATCATGGCATCAACTTCATTCCATTCTTTATCTTTGCCGTTTACTTTTGCATTTTTAAGCCTTTCCCAGTCATATAAGCTTAAAACAGAAGCTTGTACACGCGCATTTGTACCATCAACTCCGGCTAAATTATTCGGTTCAATTTTGATAGGGCGGCCTTCTCTTGTTTTCACTAAAATACTAGCATAATCACTTCCGTCGGCATAAGTAGATGCATAAAATAATGGCTTACCGGGCACTACCTCATCTGGCTTAAGAATGTATGGAATTGCCTTTCTAACAGGAATTTCGCAACTTGCCGCTAAGGTTGCAGCAGATACGCTAAATCCTAACATTTTTAAAAAATCTCTTCTAGAGGCATTTAGCTTACCGTCATCTTCAGTTAAGATACCTTCATCAAAAGGGAGTTTCTCTTGAAACTCATCATTTCTTAACTTCTCTATTGCCGGGTTTCCAGCTGCCTCACCTACACTTTGCCAATACTTTTTTTGACTCATAAATTATCGGTTTAATAGTGGCATTTTTGACATTCAGTACCGCCTATTCCTTCAACTGTTACGTGTTCAATTTCTCCGCTTTTCAACTTTTCGTGCAAATCTTCGTATGTGGAATAGTACACATTATCTGTAAAATTAACTTTTGTCTCTCGATGACAGTTGATACACCAGCCCATTGAAAGAGGCGCATACTGTTGTAACTCTTCCATTTCTTCAACAGGGCCATGGCATTGCTGACATTCTATACCACCCACTTTTACATGCTGTGAGTGATTAAAATAAACATGATCAGGAAGATTGTGAACCCGCACCCATTCAACTTGTTTTTGCTCATGATTATCAATATATTGCCTATTTTCAGCATCCCACCCTACAGCATCATATATTTTAGCTATCTCCTCCGTACCGGTTACCGGCCCTTCTGCAACTGCCATATGACAATTCATGCAAATATTAAGCGATGGAATAACCGCAGATTTTCCCTTTTCTACCCCTAGATGGCAGTACCGGCATTCTATTTTATTAATACCTGCATGAAGTTCATGCGAAAATTTAATGGGCTGTACCGGCATATAACCTTGTTGCCTACCTAAACTCGTTGCCCCATCCCATAAAGCACTAAAAACAAAACATAACACAGTAATGACGATAACCGCGATAGTTAACCGATGCTTTAAGAATAACTTAAACCGGTCAGATAAGCTGATAACTTTAGGCACCATGCCTTGATTAGAAGGATCTTTCTCTACAGCTGTGCTGACTAATGAACCTATTACTTTACTTAGTAAAAAGGCAAGTATCAAAAATATAATAGCTATAGGAAGCAAAACCCATAAAGGATCAAATCCCGCACCCGGTGTACCTTCAACGCCCGGCTCACCCGTAGGTACACCTTTATCGTCAACTTTAAAATCATCGATATATTTTAGAATTGCAAAGACATCATCATCACTCAGCTGAGGAAAGGCAGTCATTGGAGTTTTATTATACTCCTCATATAGTGCAGTAGCATAAGGATCACCGGTTTTAAGATATTCCGGAGCATTTCTGATCCAAGAAATAAGGTTTTCTTGAGATTCCCAACGTGTTTCTACTCCTGCTAAGGCAGGGCCAATTAATTTTTTATCTACTTTATGGCAACTTGCGCAATTTGCTTTAAAGAGCTTCTCGCCATCTTGCGCCTTGACATCAAAATTGCCTATAGAAAAAACTATGAGTAATGTGAGAATGGAATTTCTAAGCGTTTCGATCTTTAGCTTCACGACTTAATTTTGAGGTTATCTGAAACTTAACACATTTTTACAAATTTATGACATTGTCTTCTATAATGTAGTGCAGACTGGCTTTTTTTAATGAATTTAGAATATGTCTAAATAAGATAATAATAACTTCATAATATGTAAATTATAGTTTATAATTTGTATTAATATTAAAATACATAATCTTATTTTCTAACATGAATAACATATTTATCATTAAAATAAGGTCGTTGGAAATAATCTACAATGTGGAATTTAGTACTCATCCCATTAATTAATTTTATTTCTTCATCAATTTTTCCTCCCTTTAAGCTAATTAAATTATTGCAGTCTATGTCACTTATCCACTCACAAAGCTTATCCAGTTTAGCTACTGCCCTATTAGTGATATAGTCATATTGGCCTTTCAAAGTTTCTACTCTGGCATGTTGTGTTACTACATTTTTCAAATTAATTGCCCTGGCTATATCGCCAACCACGGTAAGTTTTTTTGCAATGCTGTCGACTAATAGAAATTGAGCTTCAGGAAACATAACAGCTAAGGGAATACCTGGAAATCCGCCTCCTGTACCTAAATCTAAAATTTTAGCGCCTGCGGGAAAAGACACGACTTTAGCAATTGCTAAAGAATGCAAGATATGGTGTTCAAAGATATGATCAATATCTTTGCGAGAAATAACATTTATTTTTTCATTCCAATTTTTATAAAGGGGTGCCAGCTGTCGGAATTGTTCGATTTGATGGGAAGAAAGATCAGGGAAATATTTTAAAATCAGCTCCACTTAGCTAATATCTTTGTTTGGATTTAATAAGAATATTATATAAAAGCTCTTTTGCCCTATACAATTGAGCTTTAACCGTACCTAAAGGAAGATCCAGTTTCTGCGCTATTTCATCATAAGATAGTTCCTTAAAATATCTTAATTCAATCAGCAAACGATATTTAGGCTTTAATTTATCAACCACATCATTCATCAATCGTTTTCTCTCTTTTTTAATATATTTTTCTTCCGGGTCTAAGCCATCAGATTCTAGATCATAAGACATAGTTGATCCCTCTTCATTGCCACCAATTGGTTCGTCAATGGAAAAAGTCTCTAGTTTTTTCTTTCTTATAAAATCAATACTATTATTAGAAGCTATTTTAAAAAGCCATGTGCTAAAAGCAAAGTCAGGACTGTACTTATCTAGATTATTAAAAGCTTTTCCAAAAGCCTCAATCGTTAAATCGTCGGCATCATCTCTATTGTGTACCATTTTAAGGATCATGTAATAGATAGAATCACGATATCTCTCCATTAAGCCTGCGAAAGCAATTTGATCTCCATTTTCAACTGCACGTTTTACTAATTCGAGATCTTCCTGAGCCCGAGGTGAAAAGTCTGCATTTAATTCCATTCTTTGCTTTCTTTACAAATTAATTTCATCGCTAAAATAATATAAAAAACGAAGGATATATAATCAAAAAGCGGAATATATTTAATTAAATCCTGCTCTTTGAGCCGCTTGGCAATGTGGTAAAAAATTAACATTTGCACTAAAATCTTTAGGCTCCATAATATGATACCGGCTATTAAAAACCCTCTGAATATTTGCATCATTAAAGTAACATAAAATCCTGCCAGAGAAACCCAATAAACTGCTAATAATAATTGATGTATCCATTTATATTGTGTAGCAGTACTATGATGCCTTTGCTTTTGTCGCATCCAATCACTGATGGATGTTTTTGCTCTAGAATACATAAATGTTTGCTCATTAATTTCTATATCTACCTGTTTTTTTTCGGCTGCTTTGCTTACAAACAGATCATCATCACCCGAAAGGGTTTTATTAATATTATCAAATCCATTATTTTCTAAAAACAACTGTTTTTTATACCCCATATTACGCCCTACACCCATATAGGGAATACCTGCCAAAGCATATGAAAAATATTGAATCGCTATAAAGAAAGTATCATACCTGATAAATTTATTTATTATTGCGCTCCATATATGTGCCTTCTCCTTACCAAATTTTTCCATAGGCCCATACCCTAAAACAATATTATTTACCTGAAAATTATCAGCCATATTTTTCAACCAATGATCTCCAATAGGCCTGCAATCTGCATCAGTTAACAATATTAAATCATGTTGTGCAGCAGTAATCCCTAGATTTAATGCATTTTTTTTCCCTTTTAGCTCGCTATTTTTATCAGATTGAAAAACGCTTAAATTTTTGTAGCTGTTTTTTATTTCATTTAACCATTCAAATGTATAGTCAATAGATTGATCATCTACTATAATAACTTGAAAATCACTATAATCTTGAGACAAGATTTTTGGCAAATTTTTCTGTAAGTTTGCTAATTCGTTTTTAGCGCATATAATAACTGAAACAGGCTCTGTGTAACTGTTAATTGAAGAAGTTTTTTTGTACACTGCAAGCCGAGAAAACAAAAAAATATAATAGCTAAGTTGTACCGTTAATAATCCTATTAAAATGATATTAGTACAATCCATCTGGAGGACAAATAAAGCAAATATTATTAAAATTATCGTTTATAAATAAAATGGATTTTAAACTTATAAAAGAAGATCAATCATCTAAAGCGCGAGCGGGTGAAATAACAACTGATCATGGAGTCATCCAAACGCCTATTTTTATGCCAGTGGGCACATTAGGCAGTGTAAAAGGAATTAACTATACAGAGCTAACCGATACCATAGCAGCCCAAATTATTTTAGGAAATACTTACCATTTATATTTACGGCCGGGATGTGATATTCTCAAACAAGCCGGTGGCCTTCATTCTTTTATGGGATGGGACTTACCTATATTAACAGACAGTGGCGGCTACCAAGTATATTCCCTCTCTCCTACTAGAAAAATCACGGAAGAAGGGGTGCAGTTTAAATCGCATATAGACGGCTCTACCAGATTTATATCTCCTGAAAGTGCGATGGACATTCAAAGGATTATTGGTGCGGATATTATTATGGCATTTGATGAGTGCACTCCTTATCCTTGTGAATATGAGTATGCAAGAAAATCTATGGAAATGACGCATCGGTGGCTGAAGCGATGTAAAGCTCAATTTGAACGTACCGTACCTATATACGGACATAAACAAAGTTTATTTCCCATCATTCAAGGTAGTACTTTTAAAAATTTACGCAAACAATCAGCTGAGGTTGTAGCCTCCATGGATTTTGAAGCAAATGCCATTGGTGGCCTGTCGGTAGGCGAGCCGGCAGAAGATATGTATGCTATGACTGATATAGTTTGCAATATATTACCAAAAGAAAAACCAAGGTATTTAATGGGAGTAGGCACTCCTGAAAATCTCTTGGAGTGTATTGCATTGGGTATTGATATGTTTGATTGCGTAATGCCGACTAGAAATGGAAGAAACGGCATGTTGTTTACAGCAGAAGGTTTTATTAATATTAAAAATAAAAAATGGGAAAATGATTTTAGCCCGATTGACTTATCAAGTCCTTCTCATTTAAGCCAGCATCATACGAAAGCTTACTTGAGGCATCTTATTGTCTCTAAAGAGAGATTAGGAGGGCAAATAGCAAGTATTCATAATCTTAGCTTCTATCTATGGTTGGTACGAGAAGCTCGTAAGTATATTATTAATGGAGATTTTGTTGCTTGGAAAAATAATATGGTAAAGCGAGTTACCACCAGACTGTAGTTATTAAGCGATTTACGAGGATTAATTTTAAATTTTTAGTTTTGAATTGTAAATTAAAAATAACGAGAACTTTGCAAAAGTAAAAAATTGCAAGAATAATAACAAATCTGTAGTGAAGAAAATAGATTTATATATCATTAGAAAATTCTTAACGACTTTCTTTTTTTCTATTCTTCTATTCATTGCCATATCTATCGTTATAGACATCACTGAAAAGATTGATGATTTCATTGATAACGAAGTTCCCTTTAAAGTTCTTTTTTTTGAATATTACCTTAGCTTCATCCCGTACATCGGGGTTATGCTCAGTCCGCTTTTTATATTTATTGCAGTTATATTTTTTACTTCTAAAATGGCTTATAAGTCAGAGATCATAGCCATTTTGAGCAGTGGCATAAGTTTCTACAGAATGCTGGTTCCTTATTTTCTTACAGCGGCATTTTTAGTCATCTTATTGTTATATTGTAATCACTGGTTAGTACCAATTGCAAATAAAAAGCGAATCAGCTTTGAGAAAACATACGTACGTAAATTTTTTAAAACCTATTTTAAAAATGTACATCTGCAAATTGATCCGGAGAGTTTCATTTATTTAGAAAGCTATAATAGTAAAGACACTTCAGGATTTAAATTCACCTTAGAAAAATTTAACAATAATAAGCTTTTATACAAGACCAATGCTAAAAAGATCAAATGGGATAATACACATCAACAGTGGCAACTGAATGAATATATTGCCAGAACATTCGATTCTACAAATATTAAGTACGATACCGGGGATACAACTTTAATTACGCTCGCTATCAAACCGGGGGATTTTGAAAAAGAAGTGCAAGTAAAAGATGAAATGACTTATACAGAACTTAATACATTCATTGCTCAAGAAAGGCTACGAGGAGCGGAAAACATAGAATTTTATTTGTTAGAAAAATATAAAAGAACAGCTTCTCCTTTTTCTGTATTTATACTTACACTTATCGGTGTATCTATAGCTTCCAGAAAAGTACGAGGAGGAATGGGATTACATATTGCCTCGGGAATAGCTATCAGTGCTCTATTTATAGTGGTGCAGCAATTTTCAAGCACTTTTTCTACAAATGCCAACCTGCCGCCTATTTGGGGTGTATGGATTCCCAATATAATATTTGCTGCATTTGCAATTGGATTATTATTATTTACAAGAAAATAATGATTACAAATATGGTAGCTGAGTGCATCACTTTATAAATATGAATTATTTAATTATATTTACCCGCCATATTTATGATACAGACTATGTCTCGATTGATTTGCAATTATCTTTACTATAAAAAAATTTTCTTTGTAGCCTTACACATATTTTCTTTTACTGCCGTGATGGCTCAAAGCACACCGGAAGCATACAATATTAAAGTACTGGACGGAACTAATAAAGGAATTAATATAAAAATTAAGAATCCTTATGTGCTACCGGGGAATAAATATTGTATTGAAGAAATTTCTGTTAATGATAATAATATGAAAAATACAGGTGCCAGTGACATAGAAATTGATCTTAGCACCTATAAGAAAGGTACATATATTAACATTGAAATAAAATATCATAGCAGTTGTAAACCGGAAATATTAAATCCTGAAGTGTTATATAGTAAAAGCACGTATGAATTAGTAGCTATCGAGGCAAAGGAAAATCAATTGACCTGGACGACAAAAAACGAAACTACTCAGGAGCCATTTACTGTAGAACAAAAAATCTATAATAAATGGGTAGAGCTGGGCAAGCTTATCGGCCATGGCACACCGGGCTATAATTATTACAATTTTCAAGTAGATCAATATTCGGGAAATAATGAATATCGAATCAAACAGCGAGATATTAACGGGAAATATAAATATTCTGAAGTCGCAAACTTTGAGTCAGCTTTAAATCCTATCACTTTTTATCCCGATAAAGTGGAAAATTGCCTTTATTTATCAAGAAGAACAAAATACCAGATATTTACTGAGTTTGGTGTACTTGTAATACAAGGCGAAGGTTATCAAATTAAACTTCCCAACCTAGAGCCCGGCCCTTACTATCTTTATATAGATAATAGGATTGAGAAAATTGTGAAGCAATAGGTTAAAAGCAATTTGTAATCTCCAGGGTGTTTGCAACGCGTGTATGAAACAGTTCCTTCATTTAGGCACTTATTGCATGCACGAGAGTTTAGACCAATTTAATTTTTCTAATAAAACTTATCCAACTGTTCATCTAAAACGATTACCATTTCTGCTATACTTCTATTGCTTATGGGCAAAGGCGCATGCTTTTTGACATAATAAGGGAACGAATTATCTAACTGCCGAAGCTGATGATCTTTAAGAACAAGGCCTTCATAGTATTTATTCATCGCATCAAAATATATCACTTTTCCAACTTGAGCAATGAAAATATTATTTGAGTCTAAATTAAGATCGTCTATTTCTACCAATTGCTTGTTTGAATTAAATAATACGCCCTGAAAGTCTGCATGTAATATTTTATTTTGGTCGTAATCGTAAAAGAAAAAATATTTGGAAAATTTATAATATTTATCAAAAGCATCGATAGTTTCTGTCATCACTTTCTCTTTCGAAGCGAGGTAAGCCTTTTTAGTTTGCTCATTTACTACATGTCCCGATTCTTCCAGTAAATCAAATTTTGCATGGCCGGAGTCTAATCTGATCAATAATACTCCTTCTTTAAGGTTTTTTATCTGCTTATGAGCATTATGTTGCTCCTCACCTGGCAAAATCCATATGCTCATCATCCATAAAAAGTATATTATATTACCGGATAACATTATATTCTTATTTCATTTTCTGAACTGGCTACAATCGTAGCTACTGTCGAATCGCCCGTTACGTTTATTACTGTTCTGCACATGTCTAATATTCTATCGATACCCAAAATTATTGCTATGCCATCAGCAGGTAACCCTACGGATTGCAATACAATTATTAACATTACTATACCTCCACCCGGCACGCCAACTGCACCTATTGAAGATAAGGTAGCTGTTAATATAATGGTTAATTGGTGCCCTAAACTAAGGTCATAACCATAAAGTTGGGCTAAAAATACCGTTGTTACAGTTTGCCAAATACTGGTACCATCCATGTTTACGGTCGCTCCTAAAGGCAAGACAAAACTTGTGATCTTTTTTGAAATACCTAAATTCTCTTCACAGCACTCCATAGTTACCGGGAGTGTAGCAGCACTGGAACTTGTTGAAAATGCTAATAGTTGAGCCGGTGATATTCCTTTAAAAAAATCGAATATCTTAACATTAGTTAGTAATTTAAGCATTACAGGATATACTAAAACTACCATAACAGCCAATGTAACTACTACAGTCAAAGCGTATAAACCTAAGGCAGATAACAAGCTTAGTATGGTCGCACTATTTTCTACTACCAAAGCTGCAATTAAAGCGAAAACGCCATATGGAGCAAACAGCATGATGAGGTCAACTAATTTCAAAATCACTTCATTTAATTGATCGAAAAATGCTCTGATTACTGTGGTTTTTTCCGCAGGTATAAGTATGATGGCAATACCAAATAATAAAGTGAAGAAAATAACTTTAAGCATTTTAGAATTATCCTGCATAGCACCTACAATATTACTAGGTACAATTTCTTCCAAAAAATGTAACGGGCCATTACTTTTTATTTCGTCGATCCGTGACGTGCTAGATTGTGCGTTTGGCCCATATTGAGCTGCTAACTGCACCTGTACATCTTTGGGAACAGAGTTGCCGGGTTTAACTATAGAAACGATCGCTAAAGCAATAATAATAGATACGACAGTGGTAGAAAGATAAATAGTTATGGTTTTGCCTCCTATACGAGATAAGCTGGATATATCGGTCACGCTGGTGATACCTTTTACTAAAGAGGCAAAAATAAGCGGTACGGCGATTAACTTGAGAAGATTAATAAAAATACGCCCGAACGGTGCCACCCAATCAATAATTATTTTTGCCCCTCCAAAAGCATTCATTAAAATGCCGACTACCAAGCCTGCAATCATTCCGATGATAATTTTCCAATGTAATGCTAACTTTTTCACATTATACTTTTGAGATCAATGATTTCAGATAATGGTCCATAATAGTAATGGCAGCCATAGCTTCTACAATAGGAACTGCTCTTGGAACTACGCATGGGTCATGCCTTCCTTTAGCCTTTAAACTTACTTTTTTTCCTTTTTCATTAACAGAGGCTTGCTCTTGTAGTATTGTTGCTACAGGCTTAAATGCTACGTTAAAATAGATATCCATACCATTAGAAATGCCACCTTGAATGCCTCCTGAATGATTTGAGCTTGTTTTTATTTGCCCATCTTTTACGATAAATGGATCATTATGTTTTTTGCCGCCCATGGTAATAGCACCAAAACCGGAACCATATTCAAAACCCTTTACTGCATTGATGCTCAACATAGCTTTACCTAAATCTGCATGAAGTTTATCAAACACCGGATCACCTAACCCGGCCGGACAACCTTTTACTATACAACTAATTATTCCACCAAGGCTATCTCCCTGCTCTTTAGCTTCTTCTATTTTTTTAATCATTTTTTCAGCTAAACTCTGATCAGGACACCTTACGATATTATTTTCGACTGTTTCTAAATCTAATTCTTCATAAGTTTTAGTAAGTGCAATAGTATTTATTTGAGAAAACGTATGCTTGAATGATAATCCCTTTTTGGATTAGGTACATTTTAGCAACAGCTCCCGCAATCACTCTGGCAGCTGTTTCTCTGGCAGATGAACGGCCTCCTCCCCTATGATCTCTTATACCATATTTCTGCTGATAGGTGAAATCTGCATGTGAAGGCCGGTAAGTATCTTTTAAATTATCATAATCTTTGGATTGAACATCTTTGTTTTTAATTAATACCATGATTGGGCTTCCCAATGTGTATCCTTCAAACACTCCTGAAAATATTTCCGGCTTATCGTCTTCATCTCTAGGAGTAGTAATATGTGATTGGCCCGGCCGACGACGGCTTAGTTCTTTTTTGATAAAATCTATATCAATCTTTAATCCTGCCGGGCAGCCATCTATTAATACACCTATGGCTTTACCATGAGATTCGCCCCAAGTACTTACTTTTAAAATATCACCAATTGTATTACCGGGCATCTTGTTTATTTGCGTAGTTTTCGATATTTATTTGGTTGTCACAAGCTTCATATTCATAGTCTTGATTAGAGCCAATAACTAACAATTTATCTGCTGTATATTCATCGATCATCTGATGATACCAATCAATATTTTTTAGTATCAAAATTCATAGTAGGTTCATCTAACAGCAAAATAGATGCTTCAGATAAAAATACAATGGATAATTTTAGTTTTTGTTTGGTTCCAGAAGAAAGATTTTTGATATATTCATTACGATAGTTCTCAAGCTTTGCAATATTGATCATTTCATCAGCTGATAGATTATTTGAATTAGAAAATTTTAAATGAAATGATAAAAATTCATTTATGGTTAACTCTTCCAACAGCTCGACATAAGGAGCTGTAAAAGCTATTGATTTATGGATATTATCTAATGGAGTTAAATCATCTGAAAAATATTTAACTACACCTTTAGAAGGAGATAAATAGCCTGAAAGAATCTTTAGCAGCGTACTTTTACCTGAACCGTTTTTTACCAATGATCACATGTTTATGAGCATCACTTAAAGAATGGGTGATATTGGTAAAAATCCATTTTTCACCAAATCGTTTGCTTACATCGTCAAGAGTTATTATCATTCTTTTGAGAATATCCTTTCATAACTCCACGCCCGGCATCTCTAATAAAGCTAATAATCTCATCTCTTTCGTCAGATACCGGCAATTTAGCTTCAATCATACTTAATGCTTGTGAAGTATTAAATTTCCGAACAAATAAGATTCTATAAATATCTTGGATTTGGTTAATTTTTTCCGTTGTAAACCCTCTTCTTCTTAAGCCTACTGAATTGATCCCAACATAACTTAATGGATCTCTTGCAGCTTTTACATAAGGAGGGATATCCTTTCTTACCATTGTTCCGGCCGCTATAAAAGCATGTTTACCTATAGAAACGAATTGATGAATGCCTGAATTACCTCCAATTATTGCATAATCTCCCCACATCAATATGGCCGGCCAACTGTACACTATTAGCAATGATACAATTGTCACCTACTACGCAATCATGAGCAATGTGAGCATAAGCCATAATCAAACAATTGTTACCAATTTGTGTTTTATACCGGTCTTTTGTACCCCTATTTACTGTAACACATTCTCGTATGGTTACATTATCTCCAATGATCACTTCAGTTTTTTCTCCTTCAAACTTCAGGTCTTGTGGAATAGCTGATATAACTGCTCCCGGAAAAATCCTGCAATTTTTTCCGATCCTGGCTCCTTCCATAATGGTCACATTAGACCCTATCCAAGTACCTTCTCCTATCTTCACATTTTTATTAATAGTAGTAAATGGGTCTATTACTACATTATCGGCTATTTGAGCATTAGTATGTATAAAGGCTAATGGCTGAATCATACTCCGTCTTTTCTGGTAATTCTTGCAACTAGTTCTGCTTCTGTAGCAATATTATCACCCACAAACACCGTCCCTTTTATTTCAAAAATACCCCTTCTTATAGGGCTTAGCAATTCAACTTTCATTATAAGCGTATCACCGGGTACTACTTTTCGTTTAAATTTTACTTTATCTAACTTTAAAAAATAAGGAATGTAGTTTTCAGGATCAGGAACAGACCTCATCAGTAAGATGCCGCCAACCTGAGCTAATGCCTCTGTTTGTAGTACGCCCGGCATTACAGGGTTTCCCGGAAAGTGGCCGGTGAAAAACTCTTCGTTAATAGTGACGTTTTTTAACTGCTACCACATGCTCATCGCCTAGCTCAATTACTTTATCAACTAAAAGAAACGGATATTTATGCGGCAAAAACTTAGAAACTTGATTAATATCAAAAATTGGCTCATTGTTAGGATTATACTTTGGGGCTTTCACTTTTCGTTTATCTTGCTTGATCTTAGCTCGTATTTTACGGGCAAATTCAACATTTGCTTTATGGCCGGGACGAGTAGCTAAAATATGTGCTTTAATAGGATGGCCTAGCAGTGCCAAATCACCCACTACATCTAACAGTTTGTGCCGAGCAGGCTCATTTGCGTAATGCAGTTGTTTATTATTTAAGAACCCTTCTTTAGGTGCTTGAATATCCGTGATATTGAAGACATCTGCAATCTTTTTTAATTTTTTAGCTTCTATAACTTTATCAACAACCACTATGGCATTGTCAATATTGCCTCCTTTGATTAGATCATTAGATACTAATTCTTCTAATTCGTGTAAAAAAGAAAATGTTCTGGCAGAGGCAATTTCCTTTTTAAACTCTTTAATAGAATCTACTGAAGCATGTTGAATACCAAGTACAGGAGAATTATAATCAACTTTTACTGTCAATTTATATTCTTTAGCAGGAATGGCAATTATTTCTACTCCTCTATCAGATTCTTCATAAGCAATGTTTTCAGGCAATTCTAAATATATTCGTTCTTTTGATTGCTCTTGAATACCTGCTTTCAACAGAGCGTCAACATATGTTTGAGAACTGCCATCCATGATCGGAGGCTCCGGGCCGTCTAATTCAATTAAGACATTATCAATTTCTAATCCTGCTAAAGCTGCTAAAGTATGTTCAACTGTATGTATGCGCACACCATTTTTTTCTATCGTAGTTCCTCTGGATACATCTACTACATTATCGATATCAGCTTCTACAATTGGATGATTATCAAGATCTATTCTTTGAAATTTATACCCATGATTTTCTTTAGCCGGCTTAAAGCACATTGTAACTTTTTGGCCTGTATGGATGCCCACTCCACTGATGGAGACAGGTTCTTTAATTGTACATTGATTTATCATCTTACTTTGCTTCTGTTAATATTTTCATTTTATAGCTACTATTAGCGAATAATACACATATGCTGCTGCTAAATATTATGTTCTTTCTCATTCGCTGCATGTTGAATTTCGCCGGCTTGAGCTACTTTTAGAGATCGTTCAAGCTTTTCTATTCTCTTCAGCAACTCAGGCAGCTTCTTATAAACTACCATTGATTTTAACTCGTCTTTTAACTCTTGGACAGGTGAACCATGCCATACTTTACCAGAAGTTTTAATAGAAGCCGGAATGCCACTTTGAGCACCTATTTTAGTATTTGGTGCTATATAAGCATGGCCTACAAAACCTACTTGGCCTCCGATAGCACACTGTTCTCCAATCTTAGTACTACCTGAAACACCTGTTTGAGCAGCAATAACGGTGTTTTCTCCTATCTCAACATTATGAGCAACTTGAATTAAGTTATCTAACTTAACTCCTTTTTTAATGAGTGTAGACCCCATGGTAGCTCTATCAATAGTAGTATTTGCACCGATTTCCACATTATTTTCTATGACTACATTTCCTGTTTGGGCAACCTTTTTATACATACCGTTTTCTTCAGGAGCAAATCCAAAACCATCACTTCCTATCACAGCTCCAGAATGAATTATGCAATTATCGCCAATGATACAATTATCATAAATTTTAGCTCCCGGATAAATTATAGTATTTTCTCCTATTGAAACATTATCTCCCACATATACATTAGGATATATGTTAGCTCCAGATTTTAAAGTAGTTCTGTCTCCTATGTATGCAAACGGGCCAATATATACTTTCTCGGCTATTTTTGAAGAATCAGTAATAAAGGCTAGAGTGTCAATACCGATTTTACGACTATTGACATGGAATTTATCTAGTAAGATAGATAGACAGTTATATGCATCGTTAACTTTTATTAAAGCAGGAGAAACATTTCCTTTAATAGTTAACGTTTTATTTACAATAACTATTGAAGCATTTGTAGTATATAAATGTTGTTCGTATTTAGGATTAGCGACAAAACTCACTGTTCCGGGAGTTGCCTCTTCTATTTTAGCGACTTTACTTACTTTTATATTAGGATCACCAATTAGCTCGCCATTCAATAGTTTAGACAGATCAGAGGCGGTAAATTGCATATGCGAATTTATAAATTTATTTCCAGAATACCTTTGGGATAACACAAATAATGCTTTGTAACCGGATCAGAAAGTACGGAAATATTTAATTGATCAGACGCATTTACAATATCTGTAGTTTTACCATTTTTTAACAAAATATTAATATTATTTGCTTTGGGATTATATGCACTATTACTGGTAGTTTCAGAAAAGACCAAGTAGTTGGCTGCAGATTTATTTATGTTATATACTTTAGAAGTGGCATTAATTAATTTTTCAATTTTATCAGTTGAAAAAGCATCATTTTGTAATTCTATTTTCAATAAGTTTCTATTCACGATGCTATTGCATAAAAATGCCAAAACAACGTCATTATGTTTTGTCCATTCTTTTAAAGCAGTAAAAATATCATAATCATCTAATGCTGCAAATTGCTCTAATAAAGAATGATCAGCATTAAAATTTTTTACAGTGTATTCGTTACTCAAAAATTGTTGTAATGCAGCTGAAGCAGGCAATTTAACTCCATTGTTAACTAGTTCCTTAGCTCTCAATAATACTTTTACAAGCGTCTGCTCTACAGCTAACACTGTTTTGTGCAAATATACTTGCCAATACATTAATCTTCTGGAGATAATAAATTTCTCTACTGAATATATTCCTTTTATCTCAACTACTAATTCATCATTAGCAACATTTAGCATTTCAATAATTCTATCATAACCTATCACCCCTTCATATACACCTGTGAAAAAACTATCTCTATTTAGATAGTCCATTCTATCCATATCTAATTGACTAGAAACTAGTTGATGTAAAAAATTTTTATGATACTGATTTTTAAAAATTTTAATAGCCAGTGATAACTCGCCATTAAATATTTCATTCAACCTATCCATGAATAGTACCGATAAGTCTTCATGAGAAACTCCTGGAACAAGCGATCGTTCTAAGGTATGTGAAAATGGACCATGGCCTATATCATGCAATAAAATAGCTAACGTAAACTGCTTTAGCTTCTTCATCCGAAATGTAGTGCCCTTTCGATTTTAATGTGTTGAGCGCCTTACCCATCAGATGCATAGCTCCCATAGCATGCTGAAAACGAGTATGTAAAGCGCCCGGATATACATAATGAGTAAGCCCTAATTGTTGGATCCTTCTTAACCTTTGAAAATACGGATGCTCAATAATATCAAAAGCTATGATATAAGGTATTGTAATAAATCCATAAACCGGATCATTAAATATCTTTTTTTTATTTCGCATCACTATTTATCTTAAAGCTCTAATTATGTCGGTGAAATTAGTTAAAAATAAACATATTAATCAGTAGCCGATCTTATACCTGAAGCCTTTGTTGATATAATAAAAGTAACTTGTAACACCAATCGTCAAATAAAAGTTTATATTTAAGGTATTAATTAACTTATAAATTATATACTATGAATAAAGGTGATTTAATCAGTAACATCGCTGATGAAGCGGGAATTTCAAAATCACAAGCTACTAAAGCTGTCGATTCTTTTGTTAATAATACAATTAACACAGTAAAAAAAGGTGATAAAGTTACCTTGGTAGGATTTGGCACTTTTTCTTCTACTCAAAGAGCTGCCAGAAAAGGAAGAAATCCACAAACCGGTAAAGAAATTAATATTCCTGCTAGGACAGTTGCAAAATTTAAGCCCGGTAAAGAATTTGCTAATAAAGTAAAATAAAAAATTAATGTAATAAGAGTGATTAATTTAATCGCTCTTATTATTTATTATTATAAACCTTTTTTAAAAGCATACCTCAATAAGTCGGCCGTGTTTTTTGAATTAGTCTTTTTCAGCATATTTCTTCTATGAGAATCTATAGTACGGGTACTGAGTTTTAGTTGTTTTCCTATTTCTTTGTTAGTTTTTCCATCAGCCAGTAATGCTAAAACTTCTTCTTGCCTTTCAGTCAATTTAGTTTCTTTTTTTGTTTGATTTGGGCCATGACTAAACTCATGCATCATAGAACCAAAAATTCCGGCACCAAAGTAATAATTCCCTGCGCTTACAGTATAAATTGCCTTAAGTAATTCTTGCTCTCCAGTATCTTTTAATACATATCCCATAGCACCTGCTTTTAAAATATCCTTGATGTAAGACTCATGGTTATACATTGATAAAGCTAAAATTTTTGCATGCGGATCCATTCCTATAATTTCTTTTGTAGCTTCAATACCATCTGTTCTGGGCATATTAATGTCCATTATAATAATATTACATTTTTGTTTATCATAATTATTGATAGCTTCCTCACCATCTTCGGCTTCTTGTACAACGATAATTTTTTGGATGGTTTTAATATTGATTTAATTCCATCTCGAATAATTTTGTGGTCATCAACTAATAATAATTTTATTTTTTGATTCATTAAATATCTTTATTATAAAGGGATTATCAATATTATACGTAATATTTGAATAAGTCAATTAGTATATACTCTATTTATGGAGTAGTAAAAACCCTATGCCACTAATAAAATTTTTATATACTTTCACATAAATAATTAAGCTTACCGTATTTATTATCATTATATGAGTAACGAAGATGTAAGAATAGATCAAGTTGTTAGAAGATTAATAGAGATTACTCAAGATAATTATAATAGTCATGTAAATATATCAGACAAAGAAGAGCAATTAAATCTGATAATCAACGAAATAAATATACTAGCTGAAAAGCTGCACACTTCTACCATATCAGAACAAGCGCTTAGCCAAATTTACAACAGCATTCCGGATATTGTTTTAGTGATTGATGGCCAACTTAATATTATAGATTATAATAAAGTTGCCGAGCAAGCCATACAATTTATGAAATCGGCTACCACTCATCTTGCTAGTATTCTTTTTGAAGAAAATAATACGCAGTTGTACGATTCAGCAAACAATAATATTTTGAATCGTTATGCTTATTTAAAAACTACATCAGGTGTAGTGAAAAAAGTTATTTATTCACGTACTAAACTTGATTCAAAAAATAGGTTCTTATATATAATTAAAGATATATCTGAGGTAGAGAAAATAAAATATCAATTATCTGAATCAGAAGAAAAATATCAATCCATATTTGATACATCAATGGATGGCATCATAACTATAGATGAATCAGGAAAAATTTTAAATATTAATCCTTCAGCCATTGATCTATTATTTGATCATTCAAGTTACACAAACCAAAATGTTTGTCAGCTATTTAAGTATAAAAGTGATGTGACTAAATTATGTCACTTATTAACTAATAAATTTATTGTAGAAAATTATGAAATAGCGCTGATTAAAAGAAGTGGGGAAGAATTATATTGTTTGATCTCTGTTACTGCAATTCAAGGTGATAATAATAAGATTTGCGGTTACCGAGGATTAATAAAAAATATTACTGAACTTAAAAAGCTTGAATCGTCAGTTTTAAAAGAAGTAGTTATAGCACAGGAACTGGAAAGAAATAGAATTGCCAAGGATTTACATGATGGTTTAAGTCAGGATTTAACGGCCATCCACTTATTCTTATCTTCTCTCAAGTCTTCTTTTTCAGATACGGCTCATAAAGACTATGAGACATATAATTCCATAAAAGATTTGCTGCATAAATCAATAAGAGAATTAAGAAATATTTCTTACAATTTAATGCCAATTGATTTAGAGAATCATGGATTAATTGCTGCAGTAGAAAATTTATGTAAAAGAATTAATTTTTTTAATGAAATAAATGCTCAAATTAAAAGTAATAAGCTTGAATTACATCTTGATAAAATAATTATGATTTCTGTTTATCGAATAATTCAAGAATGTACACAAAATACCTTAAAACATGCAGGTGCTAAAAATATATATATTCAAATTAACCAATTTGACAATGAGATCAATATTTCATTAATTGATGATGGGCGTGGCTTTGAGCCAGAAAAGCTAGAAAAAAATACCGGTATGGGTTTACAAAATATTTACTCACGAGCAAAGTCAATAAATGGTGTTATAAATTTAAAATCCCTTCCGGATGAAGGGACTGAATACATACTTACTGTTCCATTAAACAACAGTAAACTTAATTATTAGTAGATACCCTATTTTAAATTACAGGGTATCCACTAGGTATGTTAAAACTTTATTACTATTTTTGCATTAAGGACACAATATTTCAGTTATTAGATTATAGACAATTATATTAAAATGAAAAAAGATAAAAAAGAAAGAATAGATAAAGATTTAATTCTTGAATTAAAATCTAGGTTAAAAGCGGCCAGATTAAAAAATAATTTTGTACAGGAAAAAATTCTTAAAGGAACAGGTATTCATATTGGAAGACTGGAAAACAAGAATTATATCATGAATGTCAACATAACAACTCTTAAGGAATTATGTGACTTTTATAATATAAAGCTATCTGATCTGTTTAAAGGATTGTAATAACTTTACTCAATTAATTTAAGCTTAACAGCATACTTGATTAAGCCGATAGAGCTTCTAACGCCTATCTTCTTGATCAAGTTGCTGCGATGCATTTCTACAGTTTTAATACTTAAAAATAAGTTATCTGCTATTTCTGTGCTGGTTTTTTCTTGAGCTATTAGTCTTAGTATTTGTACTTCCCTATCTGTTAAATCTGTATCCAGATTAGGTTCTACCTTCATATTAGATGGATGCTTAGTCATGTATTTAGATAAAAGTACACTAGAAACCTTATTACTAAAATAGCTTTCTCCTTTACATACCTTTCTGATCGCATTGATCATAATATCCTGTTCATCATCATCTTTTAATATGTAACCTAAGGCTCCCGCATTTAACATCTTTTTGATTGATGCCTCATCTTCATTAACTGTTATTGCTAAAACATTAATATGGCTATGCTCTTTATTAAGATATTTTGTAGCTTCTATCCCATTAATACGAGGCATATTAATATCCATTAATACTACATCAATATCTAAGCCCGATTCTACTAATTGGATTAATTCCTCACCATCAAATGCTGCTCCAACAACTTCTATATCATCTGCCTTGCTTAAAAGGGTTTTTAATCCTATTAAAACTACCTGATGATCATCAGCTATAGCAACATTTATTTTTTTTTTATCACTTTTACGTTTCAACCTCAATATTTAATGTTGAAATTACAAAAAATTTCTACGGTATCTCAAAATAAGCATAGCGTATGTTTAAATATTTTCATTTTTTGTAAAAGTTTTATACCTTAATCTAAAATTACTTCAACTATAAATTTTATACAAACTATTATGCAAATTGAGAATACAGATATGAAGTTTGTATATGATTTTCATTATGAGATGCAAAATCAAAATCTGATTGTAGTTTATGAAGGAGATTTTAATCAAGATATCACTAACACCGTCTTATCTATGATTAAAAAAAATCTTGAAGCTGAAGGAGAAAATGCTACAATTAAAAAAAAGATTTTTAACATTATGGTGGAGTGTTTGCAAAATCTTGCTAAACATGCAGAGCATGAACCAACTTTAGCACAACGGTCTGCTATATTCATGATCGGCAAAGTAAATAATGACTATGTTATTACTACCGGAAATACCATTTTAGAAAATAACATTAAGGAATTAAAAGAAAAAATAGAGTTTATAAACTCTTTAAATAACGCCGGGCTAAAGGAACTGTATAAAAATGTACGGCTAAATAAAAGCCTTTCAAAAAAAGGAGGTGCGGGATTAGGTTTAATCGATATCGCACGGAAATCAGGTAATAAAATTAGATATGATTTTGATCTAACCGGAAACAACTTAGCGTTCTTCACATTTCAAGCAATAATTTCTAAAAATTAATTTAACTTTAGCAATATATGGAAGTAATAAATATTGAATCTACTGAAGATACTCCAAAGATAATACTCGATGTTCAAAATAATAATTTAGAATTTTCAGGCATATCTATCCCGGAAGACGCTGCACAGTTTTATCAACCGGTACTTGATTGGCTGAATGAGTTTAAACAAAATCCTCAAAATGGCTCCAATTTCGTTTTCAAATTAGAATATTTTAATACCGCATCATCAAAGGTTATCCTGGATATTTTACTAAAAATAGATGAAATAAAAAATAATGGAACCGATCTAAAAGTTACCTGGTATTTTGAAAAGGATGATGAAGATATGGAAGAAGCAGGTGAAGAATATGCAGAACTGGTAGATATCGACTTCGACTTAAAATCTTATTAATCTGTAGAATTTACTAATAGGCTGCACAGATTAAGAAAGTTTAAGCTAACAGTTTGAGCTTTTTTTATTTAATACTTTTAGTTAATTTATAATATTTCCAAGCTCTTAACCATTATTAGTTATATTGTCATTAATATATATACGTATAATTATTGAATCGAGCACTACTTTTAATTACCGTCATCTTAGCCAGCATTGCTTTAATAGGGCTAATTACTATCCAACTTTACTGGACTCAAAACTTGTTTAAACTAAAAGAAGAGCAATTCCAGCAAAATGTCCAAACCGCATTAACGAACGTAGCCAAACAACTGGAATATAAAGAAACATTATCTGCAATATCTTTAGATGTAGCTTCTTCTAAAAACAAAAACCAACAGCTTTTTATAAAAAGTGAAAATGGTGAAATTAGATTTAATTATAAAGCTTTTTCTGATAGCACCGGCCTGTTTTTATATGATGAAGATAATGAGTATATAATTAGAAACAGCTCTATAATATTTGAAGATTCAGCAGGCTTAACCGATTATGAAATATCTGTAAAATCCAAAAATATCCTTCCATCGTTAAGTAACCGTAATGAAGCTGATGACTATATTATTCCAAAAGAAAATTTAAGTACAAGCTATACCGCAAATAAAAAGATCAATAAAATTTTAAGCCGTATAGATTTTATTGAAGATATTGTAAATAAGCTGCTTAACCTATCTAAACCAATTAAACAACGGGTAAATTCTGTGAATTTAGACAGCCTTATTCAAATAAATCTCAAAGAACAGGGTATAACTGCTGCATATAATTTTGAAATATATGTGCTAAATAAAGGGATGTATCTACCGGATGATAAAATCGGATGGGCCTTTAAAAATGAGAAAAAACCGGCAAATGAAGTATTAAATGCTAATTACGTGCAGAAGCTATTTCCTAATGACCTTGCTCCTAATTCAAGCTATTTACTATTGGCCTTTCCCAGCCAATCCTCATATTTATTAGCTAATATGAGCAAAATATTACTTTCATCTAGTATATTTATAATACTTATAATCATATGTTTTACTTATTCTATTTCTACTATTTTAAAGCAAAAGAAATTATCAGATGTTAAAACTGATTTCATTAATAATATGACTCATGAATTAAAAACACCTATTTCTACCATTCGCTTAGCTACCGAAGTACTCTCGGAGCCAAATGTAGTACTAGAAGAAAATAAAGCTAAACGTTATATAAAAATTATAGATGAAGAAAATAAACGATTGAATGAACAAGTACAAAAAGTATTACAAATTGCTCAACTAGATAAAGGTGATTTCAAACTAAAAAAAGATTTAGTCGATATTCACTTTATTATCAACAAAAGCGTGGATCATTTAAAATTGCAGATAGAAAAAAGAGCAGGAGATCTAAACCTTCAACTTAATGCTATAAAAAGTATAGTGGAAGGCGACGATGTTCATTTAACTAACATTATCTATGATGTATTAGATAATGCCAATAAATATTCTCCGGACTCACCTCAAATATTATTAAAAACAGAAAATTTATCTGACAACATTATTATAACTATTCAAGATGAAGGAATAGGTATGGATAAAAAAACGCAAAAAAGAATATTTGAAAAATTCTATCGCTTACCTACCGGAGATATTCATAATGTAAAAGGTTTTGGATTAGGATTAAGTTATGTGTACAAAATTGTGGCCATGCATAATGGCAAAATTGAAGTAATTAGCGCATTAGGAGAAGGAACCATGCTAAAAATTATTTTACCACTTAAATTATCTGCATGAAAAATTATAAGACAAATATACTATTGGCAGAAGATGATCCTAATTTAGGAATTGTTCTAAAAGAGTATTTGGAACTCAAAAAATATACGATACAACTTGTGCAAAATGGTGTGGAAGGCTTACAAGTTTTTAAAGATCATCAATTTGACCTTTGTTTATTAGATGTGATGATGCCTCTAAAAGATGGTTTCACACTAGCTAATGAGATTAAGTCTATTGATAAAGATGTTCCTATTATATTTTTAACCGCAAAATCTTTAAATGAAGATAAAATCAAAGGTTTCACATTAGGAGCAGATGACTATCTAACTAAACCTTTCAGCATGGAAGAATTACTTTTAAGAATTCAAGCAGTGATGAGGCGAAGTGAATCAACGAGCTCGCCAACGACAGGCCAAACTGAATTTGAATTCGGAGAATACTTTTTCAATTCAAAAACACAAAAATTATCTAAACCGGGATATGAGAAAAAGCTCACCTCTAAAGAGGCGGAATTATTAAAACTATTGCTAATTAATAAAAACAATACTTTAACGAGAGAAATAGCATTAAACACAATTTGGGGAAATGATGATTACTTTACAGCCCGCAGCATGGATGTATTTATCACTAAACTAAGGAAGATATTTAAAGATGATAGCAATATCGAAATCATCAGCGTGCATGGTAAAGGTTTTAAAATAGTAAGCAATTAAATTATCTATTTAGAGCTTTAACTGAATTCATTACTTTTTCGTTAAGTTCTTGCTTATAATCTTCCAATTTTTTTTCAATATTAGAATTGAAAGCACCTACTATCTCTGCAGCCAAAATCCCGGCATTTTTAGCTCCATTTAGTGCTACTGTAGCAACCGGAATACCATTTGGCATTTGCAAAATAGACAAAATTGAATCCCACCCATCAATAGAATTACTTGATTTGATGGGCACACCAATAACAGGCAAGGTAGTCAACGATGCTGTCATTCCGGGTAAGTGTGCTGCACCTCCCGCTCCTGCAATAATCACTTTCAACCCACGCTCTCTAGCAGATTCAGCATATTCTACCATTCTATGAGGAGTTCTGTGTGCTGACACAATCGTAATTTCAAAACCTACATTTAATTTATTTAGAATTTCTGAAGCTTCTTTCATAATAGGCATATCAGATTGACTGCCCATTATAATCCCTACGAGTGGTTGATTTTGCATTATTCTATCATTTATTATTAATGTAAAATTAATTAGCGCGTACTTTAATTTTACTTTTTACTTGTTTCACTTTATTAAACATCTGCTGAAGATCATTATCTACGATAGTAATATGCCCCATTTTTCTTCCCGGCTTGGTAGTTTTTTTACCATAAATATGTGGATGAATACCAGGCATAGCCAATAATTCTATCAATCCCTCATAAGTTACTTCACCTTTATGATTATTATCACCAATTAAATTTACCATTGCTGCCGGAGATATACTACTTGTATCGCCTAACGGAAAATTACAAATTGCTCTAAGATGCTGCTCGAACTGCGAAGTAACATTTCCTTCGATGGTATGATGGCCGCTATTATGAACTCTTGGAGCCATTTCGTTTATTAAGACCGCATCATCTTCTAAAACAAACATTTCAATGGCAAGCGTACCTACTACATTTAATTTATTAAGAATCTCTTCAGCTAATTCCCGCGCTTGCACTTCTACTTTTGTGTTAATGTCCGCAGGTGAAAACAAATAATCTACTAAATTGTATTTCGGATCAAACACTAATTCTACAACGGGAAATACAGCAATTTCTCCATTTGCACTTCTCGCACATACGACAGAAATTTCTTTTTTATAGTTTACTTTTTTTTCTAATATCGAAGGCCCCTCAAAACCCTTTTGTATGTCAGCTTGATCTTTTAAATAACACACTCCTTTGCCATCATAGCCTCCTTTACGCAACTTTTGGAACACAGGAAACATATCCGTATATTGATTAATATCATTTTGATTGTTGATAAGTACAAAATCAGAAGTAGGGATTTTATTTTCTTTATAAAATTTTTTCTGCAGTCCTTTATCCTGAATTAAGCCGATCACCTCAGCAGAAGGATGTACTTTTATTCCTTCTTTTTCTAATTGCCTTAATGCTTCTACATTTACATTTTCAATTTCAATAGTTACAATATCTTTATCTCTACCAAAATTGTACACATCCTTATAATCTGTAATAGATCCCATAGAAAAATTACTTACTAAATTAGCACATGGTGCATGCTTATCGGGATCTAATATGTAAATATTTATATCAAAATCAATGGCAGATTGAACGATCATTCTACCTAACTGCCCACCCCCTAAAATCCCTACTTTCAAATTATTTAAATCCATTGATATACTAAATGATTTATAAAAATAATTAAATTAAATTGATAACGTTATATAAGGAGTTGGTAAAACCCAACTGAATTGCTAATTTAGTATATTCCTAATATAAACATCGCATGCAATCTTTTTTAACTACACTTGGGATCATATTATTAAGTGCTTTTTCCTTTTTAAATATGCTAGCTGATAATGATGGCAAACAGCCTTCGGACATAGATGACGAAGTACTCAGTGATGAGATTATGCTGCAATTAGACAGCATGATCACTCAGCTTTACGAAATATCAGATATCTTTTGCTCCGACACCAGCTACTTGATTGAAAAATTTGGTTTTGCATGTGATTCGATCCCGGTATATAATGATTCAATAATCTTAAGTAGGTATGCACAAATCCAATCGAAAAGTATTATACCGCTAACCTATAACAAATATGTACAGAATTATATAGATGCTTACTTGATAAGAAAGCGCCTACAGGTCAGCAATATGATAGGCTTAAGTAAAATATATTATCCAATCTTTGAAGAAATTTTAGATAAATATAATATGCCTTTAGAATTGAAACACCTTGCTGTAGTAGAATCAGCCTTAAATCCTCATGCTGTTTCAAGAGTTGGAGCAACAGGATTATGGCAATTTATGTATGGAACAGGTAAAAGTTATGGATTAAATATCAACTCTTACATTGATGAGCGCCGCGATCCTTATTTAGCCACAGAAACTGCTGCCAAATTTCTAAGCGATTTATATAAAAGATATGATGATTGGCTGTTGGCAATTGCCGCTTATAATTGTGGCCCAGGTAATGTGAACAGAGCAATTAGAAGATCGGGAGGATTAAAAAACTTTTGGCTGTTAAGGGAATATTTACCTAAAGAAACCAGAGGGTATGTACCTGCTTTTATCGCTGCTAATTATGTGATGAACTTTTATGAATTGCATAATATATATCCAGGTAATCCACCTTATTATCATCCTTTAACGGACACGATTATGATATATAACAGGGCCGATTTTGAACAATTATCTGCTTTTTTAAATATCCCCGAAGAAGAACTAAAATTTCTTAATCCACAATACAGGCATCCTATTATTCCTCAAAGCCAATCAGGTTCCATGTTAAGGCTTCCATTAAGCCAAATCAATTTATTTGATCAATATTTAGATTCTATTTATAAATATTCTTCGCCTATTGAAACTACACTCGAAAATGATGATAATAGTAAGGATAATCAACCAACTGCCAACACTTCCGGCAATGTACTTTTGCATTACACAGTAAAATCAGGAGATAATCTAGGTTATATAGCTGAATGGTATAAATGCTCAGCGCAAGATATCAGAAATTGGAACAACATGTATGGAAGTAGCATATCTGTGGGGAAGAAGTTAAGTATCTATGTGCCAAAAGATCAAGTTAGTAAATATGAAAATATTAACAACATGACATTTGCCCAAAAGCAAACTCAAGATAAATCCACTGCTACCCATGCTCACACTACTTCCTCAGGTTATCTACTATACAAAGTAAAATCAGGCGATACTTTATGGCAAATAGCCAAAGATTATCCCTGTTCAAAAATTGATCAGATTAAGCAAGATAACAATCTGCAAGGTAGCGGCATAAAGCCGGGGATGACGTTAAAAATAAAAAATGACGGTTGTTAGTACCCTCACAGGCTTCAATTTAATATCTTGCCATAATAAATTAAAGCTACCATCTCTTTTGACTACTATTCAATCAAAAGTTAATTAAGTTTTTATGGGTTATATCAAAAATTATATTTTTTTATTGGCCTCTTTACTAATAAGATATAGCTGGATAAGTATTATCGGTGTATTTATAATTTTGCCTATGTTCTTGTCAAGAGCAAATGACTAAAGAAGATAAGAAAAAACTTCTTCCTAATTCTATTGGCAGGCCGGATGAACTAATGGTTTTTTGCTGATGAATTATTACTAAAATCAAGTGTGGGCGATACCTTAAATAAAATATTAACTGCACCTTTCCCGGCTGTTCCCCAATATGAATCTATATTCGCTCCTAATTTTAGGTATGCAAGTGAATTTGACGATTTATTTAAAAAATATAAAACACTAATTTTTATAGGAAATTATAATGCTAATAATCAAATTTACCTATTTAATAAAAAAAATGTTGGGAGAAGAAAATTTGGAGAAATTACAAAAAAATAACACTCCATTTTTTCATCATAAATCGGATGTTTGGGCAAGGCCTCAACAAATTATTTTTATTCTTGCAGCAAATCAAGAGGATCTTATTGGCCTTTTGGAAAACAATAAGCAGCAACTACTAACTTATCTGTCTAATTCAGAAGATAAAGCTTATCGAAAACATATTTTTTGCATTAGGTAGAGAAAAAGAATTAGAAACAATATATTAATAAGCGTTATGATTTTGAGATGCAAATTCCAAAAGGATTTCATTTGTCTTTCAAAGATGA
>CBDBZN010000021.1:0-57192 GCA_965213575.1 Chitinophagales bacterium | reverse complement strand
CTATTTTTTTAATTTTATTGATGATTGTATCTCTAGGAATAGGCCTTTGGTTGAGTGCATTAACAGTAAAATATAGAGATTTTCAGCATATTATTCCGTTTGCAGTTCAAATAGGATTATATGTGACCCCTATTGCCTATCCTTCTTCTTTAATACCCCAAAAATATTTAATATTTTATTATTTAAACCCCATGGCAGGTATTGTAGATGGGTTTAGATGGGCCATCTTAAATGATTCTATCATGGGTATTAATCAGATAATATCATTTTCAGTAGGAATTGTAATTTTTATAACCGGTTGGATTTATTTCAATGTGACAGAAAAAAAGATAGCAGATATCGTTTAGCAATGACTAAAACAGTTATAAAAGTTAGTAATCTCTCTAAAAAATATATTATTGGCCATACCCAAAGTGATACATTGATGGGTCAACTAAGCGAGCGTTTTTCTAATGTTTTTAGCACAAGTTCAAATAATACTAAAGAAGAATTCTGGGCACTAAAAGACGTAAGTTTTGAGGTAAAAGAAGGTGAAATACTGGGTATTATAGGGAAAAATGGTGCAGGGAAAAGCACCTTATTAAAAATTCTCTCCCGCATTACTCCCCCCACCAAAGGACGTATTGAAATAGAGGGCAGAGTAGCTTCCTTACTGGAAGTAGGGACAGGTTTTCATCCTGAGTTATCCGGCAAGGAAAATATTTTTTTAAATGGTTCTTTATTAGGCATGACACGCGTTGAAATTCGAAAGAAACTAGACGAGATTATAGCTTTTTCAGGGGTAGAAAAATTTATAGATACTCCTGTTAAGCACTATTCCAGTGGTATGTATGTACGCTTAGCTTTTGCAGTAGCTGCCCATCTTGACCCTGAAATACTAATTATTGATGAAGTATTAGCAGTAGGAGACTCAGAGTTTCAAAAAAAATGCTTAGGTAAAATGAATGATGTCGCACAACAGGGAAGGACGGTTTTATTTGTGAGTCATAATATGAGTGCAGTTGAAGCACTTTGCCACACTGCTATATTGATTGATAATGGCGAAACAATATCAAAAAATAACGCTATCGATGTAATTAATCAATACACTAATACATCTTCTAATACCACAAATTATTGGAAGTATCAAAATACAAAAAAATATAGTTTAGCACAGGCAGGACACATTGAAGAAGTATTCATAGAACAACTTTCCAATCAAAATAGCAATCAATTAATTATTGGTGTACCTTGGCAAATAAGAATAATTTTCCAAATTAATGAGAAGATACCTCACTTCATTGTGGGAGTAGGGATGACTTCTTCCCTAAATATTCCAATACGAACGTCTTGGTCTGATCCAAGAACTGTTACTCCTGGAAAATACGAAGCTATATTTAAAGAAGATATGATTATTTTCGGTTCGGGTATATATTATTTGACTTTTGGACTCTCTTCAAGAGAAGATTCTTTTTTTTTATGAGGAAAATGCAATGAGCATAGAATTTAAACAATCTCATAACAAAGAACTTTCGTTAAAATCACAAAATGTAATTTTGTTAAATAATATGGACTGTACAATAAACATTGTTGAAAATGACGCGAGATGAATATATTAATGAACCCCCTGTAATAGAAAAAGAATTAATAAAACTTTTCTCTACAGATAAAAAAATTGATCATATTTGACATAGGAGCATGTGAGGGCCTTGATTCCATTAAATATGCAAAAATGTATCCTCAAAGTGAGGTTTATGCTTTTGAACCAGTGCAGAAAAACCTACTACAGATCCAAGAAAATATAAAAAAAAATACTATTAAAAACATACGAGTAATTTCCAAAGCTGTGAGTAATTTCAATGGAACTACTACTATCAATTTATCTTCTGGGACACCAAAGGGAGCTAAAAATGATAATAGTACTTGGGATTACGGGAATAAATCCAGCTCCATATTAAAACCTAGCAAAGATTTAAAAAAACACTACTCATGGTTGAAGTTTAAAGAAAAAGAGAAAGTGGAAGTAATTTCTTTAATGCAATTTTTAAGTGATGAAAACTTAACTCATATTGATTTTATCCATATGGATGTGCAGGGTTCGGAACTACATGTTTTAGAAGGACTAGAAGAAAAAATTGCTAGTGTAAGGTGCGGTATGGCTTGAAGTGATGGATGTTGAATTATACTCTGGTCAAGCATTAAGAAATGAAATAGAAGCGTTTTTTAAGAAAAATAAATTTCAATTAATCAAAAATGAAATTTCCGGCATAACTGGAGATCAATTATATGTTAGTGAAAAACTTCTTTAATAAAACGGAATCACAATATGAAAAAAAATCTTTTTCACAATGTGGAGAAGATCTTATTATTGATTTTATTTTTGCTGCCAGAGGGATTACCAAACCCCTCTTATGTAGATATAGGAGCCTATCACCCCTATAAATTTAATAATACAGCATTATTCTATAATAAAGGCTCTAGAGGTATAAATATAGAGCCGGATAACACCCAATTTAATTTTTTTTTAACTCATCGAAAGGATGATATTAATTTGAATTTTGGAATAGGAAGTAAAGAAGAGGAAAAGGACTTTTATATTTTTTCTAATAGAACATTAAGTACATTTTCTAAAAAAGAAGCTGATTTACTTGTAGAGAAAAATTAGGAGTCATAGAGAAAACTGAAAAAGTCTATATTAAACGTTTAGATATGGTATTAGAGGCTAAGGGCATAGAAAAATTTCCAGACTTCATTACATTAGATACAGAGGGATTTAATATGGAAGTTTTAAGTACTATGAATTTTGAAAAGTATCGTCCCAAAGTAATATGCGTAGAAACTATTCAGTTATTCAACTGAAGGCAAGGGAGAAAAAGATATAGAGGTTATTAAACATATAGAAGAGCCAGGGGTATCTTTATTATGCAGATACTCATATTAACTCTATTTTTGTAGATACAGGTTTCTGGATCATAAACCCAAATGAATAAAACTCAATCATTTTATAGAAAGATTTTAAACAGATTAATATCTGAACCTAATGTTAATGGTTTAGAGATTAATAATGAACGTGAAAGGCAACACTGGATATCTAATATTTTAAAAAAAATTCCAGCAGGCAAGAAAATACTCGATGCCGGTGCAGGAGAATGTCAATACAAAAAATATTGCAACCATTTAAAATATGTTTCGCAAGATTTTAATCAATACAAGCCTGAAGACTCTCCTGTTGGATTACAAATGGAATCTTGGAAATACAATAATATAGATATAGTAAGTGATATTACTAATATTCCTGTCAAACCAGAACATTTTGACTATGTTTTGTGTACGGGAAGTGTTGGAACACATACCCAATCCTGTTTTAGCTATTAAAGAATTCAGCAGAATATTAAAAAAATCTGGATGCTTAATTCTGAACTGCACCATTTTGTAGTATGACCCATTTTGCTCCTTACCATTTTGCTACTGGTTTCAACCAATTTTTTTATGAAACACATTTAAAAAAATATAATTTTGAAATTGAAGAAATAACGAGGAATGGAAGCTAATTTCATGTATTTAGCACAAGAATTAAACAGGCTAGGAAAAATTTCTGATAAATATACAGATACACAAGAAGATCCACTCCAGCGAAAAGCTATTAAAATTACCATAGAATATCTTCATGAGCTTGCTTCTAAAGATACAGGTTCTGACGAATTAATGTGCTTTGGATACCATGTCATAGCAAAGAAAATATAATCTATGATTATTATTAAAGTTCAAGGTGGTATTGGAAATCAATTATTTCAATATGCTTTAGGTTATAATATTGCCCGTAAGCTGAAACACTGAATTGAAGCTAGACTTGACATTTTATAAATCCAATCCCAATAGATTTTTTAAACTAAAAAATTATAATCTCTTATACACAGAAGCGACAGATGATGATATTTTATCTATTACTAAGAAAAACTCTTTTCTAGAAAAACTTAAGCCTTATTACCTCAGAAATTTTATAATTGAAAAAAATTTCAAATACGATGTAAATATATTTAAAGTAAAAGATAACATTTACTTGGAAGGATACTGGCAGAGTTTACAAATACTTTAAAGATGCTGAACGCATGCTCGTAAATAATTTAACCTTAAAACCAGACTTACAACCAGCACTACCTAAAATACCCGATAATGCTATTGCCCTTCATTTCAGGAGAGGAGATTATATAGAGAAGAAGAACCTAAATTATCATGGCGTGTGTGATTTGAACTATTATTATAATGCAATAAAAGAGGTAGAAAAAAAATACAAGAAGCTTAATATTTTTGTGTTTTCTGATGACATAAAATGGGTTCAAGATAACTTTATAACGAAACATCCAATTACATATCTTAACCAAGATCAAAGTTTGTCTGACCATCAGGAATTATACATAATGAGTAAGTTCAAAAATTATATAATTGCTAACAGCACCTTTAGTTGGTGGGGAGCCTATTTATCAAAGCAAAAAAATAAAACAGTAATTGCACCACAAAATTGGTTTTGTAAAAAAAGAACTTAGTAACACGAGATTTATTGCCAAATTCTTGGATTAAGCTATGATTAGCAGCTATCCCCATATCAGTGTAGTCATGCCTGTATATAATGCAGCAAAGTATTTACGTGAGTCTATTGATAGCATCATAGGCCAATCATATACAGATTTTGAATTTATAATAATAAATGATGGCTCTACAGATAGTACTGAATCAATAATTAATAGCTATAAAGATTCAAGGATCAAATATCACAAAAATGACATCAACAGGGGGATTATTTATTGCTTAAATAAAGCTATAAGAATGGCAAAAGGATCCTTAATAGCAAGGATGGATGCCGATGATATAAGCGATGAAAAAAGATTAGAAATACAAACTGAATTTTTAAGCACAAACTCAAAAGTTATTGTTGTAGGTAGTGCAGTGCATCTTATTGATGAAGAAGGGAGAAGGTTAGAGAAAAGCGTTCCACGTATAACACCAAATCTATTAAGATGGGAAGCCATTTTTTCAACTCCAATGGCTCATCCTACAGTATTATTTAGAAAAAAAGAAATAGTAGCACTGGGCTTATATAAAGATAAACTGCATGCAGAAGATTATGATTTGTGGACAAGAGTGTTAATTCACCACGAGTGTGCAAATATACAACAAGCCCTATTGTGTTATAGAATCCATAATAGCAGCATAACTTTAAAAAATAATTCAAAGCAAAAAAAAAATAGCTGACGAAATAGCTACCGATTATCTAAAAACTCTTTTTTTAAAAGATTTCTTTGATATAAACTTCATTGCTTTTCTGAGAAATTACAGGAAAAGTTCATGCCAAGATTTAATAGATACAGCTGAAGCAAAAAAAATTCTTTGAAAGCACTAAAACACTCTACAATAACTTTATAAATAAATTTGAATTTTCTACTTCTGAAAAGCAACAAATAAAAAGTGAAACCAGCAAAATTCTATATCTTATAGCTTTTAATTTGTATAAAAAAACAAAAGTTAATGGATTTGGTGTATTTTTTAAGAATACTTATATTTAATCCTAGATTTGTTATTAACATCTTATAATGGACAAAGCCCCTCTAGTAAGTGTTATAATGACTGCATATAATACTGATTTATATGTAAAAAAATCAATAGAAAGTGTACTTAAGCAGTCCTATACAAACTTAGAACTTCTTGTTGCAGATGATAACTCAAATGATAAGACAAAACAAATAATAGATAAATTTACAGATAGCAGGATCCGTAGATTTCATAATTCACAAAATCTACACTTATTAAGAACTAGAAATAATTTATTTAAAAAAGCTCAAGGAGATTACATCGCTTTCTTAGATTCAGACGATTTATATGCTTACAATAAACTAGAACTACAATTAAAAGAGTTTAAAAAAGATCCTGAGTTGGCTATGTGCGGGTGTAATGGTGTTTATATTGATCAAAATGACTCAATTATGTCAGAAGTGAATAGAAAGCCTATAAGCTATAAGGAAATAAAACATTTCTACAAAAATGCAAATCCCTTTATTGGTTCTGCAATTATGATTAAAACAGCTGTTTTAAAAGAATTTAATGGCTATCGTGATTTTTTTTTCCGGTATCGGAAATGAAGATTATGACCTTACCTCTAGAATTGTAGAAAGATACAAATCCATTAATTTAAAAGATAATTTGTATCTGTATAGAGTTCTTGAAAATTCTGCTTCTAGATCTCCTACTATTTTATTTGATCCATATCGTCATCATGGCCATAGATTAATACAGTTTTTTGTAACCCAAAGAGAAATGTTTGGTTTCGATTCTTTAGATAAAAATGACTTTCTTGTAATTAGAGAGTTTGTAAATAATATTAACAAACCTTATGTTGAAGACCCTTCTATGATTCATAGAGAGTTAGCAGCAGGTTTTTTATGTTCAAAATTATATACTAAAGCTAGACAACACGCTAAAATGGCAATTTTAAAAAATCCATTTTTATTAAATAATTATAGAACGTTATTTTACTGCACAAGAAAATCTATTTTAAAATAAATTATGTGTGGTATAGGTGGTTATGTAGATTTTACCGGCAAGCCCTCTGATAAAGATGTATTAGTTAAAATGTCTTCTTTCCTAAAAGAGAGAGGGCCGGATGCAACCGGTTATTGGCAGCATAAAAATATAGGATTTACGCATACACGACTATCTATCGTAGACTTATCTGAATCGGGTAACCAGGCCCATGGAGTCGGAGAAAGCTGCTATTGTTTTTAACGGAGAAATATATAATTATAAAGTACTTCGACAAGAGTTGAAGGTTGCAAATTATCAATTTAAATCTGAATCAGATACAGAGGTTTTACTACACGGCTACTCAGAATGGGGTATCAAAACATTGATGAAGAAAGTGGAGGGCATGATAGCTCTTGCGATATATGATAAAAATACTAAGCAACTTCATTTGTGCCGGGACATATTCGGTAAAAAGCCATTATACTACATTTTTAATGAAAAAATACTTGCTTTTTCTTCTGATATCAAAGCCTTAAAGATAGTTCAAGGTCATTCAGAGATTGATTACGAATCTCTAGATTATTATTTATCAGAATTGACAGTTCCCCAACCTAAAACCATTTGGAAGGATATCAAACAAGTTGAGAGAGCTCACTACATGACTTTTGATTTAGCTGATCAGAAGGTAAGTCAATTATGTTATTGGGAAATTGAAAGATCAAATAATTTAATCTCTGAAGAAGAAGCACTTCAAGAAGTAGAACAGCTTTTAATTAAAGCTATTCAAAAAAGGCAGATGGGCGATGTGGGGATTGGTTATTTTTTAAGTTCCGGGGCAGATTCCGGTTTAATTGTGGCACTAAGTGCGTTAAATAGTCAGTCTCCTATTCATACCTATACAATGGGGTTCGATTATAGTGATAATGATGAAACAAAAGATGCAACCCAATTAGCCGATAAATACCAAACAACCCATAATAATATTACGATTACTCCTGATATCGTTGATATTGTCCCGAAATTAATAGATTATATGGGCGAGCCATTTGCAGATTCCAGTATGATACCCACTTATTATATTGCCGAAGCTATGTCAAAAGATTTTAAAGTAGCTATTTCTGGAGATGGGGGAGATGAGTGTTTTGGGGGTTACTATGAATATAGTTGGGCATATCAATTAGATGAGTTCATTTCAAGGTATCCAAATAAATCTAGGAGAAATACAATTACAGGACTTGACAAATTGAAACAAAAATTAGTTGGTAGATCAAAACAATACGGCCATTTAAATAATTATAATAAATGGACGGGAGCTCAAAAACTACATAGAAAAATGGGGTTTGACCTATTATCAAAGCACCAACTCTATAACAGAGAATTTAAAAATGCTAGGCCTGAATATACAGCATCTTATTTACAATCAATTTGGGGATAAAAATATGCAGTCCAGTAATTTAGAAGCAATATATAAGAGTTCTTTAGATACTCGCTTGCTAAACGACTACTTAGTAAAGATAGATCGAATGTCTATGGTTAATTCACTAGAAGTACGTTCTCCTTTTTTAGATAAAGACTTAATATCTTATACTGCCCAATTGGATTTTGATATTTTAAATAAAAATGGAGTGACAAAATACTTACTAAAACAACTTAGTAACAAATACATTGATCCTTCTTTTTCTAGCCGTGAAAAAAAGGGCTTTAGTATTCCGATGGATGTTTGGTTAAGAACAGACTTAAAAAAATGGGCTGAAGATATTTTATTTTCAGGTCGTTTAGAGAACAGAAAAGTATTTAATTTAAAATATGTTGAACATATTTTTACCCAACACCAAGAAAGAAATCATGATCATACACATAAAATCTGGTCATTGATTTGTCTTGAACTGTGGTTTCAAAAATTTATAGATAGACAGTGAATATTTTATACTTTGCTAACCCTAATTCAGTTCATGATGCAAAATGGATCAATCATTTTGCAATAGAAAATGAGGTTATTGTTATCTCCCACACTACTAAAAATGAAACTTCTAGTTTATTAAATAAAATTGAGGTTTTAGATTTTTTACCTAGTATATTCCCTTATAAAAACCCTTTTCAGCAAGTCCATATTTTAAAGAAACTCAAAAAAATCATAAAAGATAAAAAGATTGATATTATACATACCATGTATGTATATCCTAATGCATTTTGGGCTTATAAATTAAAATTTAATAGGCACATTATAACAACAAGAGGTTCTGATATTTTAGTAGATTATAATCAAAAATTTTGTTTTCCTAAACTAAGAGAACGTTTTGCATTCTTTGCATATAAAAGACTTTTTGAAAATGCCCTAAATCACGCTATATACATTACTTCCACTTCTGAGAAACAACAAAAGGTAATTCAAACATTCATAAAAAATTCTTCAAAACTTCAACTCATTAGGACAGGTGTTGATATTGATTTTTTAAAAAAGTTGATGCCTATGCCTAATAAAAAAAGCTCAATAACATTGTTTTCAATTCGAGGCATCAAAGAAATTTATAATATTGACTTAATAATTAATGCTTTTGAACTCATCCTTAAAGCAGTACAAAATGTAGAAGTCAAACTTAAACTAGCAAGTTTCCCTTGCGATCAAAGATATTTAGACAAGATCAAGTCTCAAATTACGGAATTGGGCCTTCAAAAAAAATGTGAAATTTTACCTTTTCTAAATAGAGAAAATATGGCCCTGCAATTAGCTAATGCAGATATCATTATAAGTGTTCCAAAATCTGACGGCACTCCTGTTTCTTTATTGGAAGCTATGATTGCTAAAAAACCTATTATTATGAATGATTTAGAATACGATCAGGATTTATTTAATAATGATACTATTTGGCAAATACAAAAAGCTAATGCAATAAAGATAAAAGAAGAAGTTCTTAGTTTACTACAAATCAGCCAACAAGAGATAGAACAAAAAACAAGTCTAGCTCAGTCAAATGTTGAGAGGTATGCAGATTTAAAAAAATCATTAATAAAAGTCAAAGCATTATATGATAGGATGCTTCATTAGAGACATAAAGCATTAATTTTATGTAGAATGCCCTCAGAAGAAAAATATATTGCAATAATATCCAACGAACCTTGGGCCGGATTGTGGTACAGCAAACATTATTATGCAAAAGAGTTGGCAGACTTAGGCCACAAAGTTTTCTTTATAAATCCAACTCCTAAATGGAGTCCTAATCATTTATTTTCATCCTCTGTTACCGAGAAACAAGTTCAAACAAATCTTTACCAAGTCAGTTATAAGCAAAATTTACCACTAACTTCTAAGTTTATTTTTATAAAAAATATTAGTGATAAGTTAATAAGTGATAAGTTAGAAAAATATTTTACTAATCATATTTCTGAAAATAAAGAGATCATATTTTGGCAATTTGACCCATTTCGATTAATAGATATTCTATTTACAAAATTAAAATATAAGAGGATATACCATGTTGTAGACCAATATTATACAACTAATAATACCTTATTAGCTCAGAAGGCAAGTTTAATTGTTACTGTAAACAAAGGTTTTTTTGATTATTTCTCAAAGATAGCTTCAAATGTTATTAATATTTCTCACGGTATCAGTCAAGTTGATACAGGATACGATGAAGAAATTAAACAGGCTATTATAGAAAAATTTGGACTTTTTTCTATTTTAATAGGAACTTTTAATTATGACATAGATATTCCTTTAATTGATAGGTTAACTACAGAAATACCTCAAAAATTACTCCATATCGGAACTGTTGATTTAAAAACTTCTAAAGAGAAAGATATATTTTCAAAACTCATAAAAAAAGAAAATTTCATTCATCTAGATCCTGTAGAACCAAATTATTTAAGAAATTATATCGCTGCAGCGAAAGTTTGTATTGTGCCATATAAAGTATCGGAAAAGCAATTTACAAGAACTCCAATAAAAATTTTAAACTATTTAGCTCAAAAAAAAGTAATAATAAGTACCTCCATATATAATTACTCTGAACTTTTAAACAAAAGCATTTTCGAAGCAAAAACTCATGAGCAGTTTATCAGCAAAACACAGGACCTGCTCATTTCAGAAACTGACCAATTAGATAAAATAGATAACTTCATACATAAACACATGTACAAGAACTTAATAGATTCAATCCTCAACAAATTGGATAATTAAGCTAAAATCTAACCAATGCACGTCGTCCTCTTAATGGCCAATAACTCTTCCACTCCTTATTTTAATCGTTTTGCAGATCTTGCTAAAAACGATGTGCAAATTAAATTATCTTTTATTTGTTTGTACCCAGAAAAGTCTCAAATGATTGCGGATATGGAACAACGAGGTTTAGATTGTTATTGGATTAAGTATGACAACAGCAAGAAAATGCGAGGTTTTATTAATGTTTTCTTTAAATTATTAAAGCTCTATAAAAAGATTAAACCCGATGTTATTCATACCCACTTGTTTGATGATTCTGTTCCCGGATTATTCGCCGCAAAAGTAGCCGGCATTAAAAAACGAATTATTTCCAAATTAGATGCCGGCTTTCACTATAAATATACGCCTAGGTGGGTTTTCCTGGATCGGTTTAATAATAACAACGCAACGCATATTGTTGCCGTATCAAAAGAAAATAAACAATTTATTATTAATAAAGAGAAAGCTGATCCTGATAAAATACATTTGATCTATCAGGGTTTGCCGGAGGCAGAAGTGACGACATTTAGCAAAAAAGTCGAAAAGAAAGTGATTGAAAGGTTTAATCTTAATAATAAGCAATTAGTCCTTTCTGTCGCTAGATATATAGATTGGAAAGGGCAAAAAGAGATTATTAAAGCTGCTCATTTACTAAAAGGCCATAACCCTAATCTTTTATTCTTGCTCATCGGGTTTGGCGATCAAGAAGAAGTGCTTAAAGAAATGGTTAAAGAACTTGAATTAGAAAAAATCGTAATTATTGGAGGAGAAATTGATCGTGAGGCCTTAAATGCCTTATACCATCAAGCAGATATTTTTGTTCATGCAGCTAAAGATGAGCCATTCGGATTTGTTATCGCAGAAGCTATGTTTAATAAAATTCCTTTAGTAGTTACCAATACGGGAGCCGCATTTGAAAATATCATGCATCTGAAATCAGGGTATTTATTAGACAATAATATACCTAAATCGATTGCGGAGGGAATAGCTTATGTCTTAAATAATGATTTTAAAAATCAAGTAATTGCAGCATATTCGTTTGCAAAAAGTAACTTTACGATTGATAAAATGTGGGATCAGCACAAAAGTTTATATTTATCATAATCTTGTTAGGAGTTAAAACTTCAACAGCTACATACTCATGAATATATTATTAACAGGAGCTACGGGATTTTTAGGAACTTACCTTCTACAAGAGTTAAGTAAAAAATTGGAACTTAACATTTATGGTGTTGTGAGGAAAACCAACAAACTTCCTCTAAAAGATAATATTTATGCTATTCAATGCGATCTTCATGAATTAGACATCAAGCTGCTTCCAAAAAATATTCATACTATTATCCACCTTGCTAAAATCACTTCTAATGATAAAATAACACAAGATGTTACTTTATCGCTTTTGGAATATGGAAAAAAAATTAAAATTCAAAAGTTTATTTTCATTTCCACAGCCTTAGTAGTAGACGAAGTATATAAAGATAGTTATGTAGAGGATAAAAGATACTCTGAGCAAATTATCAAAAAAAGCAAACTGCCATATACCATTTTACGGCCATCTTTCATTTTTGGCCATGACAACGGCTATTGGACTAACTTACTTAAACAGTTAAAAACTAAAAAGAGAATATATTTTAAAGGCAATGCGCATATAAAGTTTCACCCTGTTTACGTAAAAGATGTAGTGCAAGCGATTATTAAAACGATTAACAACAACAAAACAAATAACAAAACATACTTTGTTACCGGAGTTGAACCCATTGAGAGGAAAAGATTTTTTGAAATCGTTAGAAAAGAATTAAAAGCCTCCTATAAAATTGTTTCCATATCATATTTCATAATCAGTATTATAAAGCTAGGAAAGTTACTAATACCTAAAAGTATGTACAGGAAAATAGTAGAGCATACCTATTTGAGCGAATTTTATCCTAATGATCAAGCAAAGAAAGATATAGCATATGTACCGATGAAATATAAAGACGCTATTGCTGAAACGGTAAAAGAAATAAATGCATAGTCCGATTGTTTCTACCATCATCCCTTGCTATAACGCTGAAAAATATATTGCAGAAACTATAGAATCTGTTATAAAACAAACTTATCAAAATTGGGAGTTAATTATCATTGATGATGGCTCTACTGACCAATCTTCAGCAAAAATAAAACCTTTCCTTTCCAACAAGAAAATAACCTATTATCACCAAAAAAATGCCGGTGTATCTGCTGCTCGAAATCACGGTGCTACTCTAGCAGAAGGAAAATACTTAGCTTTTTTAGATGCCGATGATATATGGAAAAACAACTTTTTATCTACGCTTGTTGGAATTCTAGATGATAATGCAAATGTTGTTTTAACAAATGGTAATTCAGAAGTTATAGATGAACATGGTGCTTTAGTGGACATGCAGTATCAAGGCCATGGCAAAAATGTGGTGGACGATGTTGTAACCTTTTCACAAGGTTATACCACCTTCCCTTCAAATATACTTTGCAGAAAAAGTGCTTTTGAAAAAACCGGTGGATTCAACACAGCATTATCTAATGTGGCAGATAAAATGTTTTTTTTAGATATTCAAAAATATGGCTTAATCAAACATGTAGACACTCTTTTATTACAATACAGAGAACATCCTAGCAGCATGCACAATAATTTGAATTTGATGATTAGAGATTATTTGAAGTTCTATAAGATTGTTAAAGAAAAAAAATTGTTTGCATCTCACCGCCAGCAACGAATTTGTCGATCGAAAATATATAGAATCATTGCCGGAGAGTGCTATTATCAAAAGCAATATATTAAAATGCTCCCATATACTATTAAATACATTTTTACTAAATTTTTTTAACTTTAACCTCTCACCCTTCTAACTCTAGACTAGGCACATTCGCAAGTAGAGCAGTTTTAAAATCAGAAATTTCTGAGTTTGGGGAACGGCCTTTTTTTCAAGCTACTACAATCTCGAAATTGAGAGGGAGAGAAACAGCAGATGTCTGAAGCCACCAATAGGTGGCGAGTTTCTGCTGTTTTGGGTAGCATTTCTGAGATTGTTTGCGAGAAAAATCAGCCTTGAATTTTTTTTTGTTACTTTTCTTTTTTTCAAGAAAAAGAAAAGTAAGAAGAAATCATTGCAAAAATAACCCCGATATTAGGCTTTTTTGGTTAAAATCGGGGTGATTTATACCTATAAATTTCATTGAACACTTTGGTATCATTCATTTTTCTTACTTGCGAATTTCCCTAGACTAACCTCACTCTTCCAGCGCCAAATCGTCCGATTCATCAATAAATTCTTTAGGTAGCTCTTTATTAGTTTTAGCTCCTAATTTGCGGATATTTTCTGCTTTACTGATCAAATTCCCTTTGCCTACAGACAGTTTATTCATTGCCGCATCTAATGATTGTTGACTTTTGAAAATATGATCTCCTATTTTTTTCATGTCTTCAACAAATCCAATGAACTTATCATATAATAAACCACCTTGTCTGGCTATTTCCATCGCATTTTTAGTTTGTTTTTCTTGCTTCCAGATAGAAGCAATGGTCTGTAAAGTAGCTAGCAAGGTAGTTGGGCTTACAATTACAATTTTTTTCTCCCACGCGTGATTAAAAAGATTATTATCAGCTCTTAACGCTACACTGAATTTTGATTCGATAGGTACAAATAGCAATACAAAATCCGGCGTATTGAGTCCTGATATCCCTTGATAGTATTTACCGTATAAATCAGTTACATGCTTTTTCATGGAGATTACCAGCTGCTTAGATAGCAGTTCTCTTTCATTTATATCTTCACAATTGACATATCTTTCATACGCGATCAAAGAAACTTTAGAGTCAATAATAATATGCTTTTCTTCAGGAAGGTTAATGATCACATCGGGCTGCAGCCTTCTACCGTCTTCACTGTTGAGATTCATATCTTTTCCCTGGATCACATATTCTGATCCTTTTTGTAAGCCGGACCGTTCTAGTACTCTTTCTAAAATAATTTCTCCCCAATTCCCCTGCATCTTAACATCTCCTTTAAGGGCCTTAGTAAGGTTATTTGTCTCCTTGCTCATTTGCTCATTAAGCTCTTTTAACCCGAGTATTTGCTGACGTAGAGAGGCATTGCTTTCTAAATTTGACTTATGGACATCTTCTACTTTTTTCTGAAATCCGTCCAATTTTTCTCTTAAAGGAAAAAGTACTTCATCAATATTTTTCTTATTTACTTGCGTAAATTTTTCTGACTTTTCTTCTAATATTTTATTAGCTATATTTTCAAATTCAGTAGTAAACTTTTTTTGCAAGCCTTCTAATTCTTTTTTTTGTTCTATTAATCTTTCTTGTTGATTAGTGAGGTCAGATTGAGATTTTGCTAATTGTTTAGTGAGTTCAATATTTGTTTCTCTCTCACTTTTTAGCTCATGGTCTTGTTGTTGAAACTTAGTAATAGAATTTTCCAGCCGATCTTTTAAGACACTCTTTTCTTTATCTAATTCAATTAATGCTGCGCTGTTTGTATCAGATGAAAATTTGCTTTTTGCAACAAACCAGCTTATACCGCCACCTATTGCCAAGCCAATAATTAAAAAGAGTATTCCTTCCATGAAGAGTAAAGTTAATAGACTTTTGTATGACTACAAATAAGAAGTATTTGCAAATAAAGAATAACTGTAAGCTATTTAGAATCTTCTAAACAGTCAACTGCCTTCCAAAAGCTTTCATCATACGAATATGAGACATCAAGGCACCTCCAAAAGTCTTATTTTCTATATAAGGCAAGCCAAACTCCTCAGCTGTTTGTTTTACAATAGGCTGTATATTCGTGTAATGCACATGACAAACTTTGGGAAACAGATGATGTTCTATTTGATAATTCAAGCCGCCAACCAAAAAAGTAACCAACTTACTTTGGCAAGAAAAATTTGCTGTAGTATACATTTGATGTGTAGCCCAATCTTCTTCCATATTACCGGTCGGGTCCGGCTGCGGGAAATTAGTACCCTCTACAATATGAGCAAGCTGAAAAACCAGTGCTAATGTTATACCTTCTACAAAATGCATAAAGAAAAAGCCCATTAAGATCTGGTGCCACGGTAGATTGATAACAAGCATCGGTACCACTAAAAACAATATGTAGTACAATGCTTTATATGCAAATAATCTAAAAATTTCCCTATTGGGAACTTTCCTTTTATCATAGCTTCCTATATGGGGAGTAAACATTTTTACATAATCTTTAATAAAAACCCAAGAAATTGATGCTAGGGGATAGATAAAAAAGACATAGATATGCTGAAAACGGTGTATTTTCCATAATTCCTGATTAGGGTTTGTCCTTATAATTGGCGGCTGATCAATATCTGCATCATGATCGGGAATATTGGTAAACATATGGTGGACTGAGTTATGCATGATTGACCACATGTAATCATTTGCTCCAATTAAATTAAAAACGATGCCTATTCTTTTATTAATCTTTGTTTTTGAAGAATAAGAGCCATGAATAGCATCATGAGCTATATTTAAACCTATTAGAGCGGTAAAAAAGCCATTGAATCCTGCTAAAGCTAATAAAGTCCATCCTGTGAACCAATTGGAAAGTATCAAGAGGTAAGTTCCTACTACCATAGTAAGAATAAATATAGTTTTGAAAACCATAAAACCATTGGCATTTCTAGAAAGATTATTAGTAGTAAAATATTCATCTACCCGCTTTTTAAGCACTAAATAGAATCCTTCTTTAATAGGTTTTTCAAATTTTACTTGTTTACGTTTTTGTGTTTTTGTGTCTTGTATGATCATAATCACTTTTGGCTATCGGCAAGAAATAAGCTAGAGAAATAAGTAACGCCGGAAATTAAATTGTGTTGTGTTCGAACAAATATAATAAAAAATAAGCTGATCGATACTACTTAGAAAATGGTATAAATACAATATTTGATTTTATCTTCTCATCTATTATAAAAAAACAAATTTGCTCTTCGGAATTTTTATATACTTTTTTAAAAGCATCTACTCGCCCTTCAAAAATTATCTTTTTTATTACTAATTCTTCTAATGTAGAAACATTTAAGTTCCAATTAGTATTATATAACTCTTTATCAAATACTTCTTTTCCTATGCTTAAAACCGTGTTATGCAAAATATAAATGGGAAAATAGGAGACTCCTGTAGTAATGATCTCAGTCGAAAGTTCTTTAATGGTTTCTTCGAAATAAACTAGATCTTCTTTTATAGAGGCTAATATTTCTTCCATTGGCTATTGATTTGGCCGATATCCGGAGGTTAAAAATATCTGTTGATTATCTTCACTTTCCATTAGCTGCTTCAATGTAATATCAGGATTTTTATCCATATAACTTTTTACAATTTGCCAACCCATCCATACACCTACTTTTCCCGGAGAGTTATGAGGCATGCCAGGAGTAGTGGGTGCTTCTGTAATATATTTTCGGATTTCCATGTATTCAGAACTGTATAATAGATCATGCTTTAAAAAAAACGTCCACATTTCTGCTTCATTATTTCTGCACCATTCCATTTGCTCTTGTGTGTAGCCTATTTTAATAGAATCAGCTACTTGAGGTAAAATGTAATCCATTACATATAAAATCTTGCCTTGATCAACCATTTTTTCGATTAATTTACTATGATCTTCTACTTCCGGATATTGATCTTGAAGTATATTTTGTACGGTGTTGGGCAATATATATTCCGGAGTTAGTTTCCTGGAAATAAATTGAGGAAAACCCAAGGACGGATAATATTTAAAATCTTTTCCCAGATACATATCTAAACCTATGGCTATGCCTTTTTCATACTTAATATTTGCATAAGCAAATTCCGAGATGAATGTGATAATCTTAGGAGTTTCTATTTCAGGAAAATAATATTTAAGATGCTTTACTGCATCTTTGAGACGCTCCTCTAAAATTTCATTGTTACTAAAAATTTTTTGTGTTTCTTCGTATAGCTCTTGAATGGCATCATTTGTTAAGAATAATTTTACTTCTTTAATATTTTTGCCGGCGCTATCTAATGGCCATCCAAACTGCATAATGTTTTTCATATATAGCGGCAAAAAGATCGGATACTCAGCTTCCAGCGTTTGTAATGCTGCAGGAATATTTGCAGTGTCTACTTTAAAAAAATCTTGTTCAAACCTCTGGATATTAATATCCGCCTGTATATTAGAAACATCTACTTCTTTTTTGTTATCACAACTTGTAAAAAAGAGGATGTTTAATAATAAAAAAGCAAAAGCTATCTTTTTTTTACTCATAATGTTATCTATCTTGCACAAAGATATTGTAAATTTAGCTACTTAATTTAAAGCATAATTATGAAAAAGAAATTTTTACCACTTTTCATACTATCATTTGTCATCTGTTTTTCTTCTTTCGCAGGTGATTTTAGATTTGGCTTACATATAAATCCGGCTTTATCTTGGATGAAATCGGATGTAAAGGAAATAAGCTTTGGAGGTATGCGCCCGGCTTTTAACTACGGAGTCATGTTTGATTATGATTTTTCAGATAACTATGCTTTTGCTACAGGTATTACCATTTCACATAATGGTGGCGCTATTGATTATAATCAAGGCGGTGTGCTTTTTCCTGAAACTTTTCCAAATGATTCTTTTCCTCCCGGATCTGGTGTAAAGTATAATCTACAACATCTTGAAATTCCGTTAGGTTTAAAACTAAAAACTAATCAAATTGGCTATATCACTTATTTTGCTCAGGTGGGTTTTAACACTCGACTTAATTTAAAAGGGGTGGCTGATGTTAATACAGATGATCCTAATGCGGACATAAATGATGAAAAAGTTAAAGATGACATTACATTGATTACTTTAGGATGGGAAGTAGGCGGTGGTATTGAATACTCCCTAGGAGGCACTACTTCTTTCTATACAGGTATATATTTTAATAATGGTATTACTGATATTATAGATACGGAGGCAGTCAGTGGTGGTGCTAAGGGGAAAGTCATCGTCAATTATCTTGCTCTTAGGCTAGGCGTTATTTTCTAACCTCGATGAAGGTTGGACTCTTTTTCGGTACCTATAATCCCATACATGTAGGACATCTTATAATTGCTAATTATATGGCGAATCATACTGAATTAGAAGAAGTATGGTTAATTGTTTCCCCTCATAATCCTTTAAAAGAAAAAAGTACTCTGTTAAATGAATATGATCGACTGCATTTAGTAGAGTTAGCAATTAGAGATAATGATAAGTTAAAAGTTTCTAATATAGAGTTTAGTTTACCCAAGCCTTCCTATACCATTCACACACTTACTTATCTCAAAGAAAAACATCCACAACATGATTTTAATTTAATCATGGGTTCAGATAATTTAAAGACTTTCCATAAATGGATGAATTACGAAAAAATATTGGCTGAACATAAAATATTTCTTTACAACCGGCCAAAGTACAGTGAAGGTGAACTAATAAATCATCCTCATGTTTTTTCTTTTGACGTCCCTTTGCTTAGTATTTCAGCTAGTTTTATTAGGAAATCTCTGAAAGCGGGAAAATCAATAAAATATTTAGTAACCGAACCGGTAGAGCAATATATTGATGAGATGAATCTCTATCAATCTTAATTTGCATCCTAAATAAGGCACATTCGCAAGTAGAGCAGTTTTAAAATCAGAAATTTCTGAGTTTAGGGAACGGCCTTTTTTTCAAGCTACTACAATCTCGAAATTGAGAGGGAGAGAAATCATTGCAAAAATAACCCCGATATTAGGCTTTTTTGATTAAAATCGGGGTGATTTACACCTATAAATTTAATTAAACACCTTGGTATCATTCATTTTTCTTACTTACGTAATTTCCCTAATAAGACAGTTTCTAAAATTTAAAATTTCCGCATCTCGGCGATGAAACGGGATAGAGATATCATATAATTTTCTTGCAGAAAATTTCTGATACCCCACCCATGCCGTTGGCAAGTTCTATGTCAGGAGATGGAGGCTCGGAATCCCATCATCATTTCCAGCGAAAATGAATAGCATATAAAATAAGTAAGGGTGGCTTAAAACCACTTAATCTGATGCAGTTAGTATATTATAATAACTACATAAATAAATATTGCATGCAGACTTATGTTTGCATGCAACTTATAACAATTACTTTTAAAATTATTGCTGATTGAGGGTAGAAAGATTAGCTACGCTACCTTTACGTCTACTGCATTCATGCCTTTACGGCCTTCTTTTAATTCGTATTCTACCGTGTCGCCTTCTCTGATCTCATCAATTAAGCCTGATACGTGTACGAAATAATCTTCACCTGATTCACCATCTGTAATAAATCCAAATCCTTTAGACTCATTAAAAAATTTTACTTTTCCTTTATTCATTGTAATTTAAATATTCTAGGGTTTAAATATAGTACTATTTTCAGCATATATATATAATAATACCACATTTATTGTTAATATTCATATAAAGTATAATTATTTTTAATATGTTAGTTTGGCGTGATGACAATTTTCCCTACATAGTCACCACCTTGTTCTACTACTTGTATAGCTTCCTTTGCTTCAGCAAGTGGAAATGTTTTGTCTACTATAATTTTTAAGTGGCCGCCTTCAGCCAATTCTTTCAGCCATAATAAAGCAAGGCGATTGGGCTTAGCAGTAACTAATTTATATTTCTTACCGATAAATAGGTTGGTAATAAAAGCTCCTACCAATTCAGGTCCTGGTTTAGTCGTGACAAAAGTACTGGAAGGATTCATGATTTTCTTGGCGTCAGAAAATTTCAATGTTCCTGCCGTATCAAAGATTATGTCAAATTTTTTGTCTGCGGCAGTTACATCTTTTTCATTATAGTCTATTACTTTATCTACGCCCAACTTTTTTGCAGCCTCTATATGATTTTGACTACAAGTACCCGTAACAACAGCTCCTACATGCTTTGCTAGTTGAGAAGCAATGTGCCCAACGCCGCCCGTACAACCATTGATCAGAACTTGCATATTAGCCTTTACCTTGGCTTTTTTATGTAATGCTTCGTAAGCCGTAGTGCCCGCTAGAGGTATACCGGAAGCTTCTTCAAAAGTTATATTTTCAGGCTTAGCTATTGTGAAATCAGCATCCGCTACTACCAGTTCGCTAAAAGTGCCGGATTTTTTATAGTTGATCCAACCAAATACTTCATCATTCTTTTTAAGATGCTTTATCTTATTACCTACTTTTTGCACAATTCCTGAAAAATCGATGCCCATGCCTTTGGGAAATTTATATCCAGTAATAACCTGCATTTTACCGTTTCTGATTTTATAATCGACGGGGTTTATACTAGCGGCTTTCACATTTATCAGCACTTCTCCATCTTTAATAGAAGGAGGAGGTAAATTTTCTATATGCATAACCGATGCATCGCCATATTTTTCGTAAATTAATTTTTTCATATTATGTAAGACACAAAATATGTGCCAGATGAATTAGCTAACGCTCCTTGTTTTATATTAAAGAAACCCTTACTTTTTTCTTTTTAAGCCGGCTGTTATTTAATAGTTCAGATAAATATTGGGCTTTAGTGCTTGGAACTGCTACAAAAGCACAATCTTGCTTTAATTCTATGACACCTAATTCTTCTTTTTGGAGATTACCTTGCTTTAAAAAAATACCGGCAATATCCCCTTTGGAGATCTTATCTTTTCTACCTCCGGATATAAACAATGTTGTCCATGGAGTATTTTTCAACGTTTTAGAATTCTCTAAATTTTCCATTTCAGCGTTTTTTATGAAATCCGGCAAAACCTCTTCTTCCCACTTTAGCACATATACTGTTCCTGCTCTATTCATCCGAGCTGTCCTACCGTTTCTGTGTGTAAATTCTTCACCTTTAAGTGGCAGGTGATAATGAATAATAAATTTTATCTCCGGCACATCAATTCCTCTGGCAGCTAAGTCGGTAGCGATGATCAATTGATGCGTACCATTTCTAAATTTAATAAGTGCTCGCTCTCTGTCATTTTGCTCCATTCCGCCATAAAAACATCCGTGATCGATATTTTTCTCAGTCAGAAAATCACTTACTCGTTGAATTGTATCCTTAAAATTACAGAAAATGATGCCCGGTTGATTCCCAACATGCTGTAAGGTGTCTACCAATGTCGGTAATTTATCTTTTGAAGGAGAAATAACCATTTTAGTTTTGATCTGAGGAACGCCACCTTTTAAATGGTCTACTAAAACGGGATTTTTTAGTTCTATAAATTCAGGTACATCTACCGCTTGCGTGGCAGATGTCAATACCTTCTTTTTCAGATTAGGAAGATGCTCCATTATTTCTCTCATTTCTTCTTCAAAACCAATTTCAAGCGATTTGTCAAACTCATCTAATACAATTGTAGTAATATTTTCTGTTGAAAATGTTGCTCTCCTGAGATGGTGTGCCACTCTCCCCGGCGTACCGACTACTACAGCAGGAAGGTGCTTTAAAGCAATTTTATCTTTAGAGACAGATTGTCCTCCGTATATAGCATTTACCTTGTAGCCTGTTCCCATTTCTCTCATCACTTGCTCTATTTGAATAGCTAACTCACGAGAAGGTGTTAAGATCAATGCCTGTACATTTTGTAATTTTTCATTTAACTCAGCAATGATAGGCAACAAAAAAGCTAGGGTTTTGCCCGATCCTGTAGGAGATAATAATACAATTTCATTATTTGCATGAATAGCTTGCTGCGCATCTATTTGCATGGAATTAAGTTGCTCAATACCCAACTTAGCCAGGATTTGCTTTTGATTTTTGATAGGAGTAGACATCTTCCAAAGATACAGCCAATCCTGAGAAACATTTATGTTATGAATCAAAAATATGTCCTCCTGAGGCTCGAGGATTGACATAATTTTTTTATCATGTTTGTGCTAGAAAAGAAGAGACTATAGCTAAAGCTACTACTATATTTAATCTAATTCTCCATTGACCTTAAATACAATTGCTCTACTTTTTCTCTTGCCCAAGGTGTTTTTCTTAAAAAAGACAGGCTCGATTTAATAGAAGGATCATAATTAAAACAGCGAATATTAATACTCATTCCTAGATCATCCCAACCATACCGAGCAACTAAGTATTCTAGTATATCTGCTAATTTAACGCCATGAAGTGGATTATTAGGTTGAGCAGGCTCCTTACGAGTAATTTTCATCTTAGTATTTTACAAACTTTTGACGCTGACCGTCGATTTCTATGAAGTAGATACCTCGAGCTAAGCTCGATAAGTTTAAAGTTGAAAGTTTAGAGTTTAAAGTCTTTCTAAAGATAATTTTTCCTGGCAAGTCTATAATTTTCAATTCTGAATGCTGAATCCTCAATTGTTGCACTTGCAACTGGTCAGTTGCAGGATTTGGAAAGATCACAAAATTTGTACTTCGTAAATCGTACTTCGTAAATCCAGTATTCCTAATGGTAAAACATTCTGAAGTGTCACTACAGCCTTGTTGGTTTATAATGATAGCATATTCCTCGCCTTCTAGTCCTATAAAAGTTTGATTGGTATCATTGTGTAGTGGTACATTATTAGGGCAAGTAATCCATTGGTAATTGGCATTAACTGCTTCAGCGATAAGCGTATCTCCTTCTTGCAGAATGGTAGTATTAATCTCTGGAATAGTTAGGCCTATACTAATCACACTGTCGCAACCATTAGCATTTGAAATAGTGTCTAAGTAAGTCCCGGAGGTTGTCCAAGTATAATTACCGCTTGGAGAGGTAAAACTATTGCACCGTGTAATATCTATTGTGCTTTCTGACGAAGCTGAAACTGTTAAATCAATAGTAATTATACTATCTGCATTTGCTGCGTTTGGTATGGTATCTAAATAAATACCGGAAATATTCCACATTTTTCCACTTGGTGAAGTATAGCTATCACATGCTGTAGGATATATTACGGAACGAGTGTTACCGGTTGAGTCTTTCCCATAAAAATATTTTTCAGCAAAATTAAACGCATTGACTCCTATTTTTTTACCGATCAATCTACCCGGCATATCGTCAACCGGTGGATGAATACCTCCCCAGATTCTTGATAAGCTACATTGATCAGAAGCGTCTCTATATGTGGCCCACTGTAAAACTACATCTTCGCTAGGGCCTTGCTCAAATACTAAGAACTTATCTTTTTCAGCTATGAACTCTCCTATTCCTCCCGGAAAAAATGGATCACCCGATAAGAAGGTCAATACCTCTGCTGCCGCTCTTGAAAAAGTAGAATGGCCTGAGATATATCCTGCAAATGGAGGCGTTACAAATGTTGGCCGTTGATAAGGCCACCAGTTTTCTGCTAAAATCCAACCAACTCCTGCTACATCTGTATCAGAGTTATTAATATAATCGGGCCCTTTCCAAGCAAATACTTTAATTTTTCCTACGTTTTCATTATTATTTCCAGCAAGCGGATCACCTATTAAAACTAATTCAATATAATCATCAACCAATGGAATGCCATTTTTATTGTACGACATCAAAGAAGTATCGCTGCACTGGCCATTATCTGCCATATATCGAATAGCTGAAATAGGCCGCAAATAATCATACCATCCTTTAATTCCCCAAGCAGCAATTGCCGCATCGTGCACTGCACCGCTAAGCGTAAAATAAGCCTTTACGTCCCATTCTAAGTCATCTAACGGTTCTCCCGCTCCTCTATATTTCTTAGTGAACTCAGCATGATCATTTACATAATTTAAAATAGTAAACCAATGCCCCGGCGGTGTTTCAGAGTGAGGGCCATCTGCCCAAAACTCGGCTAACACTCGCGTGTAGTCTGACCGCAAGACAGGTTGAGGTTCATAAGGCATGCCGGTGTGTGGATTAATTGTACGGCCCGTTCCGGGATCGCCACCTTCTGTATAATTATAAAAATTTTGCAATTCGGGAATAGTCGTTGGATATACCTGCACGTTTCCAATAGATTTAGGAGAAATATCCCATACAGTAGTATCAGCAGGGTTGAGATGTGACGACCAAATAGAGACTAGAGAAAAGTTCCATTTATAGTCAGCGGAAGCTGCTGAATCTGTTCCGGTAGTATCAATTAAGGCAGGGCCACCGGGATCATGATATACCCAATAATTATTACCGGCTCTTTCGTAAATAGTCAAATTGGAATCCTGTAATGCAAAGGGAGTGACTGTGCCCCATTCGGGGCTTAAAAAATCAGGAGTATTGTTGGGATGTGGGTTGCCACTTTGGTCAATAAACACATCTAGCGTAAGCGGTTGCCATGCGTTAGGATCTTCAATATCTGGGTTACCGGGTACGATTGGCAATAAAGTAGGATTTCTAGGAGCATAGAAAGTATTTTCATAATCATTTTGCTCATTTGAATTATCTTGCAATCCAAAATTAATTAAACACTGAGCAATGTAATTACCCAAAGCAGCAGGAGATCCGGTAGTATAATTTACGGACGTAAAAGCAGAATCATATCCTAAAGTGGTGAAAAGAGAATCAAACTCCGGTAAAGAAATAGCTTTGCCCGGTGAGTTTTTAAAACGATGGTAAAGTAATCGATAAGCGGCGAAGCTGATGGCTTCATTACGAGCTTCTAAAAATTGCGATGGTAAGGGAACTCCCTCAAAAAGACAAATAAAATCTCCTATTGTGTCTCCCAATAAATAAGTAGCCGCTTCTTCATCATAGGCCGCCCAAGCATCGTACATGGCAATAGACACGTGATGTAAGTTTCTAGCATGAACGGTGGGCCGGGCAAAGTCTTTACGAATTGCATCTAGCAAAACCTCATTCCACTGTCTTGCAACAGAATGTTGAGCTAAGGAAAAATTTCCGATGCTTGTGATTGCAATTAATAATAAAGTGATATGTATTTTTATTATCTGCATTTATACAAAAATAAGGAAAAAGCTGAGTTGGTGCAACTCGAAATTGCTCGACATTATATCATCTTTTCATCCTCCTCACCACACCCTCCGCCCAATCGTCAATTTGATTACTAAAACATTCTAAAATAGCATCTGCTCCTAAAATGCTCCCTTTTGATAGCCTTCCTAGCACAGCAAGTGATATAAAATCTTTTGAATCGGGCAACTCAACACATCCGTTTGAATAAGTCTTAATGCCTAAATCAGAATGCACAGGTTGAAGCAAATCGTCCGATAATAGGTTTTTAATTACCGGCGAAGTCACTTCTAATAACTTTGGAGGAGAAAGAATGCTATTGATCATGCAATTAACAATGACTTCTTTATTTCCGGCCGTCAATTTCCAACCATTTTTTATTAATTTAATTTCCGGATCATCTACATAATCAAACGTTAAAATACCTGCTCGATGGAGTGCCAATAACTGCTGCATGCTTTCCACCGGAGGGCCGTAAGAATACCGTTTGATCCTTTCATCAATGGCTACTATGTCAGCCATCACCTCATCGGGTAAATCAGCGTGTGCAAACAGATTGTACATATGAGGTTGACAGTGCCTCCACACTTGTCCAATACAATAATCTAGAGAGATATGCGAGCTCGAAACTGCCATTTCAATGTAATCTCCAATGAGGATTTCAGTTTCACTTTTTGACGGATAAATAGCCGGATGTTTAACATCCTCATCATCTAACCAAGCTAAAATAGTCGCTTCACAATCTTTCTGTGTTTGAAATTGATAATATGCTTTATTGTTTAATCTCAAATATTGTTTAGCTACAATCGAAGCTATGGCTTTTTTAAGGAAAGTGATGTCGGTCGCTTGTTTTTCACTATTAGTATGTGCTCTTATTTGTTGGCTAAACTCATCTATTTCTTTCTCGGAAGGCGTAAATAACTCATCAATCTTACCATTAAGTGGCTTAGGAATCATTGGTTTTCCATCTAAGGAAAAAGGAACAATTTTTTGAGGTATATCTTTAGCATTTTTAAAAGTCGATTGAAAGGTTTTAGTATCTGTAATCTCAAAAGTTCCTCCTCGATCTATCGTTAAAGCTCTCACGTCATCAATCATCGCTAAGCCAAATCCTCGAATTCCTACTATGCTTTTTGAATTAATATTTTTCGAATTACCGATATTTTCTACAGGATAAGCATCTAAAAACAGCGTTAAGTTGTTGTGTTTTCCAACGTGTTGTTTCCATTTTTTCAACTGCTTAGGCAATTTTGTCGACTGATGGCCTATGGTTAAAACCACTTCATCAAATTCATGTTCTTTGTCATCGCCGGTAGATACTCTAAAATTCTCTTTGTTATAATTAATAGAAATAACAGTGGATGAGACAAGCCTAATAAGCTTTTTTGCTAGTAAAGGCTCAGCAATGGAATTGTATCGTGCATTTAAGTATTTCCCCATCTGAGAACGAGGTGGAAATAAATCAGGATCATTGTATTGATCATTCTTTAATGCTTCAGGTAACCAATCTACATAACCGGGAAAACTAGGGATGATGCAATTATTTAATTGAATTTCTTTTCTTCCTTTTAAATCATTTAGTGCTCTTTGAGAAATATTTAACCAGTTAACATTCGATTGATTTATATCCCAAACTTGCCCTGCACCGGGGAATTGGGAAGTTTCAAATAAGGTAACAAAGGTTTTTGAAGCCTCCATATATTTTGACAAAGCTGAAAACAAACTCTCTAACGCGGAAAGCCCTCGTGGCCCTACTCCAATAATGGCAATTTTTTTCATATCAATAAATATATGTAAGGTAAAAAGATTGCCTTCTGTGAATGCAGCAAAAGTAAAATTTATTTGATTCGATGATACTTTAAAATATTAAGGTGGAATGAAAATTGAATATATAATTTATTGTCAAAGTTAAAGCTACAAATATGTTTACACAATCACTATGGAATAAATTTGCTGATATTTACGATCATCCGATACTAGATAAGGATATTTCTGTAGATGCAGCCATCATAGGCGGAGGTGTTACCGGCATATCTACAGCTTTACAGCTTTCTGAAAAGGGATATAAAGTAGCCGTGATCGAAGCGCTCAAAGTAGGTGGTGGCACGAGCAGCCACAGTACCGGTAACCTTTATTTCACTATAGATAGAAATCTGGATGAATTAAAGTCTAAATATGATATCGAAACTGTAAAAAGCATTATCGCTGCTCGCTCGGCTGCTTTAAATAGGATGGAAGAAAATATTAAGAAGTATAACCTCGACTGTGATTTTATACGTACCCCTTGGTATCTCTATGCAGCAATGGAACAAAATAACGAAAAGATAAAAAAAGAACTAAAGGTAGGACACGATGCAGATATATCCATCACTGAAGTTGCACCTGAAGAGATCCCGCTCCCATCTACTAAAGCTGTAAAAGTCTTAGGGCAGGCACAAATAAATCCTATGCGTTATGTGCAGGAATTAGCGAAGGCAGTTGCATCTGACACCTTACATATTTATGAATGCACACGTGTTACGGGTATAGAAGAAACCGATGATCTTTATAAGGTTAAAACTACGGGAGGTACAGTTACAGCTAAACATGTTATACACGCTACGCACACGCCTAAAGGAGTGAAATTTGTGCAAACACTTTTAGGCCCTTATCGAGAATATGGAATCGCTTGTAAGGTAAAAAATGATTTTCCGGAAGGGATTTTCTGGGGATATTTTGAGAATGAAGAAAAAATTTCTGTTAGAAAATATGCTCATAAAGGAGAAAATTATCTCATTGTGGTAGGGAAGCCTCATAAAGTAGGCCAAGCAGAAAATAATCTGAGTAAAATCAAAGAACTCGAAGCTTTTGCACAAAAGTATTTTAAAGTGGAAGAAGTTACCCACCGCTGGGGTGGCCAACACTATCGTCCCGCTGACTTACTACCCTATATCGGACGAGAAGCTAAAAATAAAGAAGAATATATAGCTACCGGTTATTCGACTGATGGACTGGTATATGGAACGCTTGCAGGAATGATCATTTCTGATTTAATTGCAGGAGAAGAAAATGAATTGGCCGAGCTTTTAGCTCCTACTCGCCATCAGCCGTTAAAAGCTGCTAAAAATTTTATTAAAGAAAATCTTAATGTAGCTAAGCAATATTTAAAAAATATTCCCGGTAACGCAGAGGAAAAAGATTTCCAAGACATAGCTCCAGAGGAAGGAAAGATAGTAGAAAAAGACGGTAAGAATATAGCCGCTTCTAAAGATAAAAATGGGAAGTTACACATGCGATCTGCAGTATGTACACATTTGGGTTGTATTGTAAATTGGAATAATGCTGAAAAAACATGGGATTGCCCATGCCATGCAACACGCTTTAAGCCAGACGGAACCGTACTAGAAGGACCAGCTTATGAGCCTTTGCAGGTGATAAGCTTTAATAAAGATTAAAGGCATAAGCAAATACTTTTAGTTTAATATAAATTTTATCATACAGCTTCCTTAATAACATGTATTATAAATTATATATATATGGCATGATAGTTGAATTGTATAAGACATATTAATAAACTAAAACATATTATAATGAAAAGAGTATCTTTTATAATTTCAGCTTTTATAATTTCATTAACTGCTTCTGCTCAAACTACTGATGTAGTAATGGGTGCTATTGCAACGCCTCAATTCTTTGTAGCATTGACTGCTGGAGTCCTATTAGCTTTAGGATTTCAAGTTATCTTAACAGCTTTATCGGTTGCCGCAGGAATATCTGCAATCGGAGACGTTAAAGAAACGTATGTAGAAAATAAATATTCAGCTGATACAGACGAAAATACAGATGAAGAAAAAGATACAACGCCTACAGGAGTAAAGATTTCTACAGCTTTTGGAATTTGGAGTACTATTACAACAGGTTTAGCATTGTTTGGTGCTACAGCTTTGGCATTAAATTTAAGCTTAATTGAAAGCCCTATAGTTAATATTACTATTGCGCTCTCTATATGGGCAACTTTTTTCTTAGTTATATTTTATTTAGAAGGTAAAATTGCTAGTACGCTAGTGGGCAGCATGGCTTCAACAGCCATATCCGGCTTAAGAGCAACAGGTGATGCATTAAAAGCTATGGTTACTCCTTCTCCTGAAAAAAGCATGAAAAACGTAGCAAAATCAACTGTTAAAGAACTAAGAAAGGAAATTGAAAACAATTTGGATTTGAATAAAATCACAGATTCTATTACTAGCTTTTTTAAGGATGTGGATGATAAAATACCCAATTATGATAAAGTAAAAAAGGAATTGAAAGATATTTTGTCTAGCGCAAGTTCAGAAAATTCCGGTACCGGAGCCATGGCAGCTCAACAAGCATTTAATAAAATTATTTCCAAATATGAATCGAATGACAAGGAGGGAAATAAAGACAAGGTAGCTCAACTAAAAACGTTGTGGAACGACCTAAAAGAATCGTATGGTAATGGAGATGGTACACAAGATACTGTTAAAAAAGTGGCAGCAAAAGTAACTGATCAGGATGAAGAAACAGTACAAAAGTATATCGATGAGATTAAAAACTTCCTAAAAAATGCTAGTCCTGATGGATTGAATACCGAGCAACTCAAAAAAGATTTTGATAAGATCATTAAAAATCCCGGAAATGCAACATCAATAGTAGCAGATAGATTAAGTCAGCTTGATAGAGAATCGGTTGTAACTGTTTTAACTGAAAATACTGCCTTACAAGAAGAGCAAGTAGAAAAAGTTGCCGAGCAAGTAGAATCTGCTATAGATTACGTGAAGGAGAAAGTTAATGGTTTTTCTAATAATTCATCTGATCAAACATTTATGAAAAAGATCGAGGATAAAATAGCTGAGTATCTAAATAGCACTGATCGGCCTGAACTTAACTACCAACAACTAAAGAATGATGTTAAACTAGCTATAGAGAATCCTGAAGATAGTGTGGAAATTGCTAAAAGCAGATTAAGAGATTTCGATAAAAATACTTTTATTGCTCTTCTTACAAATAATGGATTGGTTGATAAAAAGAATATTGATCAGGTTGTCCAAACAGTTGAAGAAGCTAAAGATGAAGTTTCTAATGCAATAAGTACTTTGGAAGATAAAGCTAAAGCCAAATTAGTAAACTTAGAAAGAAGAGCAGTGATCCAGGCAGAAGCTGCGAGAAAAACTGCAGCCTCCGCAGCGTGGTGGCTGGTTATTACTACTATTGTTGCTGCCGGCGCATCTGTGGGTGGAGCTTTAGTAGCTTTTTAAAGAAATATAAATAATTAGAATCTTTATCTAATAAAGCCTTTGTAGGATTCTAACCAAGTGCTTTGAAGCAAAAAAATATATTCTAACAAAGAGGATGCTAGCCTGTATAGTATCCTCTTTTCTTTTATAAGCCGTACTAAATTATACGCTAAGCATAAGCACTAATTGTGTATATCACACCCCATATATTTAATTAATGGCTACTTAACTGATAAAATAGTACCCTTTCATAAAGTTAGAAATTAGGTAAAGACAACTGTATAGTTTGGGATAATTTAAGATTTTATGATAAAATTATTTGTGGCATAGTTCTTATTACATAGATAATTATTCATTTATTAAAATATAAATACTATGAAAAATCTAAAAGATTTATTTGAGCATGAGTTAAAAGATTTATATTCTGCAGAGAAACAATTGATTGAAGCACTTCCTAAAATGGCTGAAGCTGCATCATCTAAAGAATTAAAAAAAGCATTTACTGATCATTTGGAAGAAACAAAAGAACAATTTGATCGGATTCATTCTATTTGCGAAGAGTTAGGTATTAACCCGGGAAGCACTAAATGTGATGCGATGGAAGGTTTAGTTTCTGAAGGCGAAGATATGATTAAAGAAGATGCTGACCGAGATGTGAAAGATGCGGGGCTGATTGCATGTGCTCAAAGAGTAGAGCATTATGAGATTGCAGGATATGGAACTGCAGTAAGATTTGCAAAAGAACTTGGTTATAAAGACATAGCAACTAAATTGCAAATAACGCTAGATCAAGAATATAAAGCTGATGGTAATTTAGATAAATTAGCTATGAACCGAATTAACAAAAAAGCAATGGCTTAATATTATTAAGTATTAAATCTTAAAAATAAGAAAAGCCTTGTTAATCTATAATTAACAAGGCTTTTCTTATTAAATGGTATTATAACTTTGATATATCGAAAAACCGCCGAATTATAGACATTATTCTTCAATAAAGTTATTAAGAATTAGATTTTTTAATTGGCCTGTAATTAATATTCTTTCTACTTCTTTGAATCTTTGGTTTGATATCTTTCCTGAGCCTGTTTCTTAGGCTTACTATATTCTTCTAGGTAAAAACACCTAGCCACGAACGTAAAACACCTAATTACATAAAAATAAATCTAATATCATTTGCGTATTCTTAATTTTTGTTTTAGTATTGCACTTCAAAATAGACAGTGGGGTAAGGTGTGTGGAAAAATAGTCTATTTTAAAACAACGCACAATAATTGAAACACAAATACTACTTAACAAGCATTATTATCCTTAGTGTAGCAATAATTGGGATAATTATATATGTTGCTAAGTTACCTAATCACAAGGTAGCTTATGTTCGTTCTACAGAACTTGTATATGGTTTTAAAGGCATGGAAGAGGCACATCAAAAGTTCCTTAAAAATAGTTCTCAGCTTCAAGCAAATGTAGACACTTTAAAATCTGACTATACAAAATCTGTAAATATCTATAAGCAAAATCTATCAACTTACTCTCTGGAAGAAAGATTATCTCAAGAACAAATAATCAAAAAGCAGGAAGAAAATCTGCGTACTTATGCAAGTTCTGTGGAAAAACAATTGCAACAGGAAGATCAGAAAATAACAGACGCAGTATTAAAACAGGTCAATAGCTTCATTGAGCAATACGGACAAGAAAAAGGATATGATATGATATTAGGAACCACTAATTCAGGTAGCCTCCTATATGCTAAAGACAAACTAGATATTACAGAAGAAGTATTGGATGCATTGAATAACTACTATATGGGCAGGGAAGGAATATAATCAACACTTAATTATCAAACACGTAACATATATATATTTATTGATCGCCTTTACCATAATTGGTTGTTCAAAATCTTTGAATAGCGTCAAAGAACTATCAGCCTATATTGGTAATTCAGAAAATGGCTTAATCCATACTAAACGCATATCAAATATTCAACTATCTGCTACTTATCTTCCTTCTCAGTATTTAGCCCTTAATGAGCAACCAAATGATCGCAATCAATTAGAGAAAATTAAAAAAGAGTATGATAACACAGTGACAATCCTATTTAATATTGCTCCTAGTGATCAAGGTGATGGAGATATCATGTATCAAGGCGTATCTGAGTATAAGGAGTATACCGAAAGAATGTATAGCATGAACTTTTCCATAGGTCAATATTTCACATTAAATACGCCTAGTGGCAGCTATAAACCAGTATTGTCTAATCTGGAAAACACTTATAGTTTAAAAAACAACAGGAAAATAACTTTAGTATTTGCTCCTAATGAAAATGAAGATGAGCTGATTAAACAACCATTTTATGATATAGTATATGAAGATGAAATTTTAGGTACTGGTATGCACCATTTTCGTTTTACTCGAGATGACATCAATAACATACCAGAAGTAAATTATAAAAAGATATTTAGCTCCTCTCAACAATCGACATTACAAGCAGAAAATAATAATTAATGAATCATATAGCTGTAAAATATAGAATATTAAAAAAGTTAGCATTAGTAGTAGCTTTCACTATCATATTTCAAGCCATTAGTCCATTGACTGTACAAGCATTGACTAGTGGGCCAAATCAACCGGAATTTTCCAGCTTCGAGCCGGTAGTTACGACCAGTATGGTCAATGAATTTTCAGGTGATTTTACCTATAACCTGCCTGTATTAAAAATTCCCGGAGCGAACGGTGGTGGTTATGCCATGTCTCTGTCTTATCATAGTGGAGCATCTCCTGAAGAAGAAGCTTCTTGGGTTGGATATGGATGGAGCCTTAATCCTGGTGCTATTAATAGAGGCAAGAGAGGGTTCCCGGATGATTATGATGGGCAAAAAGTAAAATATTGGAATAAAACACCTGATAACTGGACGGTTAGCTTAGGTGGAGGCATTAGTGGAGAATTTTATAGTGCTGGGCTTCCGGTAGGTATTAATGCCTCCCTTCGATATAATAACTATAAAGGATTTGGATATACTGCAGGAATTGGAATAACGGTAGCAGGCATGACCTCTTTAGGATTCAGTGTGAGTGATGGACAATCTAGTTTTTCTGCTAGTGTTAATCCGGCAGCTATACTTTCCAAACAAAAAGATGAAAACAAATCAGATGAAGAAAAAATTGCGGAGTATAAAAATAAAAAATACGGAGCCTCTTTTAAACAAAAAGCTGCCAATAAAATATCCTCTAGCTTAAGTAATATTTCTTTAACGGGTAGCTCTTATGGTATATTTTCCATGAATGAAAGTGTTCGTGCTACGCACATTACTCAATACAGTGGGAAAGCTGCTCATCTAACAGTAGGCTTAATTCCAACAGCCTCTATCATACCGGCCGGGCCGAGTGGGGACTTAGTAGGATCTTATTCTATTCAATCTAATGTAGAATTAGATGAAGCAGATACTTACGGTTATATGTACAGCGGCAATGCTACCGAGGCTACCGATATGATGGACTACTACACCGAAAAGGAATCCAATTTTGATAAAAGAGATTATTACCTAGGATTACCTTTTAGCAATGCCGATAATTTTTCTGTTACCGGCGAAGGCTTATCCGGAGGATTTAGGATGCATAATAGGAAAGCTGGTCATTTTCGTCCAAATGAAGTAACCAGTACTACAAATATTGTCAATGTAGGTTTGGAAGCTGAATTAGGATTTAATATTGGTTCAGGAACAGACCTTGGTACCGGCTTTCAAACCTTAGAAATGAAAGAGTGGTATGATGGGTCCAATATGAAGTTTGCAAATAGCGGAGACGAGCCCTACTTTTTTAGATTTAACAATGACCTGGGTGGTAGCGTAGAGTTTGGCAATAGTGATGCTGCCCAACAAGCTGATCTTTCCGGTATCAACTTGGTAGTAGATGGCATAATAGAGAAAGACATGAATAATGGAGCACGTAGCGGCCGCTCCTCCTATATCGCTTATCACACTAATGAGGAAATAGCCCAAGAATCAAACGGTAAAAAATATAATGCCTACACCCACCGTACTGATATAGATGATTTAATCAATCGAGATGAAACCAGTATAGAAAAAGGTATTGGAGAAGTAGCTATAATTAACGAAGGTGGAATGCAATATACCTATGGGCTACCGGTTTATTCCAGAAATGAATATAATCTACAATATAGTGTTAGAGGCGTGAGTGGCAATAATGTTGACAACAACTACTTGGTGTATAAAGACGTTTCCAATTCAAAGACAAAAGTAGGAGAAGAAAGAGCAGCACCCTATGCAGCCAGTTATCTACTTACCTCTATTGTTACACCAGACTATGTAGACCGTACCCTAGATGGACCAACAAAAGATGATTTTGGTGGATGGACAAGATTTAACTACACTAGAATTCATGGACCTGATACTGGAAATGGTAACAAAGCAGGAACCCCTTCTAATGATTGGTATCAATGGAGAATGCCTTACGCCGGAATGTATTACAATAGGAATACACTATCTGATTCTAAAGATGATATGGGCTCGGTGATCGGAGGAGAAAAAGAAGTCTATTATCTATCAGAGATAGAAACAAAAACCCATAAAGCCATTTTTCATACTGTAGCTAGAAATGATGGAAAAGGTGCAGCGCTCATCACTAATGAAGACTATTCTAATGAAAATGCTGCAGGAACTAATGCTTTACAACGATTAGAAAAAATAGTGCTATACGCAAAACACCCTGATGGTAGTATCGCTAATAAAATTAAGACCGTCCATTTTGATTATGACTATCATTTAGCAGATGGGGTACCTAATAGTAGCGAAGGGAAATTAACCCTTAAGAAAGTATGGTTTGAGCATGAGGGCGTGGTAAACGCTAAAATTAGTCCTTATATATTTAAATATAAATATAAGACGGAGCAAGAATACAGAAATATTTTACCATATGACTTAAAAACTAAATATAGCAATATCACTTCTTTTGCTAATGGACTTGGTTCAGAAGATCAAAATCCCAATTATGACCCATTAGATATTGATGCATGGGGCAATTACCAGCAAGATGGGGCACAGCGGTATGATAGTATGAATTCTTTTGTCAATCAAAACCCTGCTAGCACTTTTGATCCTGCAGCGTGGCAACTTAAACAAATTAGACTACCATCAGGTGGAGAGATACATGTACAGTATGAGCAAGATGACTACCGATATGTACAAGATCAGGAAGCAATGGCAATGGTTACGCTTAAACCTCAAACCGATATTGACGAGAGCGATAACAAATACTATATTGACGAAGCTAAATTAGGCATTGTGCAAGAAGGGAGTTGGGAGCAGAATAAGTGTCTGCAAAAATTAAAAGCAAAAATTAACAATACCTATGCGGAGGGTGGAGAGCGTATGTACTTTAAGTTTTTATACTCTCTGCTCGGCGGAGGCGTGCCGGATCTTTCTACCTGTAATGCAGAATACGTAACAGGATACGTAAGAGTGCTAAATGCAGATATTGATAACGACGGTCTCTATATACAACTCGGAAGCGAAGAGCCGGGAGATAAGTTTGAATTACCAAAGCAAGTTTGTAAAAATTTAGTTAACACCCAGTTATTAGGGAAAATAAGTAGTAATGGGAATTGCAATGCTGATGTGGCCGGGGTTAAAAATAACGGCTCCGCTAAAGATGTCGTGATGAGCTTTGTGAGCTTTTTAAATGGTTTCAATCCTAATGTCGATAAATGTAAATATATCAACCCTGAATACTCTTACCTAAAAATCCCGATGTGTAAAGATAAAAAAGGAGGAGGTATTAGAGTAAAAAGACTAGTAATGGTAGATAAAGGTGTAGAGCCGGGAGATGGAGCAATGTATGGCAGTGAATATATCTACAAAACACTGAACAAAGATGGAGATGAGATTAGTAGTGGCGTCGCCACCTTTGAGCCAAGTAGCATACGAGAAGAAAATCCCTTGGTAAAATATGAACCTAAAGGGAGTCAGTCAGCAATTAATAAGATCATCTCCGGCATTGACCGAGAGCAAAATGAAGGCCCTAGAGGAGAATCAGTATTTCCGGCAGCTTCGGTAGGCTATTCTAAAGTGATTGTTAAAAATATTCACGACGGTAAAACCAATACCGGCCTTACAGTTAACGAGTTTAGAACTGCTCAGTCAGATCCGGTGATTGTTAAAAATACCGCTATAAAAAAAGAAAAAATAAATCCACCTCCATTAACTGCAGGAGTTTTTAATCTTGTAGTTAATCAACAGTATCTCACACAAGGCTATGCCATTACTTTAAATAGCATGCATGGGCAGCCAAGTAGTATCGCAACGTACGGTGGTGATTACGGGGACATATTAAATCCTGAGAAAAATCAATTAAGCACCAAACAGGAGTTTGAATACTTCGATTATAGAAAGGGAGAGAAAGTGCCTATGATGTATGATATAGCATCCGGCACCGTACTGAAAAACCCCGGTAAAGAGATGGAAGTGGTACTTGCCTCTAAAAAAGTATTAGATAATACCAAAGATTTTAATGTAGAAGGAGATGTCTCTTTTGCACCACCCTTTTTTCCACAAGGTTCTGCCTTGCCCTCTGCAACCATTATTAACAACTCTGTAGCCACTCATGTTGCCACTAAAGTGATTAGGTATCCGGCCATTCAAAAAAGTGTGATCACATACCAAGATGGGATATATCACACCTCAAATCATACCGCTTTTAATCCGCATACCGGTCAGCCAATGGTGACTGAAACTACAGATGGGTATAATTTCACAAATCACGATGGTACTTATACTAGCTATAGTTTTCCGGCTTCTTTGCAATATAAGGAGATGGGACAGAAGTCAAATAATGAGGGGCTTATAAATAATAATCCTAATGCTACATTTGATTATAATGGTGGAAATCCAGAAATAACTTTTAATAATTCTAACGCATGTGAAACGGATTATAAAACTGGTGACTTAATTAAAATTAATGCAGGAGCAGATTATTTTTATCATATAGTAGAAATTACCGGAAATAAACTTGTTTTAAGTCCATCAAACCATTTCAAAAGTGACTTAACTAGTTCTGCAACTATTAATAGCATATTTATTGTTAAATCAGGCTTAGATAATATGCTTAATGCTAATGTTGGAAATGTAACTACCTATGGGGAAAGTACTGTTGAAAGTTCGTCCGTAAATCTTGGAAATGGGGATATTAGTGGAATGGTTGGGACACTTAATAATGAGATAAAAGATATGCTTAGTAACTCAGATACCTATAGAGAGGTTGATGTGTCTAGTTTTAATGTTAAAGCTGAAGATGGGTGTAGCAATTGTGAACAACTAATGTCAGTAGATATAAGCTTAACTCCTACAGCTCCACAAACATGTCAATATTCAACAACAACCGATAGAATTGTTATTGATTTTAATACCCATTTAATTAGTTCCATATGTTCGATAGAATTTGACAAAAATGATTATTCTAATACCCCTGCTAGGAATGCTTCTCATTGTAGCGGCACAGTTGTTAATGGCGGAGGTGGTAATAATGGCGGTATCAGCTACCTAAGTAATAATCCTGATTTTTGTGAAAATAATCTAGGTTTACGTTTATCATACTATAATAACAACATCCAGCTCAATTTATTAGAATGTGATGAATCGACTCTTGCAACCATACCTAGTTCCTGTTCTTTTACTTGCGGGGGAGAAAACACGGAAATCACCCAAGTTATAGCCGCCTCCGCCCAAACCTATGAGCATGATTGGACACCTACCTTTGGATTAGCACAAGTATACGCTATGAATTTGGACGGTAATCCATTTGAGCAAGGCTTTAAAGGACAGTGGCGACAAAAGGATAACTATGTTTATGAGTCAACTATTACCGGTGGAGCTAAATCAAATGAACGAGTTTATGATAATGCGGGCGTATTTGACTCATTTACTCTATTTAACTGGAAAAATGAAGAGCTTAATGATCTGAATCATTGGATTAAACTTAACACGATTACGGCTTACTCGCCTAACGGTAATGCTTTAGAAGAGGAAAATATTCTCGGCATTAAGAGTACGGCTAAGTTTGGTTATGAGCATACGCTTCCTTATTTAGTTGCTCAGAATGCTGCTTATAAGCATGTTTTATTTGAGAGCTTTGAAAATAATACAAATAATATAGTAGAAGATTATTACATTCTAAATACAGGAACAATTACCAATATAACTAGTCATTCAGGGCAAAAATCGTTACAAATATCCAACAATGATGAACTAGAATTAAAATATTCTATTGTTAATAACCCTCAAACTCAACCTGATTTTGATGTTAAAGTTTGGGTAAAAGAACATGGTACGAACTTTAATGAAAATCCGATACAGCTAAGAGTTTTCAGAGCGGGAGGAGCTGATTTTTATCAAGATTTTGACCTAGTTGCTGAAGTGGGAGAATGGCGGTTGTTTGAGGTAACTCCTGATAAATCACAAATTGATGCTGCTGATCATGGTTTGTATATAAAGAACAACTCAGGTGGTACTATCTATATAGATGATCTTAGATTTCAGCCCGTAGATGCCCAAATGATCTGTTATGTGTATGATGTAGATACCAGAAGACTCCTCACCAGCTTTGATGATCAACATTTTGGTCTGTATTATCAATACAATGCAGAAGGCAACCTCATCCGTAAACAAATAGAGACCGAAAGAGGGCTCAAAACCATTCAACAAACGCAATACCATACTCCTTTAATCAGTAGAACAGCTAATTAAATACTTTAAAAAGTATAAAATACAATATGAAAAAATATATAATTATTCTTATCAGCTTCATAGCACTTAAAACACATGCACAAGAACCAAAAATCGCATCCTTAATTGTGGAAAAACCTATGATTTACTTAGGAGATGCCCACATAGGAGATACCATACAATTATCTATTGACCTTGCAAATGTAGGTGATACTACCGCCTATATTGAATCCGTTACTCCCTCAGAAAGTCATATTCAGATTAAAAGTTACCCTGAATCAATCAGTAATAACCAAAGTGAATCTCTCTCTATAATAATTATTACAGACGATCTTTCCGGGTACTATACAGAATACATAAAGATAAATTCAGAAGCTACTCTGCACCCCTTAGAACTAATTATTTCAGCAAACTTCATTACAAAACTTTATTAAATGAATTATTTTAAGAACACTTCATTCTTAATCTTTACCAGTATCTTATTTAGCCATATTGTGCTGTCTCAAACTTTCAGCCCAGTCACTTGGACGGATCTCACAAAGATAGACACGGTAAACAACACTTTACTTAAAACAAGTAGTTATGGAGGGTGGGATGCCTCTGCCCATTCACAAAACACATTATTTAGCACCAAAACTGGTATCATAAAGTTGATTGTGGATACGACCAATGTAGTGAGATGCTTTGGCTTTAATAGTTTTCCTAATGCCACGCTATCCTATACAGACATTGACTATTGTTTTTATATGTATGGCACAAATACTTTATGGATAGGTGAAAATAATTCTCAGAAATATTTAGGTACTTACAGTATAGGCGACACCCTTACCCTTTCAAGAACCACAGACACCATCTATTATAGACGAAACGGCAGCATCCTGAGAAAAACAGCTGTAAGTAGTAGTTCAGAATTACATATAGAAGCCTCTATCCTTACTGCAAACATGTCGTTAGAGCCTATAGAATGTACTTTTGAGGCGAAACGATTTGAGCTTAATTTTGATGTAACTAATGTTACCGAAGGTAATAGTGATGGAGCAATAGATTTAAGTGTTAGCGGCGGAGAGGGCAACTACACCTATAGCTGGAGTCCGGGAGGAATGACAACCCAAGATATCAGTTATTTATCTGCAGGTATTTATACCATAACGGTTACGGATGATAGTAGTAACACCATTACTAAAGAAGTAGCAGTAGGGTATAGCCCTGAGTGGACAGATTTTTATTATGCAGATACTATAGGTGGTGATACTTTAGTAAATACTAGCCCCTATAATAGCTTATCACTTGGTCATGCCAACTCACAAAATGTATTATTTGGCAATCGCGATGGTTGGATAGAATATACTGTTTCAGATCTATCTGGCAGAACGATAGGTTTTACCATTCCTCCCGATGAGAGTAGTTATTGGACGAGTAAAGATTATGGATTTCGTTTACAAGAATATGTACAAGCTATTAAAGATAAACAGCTAAATGGTCATTCTAATCCAGTTCAAATCGGTGATGTTATACGAATAGAGCGTATAAAAGACACGATGTATTATAGACACAACGAAAGTATTCATTATCAAGTGCCTGTAGATGCCTCAGAAGATTTAATGATAGATGTTAATTTAGTTTCCAGTAGTATAAAATTGTACGATTTTAGATGCTCTTTTGCTTCTAAACAATTAGAGCTAGATTTTTCTGTAACTAATGTAACCCTAGGCAATAGTGATGGTGCAGTAGATTTAACAGTAGCAGGTGGGGAAGGAAACTACACCTATAGCTGGAGTCCCGGAGGAATGACAACCCAAGATATCAGTAATTTATCACCAGGTATTTATACAGTGACGGTCACAGATGATAGCAGCAACACGATCACTAGAGAAGTAGCAGTAGGGTATAGCCCTGAGTGGACAGATTTTTATTATGCAGATACTATAGGTGGTGATACTTTAGTAAATACTAGCCCCTATAATAGCTTATCACTTGGTCATGCCAACTCACAAAATGTATTATTTGGCAATCGCGATGGTTGGATAGAATATACTGTTTCAGATCTATCTGGCAGAACGATAGGTTTTACCATTCCTCCCGATGAGAGTAGTTATTGGACGAGTAAAGATTATGGATTTCGTTTACAAGAATATGTACAAGCTATTGAAGGTAAACAGCTAAATGGTCATTCTAATCCAGTTCAAATCGGTGATGTTATACGAATAGAGCGTATAAAAGACACGATGTATTATAGACACAACGAAAGTATTCATCATCAAATACCTGTAGATGCCTCAGAAGATTTAATGATTGATGTAAATTTATTGGTTAAAGATATCAAGTTATATGACTTCCGTTGCTCCTTTACCACTAAGCAAATAGAGCTTACATTTGATGTAACAAATGTAACAGAAGGCAATAATGACGGAGCAGTAGATTTAACAGTAGCAGGTGGGGAAGGAAACTACGCCTACAGCTGGAGTCCCGGAGGAATGACAACCCAAGATATCAGTAATTTATCACCAGGTATTTATACAGTGACGGTCACAGATGATAGTAGCAACACAATCACTAGAGAAGTAGCAGTAGGGTATAGCCCTGAGTGGACAGATTTTTATTATGCAGATACTATAGGTGGTGATACTTTAGTAAATACTAGCCCCTATAATAGCTTATCACTTGGTCATGCCAATTCAAAAAATATATTGTTTGGAGGAAAAGATGGTTGGATAGAATATACTATAAGTAACATACTAGGTAGAACAATAGGATTAACTGTTTATCCGAGTAATGATGTCTATTATTCCAGCAAGGATTATGGGTTTAATATACGTGACATAGTGAAAAAAATAGAGAAAGGTATTTTAAGTAGTTGGAACCCTACTCAAATAGGCGATATTGTACGGATAGAAAGGAAAGGAGATAGTATCTACTATAAACATAACGATCTTATAGCAGCTCAAATATTGGTTGATCCAAACGAGGACTTAATGATTGATGTAAATTTATTGGTTAAAGATATCAAGTTATATGACTTCCGTTGCTCCTTTACCACTAAGCAAATAGAGCTTACATTTGATGTAACAAATGTAACAGAAGGCAATAATGATGGTGCGGTAGATTTAACAGTAACAGGCGGAGAGGGCAACTACACTTATAGTTGGAGCCCGGGAGGAATGACCACGCAAGATATCAGTAATTTATCTGCAGGTATTTATACCGTAACTGTTATGGATGATAGTAGTAATACAATTGTCAGACAAATAGCTGTGGGGTATGACATAACATGGGGAGGTTTAGTACAAGCCACTACGTCTGCAGATACGTTGATAAAAACTAGCGGTTCAAACAATTATAATTCAGGTGCCCACTCTCTGGATACACTTAAAGGAGGTAAAAATGGTTGGATAGAACACATCATACAAGATCATGACACGAAATTTATAGGATTATCCATACCGCCGGCTAATAGCACCGACTACCAAAGTATGGACTATACTTTTTATATAAAAAACGACTTAAGTGTTTACGAACTGGGTACTTCTAAATGGAATACTCATATTGTTAATATAGGAGACATAGTGCGTATAGAGCGTATTAACGATAGTATATATTATTTACTTAACTCAGAAATAGTAAGAACTGTAGCGGTAAATGCCAATGAAGAACTCGTCGTCGATGCAGCATTATATACAGGAAATATGCAGCTTACCAATCTGTCTTTTTCTTTTATTCAAAATAATGGAACTCTAACACTACCCGATATATTAGATTTAGATACCAACCTAAACTGGTCATATTCCAGAACATACGATCGGTCAGGTAAAGTAGCAAGTGAATCGCTAAATTATATGGACAACCTAGGTAGAACTACACAATCTCAAACCAGAGACATTAATACATTAGAGATATATGCATCACAAACACTATATGACGCATTTGGTAGAGCAGGCCTACAGACACTCCCTGCTCCGATTGATCGCCAAGCTTTTGGTTATAAGGATAGTTTTTTCTTGACCAATACTAATAATTACTATGATTATACTGACTTTACAGGCGATAAATTGTACGACCCTGTTACGCCTGCCAATAATAAAAAAGGTACTTTAGGCTATTATTATAGCAATAATAACATTGAGCAACCCTACCAAGCCAATACCGATTATCCTTTCACCACAGTGGATTACGCAGAAGAGCCGGGAAGTAATATAAGAAAATCAGGAGGTGCAGGTGAGCAAATGAGACTCGGAAGTGGTAATGAAGGCTTTGCCATTAATATAGTGAGTGGAAGTGAATTGGAAACAGCCTTTGGTGAAAATAAAGGATATTACGTTTCAGTAGACACTGCAGATCGGCTTAACCCTAATCATGTTACAGAATATTTTTCTGAGCGTGGTATTATTGCCACTAAAACAGTATCTATTAATGCTGATGGCTTATCAACCATATCTTATAGTGCCAATGGGTTAGATATTGCAACCTGTATGAGTGGGTTGGATACAGCAACTACTTTGGAAGAAGTAATTCATATGATTTCACATGAAGTGCCTACTATTGACATACATATTCCTGCTTCAAAAAAAGATGATGTAATCTTAGTTTTAAAAGATGTAGTAGAATATCCAATTCCCGGTCCTCCCGGAGGGCCTAATTTCTATACGGTAAATATATCTGACGTAGAAGTATATATATATGATTTGACTACTGATACTGCTCTTACCGTTGGCACAGATTATACTCTTGCAGGGAATGGAAAAATTACATTTTTAAATGATCATGCTGACAACGTTGGTTTCTATAAAGTAAGTGTAAATTATACAGATAATTTTATTGATTGGATGGACACTTATAATTATGGGCAGTTTTTTGATCATATCGCTTCTATTAATTATGATTTAGATTATACCCGATGGGCTACAAACCATTACGACTACTCCGGTACTTTAAGAAAAACAGTATCCCCCGGAGGTACGGAAAGTACATTCGATTACGACCAATATGGTAATACCATTAGTAAAAAAACAACTGATGAAGGAATTACGCATTATGTATTTGACAAGGAGCATAAACTCCGATTTTCTCAAAATGCTCAACAAAAACTAGATGATAAATTTTCATATACTCATTATGATAGAGATGATCGTGTAGTAGAAGTGGGAGAATTTGACCAATCACAAGGGAATATTAAGTTTCAAAACTACTATGGTATCCCCTCTTTAGACAGTATTAACACGAGTGTGTTGGATATTGCAGATAATCTTGACGAACTTGAAAACTTCTATTGTAACAATCAAATAATTACGCTCTATGATCAGTTGGGGAGTGATACTTTAGCAAATGATTTTATTTATAAGCAATATTACTCACCTGACCACCTTGATAATAGAATAGCTAAATCGTATAATGATCATGAAGCGACCTGGTACTCCTATGATGTAGAAGGCCGAGTAACATTTATAGTGCAGCAAATGCTATCTTTCCCTGCTGAAGCTATAGCAGCGGGAAAACATTATAAAACCTTAGATTATACTTACGATACAGTCGGTAATCTATACACAGCTACTTACCAGCAGCATGATACTACCGAAAAGATATCCTATAAGTACATTTATGATTTAAATAACCGATTGATAAAAGTAGATATGGCAATAGGCAATGAGGATTACAGCAAATTAGCAAGCTATGAATATTACCCGATGGGCGGTGTAAAAAGAGTAGAGCTAGGCAATAACTTACAAGCTATGGACTATGTATATATGCTAGATGGCACATTGAAGTCTGTAAACCACCCTACACTCATTGACTCTCTTGACCCCGGTAAAGACGGAATAGCGGGTGGTGACCATGCTCACTTTACGCCCGATTTATTTGGCATGACATTAGATTATTACCCGAATGACTATATCAGAGCCGGAACTAATATTATTAGCACTGCTAGTGATAATTACCAAATGGGATTAATAGATAGGGTAAGAACTAAAACCAGATCAGCTAATAATATATTGCATCAAGGTACTGATACTGTGTTGATTAAAAATGTCCAACAGCAAACGATGCAGGTATATAGTTATGATTCGCTATTTCGATTAAAGCAGAGTTTATTTGGCGTGTATGATAACGTTACTCAACAAACAAGCCTAAGAGAAGAATATAAACTAAGTGGATTAAAGTACGACTTCGACGGAAATATCTTAACTTTAAATAGAAATGATCACTTGCATGACATTAATTTAGGATATATTATGGATAGCTTAAGCTATACTTATACCGCAAATTCAAACCGCCTTAGCAATGTTTCAGACGTACTTGATAGCATTGCTGCGTATGATTACCATACCCAAGCAGGCACAGCATTTACCTACAATGCTATCGGGCAGATGACTAAAAATGAAGCAGAACGGATAGATACCGTGATGTACACCCCGTATGGCAAAGTAGAAAAGATGATATTTGATAATGGTGACTATACGGCTTATACCTACAGTGATAAAGGATCGATTCATTCATCTACTTACCACCAAGCCATTAATAATGCTTATAAATATACTTACTATGTTACTGACCAGAATGGGAATGTTTTGGGTATTTATGAGAAAGATATGCTGGCAAGTGACACCAACCTCACACTAACTACTCAACCGGTATATGCTTCTAGCAGAGTAGGCGTATTAGATAGGGAGTATGATGAGCTTACTTATGAAATTACTGACCACTTGGGCAATGTAAAAGCTACCTTTATGGATAGTGCAGGCACAGCAAAACTTACCAGCTGGAAAGACTACTACCCTGGCGGAGGCGTAATGCCCGGCAGAAACTGGAATGCCAATACTTACCGCTACGGCTACCAAGGGCAAGAAAAAGTAGCAGGAATGGATGAGGTAAATGGTTGGGATAATTTTGAGCTGCGTATGTGGAACAGCAGCATAGTAAGGTGGATGAGCCCCGACCCTTACGGGCAGTTTGCCAGTGCATATATAGGCATGGGTAATAATCCTGTGAATGGTAGAGACCCTGATGGAGGGTATTATAACCCTGGAGGTCATAATGTGGCAGTCGATTTAAGAAGAGTATATACAGGTGGCAATATAGAAGATGTACGTTGGGTAAACGTAGCAGGAAAAGGCTACAATCCTTACGGACAAAACCGAGCAGAAACAAGGCTAGAAGCTAGATATAGGCTAATACTAGAATGGAGGAGAGACTTACAAAAAATTCGCTCTAGGTCGATAGGGATGTCAGGTATAAATAGTCAGAAGTGGTATAATCATTATTATGGAAATGATGGTCCCGGGTTTTTAGAAAACACAAAGCAATTAGAAGAAGCCGTAAGAGCAGTAGAGATGAAGTATCAAGGAGCAATTAGTGGCTTAGGGTTTGGGGATGGTGGATTGTTGAATGAAAGTACAGGGTTAGATGCGTATAATTCTTCAATGATAGATGGACTCTATCAAAACATGATGAATACAATTCAGGGGAATTCTGATTTTATTATGGCTGGAGGATTAGAATCTCCTATGAATTTTGCTGACCCTGTGTTGAGTGATGCTGCGAAAGCGGCAATAGCTAACCCATGGAGTGTTATAGGAAGGGGGGATAGATCTATTGATCCGTATCTACTTGCATGTGACGGATGTGGAGAGACGAGTTCAATGCCGACTAAAGAATATGGCGGTTTATTATCTGGAGGATTTGAGAATTTTTATAACTATATGGTTGGTCAAGCAAATAATAACCCTGTAGAAGTCGCTGCCTTTGAACTTAATGATGGTAAATTCTTTGTACAGCCCTGGGAATTGAATGATGCTACTACGTCATTCAATGATTATAGTTATTTGCCTAATAACTACAATAGTAAAAACGTTCTTTCTCAATTTCATACTCATAGTTCTTCTACTGGACCAAGTTACGCAGATGCTTTAATGAGTAGGAAACTTCAAATTGCAGTTCACTCAGTTGGTGCAGATGGTAGTATTTGGAAAGTTGGACCTATTCCTGTAAATGGAATACCTATACGATATATGGGGTTTGATGGTTATGGTTCGTATGGACGTAGAATTAGATAAAGCGTTAATTATATAATATGATGAAAATTATTTCTCTGATTATAGTAACTACTATGCTTCTTTCAAATTATCATTTATCTACTAATTGTGATAAAGCGGAAATTATAAATAATACATTAGACGAATTTATCTTATTAAGAAAAAAGGAAAATTCAAAAGCCTCTAGGTTTAATATTTATATTCTGAATATATATATAAATGATACCTCATCTCATGATATTTGCTTTTCTTTAGGATATATTCGTAACTCGTATGAATATCAGTATGTTAATCCTCAATATTATCTAATAAGAGAAGGTGAGTATATTCTTGTTAAAATTGATGAAAATGAGCTAGGAAATGATTTTAAACCACTCAAGTTAAAACCTATTAGGACAATTAGTGAAAGAATTAGTACATTTGATTTAGCTACTATTATACAAAAACTATACCCGGGGGATATGGGAGGAATTACCGGAATTACAAAAGCGATAAGATATTGTCGAGAGGGGAATAATATAAGTAAAAAGAATTTTGAAAATTCCGATATGCTTCCACTCAAGCAAAGTATATATGACTCTTTTCCTGCTGATATTCAAATAGAAATGATTAGAGAAGGTAAGTGATATATTTAAACCCATAAAGTATTATGACAGGCACCACCACAAGTAAATTTGTTATGAGACATCTTCTTATTCTTAATAAAACACAACCGTAAATATTATCAGGAAAAGGCTACAGTCCTTGGCAAAATCTAGCAGAAACAAGCTTAGAGTAAGAGCAGTAGAGATGAAGTATCAAGGAGCAATAAATGATTTAGGATTTGGGAATCATGCACTACCTGATTTAGATGCTTTACAAGCATCCTTGCAGAACAACGATGACTTACTACAAAGATGGCAAGCCAATCAGGGATTTAGAGATTTTGTGGCACAGAGTGATTTTCAACAACAATGGCAGCAGCAGTATGATCAGTTGCAACTAGATATGGAAAACCATAATTGGCATCAAAGACAGAATGCTGGGAATGTGTATTTTTCTGGGGTAGGTAACTTAGCATATGAAGGTGGTGGAGGGAATGTTGAGGGAATGCAAAATGTTGATCCATCTACATTGGGAAACAATTTATTTGGAAGCCATTATATTGGAGGCAATAATCCGTTAAACTTTTATGGGGATTATAGTTATTCTCAATCTCCTAAAAGTTTTGCAGGTTATTTTGCTAGAAATCATGATTTAATGTATGATAAGATTGGGATAACTGGATTTTCTGGATTAGCTACAAATACATCCGCTATTCCAGCAGATATTGATTTTGTAAGAAACAACTTATCTGTAGCTTTTAATTCTGGAGTAGATCCCTACAATAGAGCCCTTTCTTTTACTACTGGTATAGGACTTGGTATTATTGCAGCACCTAAGTCTATATATTATTATAGTAACTTATATTACAAACATTATTGATGAGTAGAAATTATAAAATATTAATTATAGCTATTATTATAATTATAGGATGGATTGGATTAGGTATAGGTTTTACAATACCTTGCCCTCATCCGTTTAATACATTAATATTTTTAAGCGGACTTCTCTCAATAATTATAGGAGTTGCACTATTAATTATTAATCTATTCCAAACACAATTAAAAGATAAACCCAAAAAATCTTAAAATAACCCTCAACACCACCCAAAATAAATCTAAACTGATTTTGAATTATAGGTATAAAAAAGAGAATGGAGGTGCAATTGTTGAATCGTGGGGATTAAATACTTATGACAAGTCACATCATAATTTAAGAGCCAAACTGGGGGAATTAATAGTATTCATTACAACGGGAACTCATATGAAACGTTTGGTCACATTCACACCCATTTTGATTTATCGTCTCCAAGTCCTGCAGATATAAACTTTAAAAGTGTTTTCGGCTCTAATTTTAGAACATATATTTTAATTAATGGCATTCAGTATCCTTATTAGAGATAGATTTATTTTAATATTTATCTTATCTGCCTTTTTATTCTCTTGTATAAACAAAGGAGATTTAAAAAGTGAGAATAATAACATTCTTGAAGTTGATCCTTTTAAAATTGAGATTCAAGATTCTTTTCTGTTATTATGTATAGACTCTTTTCTTGCAGAATATGGGAGTGATCATCTGCAAAGCCATATCTTGTCTATATCCCACGTTAAAAATGTAATAGGAAGTAAGTACTATTTAAGTTGGCATATGAGCCAGAGTGTAATTAAATATTACAATCCGAGTTATTATACAATTATTCCTGAAAAAGAAATTATTGCTGTTGTTTATACAGGAATGCAAAGTGAGTTTAATACAAAAAAAGCTTGGCAAATTATTCAAGATAAGATTAGTGATATACTGCCAGATGATGCAAAGCTATATGAATCTGATATCCTAAAAAAAAGGGAAGAGAGTATTAATATACCTCCAAATTATGATCCAAAAGTTGCAGAAGTAGATATTTGTAATAAAAAGTTTACACGTTACGTTGAACCATTTTTATCAGGCTTTTTACCGTGTGGAAGTGATACAACTTCAAATCCAATATCATTTGAAGAAATAATGAAATTAAATCCCTAACTGGCTTAAGTTTAGCGACAGCGTAACTTAAGCTTTACGAATAGAGATTAGTTTGCAACTTAAAAAGTTTAGTCAATCAGCTCCGCCGCTCCTTTTTCTACGAGATAATTACAATGGCAGCAGCAGTATGATCAATTGCAACTAGATATGGAAAACCATAATTGGCATCAAAGACAGAATGCTGGGAATGTGTATTTTTCTGGGGTAGGTAACTTAGCATATGAAGGTGGTGGAGGTGATGTTGAGGGATATAATACACTTAATCAAACTACTATTGATTTTGGAGCATCAGTTGCAACAGGAGCTGGGACACTTTGGGATACTGGATTTAGAATAGCAGGTGCTGCGAAAATTGCAGGAGGGATAAGCGGAGTTGGAAGTGTAATAAGTCTTGGAGGTTATGTCCATGCAGTATCAACTGATCAAGCTACACCAGCACATCATTTTAGACGCAACCATTACGGGAGGCTTGCTAGGAGCTTCTTTGTACCCAGGAGTACAAGCAGTAACAGTTCCAGTTGGAGTAGCTTATGGTATTTTTAGACTTATAGGTGGGACTGCTTTTGATCAATGGTATAATAGACAAATGACTCCACATAAATAGATGCAATGAAAATTTATGATTATATATATTATGTTATTTACAAATGTATTAAGCTGACAACTCCAGAATCTCAAAAGCATGCGATATTATTCTCTTCTATAATGGTTATATCGGTAAATCTCATAATGATTTTTTCTGGATTAATAATATCATTAAGTTTGTTAAAAAATGTTGAAATTAATTACAATAAGTTTTTAATAATATTTTTTTGTGGATCAATATCGATCTATCTTTTAAATAGAATTATTTTTTTAAGAAAAAAACGTTACCAAAGTATTGAAAAATACTTTGATGAAACAAATAGATTAGAAAAAAAACATTTTATACTTTTGAATGTTCTGTTTATGTTGGTTGGATTAAGTGCTGTTATAGGTTCAGGAATTTATTACTCATCATCCTGATTGACTAATAACCCAATGGAGGAGAGATTTGCAAAAAATTCGCTCTAGGTCGATAGGGAGGTCTGGCATAAATAGTCAGAAATGGTATAATTATTATTATGGAAATGATGAACCTGGTTTTTTAGAAAACACAAAGCAATTAGAAGAAGCCGTAAGAGCAGTAGAGATGAAGTATCAAGGTGCTATAAATGACTTAGGGTTTGGGAATATAGAACTACCCGATATAAGCAGCCTGCGAGCAACGTTAAATAATGACTTAGTAGAAAGATGGCAAAGCAATCAAGGATTTAGAGATCTTGTGGCTGCAAATGATTTTAAAATGCAGTGGCAAGAGCAATTTGATCAATTGCAGTTAGATATGAACAACCATAATTGGCATCAAGGGCAGATTGCTGGGAATGTATATACGACTGAGGTTGGTAACTTAGCTTATGAAGGTGGTGGAGGGAATGTTAATGAATCCCAAACTCTATATGGGCTTAACATAGCTGGAACAGCCATATTCGGGGGAGGAGGAAGTGCTGGGGTCAATTTAGTATGGGGAGGAGGTGAATTTGATATTCAACCTTTTACTGGAGTCGGATTTGGTGGCGATATCGGTTTTTCAGCACAGTTTCAAATTCATAATTCTTTAGGAGGAGATATATCTGTGGCAGATTTAGTAGGAGCAGGGATTCAATGGAATGCAGGTTATGTAGGTGATTTATCTTTTTCCTTGCAACAACGAGGTATGTTTAGCAGTGGATATGGTCATTCTCCAAGTTATAATACTATTGGAATCGGCGGCACATTTGGAGCAGGCTGGAGTGTTCAAAGATTACATTCATGGAGTTTGTTTTACTAAATTAATATCTTATTATGAATTTTGTTGATAAAATAATTATACAAAAAGAAGTCAGTCTATCTTCCCCAAAAAGTAATCTTGATTTTATTACAAACTCAATTAGAAAATATTTGGAAAATGCTATAAAATTTGAAAAAGTATATTATTTAGAAGATAAAAAATCACTTTTATTTAAAAAAGATGGATTATTATTTTTTTGGAGGCAAAAAGATTTTTTAGATAACGGCATAATTAAATTTAAAATTTATCGTAATAACAAAATTAATATTTCTATAAACAGTGATATGAGGTTTAATTTAATCTTTATAATCTTTTCAACAATTTTGTTTTCATTAATTTTTATGACAACATCTATTTTCTCGTTCCTTAAAGCGACTTTGTTAAGTATGGGTGTATTTCTTTTTTTTTATTTAATTCAATATTTGAGTAGATATTTTTTTTTAAAAAAATTGTTAAAAAAGATAGAGTACTTTATAAAATCTGATAACATTTAATATGAAAATTAGAACGATAAAATATCTTGGAAAAACCTTAACAGGTTTAAGTTAACAATAACGTAACTTAAGCTTTATGAATAAGATAAAGTTTGTAGCTTTATAGACTGGAAACATAGAAGACGTACGCTGGGTAAACGTAGCAGAAACTGGAATGCCAATACTTACCGCTACGGCTACCAAGGGCAAGAAAAAGTAGCGGGCATGGATGAGGTGAACGGTTGGGATAACTTTGAACTGCGGATGTGGAACAGCAGCATAGTAAGGTGGATGAGCCCCGACCCTTACGGACAGTTTGCCAGTGCATATATAGGCATGGGTAATAATCCTGTGAATGGTAGAGACCCTGATGGGGGGTATTATAATATGAATGGAAAACCTCGAACTACTAAGTATAGAGTTGTTGGACCACGACCAAGTCCTTTTGCTCATCTTAGAGAAACTGATCAAGAACCAACAGGTTTGTTGGGAAGGCTAAAGAAGTTTTTTTACAATTTAGGCAAAGCTAAAGGCGGGAGATTTGTCTCCAATAATCAACTAGAAAAAGCAGCCACACAATCAGCTGAATTAACAATTAAATATATAGAATATACTGTCAAAACACAATCTATGTTACTTGGAGTTGCATTAGGAGGAACTATAGGAAGTTCAATTTCTAGTTCAGTAGCATCAGCTTTATCATTTTCAGGATTTTCAGGAGGAGTAATTTCGGGAGCGGCTGGTGGTGCAGTAAGTGGTTTTGCCACAGGAGCATATAATGCTGCTGCTAGAGAATCAATTAGTGGAATAGACCAAGACATATGGGGCTCAAGTTTTAAAGGTGCATTTTGGGGTGGGGCAATAGGTGGTTTAGCAGGAGGTATAAATGGGGGAATAAGTGCAAAAAGAGCTGGTGCAAATTTCTGGGATGGTACGGCAGAATTGGATTTATCTAATGGATTTGGAGCACATGGTATTGATGACTTAAATCAGACAGTTACTGGTAAATATGTAGGTAAATATGAAGGTGTGTCTGTTTTTGAAACACCTGAGTTAGGGATAGGAGAAGGAAGTGGAGGAATAACATTACCAGGGAGAGGAATAACAGTAGGGAGAGGAGTTTTTTCAAGAGGACAGGATATTGCATTAATGCAACATGAATTTGGGCATATTTTACAAGCAAGACAGGTAGGCAATGTCGCTTTCTACGGGATAATTGGTAAAGAAAGTTTGATTAGTGCTTCTTTACATGGTGTTGGAGGGCATAATCATAGTACTTTCTGGACCGAAACTTGGGCGAACAAACTTTCAAGTGGATATTTTGGTAGTAATTATATTCATAGTTCTCAGTTTCCTATTCGAGAGTTAAGTTCATTCAATTATTTTCGATTGAGATTTGCTTCACCATTATTTTGGCCATGATAAAATATTTTTATATTGTATGTATATTATTTGTTGTTTTGGGATGCCCAATCTATGACCCCCCTATGGGTAAATTGAAAGTTGAAAATCATTATTCAGAAACTATATATACATATATTACTTGTGGACAGAATTTACCATTAAAACCTGCTTTAAAAATGTATTTTAATATTGGGGACAGTGCTTTTAATGAAAATGGTGAAAAAATTATTGACACATTAATATTTCCTAATTATAGAGTGGAATCTGATTCAATAGGTGTTTTAGGTGTTTTTGGGACGCCTAATAACCCTAAAATACCATGTTTAGATCAGGATTTTATAAATTTATTTTTTATAACTGAATCCGTATTGAGCTCACATGCGTGGGCTAAAATTGTGAAGGATAAATTATATACAAAAAAATTGACTTATACACAAAAGCAATTAGATAGTTTAAATTGGATTATAACATACTATAATTGAAAGGTTCGATATTGGAAACTTTTCTTAGCAGCTAAGCAATAACTCAGTGAATGGTAGAGACCCTGATGGGGGCTATTATAACCCTGGAGGTCATAATGTGGCAGTAGATTTGAAAAGAGTATACACAGGTGGAAACATAGAAGACGTACGCTGGGTAAACGTAGCAGGAAAAGGCTATAATCCTTACGGGCCAAATCGAGCAGAAACAAGACTGGAAGCAAGAGATAGATTAACGCTTGAATTGAGAGCCGCATTGAGAGAAATACGCGTAAGGAGCGGATATGTGAATGGCTTACCCTCTCCCACTAATACTTATGATAAATACTATGGTTATAGTTCCTCCAGTTTCATGGAATTTTTTAGCAATACTAAACAAATAGAAGAAGCCGTTAGAGCAGTGGAGATGAAATATCAAGGTGCTATCAATGAGTTAGGGCTTGGGAGTAGTATAGAGCTACCGGATATGAGCAGCCTGCGAGCAACGTTAAATAATGACTTACTAGAAAGATGGCAAAGCAATCAAGGATTTAGAGATCTTGTGGCTGCAAATGATTTTAAAATGCAGTGGCAAGAGCAATTTGATCAATTGCAGTTAGATATGGAAATACATAATTGGCATCAAGGGCAGATTGCTGGTAATGTGTATACGACTGAGGTTGGTAACTTAGCCTATGAAGGTGGTGGAGGGAATGTTAATGAATCCCAAACTCTATATGGGCTTAACATAGCTGGAACAGCCATATTCGGGGGAGGAGGAAGTGCTGGGGTCAATTTAGTATGGGGAGGAGGTCAATTTGACATACAGCCATTTACAGGAGTCGGAGTTGGAGGTGATATCGGTTTTTCGGGTCAATTTCAAATTCATAAATCATTCGGAGGTAATATAAGTGTCAGTGATTTAGCTGGGCCTTCAGCACAATGGAACTTGGGTTATGGAGGAGATGTGTCATTTTCATTACCACAAGGAAGTATGTTTGAGGCCACCTACGGATATGAACCAAAATACTTCTCAATAGGTGTTGGGGGAACCATAGGTTTTGGAGCAAGTATACAAAGATTAAAATCATGGAGTTTTTTCCATTAAAATTTTACATATTAAATATATTGATATGAACTTTATAGATGAGTTAAAGATAAGTAGAGTATATAAAGTTGGTGATGCGAATGATATTAATGTCGATAAAATAATACTTAATAGTAAAAATTATTTGGAAAATAATTTAAATTTTGAACAGGTAACAGTTCTTGATAATAATAGTAAAATATTATTCAAGAAATCTGGGCTAATGTTCCTTTGGAGGAAAAAAGATTTTATCGATAATGGTACATTGAATTTTTCAATAGAGGATACAAAATTAGTTATAGTAATGAAAAGCGATATGAAATTTGCACTTTTATTTATTGTTTTTGGAACAGTAATGTTTGCAAGTGTATCTGAAAGTTTGATAATTGGATTATTTGTCTTTACGTTTTTTTACACTTTTCATTATATCAGCAGGTATATTTTTTTGAATAAACTAACAGATGAAATATATAATTTTAGCAATCCCTAACTAGCTTTATTTTGGCAATAACGTAACTTGCTATTTGCTAAATAAGGTAAGGCATCTAACTTTATGGATTAGAAGCAAGATATAGGCTAATACTAGAATGGAGGAGAGATTTACGAAAAATTCGCTCTAAGTCGATAGGGATGACAGGTATAAATAGTCAGAAATGGTATAATCATTATTATGGAAATGATGAACCTGGTTTTTTAGAAAACACAAAGCAATTAGAAGAAGCCGTAAGAGCAGTAGAGATGAAGTATCAAGGTGCTATAAATGATTTAGGTTTTGGGAGTAGTATAGAGCTACCCGATATGAGCAGCCTGCGAGCAACGTTAAATAATGACTTAGTAGAAAGATGGCAAAGCAATCAAGGGTTTAGAGATCTTGTGGCTGCAAATGATTTTAAAATGCAGTGGCAAGAGCAATTTGATCAATTGCAGATAGATATGGACAACCACAATTGGCATCAAGGGCAGATTGCTGGTAATGTATATACGACTGAGGTTGGTAACTTAGCTTATGAAGGTGGTGGAGGGAATGTTGAGGGATATAATACACTTAATCAATCTACTATTGATTTTGGAACATCAGTTGCAACAGGAGGTGGGACACTTTGGAGTACTGGATTTAGAATAGCAGGTGCTGCGAAAATTGCAGGAGGTATAAGCGGAGTTGGAAGTGTAATAAGTCTTGGAGGTTATGTCCATGCAGTATCAACTGATCAAGCTACACCAGCACATCATTTTAGACGCAACCATTACGGGAGGCTTGCTAGGAGCTTCTTTGTACCCAGGAGTACAAGCAGTAACAGTTCCAGTTGGAGTAGCTTATGGTATTTTTAGACTTATAGGTGGGACTGCTTTTGATCAATGGTATAATAGACAAATGACTCCACATAAATAGATGCAATGAAAATTTATGATTATATATATTATGTTATTTACAAATGTATTAAGCTGACAACTCCAGAATCTCAAAAGCATGCGATATTATTCTCTTCTATAATGGTTATATCGGTAAATCTCATAATGATTTTTTCTGGATTAATAATATCATTAAGTTTGTTAAAAAATGTTGAAATTAATTACAATAAGTTTTTAATAATATTTTTTTGTGGATCAATATCGATCTATCTTTTAAATAGAATTATTTTTTTAAGAAAAAAACGTTACCAAAGTATTGAAAAATACTTTGATGAAACAAATAGATTAGAAAAAAAACATTTTATACTTTTGAATGTTCTGTTTATGTTGGTTGGATTAAGTGCTG
>CBDBZN010000020.1:0-126917 GCA_965213575.1 Chitinophagales bacterium | reverse complement strand
AAAAGTAAATGCAGTTGTAGATAACTTAGTAATTATCAGTAATCAAGTGCAAAATAAAGATGCAATTGTAGGAAAGTTACTAATGGATACGGTGTTTGCCAATGAAATGGATTATGCAATGAAGAATTTTGGTGTAAGCATCCGAAATTCAGTTGCCATCAGCAACGATCTGAAATCAATGACTAAAAGCGTAATGAAAGGAGAAGGAGCCTTGGGGAAACTAATTGCAGATAAATCTACTTCTGAGCAAGTGGACAGTTTGTTTAACGTAATGACAACTGCGGCTTCTAATTTTAAAAAAATCAGTTATGAATTGACTGCATTTGCCAATGATTTGAATGACCCTAATGGTAGTTTGGGAAAAATAGTAAAAGACTCTGTAATGGCAAATGATCTTCATCAAACAATTATTAATACCAAGCAAGCAGCCGATAACTTTGATGAGAACATGATTGCTTTAAGGAGTAATTTTCTCTTTAGAAGATACTTTAGAAAGAAAGAAAAAAGAGAAGAGGAGGAAAAAGAAAAATAGTGATTAGCTTATAAAACGGTAGCAAAGTAAGCCTTGATTTTTATCTTTTCAAAAAATACCTTATTTGCAAAAAACCTAATTGGGGAAATTAGTAAGAAGAAAAATTCAAGGCTGATTTTTCTCGCAAACAATCTCAGAAATGCTACCCAAAACAGCAGAAACTCGCCACCTATTGGTAGCTTCATACATTTGATGTTTCTTTCCCTCTCAATTTCGAGATTGTAGTAGCTTAAAAAAAAGGCCGTTCCCTAAACTCAGAAATTCCTGATTTTAAAATTGCTCTACTTGCGAATGTGCCTAATTGAGGATATTTCTATTGTTTGCTGGAGTAGCATAATTATTCCTCCAGAGGAATTTTAACAATATATTCTTTGTCTTTTAGATTTCTTAAAGAGGTTTTTCTCAGCCAAGGGTTTAATTTTTTTAACATCTTATAAGTAGTACCATTTGCACGGGAAAAGGCAGGTAGATCTGCAATAGAAGAATCTACCAAGATTGCTTTATAAGCGATAGGTTGATATAAATTTTCAGCAGAAACATAAAAACCATATTTCTCTGGATTGCTTAATATTTCTTTAAAAGCAATAATTCTATAAACATATCGGCCGGTTTCTGTATTTAAATAAAGATCATAATAGTTATTAACCTGTTGCTCTTCAGAAGCTTCTCTTAATCGGCGAACTCCACAATTATATGATGCTGCTGCCATAGACCATGATTGAAATTCTTTATGTGCTTTTTTAAAATATTCGCACGCCGCAGCTGTTGCTTTTTCTAGATGATAACGTTCGTCTACATAATCATTTACTTCCAAGCCATAATCAGTAGCAGTACCTTCTCTAAATTGCCATACACCTACAGCTTGAGCAGATGATACTACATTTTGCAGCCCACTTTCTGCAATAGCCAAATATTTGAAATCATCATGAATACCATTTTCTTTTAAAATAGGCTCAATAATAGGTAACCAACGATTAGCTAGCTTAATATAATGAAAAGTTTGAGAATGAAAATAAACATTACTCAGCAGCTCTCTTTCTAAGTGTTCTTTTACGTCTAATTTATTAAGTGGGACTTCTTCACCTGCAAAAGATGCAGATAGCGGTAGGGGAGGAGGAGATACTTTTTGATTAAAAATTACCGGATCATCGTTAACCTGATTTGATAAAAAAAGTATGGATGAAAAAGCAGCAATAAGAAAGAGGAAAGAAAAGATACCTAATTTAGTCATTTAGCTTTTACTTTTATACAGCGGGACATTTGAACAAGCTTCGCCATACATAAACGATTTAACAACCGGAAGAAGTTTTTGTGTAATAGCTACATAAGCACTTGTTGGCACTCTGCTATCACCGCATCCCTTAATAATTACTCTTTTATTTTGATACTCATTAATATCAATTTTTTCTATACGCTTATTAAATATTTCAGTGTACAAATTTTCAATCGTTCCATAATAGGTATAATGAGCAATGTTAGTTAGATAAATCGTTATTAACATAAATGCCCATTTAGGAATGATGGCATCAGTTGAACAGCCAATACACATATATTTATCTTGATAATCAGCCCAATTTACTTCTTTTAAAGCTGTTCGAAAATCCTTTTCTTTTAAAATAAGCCCTTGAAATAAATAAGGTTTGATATCAAAAAAGGCTACTTCTTTTGAGGGTAAAAAATCTTCAAGGTCTAAAGTAATTAAGCCACTATTGGCTATCCGATTTACAATGGGATCATTGGGAAGAGCGTTGTCTTTCATATCAAAGATAACGTGCCAATAATAATTTTCGTTTCACTCATTAATAGAATTTACTTCTATTATCCGCAATCTCAGCATTTTCTTTTAATGCGTTAAATAAACTGTAATCTAAAGTAGCGACAATAGGCTGTAGTGTTTGTTTTTTTAAGAATTTATAATTAGCGATCTCTCCGGCTTCTGTAATATTGGTAACTTTTATAATAAACAAGCCGGAGTTGCCTTGCACCGGTTTAGAAACTTGATCTTGTTTTAAGCCTAATGCAGTTCCTATAACTTTAGGCTCATTTCCTGCACCCGGAATAAAAGAGCTGGAAAAGCTAATTCCATCAGCTTTTTGAACATTTTGATTAAAAGCGGCAGCTATTTGTTGCAAATCTTTACCATCAGATGCTTTATCTTGCAATTGATCTTTAAGCATAGCAAACTTTTTTTCTTGCATAACCTTTACCTCAATCTCTCCTCTTACTTCTTCTAGGGAAATTAATCCTTCTTCTTTTATATCAGTTACAACTGCTACAGCAAATTTATCTCCTAGTTCGATTACATTCGAAACTTCATCTTCTTCATTATCATATACCCATTTAACGAAGCTCCTTGCTTGAGCAATACCGCTGATAGCATTATCATTTTGCTTGATATTTTCTGCTTTTCTAACGATAAGATTTTGAGTTTCTATGGATTTTTCAAAATCACTTAACTTTCTGTTTTCAGAAGCAAATTCATTTGCAGCAGCAAACAATTCGCGCTCTGTATCCATTCCAGAGACGATCTTTTTGGTTAAAAAAGCTACTTTTACGCCTTCTGTTGCAGGTGTAGCTTCTTCAATTTTAACAATATGAATACCTTGAGGACTATAAATCTTAACAATATCTCCTTGCTTAGTGTCATAAAATAGCGCATTATTCATAGTAGCAAACATTTCATCCGGCTTGATCCAACCCAAGTCACCACCTTTAATCTTAGTTTGTTTATCTTCTGAATATTCGATAGCTAAGCCGGTAAAATTTAGGCCACTGTCAGCTAATGCTTTTACACTATCAGCTAGCTTCAGTACTGCACTTGGATCTTGGTTTTGGTTAACAGTAAATAAGATGTGACTTGCTTTTACAGAATCAGGAATAAGTTTTTTATCGATTATTTTAGCAGCTTTATAATAGCCATCTTCGTAGTAGGGGCCTACAATAACACCACTTTCTACATTAAATAAGGTGTCGCTGAAAGTACTGCCTGAAAGTTCTTCGCGATTATAATATTTTGGTGTATAAGGATTGTCAGAATATAATTTAAGGAAGGAAGTGTCGTTCTCTGTTTCTTTAAAATTAGCTATTTCACTTTGAATATATTTTTGAATACTGGCAGAATCTTTTTGAGAAGGTATAACTTCAAATAGTACATACTGTACACTTCTTACTTCTTCATCTCTCCAATATTTTTTGGAGTTGTTTTCTAAATAATCTTGCAAATCATCATCTGTAACTTTTACCGCACTATCAGATATGCTGCTATAAGGTATTTTTATAAAATCAATGCTGACTGTTTTATTCTGATTGACATAGGCTTGCTCTACCGATTTTTTAGGTAGATAAATGCCTTTCTTCACCATATTAGTATATTTATTGGTTAATCGGTCTTCTTGAATATATTCTTCAAAACTCAACCACCTTTTTCTAGAATCACCGGAGGGGTCATTATCCATTTGTTTTAAATATTGCAAAACGTTATTAGGCTGAAATTGTCCGGTATTAGGATCAGTAAAAGCCTGTCTTATTGAAGGATGTGGATTGGGCCCTTGAACTAGATCATATAGTTCATCTGAAGTTACATCAATACCTAATTCTTCATATTCTTCAGAAAGAATGTTGTCTTTAACAAATTGGTTCCAAGTCTGTTCTCTAATATACTGAAGAGTCTGATCATCTAATGTGCTTTTATTTTGGCTAATTTTGTAGCTATTAACCGCTTCATTATATTTTTGCTCAAATTCTTGATAAGTTACAGGTTTGCCGTTGATTTCAGCAATTACATTAGACGTGTTGCTGCCCTGTAAAAGAGAGGAGTTAGAATTTAAAGCATCCATTAATAAAAATGCCACTAAACTTAAGCCAATAAAAAATACAAGTAACCCTGCTCTATTCCTAATTTTTGTTAAAACTGCCATATGAATATGTATACTGCTTGAATGCTGATGATTATTATAAGCTAACGAATTTAGTAAGGTTTTATTGAAATGTTACTAGGATTGAGGTAAAATTTTCAGTTTTACAGTTTCAATTTTCGTCTCACTCACATATAAGACCGTAAATTTAAAATGGCTAATGACAATTTCTTCTTTTTCTTCCGGTATATTTTCATGATTGGCTATAATATAACCTGCAATAGTTTCATAGTCTCCATCAGGGATTTCAAGATTATATTTTTCATTTAAATAGTCTATTTCCAGCCTGCCGGAAAATATATATTCGTGTGAGTTAATTTTTCTTTCAATTAATTCCGGAAGGTCATGTTCGTCGTCTATCTCGCCAAAAATCTCTTCTATGATATCTTCCAACGTGATAATTCCAGCAGTGCCTCCAAACTCGTCTACTACGCACGCCACACTTTTCCTGTTTTGAATAAAAAGATTTAATAATTCTTTGGCTGACATGGTTTCAGGTACTACAGGAATTTGCCGAATAATGTCTTTGATCTTTTTATTTGCTTTCCATAACTCAAAATGATGAATATAGCCTAAAACATTATCTATGGATTCTTCATATACAATTATTTTTGACAACTTAGTTTCTATAAAAAGTGATTTGAGTTCCTCAATCGTGCTGTTTACTTCAATAGCTTCAATTTCTGTCCGAGGTATCATGCAATCACGTACCTGTTCGTTGGTAAGCCCTAATGCATTTTCAAATAGTGCAGTGTCAATATCCGCCTCAAATTCTGATTGCTTGTTTGTTTGTTCGATAAAATGTTGAAGGTCTACCGGACTGAAAATAGGACTCTCTCTCTCTAATTTTACTTTGAAAAAGATCTTTAATATCCACTTAGATAATTCCACTACTATATAAACTAATGGATATATCAAATAATAAATAATAGCAAATGGGACTGCAAAGAATCGTAATATTCGATTAGGACTTATTCTAAACACTATTTTAGGAAAAAATTCACCGATCAATAATATTACTATTGTTGAAATAATAGTTTGAATAAATAATTCTAAAAACTCAGAATTTTGACTGTATGGAAATAGTTTATGAATATAAGGCGCTAAAAATTTAGCCATCATAATACCATACACTACTAAGGCAATATTATTACCAATGAGTGTAGCACTGATAAAATGAGAAGGATCTTGTAAGAAATTTGATAATATTTTTCCTGAAAAATTTCCTTGTTTCTTTTTTAGTTCAATTTTTAACTTACTTGCAGAAATAAAAGCAATTTCTATTCCCGAAAAAAATGCAGAGAAAATTAAACTTACAATAATAATCGCGATGATATTCAATAGATGTTAATCTTTTTTAGGTTCACCATATACTTTTTCAAAATATGCTTTATTGCGTTTTTTAATGAAATACATTCCGAATGATAATGCCGAAATTAAAATAATAATATAATCGTCATTATTTATACGCGGTTTAGAATATATATTATAAATAAAAAGTAATGCCGTAAAGATAGCTACTCCTAACCACAAAGCTTGATATATTTTAAAGAATCGCATCTTCTTTTAAATTGATCTGCCCTTTTATTTTTTTGATCTCGTAGTTGGTAAAGTCTTGATTTGATTCAAATCCGTCACCATATATTACTTCATCTTGCGTTGTAATTTTAACGAATTTATCTGAATAAATCTTTTCTTTTTGTTCATTCCATATCAACTCTTCAGTTTCCAGTTTTTCATTTTGTACATTTTGAGCAACTACTTGTTCCCGCGCCAACATTTCTCCGGTATTATCATACATAATACCATAATTGGCTGAAAGCGTATTCTCAATATTTCCATGCCGGTCATAAAAATATACGATAACTCCTTCCGGCATTTCTGTATGTGGATTTTTTTCATCTTGATGCTTGATAAGCTTTTTAGCAACAATTTTAACTTTCAGTAAAGACGAATCTGAATATAAAATCTCCACATCCTCACCGGATTCAAGTTGCTCGCTATATTGACTGGTAAGATCTTCTATTTGTTGCAAGTCGTTTTGGCAGGCCTCAAAAATTAAAAATATGAAGATAAATATGATAAAGCGTTTCAAGTAACTATTTTTATGTAAAGTTAACAGAAATAACAATTTGAGTGTGTTATAAGTTTAATTTGTAATAACTCTATGTAAAAATGTTATAGCTCCGATGACCTGATAGTATTAGATCAAATACGTACCATTGATAAGCAAAGAATCACAAAAAAAGTTAGGCCGGCTGAGTATAGAACCCTATGTAGATAAGTTAAGAAACTCTTTTATCACTATTTTTACTTTTTGTTTCTTACCTCTGACTTCCTGCTTCTGCATTAATTTCCTAATTTTTCAATCCCCACTCCCAAATCCCAAATCTTTTAATCCTCAAAAAACTTTAACATTTTTTAACGGCCTGGCATTTTATTTGTATACTAATTTATTCATATTTTTGTGTAATGAGTAAAGGTTGTAAAAAATTCAAAATTGACATATGGAAAATATAATTGCAGAGACTACTGATATTAAAGCTTTAAATGAAAAAATACAGCAAGAAAGCGCTTTTATTGATTTGTTGAATCTAGAAATCAGCAAAGCGATCGTTGGACAAAAGTATATGATCGAACGGTTATTGATCAGTATGCTGGCACAGGGACACGTGCTTTTAGAGGGCGTTCCGGGATTGGCAAAAACTTTAGCTATCAAAACACTCTCTACTGCCATTCAAACAAAATTCAGCAGAATACAATTCACTCCCGACCTTTTGCCGGCTGACGTTATCGGTACACTCATATATAATCAGAAAACAAACGACTTCATAGTGAAGAAGGGCCCTATTTTTGCTAATCTCATACTAGCAGACGAGATAAACCGGGCGCCTGCAAAAGTTCAAAGTGCTTTACTGGAAGCTATGCAAGAACGACAAATTACGATTGGAGACCAAACATATAAATTGGAAGAGCCGTTTTTAGTATTGGCCACTCAAAATCCCATTGAGCAAGAAGGGACTTATCCATTGCCCGAAGCACAAGTTGACCGATTTATGTTAAAAGTAGTGATCACCTACCCTAAAAAAGAAGAAGAGCGGTTGATATTGAGGCAAAATGTAAACGATTCTTTTGAAAAAGTCAACGCAGTTGTTAAACCTGAAGATATTTTAAAAGCAAGAGACTTAGTTCGTACCGTATATATGGACGAAAAGATTGAGCAATATATATTGGATATAGTAGGAGCAACCAGAACACCTGAAGCTTATAAATTAGATAAGATGAAACATCTCATCAGTTATGGCGGTTCTCCAAGGGCAAGCATTAATTTGGCAATGGCTTCCAAAGCTTATGCATTTATCAAAAGAAGAGGATATGTGATTCCGGAAGATGTAAGAGCAATTTGTCACGATGTATTGCGACATAGGATCGGGTTAACCTATGAGGCAGAAGCTGAAAATATCACTGCTGAAAACATCATTAACGACATTCTTAACACCGTAGAAGTACCATAGGGATTACAGATTACAGATTTGAAAATTACTTTAAACTTTCCAACTTTAAACTTTAAACTAATAGAGTGGAGACCGGCGAACTACTAAAAAAAGTGCGAAAAATTGAGATCAAAACCCGAGGGTTATCCAGGCATATCTTTTCGGGAGAATATCACAGTGCTTTTAAAGGTAGAGGAATGTCTTTTAGTGAGGTGAGAGAATATCAATACGGAGATGACATACGGTCGATAGATTGGAACGTTACGGCTCGTTTTAATAGTCCTTATATTAAGGTTTTTGAGGAAGAGCGAGAATTGACAGCCATGTTGATGGTAGATGTCAGTGCTTCCTCTTTTTTCGGATCGGGAACGCAAATGAAAAATGAAGTGATAACGGAGATCTGTGCGGTGCTTGCTTTTGCCGCTATTCAAAATAATGACAAAGTAGGTGTTGTGTTTTTTAGCGATCAGGTAGAAAAATACATCCCCCCAAAAAAAGGTAAATCACATATTTTAAGGATCATCAGAGAATTATTAGATTTTAAAGCCAAGCATACCCGTACGGATATTGGAGAAGCTTTCAAATTTTTAAACAATGTTACCAAAAAGAGAAGTATTGTATTTATGCTCTCTGATTTTATGGATGATAATTATAAAGATCCTTTAAATATAGCAGCTCGAAGACATGACGTGGTAGGCATAAGAATATATGATAAAAGGGAGCGGATATTGCCTGCTGTAGGCATGATGAGAGTAGTAGATGCTGAAACCGGAAAAGTAAAATGGATAGATTCGTCCTCCAAAACAGCGCAAACCCATTACGAGAAATACCATGAAGAGCGATATCATTATTTCAAAAAAACATTTTTACAAACCGGGGCAAGTTTATTAGATATTGAAACAGAGGAGTCATATGTTAATGCATTATTGAAATTTTTCAAAAGAAGATGAGGAGAGAGATGAGAAATATATTGCAATTCTGGAGTTTGTCTTTCCATAGACTTGGAAGTTGGAAGTTGGGGAAAATGACTTTATGCTTTACAATTAGTTTAATTTTTTATCAAAATGTTTCTGCCCAAACCGCTATCTTCTCTGCCAGTGTAGACAGCAACGATGTGGAAATTGGTGATTGGATCAATTTACAATTAAATGTAACAACTGATCAAGCTACTCAAATCGAATTTCCTTTATTGACGGATACCGTTGATCAATTTGAAATCATCGAGCAAAGTAAAATAGATACAATTAATACAAATAGCGGAATTACTTATCAAAAGACTATCACGATTAGTGCCTACGATTCGGGATTTTATATTATTAAGCCTCTAACCATTTTTTTTCAATCAGGAAATACAATCGATAGTGCCAAAACTGAACCAATTTTAATTACTGTTCATACACTGCCTGTTGATACTGCTCAAGCTTTTAAAGCAATTAAAGAACCGCTAGGTGTTCCATACACTTTAAAAGAATTCCTCCCTCACATCCTTATCGGGCTTGCAGCAATATTAATTGCTTTTATAATTTGGTATTTAATTAAAAGAAGAAAACAACAACCTTTCCTTAAAGCTAAGCCTGCTGAACCGGCCCATATTATCGCAGTTAAAAAATTAAAACAGTTAGAGGAAGAAAATTTGTGGCAGAAAAACGAAGTAAAACTATATTATATTAAGCTCTCAGATATTATCAGAGAATATATCGAATATAATTTTCATAAACCTGCCTTAGAATCAACCACGGATGAAATTTTAGATGCTTTGTCTCGGACAACGATATCCAAAGAAGCTCTCAGTAATTTAAAGGAAATATTGATCTTATCTGACCTTGTAAAGTTTGCAAAAGCAAATCCATTGCAGGAAGAACATGTTACTACTCTGCAAAATTCTTATAAGTTTATTGATCTAACAAAAGTCAAGCAGGATAAAATAGAAGAATCAGAACCACTTAAAGAGGAGGGCGGACATGTGGGATAATATTACCTTTGCCAACAAAGAGTTTTTCTATCTTTTTCTTTTGTTTCCTATAATTATAGCATGGTATTGGTGGAAATACAGAGAGCAGTTTCCAGAATTTAAGCTGTCTTCGCTTCAAGGATTTTTTCAAACATCTCCTTCTTTAAGAGTTCGGTTGAGATTTTTGCCGATCATTTTGCGATTCATCGCATTGAGTTTATTGATCATTGCATTAGCACGCCCACAGTCTAGCTTGAGTGAAGAAAAAGTAACAACTGAAGGAATTGATATAGTTGTTGCAATGGATATATCCAGTAGTATGTTAGCAGAAGATTTAAAACCTAACCGGCTACAAGCCTCCAAAAATGTCGCTGCACAATTTGTTGATGATAGAGAAAATGATCGAATAGGATTGATCGTCTTTGCAGGAGAGAGCTTTACTCAATGTCCTATTACCACCGACCATTCAGTAGTGAAAAATTTATTAAAGGAAATTAAAAGTGGCATTATTGAAGATGGGACAGCAATTGGTATGGGATTGGCAAATGCGGTAAATCGGCTTAAAGAAAGTGAAGCTAAAAGTAAAGTAGTGATACTATTAACAGATGGTGATAACAATGCGGGTTTTATTGATCCGGTTACTGCCGCAGAGGCTGCTATACAGTTTGGGGTAAGAGTATATACTATTGGATTGGGATCAAGAGGAGAAGCACCTTATCCTGTAAAAACACCTTTTGGCATTCAATATCAAAACATAGAAGCAAATATAGATGAACCGTTATTAAAAAATATTGCTGAAATTACCAATGGGAAATATTTTAGGGCAACTAGTAACCAAAGCCTAGTAGCAGTATATGAAGAAATTGATCAATTAGAAAAGTCAAAAATAGAGATGACAGCTTTTACCAGGAAATCAGAAAAGTTTTTTCCTTATGCATTATGGGCAGGCATCATTTTTCTATTAGAATTATTATTAAGATATACCTGGTTTAGAAGTATTCCTTAATAGTTAGACAATTTAGAGTTTAGAATTATTAATTCTAAACTCTAAACTATGAATTAAACTATGTTAAGATTTGAACACGTATATTATTTCTACGGCTTTATAGTCATTCCGGTGCTATTGATCATCTTTTTGATCATGATGCGATGGAGGAAGATTAGCTTGAAAAAACTGGGCCATGTGCCAACAATCAAACGATTGATGGTCGATTACCCGGTCTACAAACATCAGTTTAAATTTTTAGTTGCCATACTTGCCTTATCGGCAATAATCTTAGGACTGGCAAATTTGCAATTAGGGTCAAAATTAGAAAAAGTAAAACGCTCGGGAATAGATATCGTTGTTGCCTTGGATGTTTCGAAAAGTATGATGGCAGAAGATGTACGTCCTAACCGTTTAGCGAAAGCTCAAAGATTTATTTCTAAGATGATAGAAAATATGCAAAACGACCGCATTGCATTAATCGTGTTTGCCGGAAATGCATACCTACAGATGCCGCTTACCACTGATTATGCAGCAGCTAAAATGTTTTTAAGTACTATTAATACAGATATGGTTCCTACACAAGGGACTGCCATTAGTGATGCTATTAACCAGGCAGTTATTGCTTTTGAAGCAGGTGAGCAGAAACATAAAGCACTTGTTATGATTAGTGACGGAGAAGATCATGAACAAGATGCTTTGGAAATAGCAAAAGAAGTTGCAGAAGAAGGAGTGTCAATATTTACCATAGGCGTAGGTTCTGTGCAAGGTGCTCCAATCCCTGTTTATAGAAACGGGTGGCAAGTTGACTACAAAAAAGATCAATCCAACAATATTGTTTTATCAAAACTAAATGAAGTGATGCTTCAACAATTAGCAGCTGTAGCCGATGGAGAATATATTCACCTGTCTGATGGCGGGCCTAATGATATAAATTATCTCATGAAGGCTTTAGGTTCTATAGAAAAGAAAGACTTTGAAGAAAGAATTTATACTGATTACGATGATAAGTTCCAATACTTTTTATCTGCAGCTTTTTTATTGCTTGCTTTAGAATTGTTGATTTCTGTAAGAAGTAATAAATGGTTTTCTAATTGGAGTTTTTTAAAAACAAAGGAGGGGAAACATGCGTAGTTTTTTATTTTGCATATTAGCTAATTTGTTAATTATTAATCTAGTAATTGCTCAATCCGAAAAAAACCTAGTCAGAGAAGGCAATGATTTGTATGAAAACGGCAACTATTCTGAAGCAGAAATTAAATACAGAAAAGCATTAGAAAAAGACCCACAGATGAAAGCACCTACGTTTAATTTAGGAGATACTTATTACCAACAAAAAGAATGGCAAAAAGCAGCAGATCAATTTAAAATAACAGCAGAAACCTCTGATGATAAAGACATAAAATATAAAGCATACCATAATTTAGGCAATACTTATTTAGAACAAAAAAATTATAAAGAGGCCATAGAAGCTTATAAAAATTCGCTCAAAAACAATCCTAAAGATGTAGACACGAAATATAACTTAGCGTATGCTCAATCTATGTTGAAAGCAAACCCACCTCAACAAAACCAAGATCAAGATAAAAAGGACGAAGATAAGAAGGACGACGAGCAAAAAGAGGATAATAAAGACGATAGCAAAAAAGATAAAAATAAAGACAAAAAAGATCAAGACGAAAAAGGCGATAAAGATCAAGATCAACAACAAAAAGAAAATCAAAAACCGGATGAACAAAAGGGAGATCAAAAAGATCAGCAACCACAGCAGCCGCAACCTCGGGAGCAGCGTTTGTCTAAGGAAGAAGCGGAACGATTATTGGAGGCATTAAAAAATGAGGAAAAAAAGTTGCAAGAAAAAATGTTATTGCAACAACGGAAAGGGCAACCGACTAAAACTGATAAAGATTGGTAAATATTAAGCATTGAAAGCAGTTAAGCACATATTTTTTCTTTTACTTTTTGTTGTAGTTTCATTCAAAACATCTACAGCTCAAGAAATAGTATTTTCAGCAACAGTGGATAAGAAAAAGGTTGCTTTAAATGATTATTTTGAATTAACTTATACGATTGAAAATGCTGACCTAAAGCAATTTCAGCCACCTGACTTAAGCAATTTCAGATTGCTTGGCGGCCCTAACCAATCCACCAGCATGCAAATCATTAATGGCAGCATGTCTCGTTCTGTCTCTTTGTCATATGTTCTGCAACCGAAAACTGTTGGGACGGTAGAAATTGCCCCGGCTTCTTTTCAATATAAAGGAAAAGTTTTTAAGTCCAATAGCGTTACCGTAGAAGCAGTTCAAGCCGGAAGTTCTACTACTAGTCCTGATCAATCTCAAAACGAAACTCAGCAACCCGGTAACGAAATAGCAGATAATGTGTTTATTAGGGCTTATGTAGATAAAACAAATCCCTATCTGGGCGAACAAATTACTGTCACTTTTAAACTATTTACTCGACTTTCTATTGTCAACTACGGAATAGATAAAATGCCGGCTTTAACCGGGTTTTGGAGCAATGATATTGAATTTCCGCAACAGCTTGAAGTAAAGAAAGAAGTGGTTGACGGTGTCGCGTATAATGTTGGTACGATCCGAAAAGTTGCTTTATTTCCGCAGCGTGACGGCACTCTCGAAATTGATCCATTGGAAATGGAAGCGGTAGTTAGAATACAACAAGCAAGCAGGCGAAGAAGCTTTTTTGATGATTTTTTTGGTGGGTATCAAGATGTGAAACACACTATGAAAACCAATAAAATTAATATCAACGTTAAGCCGCTGCCTCGTGCTAATCGCCCAACAGATTTTAATGGAGCAGTAGGTGATTTTTCATTTGATGTCAGTTTAAACCAAACGACTACCAAAGTTAATGAACCTTTAACTTATAGAATAAAGATATCCGGGCAAGGAAATATAAAGCTTATTGAAGAACCTAAGCTGGACTTGCCTCCTGATTTTGAAGCATATGACCCTAAAGTAAGTGAAACAAATCCAAAAGGCGCTAATCCGGTAAAAGGCAGCAAAACATATGAATATTTACTTATCCCCAGGCGCCCGGGAGAATACCGACTGCCGGCATTGAACTTTTCTTATTTTGATCCTGATAAAAAAGATTATGTACGGCTATCCTCTCAAGAATATCTTATTAAAGTTGAAAAAGGTGATGGAACATATTCATCAAATACTAATCAAATTACCGGCGTAAGCAAAGAAAACGTCGAGCTGCTAGGGCAAGACATCAGATATATAAAAACTGATCAAGTGAATTTAAAAAAACAAGGTCGATATTTCTTTGGCTCATCGGCTTTTATAATTTTGTTGATCAGCCCATTATTGCTTTTTGCCGGAGCTTTAGTAGTGGACCGAAGAAGAAATAAGTTACAAAGCAATGCCTTTTTGCTTAAGAGAAAAAAAGCAACCGGTATTGCTAGAAAACGGTTGAAAAATGCTAAAAAATTAATGGAGCAAAATAATCAAAAAGCATTTTATAATGAAGTTATAAAAGCATTATTAGGATATGCAAGTGATAAATTTAATATTCCTACTGCCAATTTATCAAAGGAGACAGTAAAAGAGAAATTACAAGGAAAAGCAGTAAGAGAAGAGGATATTAACCATTTAATGGACACCATTTCTAAATGTGAAATGGCATTATTTGCCCCTTCTGCAGTAACCGGGGGAATGGAACAAGTATATGAGGATTCTACACAACTCATTTCAACTATAGAATCTAAAGCATGAGAAAGATTGTTTTACATTTAACCTTTTTGCTTTTTATATGGTCTTTTATAAAGGCTGCTCCTAGTGATTTATTTCAGCAAGCTAATGATGCATATGCACGAAAAAACTATCAAGCAGCTACTGAATTATATGATTCTATAGCGGGAATGGGTTATGAGTCAGCTGAATTATATTTTAACTTAGGCAATAGCTATTTTAAAAGCGGTAGAATTGCAAATGCCATACTAAACTATGAACGAGCGCAAATACTAGCTCCCGAAGATGAAGATATTGAATTTAATCTAAGAATAGCTAATCTGCAAGTTGCTGATAAAATAGAAGCTATTCCTACACCATTCTTTACAAAATGGTGGAAAGGTATATATGGAATGATGTCTTCTTCTAAATGGAGCATTATTTCTATTATTTTATGGTGGATATTTTTCATATCGCTTACGGCTTTTGTACTAGTCAAATATGCAGGTGGTAAAAAAGTATCTTTTTTTATAGCTGTGATAGGTTTGTTTTTATTTTTTGGGTCTTTTACCATGGCTTATCAACAACATCAAGCAGAAATAAATAAAAATGAGGCAATTGTCTTCGATTCAAATGTGTATGTTAAAAGTTCTCCCGATGAGTCGGGGACAGATGTGTTCATTTTGCATGAAGGTACAAAAGTGCAATTAATGGATGAACTTGCTGATTGGCAACGCATCAAACTTGCAGATGGTAAAGTCGGTTGGGTGAAAAAAAATGTGATAGAGAGGATATGATACTATTACTTTAAAATAAACCAATTTTATACTCATCTTCATTTACTCCAATTATTACCATATCCACTATGTGTTAATAAAGCCATTTTGATAATTTTTTCAATTGTTGTTTAAAAATTAACTCAGTATTATGAATAAATTATCTCTCTCCCCCCTTATAATTTATTATAATTAGTTTCTTATTTTTTCACTTATCATATTAAATTCCAATAAGGAAATTATAATCCATGCTATATAATACATATCCAATTACGAATAAATCTTATTTAATTTATAAAGATGTAAGGTCAATTTTGAGATTCACTTGTTTTAAACTCGGCTAAAAATAGTCATGAAATGAAGCTCGAGGGAAATAATAAAAAATTAGAATATTTATTGGAAATGGTTGAAAAAGGAAAGGGTATATCATTATCACAAATATCAAAACAATTTGGGGTCAGTAAAAGAACTGCTAAAAGGATGATAGCCGGATTAAGAGATAAGGGTTATGAGATAAAATACTGTAAGGAATTAGTTAAATTTTTCATTAATGATAAAGAGGGTTAACAATGAGAAAACAATTAACTGTAGAACGTAATGATTAGGTAATATAAAAACACCCTAGCATTTATGCTAGGGTGTTAAGTTTGTATCGGATCGGGGAAAGGATGAACTCGTATAAAAGGCATCTGTTTTTTGTGAAAACTAAAATTAAATATTATGAAAATCACAAAACTAGGTAATAAGTCATTTGGACATGATTTAGTAGCTGCAGTAGCCGTTGGATGTTGCTGTAACTGTAATACATGTACTTGTTGCTGCTGGTTTTTTGGACCTGAGGATATAACTTCTTCTACGGGAGAATTATAATTCTTTTTTCAAAAACTTAAAACAGATGGGGTGCTGCTATGTGCACTCCATCTGTAATTTTAACATTGATTTAAATAAATACCATGATAGAAAACTTTGACATCTTCAAAGATGAGAAACATAACTGTTATCAATTAAGAACAAAAACAAATTCATATTCTATAGAATTTGATGATCAGGAACGAGAATACATATTTTTGGAAATTGTTTCAGAGTTGCAAGGAAATAATGAATTAAGCCTTTCAGAATTAAAGCAAAAAGTACAAAAAAAAGATAATGAAGCTAAAGTCATTGATGTCCTAAAAATTTTAGATGATTACAGACTTTTATCTTTTCAAATATCTAAAGAATTAAAGTATAAGAAAGAAAGCTCTGAATATCAATATTCATCATCAGAAGCAAAACAAATCTCTGATTTTACATTGAGCATTTTTGGGCAGGGAACATTGACTGAAAAAATCCAGTTGCAGGCACAAAAGGATAAGTTTAAAGAAATTAATACATATAATTATCATGATAAGATAGATTTTGAAAAAGCAGTAAATAGTGCTGATTTTATAATCGTTGATGCTAATGAATGGTCACCTTATCACATCGAGTTAATTAACCAATCCGCACTTAATAATAATAAACCCTGGTTATATGTAGGTGGCATTGAAGAAACCTCTATAAAAATAGGCCCATTGTTTTATGGCAAAGAAACAGGATGTTACAACTGCCTAATCAGTAGAATCAAGAGCAATCATGAGCATCCTACTTTTTTAAATTCCTATGAAGATTATTTAAAGATCAATAAAAAAAGTTCTAAGCCTGATGTTATTCCAAATGCTGATATAATATATAATATAGTAGCTAATCTTACTTTATTGGAAGTTATGAAGTTTATTGAAGAGTGGAGTTTGCCGGTTACTTGGCGAAGTGTGATAAATCTTAACATAATAAATATGAATCTTACAAACCACTCTTTATTGAAGAAGCCTTTTTGTGAAGTATGCAAGCCTAAGCTAGAGTATAATCCTTCTCCATGGCTGGAAGCAATCACCTTAAAATAATATAAGATGAGTATTACGACTTTAAAAAATGGATTAGATACTATTTCTAATGAAATTGGTATTCTATATCACGTGTTAAAACTTCCCCGGATGAACGGAGATCCGGATATGATCAACTATGGTGTTTGGCCCGCAAATACCGAATACTTATCAGGAGAAAAATACGGAGGTAGAAGTGCGGGATGTGGTTTTGAATGGGAAGATGCTGTTTTAGGTACAATTGGAGAAACAGTTGAGCGGTATGCTTCTGCATTTTACAACTTACAAGATAGCGTTTTTTCATCCTATAAAGAACTTTCCAAAACTAAACACGCCGTTCATCCTGATGAATTTGCGTTGTTTCACAATGAGCAATTTAAAGATGATCGCTTTAGGATGGGCAAATTCACGGAAGATGCTGAATTAACTTGGTTTCCGACCTTAGACTTAGCAAATGGAAAAGAGACTTGGCTGCCGGCCCAGTTTATTTATCTTCCTTATAATCATGATAAAAAGTATATTACCGCTAATACTTCAACAGGGTTAGCTGCACATACCAATTATTATAAAGCTATTTTAACGGGTTTGTATGAATTGATCGAGAGAGATAGTTTTGTGATAACATGGATGCAAAATTTGCTCACACCAAAAATTGTTATTTCAGAAGAAATTCAGAAGTATATAGATGATCGTTTCCCAACAAAATATGAATGGCATTTTTTTGATATCAGTTTTGATATTGAGGTGCCTTCTATTTTAGGGTTTTGTTTTGGAGAAGCAGAATTCGGAAAATTTGTTGCTGTCGGCTCTTCTACACGGGCCACCTATGGAGAAGCACTTAAAAAAGTGATCCAAGAGATTGGTCAGGCAGTTCCCTATTTCAGATACTTGTTAGGAGCAAAGAAAGATTGGACTCCTTCGGATGACTATACATTTATACAAAATTTTGAAGATCATTCCATTTTTTATGTAAAAAGACAGGATTTATGGCCTGTATTTGATAAGTGGACAAATGCAGAAGAAACAAAAAAGATTGACTTCAATGAGAAGTTTGAAAGAACTGATCAAGAAGAAATAAAACATATAGTACAACTTCTAAAGGATCAGAACTATAATGTGTTATTCAAAGATATAACTACGCATGATGTCAGGCAACTTGGCTTTTTTAGTATTAAAGTTTTCGTTCCACAGTTAATCCAACTGTCAGGTGCCTATCCTTTATATTTCTTAGGAGGTGAAAGACTATATTCTGTGCCCGAAAAAATGGGATATAAATCAAATGATTACCATAATTTAAATAAATACCCTCACCCATTTCCATAAATAATAACATTATGAAAGTAGCAGAAATAAAAGATAAATATAATGCCAAAGATGGTTCAATGTATGGTAAGAAAAACATTGAAGAATCTGTCGCTATGCTTTATCATGAAAACTCTAAGTTTACAGCGCATACTATGCGGACTCAAGGAGAGAAGATTGGTATGTTTAACAGTCCATATATAGTAGAACGTGCCAGTCAGCCCTTTAAGAGTTACCCTGGTAAAGAAGCCATAGACCTAAGTATTTATGAAAATTTTAAATCTAAAGAATCTCTTTATGATTGTTTAACTAATCGTAGAAGTACTCGAGATTATGATAGAGCGTATAAAATATCGTTGAATGAATTGACTGCATTATTGTTTCAGTCGTATGGAGTAACATTTAAAAGTAAAATAGTTGGATTCGATGTAGACGGACATATTGGAATGCGAAATGTTCCATCCGGAGGAGCGTTATATCCCCTGGAATTATATGTGGTTATTCTAAGTGGACATATACCTTTAGGACTTTATCATTATAGGGCAGAGAATAATACACTAGAATTTTTAAAAGGAGGAGATTTTGTTGATGACTTATTAAAAATAATACAAGCCGAGCCCTATGTAAATATGCGAACTGCGTCTGCTTTGATTATTACAACAGGAATTATTGAACGTTTATTAATAAAATATGGTGACAGAGGCTATCGCTTCTTAATCCAAGAATCCGGGTTTGTAGGACAAACAATTTGTCTACTGGCAGAGTCCATAAAACTTGGCTCATGTATGTTGGGTGGGTATAATGATGATAAAGTTAATGATTTCTTAGGAGTTGATGGGGTATTTGAAACAATTAATAATGTTATCGTTATTGGAAAAAAAGGAGATAATACAAATTCCTATCAGGTATGAAAGAAATCATAAAAGTATCAGATCTTTCTTATAAAATTAAACATAAAACTATTGTAGATAGCGTTACTTTTTCCGTAGATGAAGGAAATACATTTGCACTACTTGGTGAAAATGGCTCGGGCAAATCTACGGTAATTAATCTAATCCTTGATGATTTAACTCCAACTGGTGGACAAGCCATTTTATTCGGAAAGAAAAAAAATAATTTTAATAATGTAGGTGTTTTATATGATCATTTACCACTATTTCCTTTGCTTAAAGTATCTGAAATAATTCGCTATTTTTCTTCAATTCATAAATTAGAATATAGAAATGTTAAAGATAAATTTTTTGAGATATTCGAAATTGAGAAAATAGCTAATAACTTCATCAAAGAATTATCTCAAGGCGAACGTAAAAGGGTAGGCTTATTACTTTCTGTAATTCATAACCCATCTCTACTCGTCTTAGATGAGCCTTTTGCCAATCTAGACCCAACTATAGTTGATAGAGTTTGGAAAATACTCAAGCAGGATAGAAGAACTATATTTTTAACTACTCACAATTGGAAAGACATTGAAAAAAATGCTTCTAATGTATGTTTCATACATGAAGGGAAAATTATAAAGGAGCCTAAATCTCCTGATGAAATTATGAAAAGCTTGCCTGCAGACAAAAAAGTAATTATTAGCGCTCACCTAAAAATTAATGGAAAGTTAGACTCTTTAGATTACTATATACATGATGAAGAATTACATATATTTTTTGATAAAAACAAAGATGTGATAAATGTGGTAAACGAATATACTAATAACTTCTCCGTACAAGATATTGGCTTAAAAGATGCATATCTATATTATACGCTGCACAAAACAAAGAAAGAAGTTGTATTATGAAAGTATTATCTCAATCCATCTATTACCAATTTTTAATTTTTTTAAGAATTAAGCAGGCTGTATTTTTTATTGTAGCATTTCCCATATTTTTATTTGTCATATTTGGCAGTATTTGGGGAGCCGGCAATGAAGGTTATGTATCATTTCTTTTGTCAGGAGTTATTGGTATGACCATAGCGAGTGATGGTTTGTTTGCTATTGGGCCTGTTATAAGAGATTATTATGCAAATGGATTGATAAAATATTTAAGAAAATTACCTTTTAATATTTTATTACATTTTATGGGACTGGTAATTAGCAGGGTAATATCATTAGTGTTTATAGTATTATTGTTATGCCTCACCGCATATATGATGTTTGGCTATTTAGTAACTCCGGTGGAGTTGCTTTATTATATAATAGGAGTTTTTATAGGATTGCTTGTTTTCTCATTTATTGGGCTTGTTTTTTCATTTTCAGGTATAAGGCAAGGTGCAGATAAAGGAGCAATTAATTTTATTTATTTTATAATTTTATTTACCAGTAATGCTTTCTATCCTGTTGGAGAATTTAATAAGCTAATAGGTTACGTGGGAAATATATTACCACTAAATCATGTATTATCCATATTAAGAGGAGAAGGAGTTAGTTATATTTTAGCTATTTGGATATTTGTACCAATGGTATTATTTGTGTTTTTATTTAAGAATGTAAAATTTAGCAGATAAATGCAATTTGTTAAAGTATCTATATTTGTTTTTTTACTTGCAATATTTCATGAATTAGGGCATGTGATATCGGCAAAAATTTTAAAGTTACCGATTCATAAAATTGGTTTTCAATTTAGGCCCTATCCACATTTTTACGTTGCAGTTCAATGGCCAAGAAATAGTACCCAAAAATATATATATTTATTTTCAGGCACATTTTTCACAGTTATGCTATTTATAATTTCCTTAGCTAATCAATTTTTTGGTTTGACAATTTTATATTGGGCATTTATCATTCAGCTAATAACCGAAACAAATCCTTTTTATTCTGACTTTACCATTGCTTTAGTAAGTAATGCTAAGTTAAATAAAGGGGTGAAATCGTATGCTGAAAACTATAAATTACAATTCAAGAAGTATCAATTTTCATCAAAATGGTATGTCCATTTCATTATCTGGACTTCTATCCTCATGTTATTAATTAAATCAGAAAATACGTTGCTATGATAAGAGTATTAATCATTTCATTATTATTTGTTGCTTGTAAAGGTAACTCTACCCGACTAGCTAATACTGGAGCAGTTAATTCTTATATTCAAACCAGTTATATAAATTCTGATACATTACTTTTAGCTATTCAAAGCAAAATTTATGATGCATTTGTCCAAAGTTTGATTTCAAAAGATAATAAAGCTTTGGAAAAAATTAGTAATGAGCTGGAAAATTTAAATAAATCAGTAGATCAAAACATCATCTTATATTGGCGTTCTTACTTACAGTTCTATTCATCTATATATCATTTAAAAAAAGGGGATGAAGAAATGGCAGAAAAAGAAATTGATAAAGGAACTGATTGGATGGTAAAAATGAATAAGAAAAACGCTGAGGATTATGCTCTTTTAGCAATGCTTCAGGGCTTTAGTATTCAATTTAAAGGAATGAAGGCTATGTTTATTTCTGGGGATATCAAGAAGAATGCAAAACAAGCTATTGCTATGGACTCTACAAATCTTAGAGGTTATTATGTCTACGCAAGCAATGATTATTATACGCCTGAAAAATATGGTGGAGGAAAAGAAGCGGAGGAATATTTGTTAAAAGCAATTTCCTTGCCGGCTCAAAAGCTTAAAAATGAATATTTCCCATCATGGGGGAAAGAGGAGTCTTATGAAATGTTGATTAAGTTATACATTAAAAATGAAGAGTGGGATTTAGCAAAGAAATATTTTCAACAAGGAATTAAAAAATATCCTGATAGTTATACAATTAATCAGCTAGCATCCAAACTTGTTGGAAAATAGATGAGACTAGCTCTGTCTATATTTCTAGCATTATTTACAATTTTATCTTTTTCTCAAACAATAATAAATGGTGTTGTAAAAGATAAAAAAGGCGAACCTATTTTTGCGGCTAATATTTTTACAAAATCATTGAATGGTAAGGGTGTGACTACCGATTTTAATGGAAATTTTATCATTAATTCAGATAATTTTAAAGACACATTATTAGTCTCATTTATAGGTTACGAAACAAGTGAAATTATTTTGTCAACAATTGATACTACGACTACTTTAATAGTAATTCTAAAAGAAAGTGACCGCACCCTCAAGGAAGTAGTAATTGCTGCCCAGGATCCTATATCTGAACAATTTTCAGTTTTTAAAATGAAGAAATTAGACATATATTTTAATCCTGTTTCTCAGGGAGATCCTTTAAAAGCGATTACCATCTTGCCATTTTCAACTACCACCGATGAGACTGCAGATGTATCTTTAAGAGGAAGTTCAGCAGATAGATCAAGAGTAATATTAAATGGAGTACCAATTTATAAGCCTACTCGAGCTAGTAATCTTAATAATCAGGGATTTTTTAGTCTGTTTAATCCTGAAGTGATAAATAATCAATATGTATATGCGAGTAATCCACCCTTATCATATGGTAACACTAGTGCAGGTTTAGTAGAAATACAAACTATTAATAGTTTGGAAATTAATCAATTACAACTTGCATCAAGTCTTGCAAGTGTGGGGTTTTTTTTGTCTCAAAGAATTAAAAAGGATACTTCTTTTATACAAGTTTATGGCAATTATCAGTTCTCTGATGTTTATGTAGGTATTCAAAAGAAAAACTTACCTCAGATTAAAAGTTTTTATACTACCGATGCAGGAATAAACTATCATCGAAATTTTGGCAAAAAAATAGAGTTTAATTCTTTCAATTATTATATTAATGAGCAATTTTCAGGATTGAATGAAAGTTTTACATATAAAGGGGAAGTAAGTACGCGAAACGAAAGAGTTTTTACAGTAAATAATCTAAAATATTATTCAAAAAAGGGCATTTTAACTATAAATAATGGAGCTAATAAATCTAAGCAATATTTTCGTTTTGGTAATATCAATTCTGAACAGAAGATATCTCAGATACATACTACTGCAAATTACAGATGGTATTTTTTAAAAAATGCCCCTTTGCAATTTGGCATTTCTCATGATTTTAGTCGTAATCTATTTATAGATAGTGTTCCAATTTATTATTATGCGCTATCACCTAATTCTCCTAACTATTTTTCTGGGGATTCTATTCACAACCATATTTTTGAAATATATGGATATTCAAATTGGGATATAAATGAAAAATTAACTGTTTCCGCCGGTGTAAGAAATAACATTCCTGCCAAAGGCCAAAAATATTATTTGAGTTCACAAATAGGTTTAAAATATCGTTTTCATAATAATCATTCACTTTTATTAAGCGGGGGTAAATATCATAGCTATTCTGTGCCGAATATTTATTCAAAATCTTATAATTTATTAACCAGTTACCAACTAGTTTTAGATTATGTTTATAATTATAAAAATACTCTTTTAAAAGCAGCCACTTATTTTAAGAATGAATCGGGAGATCATGCAGTCAATGTCTTTGCTGTAGCAGATGAAACAAAAACTTTTGGTGTAGAATTATTTTTAGAGCAAAGCTTTTATAGATATTTTAAATTCTCATTTGCTAACTCTTTTATAAACCAAACATTAACTATAAACAATTTTGATTATCATGGAACTAATGATTTTAATTATTTGATCAAAAGTTCTTTACAATACAATAATCCCAAGCTCTTTACATGCGCATTAACTTATATAAGTCGCCCGGGCACATACTATACCCCAGTTACAGGCTCAGAGTTTAACAACACTACAGATTTTTACAGGCCTATTTTTTCTACCGAATTATATGATGCACAATTTTCTAATTATAATCGTCTGGATATTAGTTTGAGTAAATATATTAAATTGAAAAAAGATGCAGTAATAACGTTTATTTCCCTAACTAACGTTTTTAATACTAAAAATGAGAGTTCAGTCTTATATAATTTAGATTACTCAAATAATCATTTTAATTTTTATCAACTTAGAACAATTTATTTTGGTTTTGTATGGCAGTTAAATGAATAATTATATAAGTGTTTATTTTATAGATCTTATTTTTTCAAAACATGATTTGTATATACCTTTTGTATATTTATCTCCCAATAAATATATAAATATGATTTTCCAGGCCTCCAAGTTAATTCTACTCTTACTATTTTTTACTATAAGTTATGCTCAAGTTGACACGGTTTCTATAAAAAGCGATTCAACAAATGCAGTAGCATTACAAGATTACAATCGAAAGCTTCAGGAGATTGAACAGCAAAGAATTGTAGATTCTATTAGAAAAGCGGAACTGGAATCGCAACTGATAAAGCTTAAAACAACAGATAATATTCAAAAAGAGGAGTTGCTTAAACAGCTGCAAACAATTGAAGAAAACGAACAAGAACGAATTACCGGTAAAAAAGCAAGGATTAATGCTTTGCGAGATGTTGCAAAAGGGTATCCCGTAATTGGAGTAAGTAGAGATACTTTGTTTTTAGTTTATTCAAAAATAGGTGCATCAACTCCAAAAGATAGGGCAGGCAATATAACGAGGAAGATTAAAAATTTATATGAGAATGATTTTTTAAGAACTGATTCAATCATTGTTGTTAAATCAGAAAATACTTATGATATAATTTATGAAGAAACAATCATCATGAGTGTTTCCGAAGATGATGCTATTTGGTATGATCAAACAATGCTTGAGCTGGCAGAAAGTTTTAACATCTACTATCAAAGAGTCAATCATTAAGGCGAAAGCCGACAATAGCTGGATCAAGATTTTGTCAAGAATAGGCTTGGTATTATTGGTTTTAGTAGTTGCATTTATCATTATAAAAATTATCAGCAAAGGGTATAGGCGCCTGTTATTATACATCGCTTCTAAAAAGGAAACCTTACTCAAAGACTTATCATATAATGATTATACTTTTCTTACTACTGAGCAGGAATTAAAAGTTGTATTTCTCGCAGTAAAAGTGTTGCGATGGATTATTTATGCAGTTTTATTGTATATCAGTTTACCGATCATTTTTAGCATTTTCCCTTTTTCTCGTAATTGGGCCGATACACTTTTTAATTTAGTATGGTCTCCTTTTAAAAATATTCTAATAGCAATATGGGATTACCTGCCTAATTTATTCAGCATTTTAGTGATTTATTTCGTGATGACGAATGTCATCAAATTTGTAAGATATATTTTTACTGAAATAAGATCTGAAAAACTAAATGTATCAGGATTTCACGCTGATTGGGCCATGCCTACCTATAGCATAGTAAAGTTTTTGTTATATGCATTCATGTTTGTCCTTATTTTCCCTTATCTGCCGGGGTCTGATTCAAATATCTTTAAAGGAGTTTCTGTTTTTATAGGCATTTTATTCTCCTTAGGATCATCCTCTGCCATAGCCAATATGGTTGCTGGTTTAGTGATTACTTACATGCGGCCATTTAAAATAGGCGATCGTATTAAAATAGCTGATGTTACAGGAGATGTGATAGAAAAAAACATTGTTAGTAACACGAGTCAGGACTATAAAAAATGAAGTGATCACCATACCTAATTCGTTAGTCCTTACCGGAAATACCACTAATTATAGTAGTGAAGCAAGCGATAAAGGGTTGATTATGCATACAACAATTACCATTGGATATGATGTGCCGTGGAAAAAAATACATCAGGCATTAATAGATGCAGCGTTAAGAACAGATTCTGTTCTTAAAGAACCTAAACCCTTTGTTTTACAAACAAGCCTAGATGATTTTTATGTTGCTTATCAAATTAATGTACATACTCGAGAAGCAAGCAAACAAGCTTTGATCTACTCGAGTTTACATCAACATATTCAAGATGTGTGTAATGAAAACGGCATTGAGATACTCTCCCCTCATTATCGTGCAGGAAGAGACGGGAATATGATAACTATCCCTGCTGATTACTTATCTAAAGACTACAAGGCTCCGGGTTTTAATATGAATGTTAATATTAATAAGGATAATAAAATTTAATATTCTAAGGGCGAAAATATGTCATCCTGAGGCACTCGAAGGATACATATTTTGATGCCTCTATTTATTAATATACACCGTTTTAATGTTTAGAAACTCCCTAATCCCTTCTTTCGATAATTCCCGGCCATATCCTGAATTTTTTGTCCCGCCAAATGGTAATCTAGGGTCAGACTTTACCAATTCATTAATAAAAATTGCACCATCTTCAAACTCACCAATATCTTCTAGAATTGCATCAGTATCTTCTGAAAAGATAGAAACACCTAACCCAAATTTAGTGTTTTGTGCTAATTGATAAGCTTCTTTTTTATTTTTGGCAATCATCACAGCTGCTACCGGCCCAAAAAGCTCTTCATCAAAGGCCGGCATACCGGGTTGTACATTAGTTAAAATGGTCGGTTCATAATATGCTCCTTTGCGTTTTCCGCCTATTAAAATTTTAGCCCCTTTTTCTACCGATTGATTGACCTGTTTTTCTAAGTCTTTAGCTAAATCTTCCCTTGCCAATACGCCAATTTCTGTCCTGTTATCCATTGGGTCGCCTGACTGCAATGCTTCAACTTTTTCTTTAAATGCCTCTAGAAATTCATCAGCGATCGCTTCCACTAGAATAAACCGTTTTGCAGCAATGCAACTTTGGCCGGTATTCTTCATCCTGGCAGGTACCCCAACTGCTACTGCCTTATTAATATCCGCATCTTTTAATACTATAAAAGCATTATTGCCTCCCAGTTCTAACACTGTTTTTTTTATATATTTTCCTGCTACTTCGGCTACCTTAGAACCTGCCGGTTCACTTCCCGTAAGGGTAACTGCTTTTATTCTCTGGTCTTTTATGATATCGGGAATCTTATCAGAGTTTACGAGCAGAGTTTGGAAAGCACCCTTTGGCAAGCCTGCTTCTAAAAATATTTCTTCAATCATCAAAGCACACCTGCTCACATTAGATGAGTGTTTAAGCAATCCTACGTTTCCGGCTACTAAATTAGGAGCTGCAAATCGAAACACCTGCCAAAATGGAAAATTCCAAGGCATAATGGCCAAGATAGGGCCTAGAGGGTCGTAACTGATAAAACTTTCATCTGCATCTGTTTCGATAATTTCATCTGCCAATAGATCTTCAGCATTTTTAGCATAAAAGTCACAAACCCAAGCACACTTTTCTACCTCTGCCTTGGCCTCTTTGATGGGTTTGCCCATTTCGTTAGAAATATTTTCAGCATACTTATTGATATTTTCAATTAATACATCACCGGCTTTTTTGATCAGTTTACACCTTCGGTTTATCGATACGGTTTTCCATTCTGTAAACGTGTTGGCAGATATTTGTAAGATTTTTTTAATCTTTTCGTTTGAATATTCTTCAAACTCTTCGATGGTTGCTCCATTATATGGATTGATACTTTTTATGATGCTCATATATATTTTTTAAAGTATTTCAAGATATAATTAATTATCCAGACTAATAATGTTACTCCAACAGATAATAAATATAAGTTTAATCCTACGCAAATGCCAACTGCTGCCGAAAAAAGCAAAGTGGCAGAGGTGGTTAAATATCTAACTTCATGTGTTTCTTTATCATCTGAAGTTTTTAAAATTGTGCCTGCCCCTAAAAAACTGATCCCAATAATAATTGCTTGAATAACTCGAATAGGGTCTGCCTCAATGGTATCTCCCATCTTTGCTGAAAAGCTTGTAATTAAAATCTGGCTTACCCCTACTAAAAGTGCACTTACACCTCCCACAATCATGTTAGTCCTAAATCCCGCGGGTTTATCTTTTACCTCTCGCTCATAACCGATGATGCCGGATAATACAATGGCAATAAAAGTATTAATAAAAATTAACAGCTCCGGATGACTTACATATTTTTCTAAATTCACGTTTGGAGTTACAGCAAAAAGTATTCCAAATAAATACTTATTTTAGTGAAGAATCATATATAATGAGCAGATTTTTTATCTTTTTAATTAAAATTTATCAATGGGTTATTTCTCCATTATTGCCACAAAATTGTCGATACACTCCTACGTGCTCAAATTACATGATAAAGGCCATACAAGAATGGGGAATAATAAAAGGAATGTGGTTAGGGTTGAAAAGAATAGCCAAATGTCATCCTTGGGGTGGGAGCGGGTATGATCCGGTGCCTGAAAATTTAAAATCGAATAACTAACTTTGCTTTGTTAGATCAATAATTATATTTAGTGAAAATAGACATGCATACTCATATTATTCCCGAAACGCTTCCTCGTTGGGCAGATAAGTTCGGGTATGATGGATTCATTGATTTAAAGCATCACAGGCCTCATTATGCCAACATGATGCAAGGAGGTAAGTTTTTTAGAGAGATCAATGAAAATTGTTGGGATGCAGAAGTCCGAATTAAAGAATATACCAAATTCAACACACAGGTACAAGTTATTTGCACCATCCCGGTATTATTCTCTTATTGGGCAAAGCCTAAAGATTGTTTAGAAATATCTCAGTTTTTGAATGATAATATTATCGAAACAGTAAATAAACATCCGAAAAATTACATAGGATTAGCTACACTTCCCATGCATGATGCTGATTTGGCGGTGAAGGAGCTGGAACGATGTAAGGAGATAGGAATGAAAGGCATTCAGATAGGATCGAATATTAATAATCTCAACTTAAATGAAAAACAGTTTTATCCTGTTTACCAAGCATGTGAAGAATTGGGAATGGCTATAATGGTCCATCCTTGGAATATGATGGGAAAACCGGATATCGAAAGATATTGGTTGCCATGGTTGGTGAGTATGCCTGCAGAGACTTCCAGGGCTGCTTGCTCTATGATTTTTGGAGGTATATTTGAAAAATTTCCTGAGCTGAGAGTTTGTTTCTCTCATGCGGGTGGGTCTTTCTTGCCTACTATTGGCCGGATTGAACATGGGTTTAACTGCAGGCCGGACTTAGTCGCCATAGATAATAACAAAAATCCTAGAGAATATATAGGAAAGTTTTGGGTTGACTCCATTACGCACGATCCGCTTTTGTTAGAATATATTCTAAAAATGCAAGGCTCAAAAAGAGTTTGCCTGGGTTCAGATTATCCTTTTCCGTTAGGTGATTTAGAAATCGGGAAATATATTGAAGATATGAATTTAGCTCCGGATGTAGTAGCAGATATATTTTGTAATGCTGCAGCAGAGTGGCTTGATATTGATATAAATAAATATCTCAATTAGCCATCATGTTACGGAATAAAGAGCAAGGATATTCGTTATAATCTTCCCTTCTATCAGAGGTCAAAGTGAAAAATCTTAATAATAGCATTAGTTTGAAACTCATACTTTATATCTTACTAACGTTTATAATTTATATAACACCACTTGCAAAGGTTTCTGCTCAAAACGACTGGCCAATATTTCACCTGGGCGTTGGGGGCATCTATAATCGCGACTTAGGACAATTGGCTCCACATGTGAGATTAGATGTGCCTATATTTCCTGATGTAGAGGTTTCCTTGCAAGGAAATTATTATACAACTAAGGATAAGTTAAATGGTTTTCAAGAGTATTATACAGACTTAAATATTAACTTATATTTCTATGAATATGCAAATGAAGAGTTCTTTTTAGACTTGTATATTTTTGGCGGTTACTCCTATGAATATTGGATCAACAGCAGAAACTTGGATGGCAACGGCAATGCTATTCCCGCAGGCCCGGCAGGATTTCATGGGTTTAATATTGGTGCTGGAGGAAGGAACTATTTAAATCCGTATATGAATGTGTTTTCAGATATTCGCTACTACACAAACTTTAAAGAAGTAGCAGTTACCTTAGGATTACAGTTTTCCTTTTACCCTCCTAAAAAGAGGGGCCGAGGCCCCAAAGAACGTAAAATAGGAAAATACAACTATTGGGCTTGCCCGGAGTGGTGATTTCGTGATATCAAATTACTTATTAGTGATCGGGTGACTGCTAATATCGAGTAGGAAGCAGAATAAGTTTAGTGGAAAAAACAACGGAGTCACCCGCTCACTGAAATTTACAATTCAAAATTAACCAAATCGTACTTCGTAAATCATAAATATTAAATTTCATGAAGCTTGTAACGAACAGCTAAATAGTGATCGGGTGACTGCTAACATCGAGTAGGAAGCAAAATAAGTTTAGTGGAATAAAACAACGGAGTCACCCGCTCACTGAAATTTACAATTCAAAATTAACCAAATCGTACTTCGTAAATCATAAATATTAAATTTCATGAAGCTTGTAACGAACAGCTAAATAGTGATCGGGTGACTGCTAACATCGAGTAGGAAGCAAAATAAGTTTAGTGGAATAAACAACGGAGTCACCCGCTCACTGAAATTTAAAATTCTTTACTCCTTATTTTCAAATTGTAAATATTATAAGTTTGCCTACTTTTACAGTTAATGATCAAAACAGCCCATCAGCCATTTTGGATATTTACATTGGCTTTGATTATTGGATTAATAGTTCCTATCCTCATTCAAGATGGTATGTTTATGGACGGCGTGTTATATACCTCCGTAGCTAAAAATTTGGGCAATGATATCGGTAGTTTCTGGTTTCCAATATTTAGTAAAAATGGTTTGGCAGGTTTAAAAACTTTTCACGAACATCCTCCTTTGGCTTTTGGTATTCAAGCAATATTTTTTAAAATACTGGGCAATTCGATGTATACTGAACGTATATATTCGCTGCTTACAGCTTTTATAAATGCAACGCTTATAGTGTTGATCTGGAGACTGATTTTCCAAGAAAATGAGCGGCTAAAATCGTTAGCTTGGTTTCCCATAATATTATGGATTATTATTCCGGTTGCTCATTGGGCATTTCGGCATAATATGCAAGAGAATACTATGGGAGCTTTTAATTTGTTTGCAGTGTTTTGGGGTATGAAAGCTATGAAGCAAAATCATAAGCAATACATGTGGCTTTTATTATCTGCTGTAGCTACTTTTCTCGCTTCATTTGCAAAGGGTATTCCCGGTTTTTTTACATTGACAATTATATTCGCATATTGGTTGGCGACTAAGAAGATATCGTTTAAGCAAATGATAATCTACTCCCTTTTTGTGTTTACTACAATTGTAATTATATATGGATTGATATTATTAAATGATGATGCTTTTAAAAGTTTATCAACTTATTTTAACAATAGGCTGCTTCATCGAATTGTCCAACAACACACCACCGGGAATAGGATGTACAGCTTAATACGGCTTGCCCAAGAACTCCTTCCTTCCATGCTGATTGCAGGAGGTTTATTCCTTTTTGGCAAATTAAAATATAAAGAGATAGGGCTGATAGAGGCACGGAAAAAATATATATTTTTCTTTTTATTAATGGGATTGTTTGCTGCCACTCCGCTTATGCTAACGCTGGTGCAGAAAGGTTTTTATCTAACCCCTTCTTTGCCTTATTTTGCAATAGCTTTAGCCATTTTAGCTGCTCCGGTGATTGTAAGGCTTATAGATAACATCAATTTACAACATGCGGGTTTTAAAATCTGGCAGTATACATCACTAATTTTATTCGTGTTGGTTATGGGAATCTCTATTGCTCAGGTTGGTAAAACAAGCAGAGATGCAGAAGCATTGCATGATATTTATTTGTTTGGTGAGATTATTCCTCCTCATTCAGCTGTTTCTATCCCAAAATATATGTGGGATGATTGGGGTTTGCAGACTTATATGGTGCGGTATAATGATATTAGCCTGGACTATTCAGCCGACAATACTTTTTATATAAATGAAAAATCTAATCCTGTTGTATCAAGCCAGTATAACCTGATAGAGCTGTCAACTCAAAAATATAATTTGTATAGAAAAAAGGAATAATAAAATTATATTTCTGTGTGTGTAGATAAGTAAGGTTTTATATCTATACGGAAGTGCTTATTTTTAAAATTCTTAAAAATATAATTAAAATCAAATGACATCTACCTTTATTTTATCCTGTGTTATCGGATATTTTGCACTTTTGATTTTAATATCTTATTTGACAAGTAAAGGAAGCAGCAATACCTCTTTTTTCTTAGGTGACAAGCAATCACCTTGGTATATTGTCGCATTTGGTATGATAGGCGTGTCTTTATCAGGTGTTACTTTTGTTTCCATACCCGGCTGGGTGGGCAGCAGTGGGTTTGCATATATGCAGATGGCATTGGGTTATGTCATCGGATATCTTTTCATTGCCTTAGTACTTATGCCTATATATTACAAAATGAATCTCACCTCGATTTATGGTTATTTAGGTAACCGGTTAGGATATTTTTCTCACAAAACAGGCGCTTTCTTTTTTTTGTTATCCAGAAGTATTGGAGCTGCTTTTCGGCTTTATTTAGTAGTATTGATTTTACAAGAATTTGTTTTTAATGAAATAGGGATTCCTATTTGGGCCACCAGTGCGATATCTATTTTATTAATTTGGTTGTACACCTATAGAAGCGGAATCAAAACAGTTATCTGGACAGATACACTTCAAACTTTTTGTATGTTGTTTGCGGTAGTGATCACAATTTATACTATTGCAGATAATTTGGGCTTGAGTTTTACTGAACTTTTTGAGCAAGTAGCTGCTAGTGATTATAGCAAGATATTTTATCTAAATGATTATAAACTACCGCTTTTCTTTCCTAAATATTTCTTTGGTGGCGTTTTTATTGCTATAGCCATGACCGGGTTAGATCAAGATTTGATGCAAAAAAACCTGAGTTGTAGAAACATCAAAGAGGCTCAGAAAAACATGCACTGGTTTAATGGAACGCTGGTATTAGTTCATTTGCTTTTTCTTTCACTAGGGGCTGCTCTGTATATTTATATGAATGCTAAAGGATTGGCCATTCCTGAGCGAACGGACTTACTCTATCCTCTAATAGCGAAAAACCATTTAGGTCTTTTAACCGGAGGTATGTTTTTTATCGGATTAATTGCCGCAGCTTATTCCAGTGCTGATTCTGCCCTTACTGCTTTAACGACTTCATTTTGCGTGGACATTTTAGGATATGAAGGAAAAGAAAATACGTTGAAACCTCGTAAAAGGTATGCTATACATATTGGATTTTCTTTAATACTATTTTTGTTAATATTGCTTTTTACGGTTATTAATAAAGAAAGTGTGATCTTAGCGTTATTTAAAGCAGTAACCTATACTTATGGTCCTCTCTTGGGCTTGTTCTTCTTCGGTATATTTACCAAAAGATCTGTTAAAGACAGTTGGGTACCTATCGTATGTTTAATAATGCCTGTAATATGTTATATAGTGAGCGATAATTCGACAAAGTGGTTAAATGGATACGAATTCGGATTTGAGCTGCTTATATTGAATGGTTTGCTTACTTTTGTAGGATTATATATTATCTCAAGATCAGGAAAAAAAGAAATAAGAAAGTATGAGTAAGAAGAAGCAATCCACTACACCACCTACCGCCTCTAAACCTTGGATGGAAATGCAAGCGAGATCATCGTGGCAGATATTTAAAATAATGTCTGAATTTGTAGAGGGGTTTGATAAATTAAGTGAGATTGGGCCATGTGTATCTATATTTGGCTCTGCCAGAACAAAAGAAAAAAATCCATATTATAAGCAAGGTGTCGATATCGCTTACAAATTGAGCAAAGAAGGATATGGGATCATCAGCGGAGGAGGGCCCGGTATTATGGAAGCTGCGAATAAAGGGGCAAAAAAAGCTAACGGAAAATCAGTAGGATTATGCATTGACCTGCCTATGGAGCAACATTCTAATGAATATATTGACCCGGACAAATTATTTGACTTTAGGTATTTCTTTGTAAGAAAAGTGATGTTTATGAAGTATGCCCAAGGCTTTGTAGTATTGCCCGGTGGTTATGGAACATTAGATGAGCTTTTTGAAGCATTGACTTTAATCCAAACAGAAAAAATCCATAAATTTCCTATTGTATTAATAGGTGAGGCTTATTGGAGAGGCTTGATGGACTGGATAGATGAGACTATGCTATTAAGAGAGCAAAATATAAGTCCGGAAGATATGGATCTGGTATTGATCACTGATGACCTTGACGAAGCGGTTGATCACATCAATAAATTTTACAGCGAATACCAATTAAAACCTAATTTTTAAGGGTGAATGAAGAAAATCCTCGTCATATTTGCCATAGGATTATCAATTTATATCTTCGGATACAAATTGCTTACACCATTTGCGGTTGAGAAGCCTATACCAAATGTTGTAGCGGCCACGCCCACTCCGAAGCAGCAAAGGTTTCAATTACCTTATGATCAAGTTAACTTTGCTGCTCCCTTGCATTTGCCCTTACTATTAGCAGGGACTTTTGGAGAACCACGAATGAATCATTTTCATGCGGGATTAGATATTAAAACCAATAGTGAAACCGGACATCCGGTAATAGCCATAGAAGATGGATATGTTTCCCGTGCAAAAGTTTCTACCTTATGGATATGGAAATGCATTATATATTACCCATCCTAATGGATATGTAAGTGTGTATGCACACTTAGAGGGCTATTATGATGTGTTGGCAAATTATATAAAATTAATTCAATATCGAGAAGAATCATTCAGCGTTGAGATTTTTCCTAAAAAGGATCAATTTAGCGTTCAAAAAGGTGATACTATAGGTTTTTCCGGTAACTCGGGTTCTAGCCAAGGCCCTCATTTACATTTTGAGATCAGAGATGCCTATACTCAGGAAACCATCAATCCGGCTCTTTTTAATTTTGATATTAAAGATAATCTATCTCCTATAATTAGCGGTTTGATGATCTATCCCATGAATAACAAAAGTTATATCAATGGTAAAAATAAAAAAATTAATATCACACCAATCCAAATTAAAAGTGGAGAGTATAAATTACCTGTTACTCCTAAACTCACTGCGCACGGCAGAATAGGATTTTCTCTCAATACATTTGATATTATGAACAATAGCCCTAACCATAATGGTATTTACAGCCTGGAATTGTTTGTAGACAATGAAAAATATTATGATTATGAGATGGGGAAATTCAGTTTTTATGAAACTCGTTATGTTCATGCTCAGATTGATTATGCAGAGCGGGTGGCCAAAAAACGTAATTATCACCACACATTTGTATTACCCGGTAATAAATTAAATCTTTATAAAGAGGTGAAAGAAGAAGGCGTAGTTAATTTCCGAGATGATAGCACCCATCATATTTTGTTCATAGCTAAAGATGCATTTAATAATGCTACCAGGCTTGAATTTTATATACAATCTTCTGCTGAATCGCTTCCGGAAGCTAATAATGAAATTACAGAAAACTATTTTCAATATAAAAGGTCTAATACTTTTAAACGAGAAGACATTATCATAGACTTTCCTGCTGATGCTTTTTATGAAGATCTGTTCTTCACCTATAAAAAAACCGACGGGCGAGGTAAAAATATTATGTCCGACGTTCATCATCTACACAATACCGGTACGCCTATTCATAAATATTTTGATATAGCTATTAAAGCAAATGAGTATGCTGGTAAATATGCGGATAAATTACTCATCGCTTATTATGATTATGATCAAGATTTAGTAGCGAAAGGGGGCAGTTTTGAAGATGGATTTGTAAAATCAAGGTCACGAGAATTTGGTAAATATATAGTTATGATAGATACGGTTTCCCCGACAATAATACCTGTTAATATCATTAACGGAAAAGACATGAGCCGGGAGAAATCCATACAAATCATTATAAAGGATAACTTATCAGGGATAGACTCATATACAGGAACAATTGATGGGAAATGGGTGTTATTTGAATATGACCAGAAGCAAAATAAGATCATTTATTATTTTGACGAGCGAGTTACTCCCGGAGAACATGTGTTAAAAGTAGAAGTGTATGACGAGAGGAAAAACGCTAATTTATTATCTATTAAGTTTAAAAGATAAAATTATGACTAAATTAAAAGAAGGAGATAAAGCACCTGATATTAAAGCTAAAAATCAACAGGGGGAAACAGTATCACTTAGTGATTTCAGAGGCCAAAAAGTAATTTTATATTTCTATCCTAAAGATGACACGCCCGGTTGTACTAAGCAAGCATGTAATCTAAGAGATAATCATGCCTCACTTCAAGATAAAGGGTTTGTAGTATTAGGTGTAAGTATTGATGATGAAAAGTCACATCAAAAATTTATTGATAAATATGACTTGCCGTTTGATCTTTTAGTAGATGAGGATAAGAAAATTGTTAATGATTACAACGTGTTTGGTGAGAAGAAGTTTATGGGTAAAACCTATGAAGGTACTCACCGGGTCACTTTTGTAATTGATGAAGATGGTAAAATAGAAAAGATTTTTACGAAAGTAAAAACTGATGATCACACAGATCAGATATTAAAGACTTTGGCAATGGCAGGTTAGGGAATTATTGCTTGAATTTCAATTTTTCTGACCGCCCTTTCTTAAAAATATTCTGCTGTTTTTTTTTGCCTTTTCTGAGTTCTTTTTGTTGCTCCAAAGGTAATTTTATAAAATCACTGCAATCCATAGAGCAGCAGCTATCATATTTTTTTGCACATTCTGGGCATTGGATAAATAATAAGTGGCATGCTTCATTTATGCAGTTAGTGTGTGTGTCACAAGGAGCGTCACATTGATGGCAATGACTGATTACTTCCTCGCTTATTTTCTCTCCTAAGCGTTCATCAAAAACAAAATTCTTGCCTTTAAATTTATTAGGCAGCTGATCTTTTTGAACAGTTTGAGCGTATTGAATGATACCCCCTTCTAATTGATAAACATTATTAAATCCGTTATGTTTTAAATAAGCACTTGCCTTTTCACACCGAATGCCTCCTGTGCAATACATCACGATAGGATTATCTTTATTTTTTGATAATAGTTCTTTTACTTTTGGCAAAGACTCCCTGAAAGTATCTACATCGGGGCGAATAGCTTTATCAAAATAGCCCACCTCGCTTTCATAATGGTTACGCATATCTACTACGATCGTTTCTTCTTTATCTGTCAATTCATTAAATGCTGCTGCATTTAAATGAATACCGCTTTTCGCTGCATCGAAAGAATCATCTTCCAATCCGTCTGCTACAATTTTAGATCGAACTTTAATTTTAAGCTTATAAAAAGATTTTCCATTATCTTCAACAGCTATGTTGAGCCTAACCTTATTTAAAAAATCAGTTTTATATAAATCTTTTTTAAAAGTTTCAAGCAGCTCGCCGGGCACGCTCAATTGTGCATTAATACCTTCTGTTGCTACATAAGCTCTTCCATATACTTCTAATGCTTCCCATTTTCTATATAATTCGTCTCTGAATAAATAAGGATCTTTTATAGATGTATATTTATAAAAAGAGAAGGTAATTCGTGACTTTTGTTCGCTTTTTAATAGATCTTTTAGAATTTTCTTATCGATACGATTATGGAGACTCATGAGATCAATTTTTTTGAATATTAATACAAATTTAAGATTTAATAAGAATTCGTGCAAGAGCACTCTTTAATAGATATATAAGAGGTATTTATTTTATTCAAATATTTCATTCTCAATAAAAAGTATTTACCTTTGCATTGATTATTAACATTTTTAATTTTTTTTTCATGAATATTTTTGTAGCAAACTTAAATTACAAACTAGAAACACAACATTTACAAGACGCTTTTTCTAAATATGGAGAAGTTACTTCAGCGAAGATTATTACTGATAAACATACAGGCCGTTCAAAAGGCTTTGGTTTTGTCGAAATGCCTAACGAAGAAGAAGGTAATAACGCCATAGAAAGCCTGCACGATTATGAACTACTCGGTAGGAACATGGTTGTTAGAAAAGCTAATCCACGAGATTAAAGACTTATTTATAATTAAAGGAGCTCTGAGCCTCCTTTAATTATAATACTTTTATAAGCTGCTCATCATTAATGTACAGCAGCTTTTTCAATAATTTTTTCATATAAACTTCTCCAAGCTGGAGCTTGTTCTTTACTCAAAGAATTATTATGCCACAATGTCATTAGATGGCCATTTACTTTTTTTACACGATCTATAATAGTTTGAGAGGCTGAAAAAGCATCTTCGGGAGATAATTTTAAATAATACTGAAACGTAGCATCCATAATCGCAAAAGGATGAACCCTTAGCTTGGTAGGTATTTCATGAGTTAGGTTATAAAAATAAAAGCTATTTGATGTGCTGGCCCGAAAGCCGATGTTTGTGGCATATCCCATACTGTAATCATCGGTAATATTATATTCAATAAGCCTTTGATAAGTATTTGGAATATTTAGCTTAAGAAAATGCTGCCGGCTTTTTTTAATATCTCGTTTCAATACTAAAGCCAGGTCTTTTATTTCTTTAAAAAGTTTTTCTTTATCTTTATTAGAAGCAAAAGAAGGATGGATTCCAACATCTCCATGATCTGCCATTGACTTGATCAATTCTTGAAATTCAGTTTCTCTGATAGATATATTTTTATCATACTCGTCATAATCTCCTACTAAGAAAAAGTAAATAGAATGAAGATGATATTTTTTATGTAGTTCAATTTGATATTCGTAAGTATCAAAAGGATCTTTTTTTAGATTACATAATACTCGTGTCCGTTCTTTTATAGCAGTCCAGTTTCTATTTTGCAGTGCAATTAAATAGCCTCCCAGATTACGTACCAGGCCTTTATTCCTATATGCATAGGCACTATCAACGTCATAAGTAGGCGTAAAATGATATTTTTTCTTTTTGAATTTAAAAGACGGATACTTTTCAAGAATTAATTTCTTAATGATCAAAGCCCACTGGTCAATAACGGGTTGCTGTAAAAAATCTGCTTTATATGCCAGGCTTTCAACAGCAGGAAACCTGTCTATCGAATCTTTGTAATGAGGCAAATATTCCTCATAACGACTCAATAAGTAAAAGCTGGCTGCGAAAGGGTCAAAAGGCAAAGCTGATTTGCTATTTGTTTTATAAAAAACTTTATGTTCTTCATATTCAAAAATTTCTATGGATTGTTTACGTATTTTTTTTTCAAAAAGAATAGGTGTAGTAAAAAAGAAAATTTCATCTGCTACCGGCTGGTTGGCGTATGACAATTTAGGATCGGGATAAATCTCAAATTCTTCCTTATTGCTGGTCAGTTTAAAATCTAATAACAATAAATCTCCCAAAATAAAGTCTAAGATGTACCGTAGGCGAGTAGTTATTTTGGGAGTGTATATGAGGATCATATTATTGAGGATAGAATTTTTTTCCTGATAAAACCTGTGTCTTCAATAACGGGCAAATTTTATATCGTTCGTCTTTGGTGTCCTCATATAAGGAAGTTAAAGTTTGATAGATATTTTCAATACCTATTTTATCAGCCCATTCAAAAGGCCCGTAAGGATAATTGGTGCCCAGCTTCATCCCTAAATCAATATCCTTTATAGAAGCGGTTCCTTCTTGAAGTGTATAGCATGCTTCATTAATGATCATAAAAATAACACGCGATGTAACCATGCCCACTCTATCTTTTACTAATAAATATTCCCAGTTTAATTGTTTGAAAATAGATTTTACGATATCCGTATTTTCATTATCTGGTAGAGAAACTTCTGCTATGTTTCTATCTATAAATGTAGGCAGGCAATTCATGCCAATGATATTATTTTTTACATCATTTTGAAGTAGTTGGGCTAATTGTAAATTAACACAGGAAATAATAACCGGATTTTTAAAAGATTTATACATGCTGATAGTTCGGTCGCTTATATCAAAATTTAAATCGAAAATAACATCTGCATTTAATCCGGCAATTTGATCTTGAGAAAGATTATCAAATACTGTAATATCAAAATCGAATAACCTATTTTGTAATTCTAAGATTCTTCTATCATTTCCTACAGCGGCAATCTTCATATTTTCATTTTATATTATTGCTTATTTACCTTTTCTTTCCGGATAAGCGATTCGTACGTGATAAATGTTTTTGATCATATGCTTAAAAACTTTTTTAGCTGTAGTTATATCTTTAAATGTAATATTACTGTTAGCAAATTGCTCATGTTCCATCTGATGTGCTACAATGCCATCAATAAGGGTATCAATATCTTCAGCCGTTGGGTTCTTTAAACTTTTAGAAGCAGCTTCTACGGAGTCGGCCATCATTAAAATAGCAGTTTCTTTAGAAAAGGGTGCAGGGCCGGGGTAACGGAAGTTTTCTTCATCTATCTCTTGATCCGGGTAGCTTTTTAAGTGAGAACGATAAAAATATTCTACCCTTAAAGTACCATGGTGGGTTCTAATAAAATCAATTAAAATGCCCGGGATCTTTTGTTTTTTTGCCATGTCGATTCCCTGTAAAACGTGGCCAATAATGATCTGAGCACTTTCTTCAAACGATAAATCATCATGAGGATTAATACCGGTATTTTGATTTTCTATAAAATATAAAGGGTTATACATTTTACCGATATCATGATATAGCGCACCTACTTTTACTAACATGGCATTCGCACCTATCTCATTGGCAGCAGCTTCAGCTAAATTGCTTACTTGAAGAGAATGTTGAAAGGTGCCCGGTGCCTCTAGCGATAACTTTTTAAGTAATGGCTTATTTAAGTCTGATAATTCTACTAAAGTTATCTCAGAGACTAATCCAAAAACCTTTTCAAAAACAGGAATAAGTGGATATGCAATTAAAACTAATAATACATTAACCCCCAACCATGCATATTCACTTAGTTCAATCCCTTCATAGCTGCCTTCCTGTATCAATGTCAAAGCAAAAAATCCTAATGAGTAGGTCAGGAGTATTAAAGCGGTAGAAACAAAAAACTGTGACCAATAGCGGGCATTAATATTAGCAAATAATGCAGCCATCCCTGCAATAAGGTGAAGAGAGAGATAACTAAAACTTACCGGTAAAATATACCCGGCAATCAAAACCACCATTAAATGCGTAAATAATGCCATACGTGCTCCAAAAAAAGTGCGAATAACTATAGGCACAATACAAAAAGGCAATACATAATAACTTGGTAAATTGGCGCTTATTGACCAATGAAAAAAGTAACTGGCCAATATAAGGATCAGTAAAACGAAGCTTAAATGCTTGGTCCTGAAAAAAACCTCCTTGTAAAAAATGAACATAAATAAAGCAAAAAAGGTCATAATCAATGCTATGATTATAAAATAACCCAAGCTAATGATCAGGTTTACTTTGTCTCCCGTAACGCGTTTTTGGTATTCATCTTTAAAAGATTGGAGGATATTATATCGCTCTTTATCTATAACAGTACCTCTTGATATTATAATTTCTCCTTCTTGAACGACTCCCCGAGTGTTAGAGACTCCTTGTTTGGTTTCTTGTAAAATTTTATCTGTAGTTGCTTGGTCGTAAAAAACATTTTGTTCTATGGATTGTTCTAAAATAGGAATTAAAAAATCTGAGTTGATGCGTGATTGATTTTTTATTTTATTGATGGCAAATTGATAAGCTTTTTTAATTTTATATAAATCCTTTATATTAACTACTTCGGCAGTATTATTTCTTAATAAATTAATTTTAAAATCTCCCCCATTGGTGGTTTCCTTATGGTTATCATTGACAATTATGATTCCTTTATTGTATAAGGAGTCTAATATTTTCAAGCCTATTTTTCGGTATAGAGCTGAATCTGTGAGAGAAATATTATAAGCTTCTCTTTCACGCTGAAATTTGTTTTTTAATGTTTCTGAAAATATTTTTTTATTGCGGACAGCTACTTCAGGATCCAGATTGTAATAAGGATTAACTGTTTTTAATACTGATTGTTCTTCCTCTTGAACTTCTTTTTCAGATTTTTGAATAGCAAAATTAAACGGCGCGATCAGGTTTTCGTGTTTCCATGGCTTGCTTTCCTCAAACTCATATTTAAACTTGCTTACTTTTGGGATCCAATTTGTGATGATTAAGGCAGTCAATAATAACATTAGGTACCGGAGTACCTCTTGGTGCCTATTAATAATAAATGAAAAAACTTTTTTCATATGGAAATATCCATTAATTAACTAAGTATGAAATTATATTAATTGATAAATCGTTAAATAATTATAACAATCATTAACTCAGTTCTTTTTCAAAAATACCATATTAAAACCTATTTTTGAGTGGAAATATCTAATAATATAAAATTTAGGAAAAATCATGCAAGAAGTTTACATCATATCAGCAGTAAGAACTCCTATAGGCAGTTTCGGCGGAAAGTTAGCCGGAGTATCAGCAACTAGATTAGGATCTACTGCTATGAAAGGTGCTATTGAAAGATCCGGAATTGATCCGAAGGATATAGATGAAGTATTTATGGGTAATGTATTACAAGCTAATTTAGGCCAAGCACCTGCCAGGCAAGCGGCTCTCTTTGCCGGAATTGGTGAAAATGTACCTTGTACAACAATTAATAAAGTTTGTGCTTCGGGAATGAAAGCTATTATGTTTGGTGCACAATCCATTATGACAGGTGATAATGATGTAGTTGTAGCAGGAGGCATGGAAAATATGTCAGCTGTTCCTTATTATTTAGACAAAGCCAGAACCGGATATCGATTGGGCAATGGTACGTTGATAGACGGCTTAGTAAATGATGGTTTAACCGACGTCTACAACAACTATCATATGGGAAGTGCTGCAGAGCTATGCGCTAAGGAATGTGGTTTTAGCCGTGAAGAACAAGATAAATACGCTATAGAATCTTATACGCGTTCTGCAAAAGCATGGGAAACAGGCAAATTTGCAGATGAGATTGTACCGGTAGAAGTTCCTCAAAGAAAAGGAGATCCTATTTTAATGAATGAAGATGAAGAATATAAAAATGTTAAAATGGACAAGATTTCTACGCTTCGCCCAGTTTTTCAAAAAGAAGGAACAGTCACTGCAGCAAATGCTTCTACATTAAATGATGGTGCTGCGGCATTGATATTAATGAGTAAAAAGAAGGCAGATGAGTTGGGGCTTAAACCTATAGCCAAAATCGTAAGTTATGCCGATGCTGCGCAAGCCCCGGAATGGTTTACCACAGCTCCTTCAAAAGCATTGCCAAAAGCAGTTGACAAAGCAGATATGAAAATGGAAGAAATAGATTATTATGAATTAAATGAAGCTTTTTCTGTAGTAGCCTTAGCTAATAATAAAGAGATGAAGCTAAATGCCGGTAAAGTTAATGTTAATGGTGGCGCTGTTTCTCTTGGCCATCCATTAGGTTGCTCAGGAGCTCGCATCATAGTCACTTTAATAAATGTTTTAAAGCAAAATAAAGGTAAATATGGTGCCGCCGGTATTTGTAATGGAGGCGGAGGTGCATCTGCTATGGTTATTGAAAACATATAATGAGATAATTTAGTATTGGATGGTATTTTTAAATACATCCTACTAAACATTATAAAATTGATTGTAAATGTTTATTCGGCTATTTCTATGTGTTTATTTTTTTCCAATAATGGTATTTGCACAAAATCAATCATCTTTTGTACAACAAGAAAAAGTATTAGCGGGATTAGTAGATACTATTTACACCGGCCAAACTGAGCTAGAGCGGCAAAATGCTTGCTATCGCTTCATTCCTAAATTAGTAGAAACGCTAAAATCAGACAATTCCTTCAGTTATCCATTTAATGAATTACAAGGAGTATCAGTAGTTTCTCCGGAAGATGATGCATTTCGTATTTTTACATGGTTTGTTTTGAGAGATAATGGCTTATATCGCCATTATGGAGTTATCCAAATAAATAATCCCGATAGCTTAGTAATATTTCCTCTATATGATTACTCTGACTTATTAGCTAACGCGGAAGATACAGTTTTAAGCGCTCAAACATGGTATGGAGTTATGTATTATAATGTTAAATTAAAAGAAAGGCGTAAGCAAAAATATTATACACTTTTTGGTTGGGATGGATATAGCGATGAAAAAGAAAAAAAAATAATGGAAATTCTCACCTTTGAAGACGGCCAGCCGGTTTTTGGAGCACCCATTATAAGATATGATAAAGATTCTATCAAAAAAAGATTGATCATAACATATAAAGAAGGGGATGTCCGGCAAGTAGAAGATCAAGATGGAAATGTAATTGAATATAAAGAAGATATTGGGGTTACTTTAAATTATGATCCGCAATTAGATATGGTAGTATATGATAATCTTATTCCTGAAACACCATTAACAGAAGGTGATTATTCTACTTACGTGCCTGATGGCAGTTATAAAGCATTTAAATTTAAAAGAGGTAAATGGCGATATATAGAAAAACTTTTTGATCAAGTATTTGAAACTCCCCCCGGCCCCAATGCTGAAAAATAACTTGATGAAACACAAGTAATATATTATGATATCAATTGGGAAATATAATGAATTAGAGATATTACGATAAACCAGTGTTGGGTTATTTCTTGGAGATGAAGATGGAGAAGATGTTTTGTTGCCTAATAAATATTGCCCTGAATATTTTGAAATAGGAGATAAGATTGAAGTTTTTGTTTATTTGGATTATGCTGAAAGAAAGGTCGCTACGGATATAACGCCTAAAATATTATTAAACGAATTTGCATTATTGCAAGTAGTGACAGTATCAGAAGTGGGTGCTTTTGTTGATTGGGGATTAGAAAAGCATTTAATGGTTCCTTTTAGTGAACAGAGGAAAAGATTGGAAGAAGGCAGATGGTATATTTTTTATCTCAACCTTGATGAGCCAGACTAATCGTTTGTATGCAAGCAATAAAGTAGAGCGGTTTTTAGAAAAAGATACTGTTTTAGCTTAAAACAGGTGAGGAGGTTGATCTATTAATATTAAAGAAAACCGATTTAGGTTATTCTGTGATTGTGAATAATCGGTATAAAGGCTTGATCTTTGAAAATGAGATCTTTCAAAAACTTAATATAGGTGATAAACTAAAAGGTTTTGTAAAGAATGTTCGGAAAGATAATAAAATTGATATCTCACTTCAACCTATAGGATATGATAATCTCATCGTTTCAGCTAAAGAGCTGATTGCTAAAAAACTAGCAGAAAATGATGGAAAATTAAATGTAACTGATAAAAGCACAGCAGAAGAAATTTATACGTTGTTTAAAATTAGTAAAAAATCTTTCAAAAAAGCGATTGGTGCTTTATATAAAGCCAAGATAATAACGATTGAATCAGATCATATCAGGCTACTTAAAATGCCTGAGCCTAAAAATAAGTTTAGAGTTACTCGGCCGGGTGATGGGAAGTTTTAAAAATGTTTTTAATAAGATAATTAATTTTCTCATTATTTATAATCCCTATACAAGATTTATATCAGAGTTCTTATTGTTGGTATTATATAATAATATACGTATATTGATATATATAATTATTATATAATAATGATAATTAAAGTTGTAATACCTTCCTTAAATAAAGCCTTACTGGTTTTTTTGCTAATAGTAAGTTCTTTGTCTGTATATGGAGATTTAGGCTTTATAGAAAATAAAGGACAGTTACGAAATACAATCGGTGAGTCTGTACCTTTTATTCACTTTTTATTAAAAGGAAATAACCAACAGTTATACATAACAGACCACGGGCTTACTTATGTTTTTTCTAAAACTATTACATCACCAAAAGAACTTACTTCTATTCAGTATGCTTCTTCTTTTGAAAAAGATCTGATAGAAGGTGTTACTATTGAATGGGCGCGAATAGATATGAACTTGAAAGGAGCAACCATTCGTAAATCGAACATATATACTGGAGCGCCGTTGAATTCCTATACTAACTACTATTTGTCTCACTGCCCTGAGGGCGTATTAAATGTGCAATCTTACCGAGAGGTGGTGATCAAGAACATTTATAAAGATATTGATTGGGCTTTCAATATATCAGAAAATGGTTTTGAATATAGCTTTATAGTTCATCCAGGAGCTGATCCCAGTCAAATAAAAATGATTTACCAAGGTGCAGGGGAAGTATATGTTTCTGAGTTGAGCCAAATTAATTTACATACGACTTTAGGAAATTTAGAGGAAGGACACCTATTATGTTATCAAGAGTTAGATGGATTCCGAAAGCAGATCAATTCCAGCTATGAAATAATAACAAATCAAAATTATGTTATCAATCCAAATAGTAACCAATTGATCACAGATAGCCATTCTTTAAAAGAAATAAGTATTGCAGTAGGAGATTATGATGCTAGCTTACCTCTTGTAATTGATCCACCTATCCAGTGGGCGACTTATTTTGGAGGAAGTATGAGTAATGGGCTATCTGATATGAAAACTGATAACTTAGGCAATTTGTATTTAACCAGCTCTACCAGCTCTCTTGATTTTCCGGTTAAAGATATAGGAGGCTACTTTCAAGATACATTAAATGGCATAACTACAGATATTTATATTAGTAAGTTCAATTCATCTCACGAGTTATTATGGTCGACCTATTATGGTGGTCAAAATAGTGATGGGTGTCGAGAGTTAGCCATAGATAATGATTTTAATATTTATTTGACTGGGGTAAGTTACTCAGGCGACTTTCCGGTTAAAGATGCCGGAGGCTATTTTCAAGATATAAATAAAGGAATTAATTATTATGATGGAGAAGTTATTTTCTTAAAGTTTGATAAAGCGGGTAAACGATTATGGGCAACTTATTTTGGAGGCATTGGTTCAGAGAGTGGTTACGGTATTACTATAGATAACACGGGTAATATTTATGCAGTGGGGAATACAGGAGGGGAGTATGCAGAATTTCCCTTAAAAGATGGAGGAGGCTACTATAGAGATACTCATATTATTGGTGACGCTGATATTTTTGTGGTAAAGTTTAACAATGATTTAAGCTTAGCATGGTCTACCTTTTACGGTGGCAGCGAGGGCGAATATGTTATCAATATAGAAAGTAATAATCAGAATGAAATATTTATAGGAGGCAGCTATACTCGTTCTGAGGATCTGCCTACTATTGACATGGGTGGATACTATAAAGATTCGATAAGTAGCGATAATTGGGATACTTATCTTTTTAAGATGAATGATATTGGGGAACTATTATGGAGTACATACCTTGGAGGTAACGGAGAGGAATATGGAAATGGAATAAGGTTAAAAAACAATGGCTATTTACTTATGGAAGGCTCTTCCAAATCAACTGACTTGCCAACGATGGATGCTGGTGGATATTATAAAGATACATTAGACGGGGAAAGAGATATATTTTTAGCGGAGTTTGATAATTCTGGAAATCAGATGTGGATGACCTATTACGGAGGCAGCATGGACGAATCTATTCGGTTCGATAATATCTCTCTAGATGATTGCGATAATTTTTATGTAGGTTTCACTACCTATTCTGATAGCTTAAACACTATCGCATATCCTAATTTATATTATCAAGATACGCTGCAATTTGCAAGGGGAGCTTTCATATTACATTTCGATAGAGGCTATAATATTGACTATGCAACTTATTTTAATCATGGAGATCAGGAGATTACTTGTTTAACAGCTTTGGGTCTTAATAATGATTTGTATATAGGTATTCAATTATTTGACTCCCCCGATCCACCTAATTATCCATTACAACAATCAAGTACAGAAAGCTTCTTTCAAGATACTGCTAGCGGTCCTAATATTATTTACTTAGCACAATTTACAAGTCTGTTTTTGGAAGAAGGGATTGACTCAAGTATTTCCGAGAGCTATTGTATAGATAGTACTTTAATTTTAATTGGACCCGATGCCGGATGGTATCAATGGAGTAATGGCAGTCAAGCCCAAACAACTCTAGTTAATCCCCCATTTGATGGTATCTACACTTTATTTTATAAAGAAGATTCCTGTTCTGTATTAAATACTATTGTTTATGAGGTAAGCGCTGTTATTAAGAATTTTACGATTACAGATGATACCTCTATTTGCACGCCTGACACATTAGTTTTAACAGCCACCGGAGGGGAAGTTTACGAATGGTCTACCGGGACAACTACAAGTAGTATAACAGAAGAAATAGTAGGAGCAACAAATTATTCAGTGATTATTTCAGATACTAATGAATGTACAGACACGTTGATGGTATCAATTAATTTATTGCCGGATTCGGCTTGTTCTCCTGTGGATTCCAATATTGCTGATACGGTTGATCAGCAAGTTTTTATTCCTAATGTAATCATATTGAGAGAAGGTAATATAAATACAACTTTTCGTCCTTTGATAACAGGCGGTTATAATTCGTTTACGATGAAAATCTATGATAGATATGGAAAACTGGTTTATGAAACAACTGATTTAAATCAGCCGTGGCAACCTGGTGTATTAATAGGAAATAACTATTCCAACACAGTATGTCAATATGTAATTACAGTTGACGAGCAGTTTTTTACCGGAAACCTAACTTTATTAAACTGATTTTATTGGAGAAAGAAATTTCGATTAGCAGGATATAAGTTTTTGACATTTTAAAGGTGAATTCTAAGTGGCAATTAATCATATAAATCTTTTACAAGTATAATTAAGTATATGAAAAATATAATATATATTTTAATCAGCTTTTTGTTTATTCCAAATCTTTATAGCCAATTAGTAGTAGGGAGTGTTAATAATGATTCTATCTTGGCAAGCATTTTAGTAGATAAAGGAGTTGAGATATCCAATGTGGTAAGAGATTGCCATGATAATGCTTCAGGTTTTTTTAGAGCCTCAATACAGCTTTAGGTATAGATAGTGGTGTTTTGTTAACATCAGGGAGTATTCAAATTGCTTTGCCTCCCAATGATGATCGTCAAGCCGGGCATGGCCCAATATTTGAAACAAATGCTGAATGTGAACCAGGGGATTCGGATTTAGATAGTATATTACAGGCTTCGGGGGTAGCTGGGTTCACAACACATGATTATTGTTATTTAGAGTTTGATATAACACCCTCTTCAAGCCAACTTAATTTTAATTATGTTTTTGCTTCCGAGGAATATCCTGAATATGTTTGTACTGCCTTTAATGATGTATTCGGCTTGTTTATAAGCGGTCCCGGAATAGTAGGCAAAGAAAATTTAGCGGTTGTTCCCGGCACTAATACTCCTGTTGCTATTAATACTGTTAACTCAGGTTCTCAAGGAGCGAATGCTGGCGATACAACAGGGGTAGGATGTAAGTTAGGATTTAGCGAATACTACATTGAAAATGTAAGTGATGGAACAGAATTTACTCAATACGATGGATATACAGTGTTGTTAAGTGCCTCAACATCAGTAATACCATGTTTAACTTATACATTAAAGCTTGCAGTAGCTGATGTTTTTGATTGTGGCCTAGATTCCGGCATATTCATTGAAGGTAAAAGCTTATGTAGCCCAGATATATTAGCATTTAATCTTGATTCACTAGCTATTGAAGGTTGTGATACTGGATATATATTGATAACAAGAGGGTGTAATGGCTTAGATACGGCTAAAACAGTAACTTTCAGTATAGGAGGAAATGCTACTAATGGAATAGATTATGAGCCTGTTGATAGTATTGTAGATTTTCCAGTAGGTGTGGATTCAATATGGATACCAATAATTCCTTTAGGAGATAATGTGCTGGAAGGAAGAGAAAATATCATATTTAGTTTTATAAATGAATGTACAAATACATCTTATGATTTGAAAGTTAACATTTTTGATTCTATTCCTCTTTCTATCTCTCCTGCAGACACTTCAATATGTTTTGGAGATTCCGTCTCTATAGAAATTAAGGGAGGAGATAATTATATTTGGTTAACTGAGTCTCCGGTAGAAGATAGTGCCTCTACTTTTACTTTTGCTCCAGATTCCTCTATTTCTATTATATTAGAAATTACTCAAGGTGCTTGTACGGATACAGCGAGTTCACTGATCCGTATTCATCCTATTCCAAATATTATGGTAAAGGATACATTTATATGCTCAGGAATGTCTGTTCTTATCCAACCTTTCCCTCTAGATTCATTTTTAGAATATAGTTGGTTTCCCTTAAATGAGTACCTCAACTTTACTAATACTGATAAGTACCCAACTTTTTCCCGCAGTACCGATAGTTTAGTAATAAATGAATATACTCTGCGAGTAGGTGATTCTATTGGATGTACGTATAGTACTAACTTTATTATTACAACAGCACCTTATCCGTTTGTTGAAGTTGGTAATGATACCATTATATTGCCAGAACAATCTGTTCATTTAAAGGGCCGTACTAACGTGGATACTTTTAGATGGCTTCCAACTGACTTTTTATCTAACCCTGAAATACTTGATCCGGTTTCTGCTCCGGATTCCACAATTCTATATATACTTGAAGTGATCAATGGATATGGTTGTGTTAATTATGATAGCATCTTAGTAAAAGTAGTCCATACTTTATTGCAAGTACCATCAGCTTTCAGTCCTAATGGTGATGGATTAAATGATGAGATATCGCTTTTTAATGAAGGTATTAAAGATTTGATCAAATTTGAAATATATGATAGATGGGGTAATCTGGTTTTTAGCAGCAATAATATAAATAAAGCTTGGACAGGAACTAATAAATCAGGTATTAAAGAGATTGGAACTTATTTATATGAAATAGAAGCAACTACTCTTATAGGGGAAAGAATAGTAAAGTCCGGACAAATCACATTGATCCGGTAAAACGCTTGTTCTCATCAAGACTAATTCGCCAATAAGCAAATTTTATATTTTAAAGCAATTAGGCTGCTTGATGAACAAATACAGTTTGTAGAAAAATTATTCGATAGATTCTGGTTCTATAACTCCTTCTACGAGTACAATAACTTTATTATTTAATACTTCTACGAATCCATTTTTGATAGGGAAAAACAGTTCTTGCGCATTTTGTTTCACTCTTATCTTGCCTTTTTCAAGAGAAGAAATTAGAGGAGCGTGATTTTTAAGTATTTCAAAAGAGCCTTTCGAACCGGGGAGTTGTACAGAGTCAACTTCTCCGGAAAATAATTTTTGATCGGGTGTTAAAATTTCTAAATTCAAAAGATTGTGATTTTAAAAAGATTATTAGTTACCTGCTGCTGCATCATCCAGCATCTTTTTACCTTTTTCTATTGCTTCATCAATAGTCCCAACAAGATTAAAGGCTGCTTCCGGATATTCATCTACTTCTCCGTCCATAATCATATTAAAACCTCTTATCGTCTCTTCAATAGGTACTAAGACTCCTTTTAATCCGGTAAATTGCTCAGCTACATGGAATGGTTGAGATAAAAATCTTTGAACCCTTCTTGCTCTATGTACTACCTGCTTATCTTCATCAGACAACTCATCCATTCCAAGGATGGCGATGATATCTTGCAACTCTTTATATCTTTGAAGAATTTCTTTTACTTTTTGAGCAGTTTTGTAATGCTGATCTCCTACAATTTGAGGAGTTAAAATTCTTGAAGTAGAATCAAGCGGGTCTACTGCAGGATAAATACCTAACTCAGCAATTTTTCTACTTAAAACTGTGGTAGCATCTAAGTGAGCAAAAGTCGTAGCAGGTGCCGGATCCGTTAAATCATCCGCAGGAACGTACACTGCTTGTACCGATGTGATGGAACCATTTTTAGTAGAGGTGATCCTTTCCTGCATTAATCCCATCTCAGTAGCCAATGTGGGTTGATATCCTACCGCTGATGGCATCCTTCCTAAAAGTGCGGATACTTCAGAGCCTGCTTGAGTAAATCGAAAGATATTGTCGATAAAGAAAAGAATATCCTTCCCTTTGCCATCACCTTCACCATCTCTATAATACTCTGCTAATGTCAATCCTGATAAAGCCACTCTTGCTCTTGCACCGGGAGGCTCATTCATTTGTCCAAATACAAAAGATGCTTTGGAGTTTAATAGTTCTTTCTTGTCTACTTTAGATAGGTCCCATCCACCTTCTTCCATAGATTCTTTAAAAGCATCACCATATTTTACGATGTCTGCTTCAATCATTTCTCTTAATAAGTCATTTCCTTCCCTGGTCCTTTCTCCTACGCCTGCAAACACAGATAATCCGTCATATCCCTTTGCTATATTGTTGATCAGCTCTTGAATCAATACTGTTTTACCTACTCCTGCACCACCAAACAAACCGATTTTTCCACCTTTTGCATAAGGTTCAATAAGGTCAATTACTTTGATCCCTGTATAAAGTATTTCTGCATCAGTAGAAAGGTCTTCAAATTTAGGAGGCTTGGCATGGATGGAGCGGCCTTTAGATTGATCTAATTCACCTATGCCATCAATGGTATCTCCGGTAACGTTTAACAATCTTCCTTTTACCTCTTCGCCAATAGGCATTTTAATAGGAGCTCCCGTGTCAATTACTTCCATGCCTCTAACTAATCCATCAGTAGCATCCATTGCAATAGCCCGTACACTATTTTCTCCTAAATGCTGTTGGCATTCTAAGACTAAGCTGCTTCCATCCTCTTTTTTAATAACAAGAGAGTTTAATATTTCCGGTAGCTCGGTATTTTTTTCGTCAAAGCTTACATCTACTACAGGTCCAATAATTTGTTTGATTTTTCCGGAGTTAGGCATATTTGAAGTTTACAATCTTTGTATTGTGTATTAAAAAATCATGAGTGTGCAAAATTAAGGCTTACTGAGCAAATATCAAACTCATTTCCTAAATTAAATCAACAATCTGCTAACAATTAGAAGGCACAGAATGTTTTAAAAAATATATTAAAATATAAAACTAAATAATTTAATGTTCTTCTTCATCAAAAAAGAAATCCTCCTGTGTAGGATAGTCAGGCCATATATCATCAACGCCCTCGTAAGATTCGATATCTTCATCTAGTTCCTCCAAATTTTCAATTACCTCAACCGGAGCACCTGACCGGATAGCGTAGTCAATCAATTCCTCTTTTGTGGCAGGCCAAGGAGCTTCGACCAAATGAGATGCTAATTCTAGTGTCCAGTACATATAGTGTATTTAAATTTTGTGCAAAAATAGTATAATATTTATTAACTCCAAATGTTAGTGTATGATAATTTGTTATAAATTGATTATGTGATTATTATATCATAATGAATAAAAATCTTATCAATTATCATGCCATGTAATTTTAAAAATATTCAAAGAGATAATTATTTTTTTATTTATAAACTTTTATATTTGCAACCTCGCTGCGATTTCTTGCAGCTGTTTGATCGAGTAGCTCAGTTGGTAGAGCATCTCCCTTTTAAGGAGATGGTCCTGGGTTCGAGCCCCAGCTCGGTCACAAACAATTTGAAGGTGATTGTTATAAGAAACAGTCACCTTTTTTTATTTGGAAGATATATGAAGGGGGCGAGAAGTTTATCCCGAAGCCTCGGGAGGTCCCAGCTCGATCATTTGAAAAGTATATCTTAAATTTGTTACCCTCACAGGGTTATTTCAGAGATAAATGAAATACTTAAAGTAAATTATTCAATCTTTCTTTTTTCAGTAATCCTACGGTAAATACTTGTACAAAACCCTAGAATCATCACAATCAAACCTATCCATAATATATTGATAAAAGGGAAAACAATCGCTTTCATGATAATATAATCGGCAGTGGTGTCTTCCTGCTCCGTGATAATTTCAAACTCTTGTCGTTCCGGATAAATTTTATTGAGTTGCACAGTAAGAGCAGCTTCTTCCAATTTTTTGGGGATAATTGTAGCGTGATTACCTCGAATATAGTAGACGGGTTGTAAACTATAAGTCGAATCAATGGTAAAAACTTTTAAATTAGCAGCAATCGCAATATCTCCTACTTGTGAATCATATAAATCTTTAGCGTCTACAATGACATTAGTCAACACAGCAAAGCATCTATTTAAAGTGATGGTATCGCCAAGCGACAAGATGTGGGTGATTTTTTCAGGTTTATTATCGGTTTTCTTTTGCTTCATTGCAGTAATATGCGTATAAACATCTTTCGAAAAATAATGGCGGGTGTCCGGATTAGCTACATCTCCCATTCGCTCGTTAAGCTGCACATTAGGGTATAAAGTAAATGTCTCTTTTCCTCGTAGGTAGTTGATTTTGAAATAGGTATTTGGTCCAACTGTAGAATCAGATACATAGGTAACCGTATAATCATTCATTTGAGTGGGCGTTCCTTTTGTCAGTAAAATATTCTCTCGATTGCTTTCGGCATCGAAGTTTTTACCAAAGTCCATTCCTATATTATTAAGGGATATAACTTCTTGCTCGGCATTAGAAATTAATATGCCCAATAGCATTAAACCGAACCCGATGTGACTGATAGAGCCACCAGCCAGTTTGATCTTTCCCGATAAGGAACTGATAATAAAATATAAGTTGCCCAATACTCCGTATGTTGCACAAAAAGTAAACAGATCATAATAAAAATGCTCAAACTTAAAGTGCCATGCTATGAAAATGGTTAGCAAAATGCTTAAAACGAAAGTTGGCAAAACACGTTTCCAAGTATTTGAAATATTAGTTTTTCGGTATTGAAAAAACTGTGTAATAGCCGTAAGTAAGGCAACAATAATTGCTAAAGGCAATTGCCATTTATTATAGTGAGCTATGGCTTCAACCGGCGGAGCCAAGTTAGAGCCAAATATTTTATTAATAACCGGAATAGAGGTGGAGAAAGTGATTTGTACCGCAGAGATGCACAACACTAATGAGCCAATGAACATCCAAAACTCCCGAGAGTAAGTGCTTTCTTCTGTTTTTGGAGCAGGTACGTTTGTCCAACGAGAGACAAGTAAATAGATAGCAGGAATAATCAACGCCGCCATATAAATGATGAGTTGTCCTGACATACCCAAGTCGGTAAAAGCATGGACCGAGGTATCGCCCAATATGCCACTTCTAGTCAAAAAAGTAGAGTAAAGAATGAGGAAAAAAGTGATGATAAAAAACACAAAAGTTGCTTTTAAGGCGTGTTTTGTAGCTTTGAAAATAACTAAGGTATGCAACCCTGCGATTAATGTAAGCCAAGGAACTAAAGAAGCATTCTCTACCGGATCCCACGCCCAAAATCCTCCAAAGCTCAGGGCTTCATAAGCCCAAGCTGCTCCCATCATAATTCCGGTGCCGAGAATCATGGCTGAGAAAAGTGTCCACGGAAGTGCCTTTAAAGCCCACTTGGCATATTGCTTTTTCCATAATGCTGCAATGGCAAATGCAAAAGGTACCACGGTAGATGCAAATCCTAAAAAGAGGGTAGGAGGATGGATCGTCATCCAATAGTTTTGAAGCAAAGGGTTTAAGCCTGTTCCATCTTCCGGGATATAATCGGGATTCATGGAGAATATAGGTGCTTCCGGCATGGTATCTCGCAAAAGCAAAAACGGGCTGCTCCCAATATGAAAATCTCCAAAATATAATCCCAGTAACATAGAACTCAAGAATACTTGAACAAAGCTGATCACTGTCATCACAGGCTTTGAGTAATCTGTATTACGAGTAGCGAGAATAAGCCCTAGTACTACATGCCAAAACGCCCATAAAAGAAAACTGCCTTCTTGCCCTTCCCAAAAGCAGGATAGCAAATACCTCGTTGGAAGCTCCAGCGACGAGTGTTGCCACACATATTGGTACTCAAAATGATGGCCAATAATCATTAAAAATAACACCCCAAAAATGCTGACTATGCTCAATCCATGAATGATGAAACTGATTAGCCCGAGCCTTTTCCAAGAAGTGCGTTGCTCAATAGTTGATTTTGAACCGGAAGCAATATAAAAAGAAACAGTCGCTACGATAGCGCTGATAAAAGATAGGAGCACTAAGAAATGGCCAATTTGTCCGTAAAGGAGATTCACAAAGCGAAGTTACTAATTAGTTTAGAGTTTATAATTTATAGTTAATTAATTCTAAACTAAAAATTCAGTTACTCACAGCCTTTCGTCTCCAACTCACCTTCTGCATTATTTTGAAGAGTACATCCACCGTCGAACTTAACTAAATGCAACAATACCATTTATATTGCCGAAGAAGCATGACAATTTATAAAATTTAAGTTTACTTTAAAACAGTCAATGTTCCGGATTTAACCTCGCTCCCTCCTTGCTCGATACTATATTGAATATTAAATATATAAACGCCTGTATTTAAAAAAACTTCATGCTCAGTTGAGTTGGAATTTGTAAGGTCATCGAGATATTTTGTATAAATTAAACCTCCGTATCGATTATACATATTTAGTGTATAATTAGTAATATTAGCATGATATATTTTCAGGTTATTTTGCTCATTGAGAGCATTGGGAATAAATAATTGGGCTATAGAACAAGTATCAATAACAAAACCTGTGTCTTTTACGATACATCCGTTAGTTAACTCCGCAGAAAATGAATATCCCCCTATTTTGTCAATTGTAATTGATGGCGTAGTATCACCGGTTGACCATACAACAGATTTTAATTCTACTTCATTTATTGTAAGCGTTAATTTTCCTTCATTACATATATTGGATGTATCTAATGGTTCAATAAGGAGTTCCGGGGCCAGAGGAATATAAATATCATCAAATGCATTATCAATATTACACTGATCTTCTACATATATATAATATCTCTGATCGGTTGCTACTTTTAAAATAAATTTCTCGCAACTTAATTCTTCTAAGGGATCGGTTGTAGCTCCACTAGTAATTAATACAGGATTTTGTTGAAATAAATTGGTATATATTTCATACTGGATAATAGAATCAAAAAGATCGTTTTCATTATTGCAAATGCTAAACTTAAGTAAAGCAGAATCACAATTAATATATTCAAAAGTATCAATAATTAAAGAAATATCAAAAGGCGTATCAATACTTTCACATCGAGTACCCATTGAAGTATATATGCCTGTGGTCGCACTATATTTATTTAAAATAGAAGCAGACATACTTTTTTGGCACAAAGGAACAGTTAAATCATCATTTATATGTACATTATAAAAATCTACTTGATTCCAGATAGACCTGGCTGAACTCCAACTATTATTTATGCCAGACCAAACTTTTAAACCATCTCCACATCCACATAGAAGTTCGGCATGTCCATCACCATTCACATCAGCTACTACAGGCTTATCCCCAACCGTTCTAGAATAACACGTATCAAAAGCAAGTACTTGCCCGGTGGCAGCGTCTACAATATCAATATATCCATTATCTCCTTGAGCTATTACTTCATCCACGCCATCACAGTTAAAGTCGAACAAGGTAATAGCATTCGGACTAAAAGACTGATCTCCTACATATCCTATAGTTCCCATGGTATCCCTTATTACAGGTTGAGAAGTTGCCATTAAGGATAAATCATTATCTATTGTGACGAGCTTATCAAATAAAATTGAAATTTCTGGAAATGGGTCAATATCTAAATTGCCTATTGCTATTTCAGGAAGTCTATCTCCTATATATCCTGTATAGGTAAAAGTTGACTTTAATTGCAGTTGGGTCCGAGGGTCATATACTTCTAAAGAATCTATATTGCTACTGGGAATTGACTTCATTAAAATTAAATCCAACTCTCCGTCTAGATTCATATCAGCAACAGCATACGTTATGGTATAAGTAGGATTACTATAGGAGGCGATTTCAACCTCTTTGGAAAGAACATTATTGTCGATATCTACAGAAAAAATTTTATTTCCATTTATTAATTCAAGCCCTTGACAATTTGAACAATATTCATCCGGCAAAATATCCATAGCCACACTACGCATCTTGGAATAAGTTTCATTCGTATTATCACTTATCAATAGCTCTCCGGTATTGGCATTATATATTTCGCCTTGTTGATAAACCTCTACTTCTCCATCACCATTAAAATCAGCAATTGCTAAAGAAAATTTATCTGCAAATACCGATAGCGGGACATCCCATGTAAAAACAGAACTGTTCCATTCCATTCTAACAAGCCTATACTCTCCCAAACTGTTTTTATATGTGCTGAAAAATTCAGCTTCAAGATCTCCATCTACGTCTGCAAATACATTCGACTTAACATCTTCCATATAAGAAATCGTATCTATAGCACCTGTCTTCCCATTCATGATCAATAAATCATTATTAACAAAGGTATGTTCATATCCCATTATCTCCACAATTCCATCATTATTAATATCACCTACTTTGGGCGTAGTAAAAGGAAAAGAGCCGGGCATGATATATAGCAGCTCCATTCCAAACGTTGTGTTGCAATTTGTAATTGCCGAACCACCCTGATCATCTAAGCTGTATAAATAAAAATCAGGACAATTTGCCTGATCTCCACTACAATCTAAATCGTAACAGTCAATTAACCCATCATTGTCGTCATCTATACAATTATTACAAATTTCTTGAGCAAATGAAATGGTGGTCATTAGTACTCCTAGGACTGTTACGTATATTTTACTCATAAGTTTATTGTAAAGTTGTAGTGCCTAAAATAAAAATAAAAGTCATAGAAATCAAATTTAAAATAGCTCACGATGTGAAAATTAATATAATGCCGCTATAAGGAGCATTCAATAAATGATCGACTAGCTATGCGGTTCTCAAACTTTAACTTTCAATTTTTGCCTTCACCTCAATCGTCTCCAATTCACCTTCCACATATTTAGAAGGGCACTTCATCAACAAGCTGGAAGCGTGAAAGTCTGCCCCTTCCATAGAGCCTATTACAACAATATTTTCAGATTTTTCGATATCTCTGGGTTTTGAGGCTTTTAAGACTACCTTACGTTCTTCCCCATTTTTATCCGTCATAAAAAAGCTAAAAAGATCCGGGTTTTGTTCGGGGTTGTATTCCATCGGTTTTTCTTTCGACAATTCGCCCACCACGTGATAAACTTTCCCTTCATTAGCTTCCGCTTGAGCAAAATTTACATAGGTACTGGCATCATTTACCAGACTGATAATTACCCCGATAGAAATAGCTATGAGAATTAGAGCAATGATGTGAGAACGCTTCATATTGACTGAATTATTATCTACTTTTACCAACGCAAAGTTACAGCCTTTAGTTTAAAATAGTGTAGATGAGCAAAACTAACTATGAAGATTTTGATATTAATGGTGTAGGCTTAGATAATGGTAATATTTTCGGTTTGCCCCATACAGCCGAGCAGGCAGCAGTAGTTATTTTGCCCATTCCTTGGGATGTTACTACTTCTTATTCGGCTGGTACATCTAACGGGCCTGCTGCTATCTTGAAAGCTTCTCCTCAACTTGATCTATTTGATAAAGATCATCCAGATGCTTGGAAACGAGGTGTTTATATGTTTCCCATTGACGAAGATTTGGAAGAAAAAAATAAATCTTTACGGCCATTAGCTGAAGCTCATATCGCAATACTTGAAAAGGGGCATCAACCTGATAATGGAACACTTAAATCAGTCGTAGAAATTAATAAAGCATGTAAAGCTTTGAAAGATTATATCTGCAACTACACGCACAGCCTTTTATTGGCTGGTAAAAAAGTAGGTGTTTTAGGTGGTGATCACAGTACCCCGCTTGCCTTAATAGAGGCATTGGCTTTATTAAATGATTCATTTGGAGTTTTACAAATTGATGCTCACATGGATTTGAGAAAATCGTATGAAGGTTTTGAATATTCTCACGCTTCTATTATGTATAATGCTTTGAAATCAGCACAAGTTTCTAAACTCGTTCAAGTGGGGATTAGAGATTATTGTGAAGAGGAATATACAATGATGAAAAACAGTGGTGAACGCATTATTACATTTTTCGACAGCGATCTAAAGCAAAAAACTTTTCAAGGTATAAGTTGGGAAAAACAATGTGAGCAGATCATCAGTCATTTACCCGATAAAGTATACATCAGTTATGATATTGACGGCCTTTTACCTTATTATTGCCCTAATACCGGTACACCTGTCCCGGGAGGACTGGATTATGACCAAGTTCATTATCTAATTAATAAAGTGATTTCGTCAGGCAGAGAAATAATTGGGTTCGATTTATGTGAAGTAGCTCCTTCAAAAAATAATGATTGGAATGAAAATGTGGGAGCAAGAGTGCTATGGGATTTATGTAAGTCAATCTTGGCCTGTAAATAATTGTATATATGCATGAGTTAAAAGTCACCATAACAAACACTAGAAAAGAAAAATATAAGCAATTGCATCCTCAAATAGAAGCACTCATTAGCGATGAACCTGATCTGATAGCTAACCTTGCCAATATCGCAGCAGTTTTAAGAGAAGTTTTTGGTTTCTTCTGGGTGGGCTTTTATTTAAATAAGAATGAAGAATTAGTTTTAGGACCATTTCAAGGCCCCTTAGCTTGTACTCGAATTGCATTTGGAAAAGGAGTATGCGGCGCAGTTGCTGAAAGTAAAAAATCTATTCTCGTACCTAATGTAGATGAGTTTCCGGGGCATATCGCCTGTAGTAGTGCTTCTAAATCAGAAGTAGTAATTCCATTAATGGTAGGAGAAGAAGTAAAATTAGTGTTAGATGTAGACAGCGATCAATTAGATGATTTTAATGAGGAAGATGTGGAGGGATTAGAAAAAATTGTTGGGTTAATTAAAAGTCAGCACTTTGGAAATCAATTTTAAAATTTAAACTGAAAAATTCACAATTATTAATGTATAAATGGTTAATTAAGCCTTTCCTTTTCCTTTTTAGCCCGGAAACCGCTCATCATCTCGCTATGAATGCTTTAAAAATGTCGCTTAAAGTGCCAGGAGTAAAATCTATTTTTAAACCTCAAATCTTAAACTTTGAACCTCATAATTTATTCGGTTTAGAATTTCCCAACTGTTTAGGATTGGCAGCAGGTTTTGATAAAAATGCGCAATATATTGATGAATTGGCATCTTTGGGATTTGGCTTTGTAGAAATAGGAACCGTAACGCCGAAACCCCAATCAGGAAATCCAAAACCAAGATTATTTAGATTAAAACAAGATAAAGCGATCATTAACAGAATGGGATTTAATAATGATGGAGTAGATGCAGTGGTAGCACGCTTGAAAAAGAGAAAATCAAATATTATTGTAGGAGGTAATATTGGTAAAAATAAATTGACCCCGAATGAGCATGCAGTTGATGATTATGTCATTTGTTTTGAAAATCTTTTTGATCATGTAGATTATTTCGTAGTGAATGTAAGTTCACCCAATACGCCTAATTTAAGAGATTTGCAGGAGAAAGAACCATTGACAAAATTGCTTAATACTTTACAGCAGATAAATCGGGAAAAGCCTCATCCCAAACCTATTTTGCTGAAAATAGCCCCTGACCTGACAAATAATCAATTAGATGATATTGTAGAGATTGTTCAGGTTACTAAAATAGCCGGAGTGATTGCTACAAATACAACAATAGCTAGAGATAATCTTCAAACTAAGCCTAACACACTTAAATCTATTGGTAATGGAGGATTGAGTGGTAAGCCTTTAGCTAACAGGTCTACCGAAGTAGTTCGATATCTTAAGACTCAATCCAATAATTCCTTTGCCATAATTGGTGTGGGAGGCATTCATACTGTAAAAGATGCTAAAGATAAACTAGAAGCAGGGGCGTCATTAGTGCAGATTTATACCGGCTTTATTTATGAAGGCCCGGATTTGATAAAAGCTATTACCAATGGCCTGTATACTCGATAAGGTTACATCCTGATATGCCTATCTTGCCCATCAAATAGAAATTGTCAGTTCCATCACAGAAGAAAGGATAAAAGAAGCATTGACTGACTAACTAAGTTGAATTTGAGGCATAGCTCACTAGATGTTTTGCCTATTGTATAATATGACGTAATTGCTTATATTGCCCACGAAATAATGAAATATCTCGCTGCTATCCTTTTTCTGCCTATCTCCCTGTTTGCTCAGTATCCTCAAATACCGCAATTCGGCACATTTAACAAAATTTCATCGAATAGCCCAACCCATTTATCACCTCGACAAAATAATGCTAATGAAATTATAAGGCAACAGAATAACCAGGCACAAAGGACGATGGGTTATAAGCCTCCTCCAACTCAAGCAGATATACAAAGGAACTTACAGCAACAATATGAGTTGCGCCAAAGAAACGTTGAGGCTAAACAAATGCAAAGTGTAACTAACCTTATACGAAAAGAATATATTGAGTATGCTCAAAACCCGAAATATTATTGGCAGGCTGAAGAATATAAACATGCGATAAAGAATTTCGAAATAGCACGAGATAGACTAAATGAGATGCTGGTGGGAACAAGACCAATATCTTTACAGGATGCATTTTATAACGTTGAAGCAGCTACTGGTAACATATATCAGAATTATGATGAATTTAACTTTAGTATTAAACAATCAGCTGATTTTATAAAACAGTGGATGCTAGAAAATAGCCTTGATGTTAAAGATCAAGCATCTGTGCATTACTCAATACAAAGGTTCATGGGAGATACTTTATTTATAAAAGGTAAAACGATGAAGGATGTCTCAACTATAATTAGCAAGACAGCTCACCTTCCATTTAAATACGACTATATAGATAATCATATCGAACAAGATATTAGAAATTACAATGCAACAAAAACATTGGCAACGGGGACAGGACAATGCCATACATTACCTCTAATATATTTATTGCTTGCTGAAGCAATGGACGTTGACGCATATCTTTCCTTGGCAACACTTCACTCCTTCATCAAATACAAAGATAATAATGGAACAATTCATAATTATGAAGCAACATCCGACTGGCATATGACCGATCAAGACTACTCTGATTGGCTTTATATTCGCTCTACAGCTGTTAAAAATAGACTGTATTTAGACACACTAAATAAGAAACAAATAGTTGCTAATACACTGCTAGACTTAGCTTACTATCATAATAGAATTTTTGGTACTGCAGATGGAAAATTTGTAAATAGTTGCATTGATATAGCGTTGTCATACTTGCCGAATGGAGTAAATGAAACGGCTATAATGATGAAAAGTGGAATTTATGCGAATGAGTTAATGCATCTCTTGCATGAAAACGGTATTTACGATCTGAAAGATATAGACAAAGTACAAGGTGCGAGGGTTAAATACGAACAACTGGTCAAAAACGAGGAGTACCTTCATTCTTTAGGATATCAAGAATTGCCTGATGGAGCATATCAAGCACTTCTAACCAGAGATAAAAACAGGATGGAACAACAGTTATCAGGAAATATCAATACAAAACAGAAAAAAAGTCTATTTTTCACCCTTAATAAATAACAATGAAGAAAGTAATATTAGTTTTCATATATCTTATCGCCATATCAATTACATATGCTGAAACATTCAATAGAGAAGTTTTTGAAAAAGCGTACAATGAACTTCAATCTATGGCAAATGGAGAAAAACCAGTAGATTTTGAGAAAGCTGTTTTTATTACTGAAAATGCTTATTACAATGGATCTTATAGTTATGAAGAGTATGAAGCTATAATAGATAAACATGAAAAGCTAGTACGACAATTTATTTCTAGCAATGAAAGCAAAAAGGAATTTAAGAATCCACATTTTGATGAATTTTTAGATCATGGCAAAGGACAAATCGATCTAAATAAAATGTCAATGACTGGAGAAAGACAAAAAAAATACTATACTAATTTACTATCTAATTGGGCTATCTATCATTATCTAACCGATACTATAACGATAAAGTATAAAAGCTATAAGATAAAAGATATTCCTTTTTCCTATTCAATGAACGATCCATTTGGTGTTGATAGGTGGGAAAACTCACAAACTATTGGAATGCTGCAAAGTGGAAAGGGCAATTGCTATGCTTTTACTACATTATACAAGATTCTATCCAACCGCTTAGGTTCAGAATCCTATATCAGTACTGCTCCGCAACACGTTTATATTCAGCATAGAGATTTAAAGGGGAATTTTTATAATGTAGAACTACCATCTAAAGCATTCCCACAGGATGGATCAATTCAAACATTGACATATACTACTAGAGATGCAGTTATGAGTGGGATATCCATGCGAAAGCTTGATGATAAACAGTCTATTGGACTCTGTTTGGTTTATTTAGCCAAGGCTTATGAAAGAAGGTTTGATTCTGAAAAAAGTGCATTTATGCTTAAATGTGCAAATACGGCATTAAAACACGACAAGCTTAATTTAAATGCAATGCTCTTAAAATCTCAAGTATTTGAAAACGAAATTGCAGACTATGCGGAGAAAAATAACGTAACCACTATTAAAGCATTGCTATCAGAAAGTGCGATAAGTGAGACATTAACGAAACATGAAACATCTCTAAAAACTCTTTATAACCTAGGCTATATTGAAATGCCACAAGAAATGCAAAGAATGATTTTAGCTGGGTTGCAATACAAGGATGAAGATCCTAAAATATTAGCAAAAGACTATACCCCTAAGCATTTTGCTGACATTGATAGAGATGGAAAAACACGTTATTCATCATTGACATGGGGATTATTGGAGGAAGTACATGTTAAAAAACCTACAGAAAATTACGGGATTTTCAGTTTCGATACAAAAACTGGAAAGATCACCAAAATAGATTTAGAGAAAAGAAAAAGCGATATAAAAATAGATCCAGTAGTTTTTGCAATGTCTGTTGATCCATTAGCTGGGAAAGCACCCAGCTGGTCTCCATATGCAGCAATGGCAGACAACCCAATATTATATACTGACGTAACTGGTCAATTTCCTTTTACCATTCATATTAGAGCATTTGCGCCTCCAGGTTCATTTAAGAGGTTTGGCTTTGGTGATGATAAAAGAGGCTTTTCTGTATCTACCAGTAAAGATGTCACATCAAGAATTAGTCAAAGTTTTACCGTAGATCCAACCGCAAAAATATTACAGCCCAATGATCCAAGCAGTAATGCAACGACTGTTGGTGGAATTCCTCTTTCTACTGCAACGCCAACAGGACAAGTTACCCCTGAGTTTGGGAAAAACAGCTCAGGAAGTGCAGTTGCAGTACTAGATCAATCTTTTGAAGGCTCAAATCCACTTGTACCGTTCTCACCTGATATTGAGGTGAGTTCTTTAATTTCCTTGACTGAAAATACTGCAAAAGGTCAACTTTTTGTTGCTGTAGATGTTTCAAGTAAAGGCTTTCCTGCGACAGAAGCAATTATTGAAGATGCGAGTGGTCAAGCATTGTTACTTTTTGGTGCTGCAGCATTTGGCAACCCTTTAGATTTAGCAGGTTCTGATAAGAAAACCGTTTCTCAAGTAGATTTAATTATTGATATTAACGATGATGGTCTTTTTACAGGAGTTAACGTGGGAGGCAAGCAATTTACATTAGAAGAATTCAATACCATTGCTACCTCAACATCAGCTGGTCCGAACCCAAGAGAAGATCTAGAATAAATTCAATAATAAATTGGTATGAAAAAAATGTTATTGTTTATTGGAATTGCTTTTCTTTTATTAGGAATATACTGCTATATGTCATTTTGGCTTATGGTTTATTCTCCTTTTGCTCTTGTTTTAGGCATTGTTTTGATTTTATTTTCAAGCTATAATGCTATCACTAAGAGCTTTTGTATAATAATGCCATTAATAATCTTCGGAGTGATTTTCCTTAGATCACTAGCAACCCCAATAAAAGTTATTATACCTAAAGGATACGTAGGTACATTTAGGATAATTCATGGTTTTCCTTGTGGGGATGATAGTGTTTTGGAAAAGGGCAAATTAGTATTAAAAGTTCCTCCAAATGGACTAGTGAAAACAAAAGAAAACATTCGCACAGGTTGGACTATAAGAAATGAATACTATTATATCAATGAGCAAGACAATATGATACCCTTAGAATCAATTCATCCAAGTGAACGAAATAATGATGAAGTATCTTTATACTTTGGTACTAGTGGCTCTATTACCAGATTTAAAAGAAATTATAAAATTCTCGAAGGAACTGTTTTTAAAAGTGACTTAACAGGCGTAACCGACAAAATGTTAGAAGAACTTACAGAAAAAGAAGTTAAGGATTGTATTCAATATTCTAATAACTAATAATAACCTGTAACAAAAAACCGCCTTAGCTCTTCTACCACCTTACATTTGATAAGTCTGGAAATTCCTCATAGAGAAGAAGTTTAGTATAATAAAGTGAATTGAATCAAAAAAGCTATACTGTCGATCTTAGCAAACAATACATTCAAAAGAATGACCCTTGGAGTCACGAATCTAAGAAGCTTGCTACAGGTGAGGTTGGTGTATCAGACCCGACAGGAGATATAAATCAGACTTTTGGCAAGACATCAGATGGAAGTGCTTTTGCAGAAGTTAGTCAAGAGTTTGAAGGTAATAACCCTTTGGTCTTTGGTTCTCCAGATATTGAAGTAAGAAGTTTAGTAAAGCTAACCGAAAATAAAGTAAAAAATCAATTAAATGTTACTATTGATCTTTTTAGCAAAGCGTTTCCTGCTACTGAAGCATTTATAGAGGATGCAAGTGGTCAGAAAGTATTCTTATCTGGAGCTGCTGCTTTTGGAAAACCAACCCATTTAATATTAGCAGGAGAGAATAAAGTTGGTTCTGTAAATGTTACCATTAATTTAGATGATGCTGGCAATTTTACAAATGTCACAGTTGGGAAGGCAAACTTTTCACTAGATGCCTTTAATAGCATCGCAACTTCAAGACCTGCAGGGCCAAACGACAGAAGCGAATTTAACGAAACATACCATGAATAGAAATATTGGCTTCGGAATATATGCACTTTACCATATTCTATATGCGATTTTTGCAAATTGGATTATATTATTTGCTCATGTATATATAAATGGTGCTTTAGTTCCCGATAGCTTTCGTTGGGAAAATGGAAGTCTAAAAGAAGACCAGACTTTATTTTTATCTAGCTTATTATTTTGGGATGCAATAGAACTTGGCATTGTGCTTTATGTTTTCTACAGAATTAATAAATGGTTTTTGGATAAGATTAACTATTCTGGAAGTGCTAAAAAACTAGCAATTATAACTTCTATTTTAGCTGTGGTAATTGCCCCAGCTTTATACTTCATAGGTTTACGGATAGTAAATTTTGAACACATTTGAAATAAAAACCATACTTTGATGTAGCATTAGATGTAGCTACCTCAGAGCGTCTTGAAAAACAAGGTTTTGGTACAGTCCTTAAAACCGTAGGTGCCGATAATAATGTAAGTGGCTTTTCATTCAATGAGGAAACATTTAATTCTTTTAAGGAAGAAGTGATTTTAGAACAAGGTTTTAATAACGATGTTTCTGATAAAGTTTTAAAAGAATTTCTTGAACCAGAAAGCTATTAATTTTTTCAATCAAGAGAAGGAAACCATTAAGGAAGAAGTATTGGAATCATCCCAAGATTCTGAGTAGAATTAAATGGATAATATGGGGAATAATAATGATAAACCAAAAGGATTTTGGGAAAATGTAGCTGTTAAAGACAGAAGAATAGGCATAATTTTATTTATACTTTTCGTAGTTATCAAGCTAGCTCATTGGCTATATACAAAATATTTTTAGTAAAAAAGGAGACTGTCTTGTCCTGAAATACTGTATCTCCTAATCCATTTACTAATCAAATTACTGTGGAATTTCTGACTAAATATAAGGGTGGAGCTTCACTTATATTATATAATATATTGGGAGAAAAAATGAATGTTTTATTAAACAATGTCTCTCAATTTGAAGGGATTCAAAAAGAGACTTTTGATATGTCCCAAATCCCACCTGGTATATATATTAGTATATAATTCTGGAGATTTAAGCTATTCACGTGAACTCATTAAATTTGAATAATGGTTAGGGGATTTATGATTTATATTTTTGCAATTATGATTCCTTTCGTAATATCCTCATGTTGTAAAGACCCAGAGGAAATAGCTATTATCAATTTCGATTTCAAAAACTTTGACGTTGAATCTTTTGACACAGTACGAGTTATAAAAACTATTAAAGGTCAAATAAATAATCCAATTGATACTTCTCTTTATACTACAAGTAGCAATATAAATGCAGAAAAAAAAATAATGTCTTTACTTTTAAAAGATGGCAGTAACGACTTTATATTAGAAATTGATAGCCCTTTCACCAGGCATGAAATAACCAATATATCCATATCGAAAAAAAAATGGATGCAGTAGTAAGTTTAAAGAGTTTTCGTTAGACTATGATGGTGCTAACATAACTGAGAATAATAGTACTGTAGTTTTTTAACACGCTTTTCCAAATTTTACTTGTTATGAAAAGATTACACCGCATTGGCATACTTTGTTTAAATTACGCTTACCGTTTTCAGTCAAACTTATTCGTTGGATTATTCACCAGTTAATTATAGAGATGTTGCCAATGACTGTTTTAGGCAAAAAAAGATTGGAAAAGCTGTTGAAAAACAGCTTTTCCGATCAAGTCGGGGAGGCAGGATTCGAACCTGCGACCCCCTGGTCCCAAACCAGGTGCGCTAACCGGACTGCGCTACACCCCGTAATTATGTGTGAGTTTGTGTGTGCGTGTGGTAGTGTGTGTGGAATTATGATGCATAATTCTTTTGTTGCTCAGTTTGTTTGGCCATTGACCGATACATACCTAACAGCATTTTCGATATTTTTTCATAACCCGAATAAAACTGATCATACTTTTCAGTATTTATCAATTCCATATCTTGAGTAACTTGAAGCAAAGCTACGCATTCAAACGCTGAACTCCGAGCAATCGTATAAAATCTTTTCTTATCGCTGGTACTCATTCTACCGGTACCTTCAGCTAAATTTAGCGCAATACTTAAAGTTGCTCTTCTCCATTGATCTTTAATGTATTGATCTTTAAAATTTACCAAATACTTTAATACTTCGACGTTTAGCTGCCGAACTACTTGATAAATTTCTAACTTTTCAAAATCAAACATATTAATTAACTATGTTATTCAGCGGTGAGAGGGGGATTCGAACCCCCGGTACGGTTGCCCGTACGGCAGTTTAGCAAACTGCTGGTTTCAGCCACTCACCCATCTCACCAATTTTTCCAGTATGCAAAAGAACTAACAAATTATTAAATATCCAAGCCTTAGCCTGTATCTCTGCGGATTTAATATAAAAAGGCTAAATTATGAGATGCTACTCATTTGGATTTTTTTCTTGAGCTCATCTACATGATCTCTGAATTCCTCATCAGTATCTAACAGATTTTGAATCGCCTGACAAGAATGAATAACCGTGCTGTGGTCTCTACCGCCAAAATGTTTACCGATAAGCTTTAACGAATTCTTAGTATAGCTTTTTGCTAAAAACATAGAAAGTTGTCTGGCCTGCACAATAGCTCTTTTTCTGGTCTTCTCTTTAACTTTCTCAATAGGTACTTGAAAATGTTCACAAACCATTTTCTGAATAAAGTCGATAGATACCTCTCTGGAAATACTTTTTACAAAGTTTTTAATGATCTTTTTAGCTATCTCAAGGTCAATTTCTTTTTTATTTAGTGAAGATTGGGCGAGTAAAGATATTAAAGCACCTTCTAACTCCCGAATGTTTGTATCAATATTATAAGAAACAAACTCAACTACATCTTTAGGCAATTCAATACCATCAGCATGCATTTTTGTTTCAAGGATAGCAATACGAGTTTCAAAATCAGGAATTTGTAAATCTGCAGACAATCCCCACTTAAAACGCGATAATAATCTTTCTTCAATACCTTCTAGGTCTTTAGGAGCTCTATCTGATGTTAAAACTAATTGTTTGCCAGCCTGATGCAAGTGGTTAAAAATATGGAAAAAGATATCCTGTGTTTTTTCTTTATTGGCAAAAAATTGGATGTCATCAATGATCAATAGGTCTATTAATTGATAAAAATGGACAAAATCATTGATAGAATTATTCTTTAAGGCATCTATAAACTGATTGGTAAATTTTTCAGAGGATACATACAATACAGTTTTATTGTTGAAATTCTGTTTAGCTTGGTTGCCTATGGCTTGAGCTAGATGCGTTTTCCCTAAGCCTACTCCTCCATATATTACTAACGGATTAAATGAAGTGCCTCCGGGTTTATTGGCAACCGCGAAGCCTGCAGACCGTGCGAGCCTGTTACAATCTCCTTCTACGAATGACTCAAAATTGTAATTCGGATTAAGCTGAGGGTCAATGTTAATTTTCTTTAATCCGGGAATGACAAAAGGATTTTTTATAGAATTTCCAATATTGATGGGTACAGAGACATCCGGATTCTTACTAACTCCGTTACCATAAGTAGGAATATTGATTGTATAAGGGCTTTTGAGGCCTGAGCTGTTTTCTACTACTATTCTGTATTCTAGGCGAGCTCCTATTCCTAATTCTCTTTCAATAGTTTTTCTAAGCAGTGTGACATAATGTTCTTCCAACCATTCATAAAAAAATTGGCTGGGTACTTCAATGGTTAGCACTTTTTCCTCTAGTCTGATGGGTTTGATGGGCTCAAACCAGGTTTTAAAACTTTGGATATTGACGTTGTCTTTGATTATTTTAAGACAGCAGTCCCAAACGGAAATGTGCGATTCAACCATAATTCTACTAAACAGTTTTAATTTCGAAAAGGAGGACTAAATTCCTAATAAAAAAGTTAAAAAAAAAATGAATTCGCTATTGACTTTTTAATGCCACTAACAGTATGTTCATATCGACGATTTTATCCATTCTTTTTTTTAAAATTAATAAAATTAAATGGAAAAACCTTGATATTGTTGACTTTTGAAGCTGTTGTCTATGAGCGGTAGATAATCAACGACTTAGCTAATTAGCTTTCATATTCTCCAAAAATATTCCTTAATATGTCGGAAATTTCTCCTAATGTAGCATAATTTTCTACTGCGGAAATTACATGAGGCATAATATTATTATCTGAGCCGGCTGCTGCTGCTAACTGGCCTAAACATTCTTTTACCTTATCATTGTTTCTGTTGGCCTTCAGTTGTTTAAGCTTGTCAATTTGTGTTGATCTGATACTGTCATCAATTCTGAACAGATCATTTTTAGTCCTTTCTTTAATGGTGAACTTATTCACCCCTACAATAATGTCTTCTCCATTTTCCACTGATTTTTGCTGTTTATAAGCAGCATTTGCAATTTCTTGTTGCACATAACCTTCTTCTATGGCATTAATTGCGCCACCCATTTGATCAATATGGCCAATGTATTCATTTGCTGCATTTTCGATTTGATCGGTCAGGCTTTCTATATAATAAGACCCGCCTAACGGGTCTGCTGTATCGGCTACGCCACTTTCGTGTGCGATGATCTGTTGTGTTCTCAAAGCAATCCGTGCAGCTTCTTCAGTAGGGAGAGACAATGCCTCATCATAACCATTTGTGTGAAGCGATTGAGTTCCACCTAAAACTGCTGCCAGCGCTTGTAAAGACACCCTGGAAATATTGTTTTGAGGTTGTTGGGCGGTTAATGTTGAGCCTCCTGTTTGTGAATGAAATCGCAGCATTTGTGCTTTGGGGTCCGTGGCACCGAATTCTTTCATGATCTTTGCCCACATTCTTCTTGCAGCCCGAAACTTTGCTATCTCTTCAAAAAAATTATTATGCGCATTAAAGAAAAAAGATAAACGTTTGCCAAATGTATCGATATCTAACCCCTTTTCTTTAGCAGCATTTACATAAGCTTTGCCATTAGCTAAGGTAAAGGCAAGTTCTTGAGCAGCAGTAGCACCTGCTTCTCGGATGTGGTAACCCGAAATAGAGATGGTGTTCCATTTGGGAACTTCCTTGCCACAGTATTCAAAAATATCAGTAATGATCCTCATGGATTGTTTGGGAGGATAGATATAAGTTCCGCGAGCGGCATATTCTTTAAGAATATCATTTTGTATCGTCCCGGAAATCTTTTTTATATCTGCTCCTTGTTTTTTAGCCAATGCGATATACATGGCTAACAAAATAAATCCGGTGGCATTAATAGTCATGGAAGTAGATATTTTCTCTAGCTCGATCCCTTTAAAAAGGATTTCCATATCTTGGATAGAATCAATTGCTACCCCCACTTTGCCTACTTCGCCTTCAGCAAATTCGTGGTCAGAATCATACCCTATTTGAGTAGGCAAATCAAATGCGACCGATAAGCCTGTAGTACCTTGATTAAGTAAATAATGATATCGCTCATTTGATGCTTCAGCCGTTGAAAAACCTGCATATTGGCGCATAGTCCAAAATCGGCTTCGATACATACTTGGATGAATACCTCTCGTGTAGGGATATTCTCCTGCTTTTTCTTCTATGGGTTTAGAAAATGTATATTGTTCTTTTATTTCAATATTAGATGAGGTATAAAATTTATCTTTTCTCTGAGTAGGCTTAGGCATAATGAACTAAAAGATTTTAGTTACCTCTTCTTTTAAGAATTGCAGTGGCTTATCAGTAGGGATTGGTTCCTCATTTTCTCCAAAGTATTGCAAAAGCCTTTTGCTAAAATCGATGCTGTTTGCTTGGGGAGGTAAGCTGGCAGAAATTCTGTTGATGATACTCAAAGTTTGTTCTTTAGCAGCGATGATGTGCATCCATGCTTCTGCAGATACATATATTTGCTGAGCTACATTATGATCAAATTCCATTCGAATATTCTGTAGTAAAGCAATTTGTAAGGTACGCGCACTCATATTAGGCGTGCGGACTCTATTAATAAGATTAGCTAAGGTGAGGCGTTCCAGTAATAAAGTCATTCGCTCATAAGCCTGTAGCCTAATAGGTAAGGTAACTCTCTGCTTTTCCAGCTTATATTCGAATTGAGCTTTGCTATTTTCTGTTTTAAGTAACGACTTTAGCGTATAATAACTCGCAAAAAATACTATCAAGGAAGGGAAAGTATATTTGATGATCTCTAAAACTGTGTCCATCAAATTAGTTTAAAATACTTCTGGAAATAACTATCCGTTGGATCTCTGAGGTGCCTTCATAAATTTGAGTGATCTTAGCATCTCGCATCATTCGCTCTACATGATATTCTTTAACAAATCCATATCCCCCATGTATCTGGACAGCTTCTACTGTTGTTTTCATCGCTGTTTCAGATGCGAATAATTTTGCCATAGAGCCTGAGAGGTCATAATTCATTTTGTTGTCTTTATGCCACGCTGCTTTTAAGCACAATAAGCGAGCTGCATCGATCTCTGTAGACATATCAGCTAATTTAAATTGGATAGCTTGATGATTGGCAATCTCCGTTCCAAAGGCTTTTCTTTCTTTAGAATAAGCTAATGCTCTTTCAAAAGCACCTGAAGCAATACCAAGTGCTTGAGAAGCAATCCCGATTCTGCCGCCGGACAAAGTTTTCATGGCAAATTTAAATCCAAAACCGTCTTCTCCAATTCGATTTTCTTTCGGCACTTTTACATCAGAAAACATGATAGAATGCGTGTCTGAGCTTCTGATGCCCAACTTATTTTCTTTAGGCCCTACTGTTACGCCATCCCATGCTTTTTCAACAATAAATGCGTTAATTCCCCTATGTTTTTTCTCTACATCTGTTTGCGCAATGACTAAATAATACGATGCAGAGCCGCCGTTCGTGATCCAATTTTTTGTTCCGTTTAATAGATAATAATCTCCTTTGTCTTCTGCGATAGTTCTTTGTGAAGTAGCGTCAGAACCGGCTTCAGGTTCTGATAAACAGAAAGCTCCGATCTTTTCACCGGTTGCTAACGGTTTTAAATATTTTTGTTTTTGATCTTCATTTCCGTATGTCTCGATTCCCCAGCATACCAATGAATTATTAACCGACATTATCACAGAACATGCTGCATCTACTTTAGATATTTCTTCCATAGCTAATACATAAGAAATGGTATCCATGCCGCCACCTCCATATTTGGGATCTACCATCATGCCTAAAAATCCAAGTTCACCCATTTTTTTAACTTCTTCCGTAGGAAACTGTTGTTTCTCGTCTCTTTCTAGAACGGTCGGTAATATCTCGTTTTCTGCAAAGTCTCTAGCAGCTTTTTGGATCATTAAATGCTCCTCAGATAAATCAAAATTCATACTTATGCTATTTTAGTGAAGGGTTGTAAATTTAAATTAAAATCTCTACTAGACCAAAGATTATAATGGGATAAAGTTGAAACTACAATTCAAAAGGGTATTAATCACTTACCTTTAAGCGCGTTAGCTATATTAGTAGTAGATTTTCCTTCTACTAATGGTATGATAACAACTTTTCCTCCGGCTTGTCTTACTTCTTTACTGCCTACAATTTCTTCTGCTTTATAGTCGCCACCTTTTACCAAAATATCCGGTTTTATTTTTTTGATTAGGTTGAGGGGCGTATCTTCTTCAAAAGTTATAATAGCATCTATACAATGGATAGCAGAAAGCACTCTTTCACGGTCATTCAAGTTGTTAATAGGACGATTAGCTCCTTTTAAGCGCATTATGGATGCATCTGAATTTAACCCAATAATTAATTTAGTGCCTAATGAAGCTGCTTTTGCCAGAAGCTGAATGTGGCCGGCATGAAGGATATCAAAACACCCGTTGGTAAAAACTATTTTTTCTTCTTTAAGCCGCCATTGAGCTATGGTAAATTTCAAAGTTGAATAAGGGATGATCTTGTTAGCGAACAGGGTTTGATGATCCATTTTGTAAACTTTTCCTTTTAACAAATGATAATGCTATAAAACACAATGCTCCTAATAGGATAACTAACAAAGTTTGAAAAATAAAAATCAACCAGGCATATACCAGTCCATTCTCACCACTGATCCCAAATGACATCATTGCTTTTTGGATAGAAAGATGGTAAGTGCCAATACCCCCTTGCACCGGCGCAGCCATGCCAATACTCCCTAGTGTCAATGTAGTAATTCCGGCACCCACACCTAAGGAAGAGGTAAAGGGAAGTGCTCGAAAACAAATGTAGGTCATCCCAAAATACATCATCCAAATAAATATAGAATGAGCTATAAACAACCATTTTTTTTCCATATGTAATACGGATTTCATACCTTCTTTAAAGCCACTCATTAATCCCATAATTTTCATATATAAAGCTGTATTAGAAACATATTTTTTGCTGATTTTATAAAATGCATAAATTGCTATTATAACAACTGCAAATATGATGAGATTAAAAAGATTGAATAGACCCGTAAGATGTTTTTTTGATTCTATAAAATTTAAGATAAGATCAGCTTCAATAAAGAAAGTAACGATAAATAACATTAGTAAAGCTAATACATCAACCATTCGTTCGGTGACTACCGTACCCAAGACTTTATTAACAGGGACATTCTCATATTTGCTTAGTATGCCGCACCTTAAGACTTCTCCCATTCTTGGAAAAGCCAAATTAGATAAATAACCAACCATTACACAAATAAACGAGGTGGTGGTCCGAGCGTTATAGCCCATAGAATTAATTAAAACTTTCCATCTAATTGCACGGCTTATATGGCTCAATATAGCAAACATCAGGGAGAGCCCTACCCAAAAATAATTAGCGGCACGTATTTTTTGCCACATATCCTTTATGTCATAGTCCTTCATGACCCACCATAGCAAAAATATGCCCACCGACAGGAAAAAGATGAACTTAAAAGCATTTAACAAATGTTTTTTCATTTGTACAATTTAGATATTTTGTATCTAACTATTTAAATAGAAGATACTATTTGCCTGTACAACAACAGTTACAATAATTATTTATTCTATTGAATTATTGAGGTTAGGAAAAATTACAGTAGGTTGAAACTGCTTCGCTTCTTCAAAATCCATTTGAGCATAAGATATAATAATAACTGTATCGCCAACTAAAGCTTTTCTGGCTGCAGGGCCATTCATGCAAATGATACCTGACCCTCTCTTTTCTTTAATAACATAAGTTTCCAGCCGCTCGCCATTATTGATATTCAGCACTTGAACTTTTTCATTTACGATAAGATTGGCTGCTTCAATTAAATCTTCATCAATACCAATACTGCCTACATAATTTAGGTCAGCCTGTGTAACGACTACTTTGTGGATTTTAGATTTTAATACCTCGATAAGCATTGGATTACAAAGTTAAGAAACACCTGTGAATTTTTATAGATGTTTATTGGATTTGAGTTGATGCTGTTAGAATAATATTATCAATTAATCTAACAGCATCAATATATACCGCTGTTGAAGCCAAGATATCTTTTCCATTTTTTTGGTCAACACTTTCCAGCGTATGAGGATCTGAAAATTCAAAGTATTCTAAAGAAGCATTGGGAATGCTTTGTAATTCTTTTTTAGCCCATTCCTTTAATTCTTTTAAAGAAGCATTTTTAGAATTGTGCAGTTTTTTTAATACAGTATATATTTTAGCTGCTTCTGCTTTTTGCTTAGTCGTTAATCGTTTATTTCTAGAGCTCATAGCCAAACCATTTTTTTCTCTGGCAATGGGGACTAAAGTGATTTTAGCTAGTAGGCCAAGCTGCCTGATGAGCTCTTGTATAATAAGATATTGTTGGTAATCTTTTTGACCTAAATATAGCCTATCAGGATTCACAATATTTAATAAAATGCTTACGATTTGTGCAACACCGTTAAAATGGCCCGGCCTATATTTTCCTTCTAATACTTTATCTAAATTTCCGAAATCAAAATTTGGGGTAGCGTTGGATGATGATGCTGGATATATTTCTTCTTTAGAAGGCAAGAAAAGAATATCTGTTTCGACATTGTTTAGCAGAAGTATATCATTTTCAATAGTTGTCGGATACTTTTCATAATCTTTCGGATCAGTGAACTGAGTCGGGTTGACAAATATGCTACAAACGGTTAAGTCATTATGAATTTTAGATTGTCGAATCAGAGAAATATGGCCGGCATGCAGTGCACCCATGGTAGGGCAAAACCCAATAGATTGTTGAGTATAGCCATTTAAATAATTTTTTAAATCCTTTTTCTTTTTAAAAATAATCAAAATCTATAAGTTAATAACGTCATTGATAAATAGGCATAAAAATATGAGATTTTTTCCGTACCTTTGCGTTCCCAAATCAATTTATTCCTGACAATTTTTATTTATGGAAAAGAAAAGAGTTTTAATCATTACCCAAGAGATGAAACCCTATCTAGGGCATACTGATATCAGCGATATCACCAGGCAATTATCACAATACATACAAGAAGATGGCATGGATATTAGAGTATTGATGCCCCGGTTCGGAAACATTAATGAAAGAAGGCACCGGCTCCATGAAGTAGTACGATTATCTGGTATCAATATTAGTGTCGGGGAAGATGATTATCCATTAGTAATTAAAGTAGGTTCATTGCCGGGAACTAGAATGCAAGTTTATTTTTTAGATAATGAGGATCTGTTTAAAAGAAATGGAGATATTTTTGATGCTAAAAAGAAAACTTTTTACAAAGATAATGCAGAACGTATGGCTTTCTTTTGTAAAGGTGCAATGGAAATAGTTAAGAAGTTTGGCTGGGCCCCTGATATTATTCACTGTCACGGTTGGATGACCGGTTTAATACCGGTGTATGTTAAAAAAGCGTATAAAGATGAGCCGGTTTTTAAAGATGCTAAAATTGTATATTCAGTGTATAAAGAGAATATTTTTAATCAATTAAATGATGGATTGGAGAAAATGGCTACTTTAAATGGAAGCGTAAAGCCGAAAGAACTCGCTATTTTTAAAGAAGCATCGTTTGTAAATATTAATCAAGGAGCTATTAATTATTCAGACGCTATTGTAGCAGGTGAAGAAATTTCTAAAGACATGGAGGGTGTGGTAGAAAAAGCTACTATGCCGGTGGTAAAACATAATAGTGAAGAAGAAGATAAGTTCCTATCTTACACACAGCTGTACAATTCTTTAGCATCTTAACTTGTTGTTGATACTTTATTCATTAGTCTCGTATAAGAACTAGATGCTAAATTATGAGCAAATAGATATGCCGGAAAAAGCTGTTAAATTTATTTTTTTATTTTCCTTAGTATGCTTAACAATTTGCTGTAGAAAGCCGGTCACACCTGATGAAGCACTATTGCCCAATCAAGACGGACTGCAATTAAGCATCCTCGACTCTTTTACCTTAAACAGTTACACTGTAAGAGAAGATTCTGTAAAAACAACTAATCTCGATTATAGTTTATTAGGCGTAATTGAAGATCCCGTTTTTGGCAAATCTGAAGCAGCTATCTATGCTCAAGTGCTATTGGCATCCAGCGCAATTAATTTTGGCTCAAACCCACAATTAGATTCAGTAGTTTTATACTTAAATAGAATAGGAGAATATGGTAATATTAGTAGTCCGTTAAATATTTTGGTACATGAATTGGATGAAGATCTAGTGGATGGAGAAGCGTATTATTCCAACCGCTCCTTAGCTGTTAAAAGTTTAGGTTTAGGTGGCCGGCAAGTTATTCCTGCTAATGAAGATGATACTATCGCCATTAGGCTTAGTAATAAATTCGGTAATGATTTACTGGATGAATCAGGCGGTAGTAATTTAGCTAACACTGATGCATTTCTTACATTCTTTAAAGGCATTAAAATAGCGGCAATGCTTTTCTCTGATGATAATAATAATACCAATTTTAAAACAGCTGCTTTTACTCAAGATGAGGCCAAAGGAAGCATATTATACTTAAATTTAGAATCCTCCGGCTCAAAAATTACATTATTTTATACAAATGATGGGCAATCTCAGCAAGTAGATTTTGTAATTACTTCAAACTCCATCACATTTAATCAATATCAGCACGATTACACTAATTCTTTATCCGGCCAATTTATTGGTGATCTTTCAACGGATGGTGACAGCCTCGTTTTTATTACTTCTATGCAGGGGACAAAGGGTTTTATAGAATTGCCTGACCTATCAATGTTAGGAGATGTTTTAATAAATAAAGCAGCGGTATCTTTTACGCAGGTTTTTCCTTTAGGTCAAGATACTACACTAACTCCTCCTGATGAAATGATCTTAATAAAAGTAGCTGATGATGGATCAAATGATTTTTCTTTACCGGATATTTTTGAAGGCGCAGATCATTATGGAGGATTTAAATCTTTAGAAATAAATAATGAAGGTGAATTAGTAGCTCACTACGAATTTAATATAGCTCGCCATGTTCAACAAGTCATCAATAATGAAGTAGCAGACAATGGGCTTTATCTTTTGTCCGCTCCCAGTGCGTTAATTGCTGATAAAGTAGTTTTAGGTGGCGGAACTCATAGTAGGTCAAATATTGAATTTAAATTAATTTATACACAAGCGGATTTATAGCGCTTATAAAAAAAAGTTATGTGTGGAATCGTAGCTTACATTGGTAATAAAGAAGCTTATCCTTTATTACTTAAAGGATTAGAAAGGCTAGAATATAGAGGGTATGATAGTGCAGGTATTGCCTTGCTAGATGGGAATGTAAAGGTATTTAAATGTGCAGGTAAAGTAAGCGATTTAAGGGAGTTTGCTAAAAACAAGAATGTCAGAGGAACAATTGGTATAGGGCATACCAGATGGGCTACTCATGGCGTGCCTAATGATGTAAACGCACATCCTCATACCTCGGAGGGTGACAAATTAACCATTATTCATAATGGCATCATAGAAAACTACAGCTCTCTTAAAAAAGAGCTTGAAGCAAGGGGGCATAAATTTGTTTCTGATACCGATACAGAAGTATTGGTCAATCTCATCGAACATATATATATTAAAGAAAATAATAGCCTTGAAGAAGCAGTCCGGATTGCATTAAATGAAGTAATTGGAGCATATGCAATCGTTATTATGTCTAAAGATAATCCGGATAAGTTAATTGCAGCTCGGAAGGGGAGCCCTTTGGTTATAGGAATAGGAGAGGGCGAATTTTATTTAGCCTCTGATGCAACGCCTATTATCGAACATACTAAAAATGTTGTTTATCTAAATGACGAAGAAATTGCTATTGTAGATAAATTAGGCAATCTCAGTATTAAGACGATCCAAAATAAAGAGAAAACTCCTTATATACAGGAGCTGGAGATCAAGCTAGAGATGTTGGAGAAAGGTGGTTATGACCACTTTATGCTAAAAGAGATCAATGAACAACCTAATTCTATCAAAGACAGCTTACGCGGAAGATTAGATATAGCTAAAAATATAGTTGCTCTAGGAGGAGTGAAAGACTATCAGCAAAAACTATTAAATGCTAACCGTATCATTATGGTTGCTTGCGGGACATCGTGGCATGCGTGCTTAGTTGCAGAGTATTTATTAGAAGACTTGGCCAGAGTACCGGTGGAAGTTGAATATGCGTCAGAATTCAGGTATAGAAATCCTATTATTTCAGAAAAAGATATTGTCATTGCAGTTTCTCAATCAGGCGAAACGGCTGATACTTTAGCTGCCATAGAATTAGCAAAGTCAAAAGGCGCTACTGTGTTAGGAGTCTGTAATGTAGTAGGATCATCCATTGCAAGAGCTACACATGCGGGTTCTTATACGCATGCCGGCCCTGAGATTGGCGTAGCTTCCACCAAAGCTTTTACGGCACAAGTAACCGTGTTGACTTTGATGGCGTTGTCTCTAGCACGCAGCAAAGGTGAAATTACTGAATCATATTTTCAAAGATTAATAACTGAATTGGAAGTAATTCCTAAAAAAGTAGAAAAGGCATTAGCTTCAGATGACTATATTCGCAGTATCGCTGCTGCCTTTAAAGATGCGGAACACTTCTTGTATTTAGGAAGGGGATATAACTTTCCGGTAGCCCTCGAAGGAGCCTTGAAATTAAAGGAAATATCATATATACATGCAGAAGGTTATCCTGCTGCAGAGATGAAACATGGCCCAATTGCTTTGATAGATGAGCAAATGCCGGTAGTAGTGTTGGCAACTAATAAAAGTGCACATGAAAAGATCGTTAGCAATATCCAAGAAGTGAAATCAAGAGGCGGGCGGATTATTGCCATTGTTTCTGATGGAGATAAGGATATAGAAAGCCTGGCGGAGTTTACTATTCGAATACCTCAAACAGAAGAGCCTTTAACACCGCTTTTATCTGTAATTCCATTGCAGCTTTTGGCTTATCATATAGCCGTCATGAGAGATTGTAACGTTGATCAGCCTAGGAACTTAGCGAAGTCGGTAACGGTAGAGTAGTTAAATATATTACAATTATGTTGAGCAAGTTAAAGCTTAGTTAGCATCAAAAAATATAACAATATCAGAATCTAAAGCTAGAAATTTATAAATATTTTCCCACTAATTCCTACCTTCATTCCATGCCAAGATTTGATATTAATGACCCTACTGATTTAGATATAATGCGAGCGCAATTTGATATGATCTCTCACGAAGAGTGGGAGGATTATATTAACATAGCAGAAGAAAAGGAAATGGGATATAAAAATGTCAATATTTTAAATACTGCTTTGAAAAAAGCCGGACTTGCAAAATTTCTCAGTCCTAAAGTAATTGTCTGGATTTTATCTTTGGTAGAGCAATTAGATGAGGAAAAGGAACAAATTTAGGAATACAAACTTACTTTACTTACCCTTTAAACAGGCCATATTTAAATATGCAGTAAATGGCCCTGAAACCATCTTTCCAGCCAATTTTTTTCCCTTCTTCATAGGTTCTTCCATAATAGGATATTCCAACTTCATAAATCCTTATTCTAGGTATTCTGGCAATTAAAGCCGTTACTTCGGGTTCAAAGCCAAATCTATTTTCTTTTAATTTTAAACTTTGAATGATATCTGTTTTAAACATTTTATAGCAAGTTTCCATATCCGTTAAATTTTGATTGGTAAATAAATTTGATAAAAAAGTTAAAAATTTATTGCCGATGGTATGCCAGAAAAATAATATCCGATGTGGATTGCTACCCATAAATCGAGATCCATATACAACATCTGCCACTCCGGATATTATAGGTTTTAGCAAATGATTATATTCGGCAGGATCATATTCCAGATCTGCATCTTGAATAATCAAAATGTCTCCGGTGGCGTGTGAAATACCTGTATGCAGCGCTGCGCCTTTTCCTTTATTTATTTGATGTTCAAAATAGCGAATATTGATTCCTTGATTTTTATTTATATAGTTTAAGATTGCTTCTTTAGTATCATCTTTTGAGCAATCATTAACAATGATAATTTCTTTTTTAATATCATTAAGCAACACCGCATTATTAATTTTATCTAAAATTAAATGGATGGTTTTAGCTTCGTTATAAGCCGGCATTACAATGGAAAGAGTGTTTCTTGGCATCCTATTTAAGTGTTAGCATTTTTAAATAGCCCTCACTAATTAAATACGTCTATATTCTGCAAATAAATGATAATAATATGTAAAAGCATAATTTATATTTTTAAAAATAATTCTTTGAACAAACTCCTTAGTCTCTGAAACTTCTGTAACTTTTTTAAGTTTTTTATATTAATTACAAAGCTATTCATTTCAATAATATATACTTCGATATTTAATTTTTTACTCCTATATATTTTGTGGATATCATGTATACAAATATTTGCAATTTGTGGTATAAAATGGTAAATTGTGGGTACTTTTGGTAAAGTTTGATAGTTTTTAGGCTATTTTAAGTTATGACAAGATTTTTAGGAGAATTTGAATGTAAAATAGATGCTAAAGGCAGAGTAAAGTTGCCCAGCACTTTAAAAAAGCAGATGCTTCCTATAGCCCAAGGTAAATTTGTTGTGAACAGAGGATTTGAAGAATGTTTGGTCATGTACCCTATCAATGAATGGGCAGTTATTAGCGAAGAAGTCAATAAGTTGAATTTATACGTAAAGAAGAATAGAGACTTTGTCAGATATTTTTATAGAGGAGCCACAGAATTAGAGCTGGATGGGACAGATCGATTCTTGCTTCCTAAAACTTTATTGCAATATGCTCAAGTTCAAAAAGAAATTATTTTATTCGCCTACTCCAATAGAATAGAAATATGGGATAAGCAGCAATATGGGAAATTATTAACGGATGAGCCGAGCGATTTTGCTGAGCTGGCTGAAGATGTGATGGGAAAGATTGGACAAGCTAAAGACGATGCAGATGTATCATAAGCCTGTCATGTTAAAAGAATGCATTGATGCATTAAGCATCAAGCCGAATGGTGTTTATGTAGATGCTACATATGGTGGAGGTGGCCATTCCAAAGAAATTTTAGCACAACTAGGAGAAAAAGGCAAGTTATTTGGCTTTGACCAAGATGCAGATGCTGTAAAAAATAAACTTGATGATGAACGCTTGATTTTGATTAATCAAAACTTTAGATATCTAAAAAAATACCTAAGATTAAATCAAACGGTTGCTGTCGATGGTATTTTATTTGATCTAGGGGTTTCTTCCTATCAATTAGACACTCCTCAAAAAGGTTTTTCTACCCGTTTTAGTGGCCCTTTGGATATGCGAATGGATCATAGGCTTGAGAAGGATGCTGCTCAAATCATTAATTCTTATGATGCTACGCAGCTGCAAAGAGTTTTTAGCCAGTATGGAGAGGTGAGAAATGCAAAAACATTATCAGAGAGGATAGTTTATGAAAGAAATGTAAGAGAAATTACTACTACAGATGAATTTAAGCAAATACTTGAGCCTATTGCAGGAGCGAATAAACCAAAATATTATGCGCAAGTTTTTCAGGCACTCCGCATGGAAGTAAATAAAGAGATAGAAGCTTTAGAAGAGGCTTTAAAACAAAGCTTAGAGATATTAAATATCGGTGGACGATTGGTAGTTTTAACGTATCATTCATTAGAAGACCGGCCGGTTAAAAACTTCATTAAAACAGGAAATTTTGAAGGAATAGAAAACAAAGATGATTTTGGAGTAATTACCAGGCCTTTTAAAAAAGTTACCAAAAAGCCAATCATGGCATCAGCCGAAGAGGTTAAACACAATCCTAGGTCAAGAAGCGCTAAACTTAGAATAGCCGAAAAAATTTAAATATATGGCAGAAGTAGAAAAAAGCTCTTTAAAATATCGTTTTTCATCGCTATCCACTTATTGGAGTTATGATAAATTGGTGCAAAATATCCCATTTATTCTTTTTGCAGCTGTTTTGGCTATGTTCTACATTTGGAATACTTATTACTCTGAAAAAACCAGAAGAGATATTGACGTGCTTAAAAGAAGGCTGAAAGAACAGCGCTGGTATTATGTATCCGCTAAATCTGATTTAATGTTTAAAAGTAAACAATCAGAAGTAGCTAAAATTGTCGAGCCAAATGGGTTGAAGGAACTCTCTACCCCTCCTAAAAAAATTGTCATAAAGAAAAATGGGAATTAAAAAAGACATATTATGGCGTATTTATATTGTCTTCGGGCTAATAGTTTTATTAGGCTGCGCTATTATATTTCAAGCTTTTAAAATTCAAGTAGTAGAAGGAGAGCATTGGCGTAATCTGGCTGACAGCCTTACGACTTCTTATGAATCAATAGAAGCAGAACGTGGAAATGTGTATGCTGATGATGGCCGTTTTCTCGCTACTTTATTACCTTATTTTGAAGTGAGAATGGATGTTAATACCAGTGCCCTCACTAATGAGATTTTTTATAACAAAGTAGATTCTTTAGCGCACTGTATGGCTAATTATTTTCAAGATGCACCGCCCAAAGCTTATAAAAACTATTTAATAAGTGCTAGAAAATCCGGGAAACGTTATTTGTTAATTAAGCGAAAAGTGACGTATCCACAATTACAAGTCATGAAAACCTGGCCACTCTTTAGAAGGGGGCAATATAAAGGAGGCTTTATTGCTATTCAAAAAAATAAAAGAGTCACCCCATTCAAAATGTTAGCTCACAGAACCATTGGTTATGTGAGAGATGAAGTGCAGCCGGTGGGATTAGAAGGAAGGTTTAACAAATACTTGGCCGGTGTGGAAGGTAAAAGGCTTATGCAAAGAATATCAGGGGGTGTAAAAATTCCTATTAATGATGATAATGAAATTGAATCACAAAATGGTTTAGACTTGATCACTACTATAAATATTGACCTTCAAGATGTAGCGGAAACAGCGTTGCTAAAAACTTTAAATAAGCATAATGCTGATCATGGGTGTGTGATCGTAATGGAAGTAAAAACCGGACAAATTAAGGCAATTGCTAACCTGGGTAGAGTTGAAGAAGGCAAGTATTGGGAGAAGTATAATTATGCAGTTGGCGAAAGTACTGAACCGGGCTCTACATTTAAATTAGCTTCCATGTTGGCACTTTTTAAAGATGGTAAAGTAAAGCCGGAAGACAGCGTAGACTTAGAAGGCGGTATTAAAAGATATTATGATAAAGATATGCCTGATTCTGAACTACACGGACACAACAACGTGACAGTTGCTACAGCTTTTGAGATATCTTCTAATGTGGGCATTTCTAAACTTATATATAAGTATTATGCAGAAGACCCTAAAGTATTTGTCAATCATCTAAAGGCATTAAACTTAGGCAAAAAAACAGGTATTGAGATAGATGGAGAGCCAAACCCTTTCATCAATACACCTGATGAAAGCAGTTGGAGCGGCATTGCCTTGCCATGGATGTCGGTTGGATATGGTGTTCAATTAACGCCTTTGCAAACGCTATGCTTGTATAATGCTGTAGCAAATGATGGGGCTTGGATGAAACCATATCTAGTCAGTGCTATACAAGAATACGGATCGCCGGTTGTAAATATAGAGCCCGAACAAATAGGAGAGAAAATAGCTTCTGATAAAGTGTTGAAACAAGTGCAAATGTTGCTAAAAGGCGTGGCAGAAAGAGGCACTGCCAGATATATACAAAGTGATGGATATAAAATAGCCGGTAAAACCGGAACTGCTAAAATTGCTGATAAGAAAAAGGGATATAGAAAAATTTACCTCGCTTCTTTTGCAGGTTATTTTCCGGCAGATGATCCTCAATATTCCTGTATAGTAGTGGTTAATGCTCCTTCTAACGGCGTGTATTACGGCAGTTTAGTAGCAGGGCCTGTATTTAAAGAAATTGCTGATAAAGTTTATGCGAGTAGTACTAGTATGCATGCTTCTATAAATGAAACAGGCACTTTTTACACAGATAATATTCCATATGCTAAAGTTGGATATAGAAAGGATGTAAGCTTTATTTATAATAAAATGGGTATTTCAAATAGTATCAAAGAAGAAAATGAGTGGGTTTCATGTACTAAAAAGGATCATTCTATGGAGCTTACGGGAAGAAAAGTTATAAAGGGGCTAGTGCCAAATGTAAAAGGAATGGGTTTAAGAGATGCTATCTATTTACTAGAAAATGAAGGCTTGCAAGTAGAAATTAAAGGATATGGCCGCGTCCGCAATCAATCATTAGTACCCGGGCAACAAACAATAAAAGGACAAAAAATAAAAATTGAATTAAGCTGATGGTTAATTTGCGAGACATATTATATAAAGCAAATATTCAAGAAGTACGTGGCAATACTAATAAAGAAGTGTCCGGCATAGCCTTTGACTCAAGAGAGGTAAAAGATGATACTGTTTTTTTTGCTGTTAAAGGTACTCAGGTAGATGGCCATCAGTTTATTGAAAAAGCGATAGAAAAAGGTGCAACGGCTATTGTCTGTGAAGCTTTCCCTGAAAATATCCATTCAGCTATAACCTACATTAAAGTGGCTCGTGCGGCAAAAGCTTTAAGTATTGTTGCAGGAAATTATTATGATAATCCTTCTTCTAAATTGAAGTTAGTAGGAGTTACCGGTACAAATGGCAAAACCACCCTTGCTACTTTATTATATAAGTTGTTTAGGTCGCTGGGTTATAAAGCAGGCTTGCTTTCTACAGTAAATAATAAAGTTAATGATCGCATTATAGCTGCTACCCATACCACGCCCGATGCGATACAAATAAATAAATTATTGGCAGAGATGGTAGAAGAAGGCTGTGACTATTGCTTTATGGAAGTGAGTTCTCATGCCATAGATCAGCAAAGAGTTGCAGGATTAGATTTTACCGGAGCAATTTTTACTAATATAACCCATGACCATCTTGATTATCACCAAACATTTGATGCTTATATCGCTGCGAAAAAGGGATTGTTTGATCAATTAAGTTCAAAAGCCTTTGCGCTCACCAATATTGATGATAAAAGAGGTCAGGTGATGCTGCAAAATACAAAAGCTAGAAAATATACTTATGCTCTTAAAGTTCCTGCAGATTATAAAGCCAAGATTATAGATAATAGTTTTATCGGCCTTACCATATATTTTAATGCACATGAAGTGCATACAAAATTGATAGGTGAATTCAATGCATATAATTTATTGGCTGTGTACGCTACCGCTTTATTGCTTGATCAAGAAGAGTTGGAAGTATTGCAAGTATTGAGCAAAATAACCGGAGCTGAAGGTAGGTTTGACTACATTATTTCTGATAAAGATCGCATTATTGGAGTAGTAGATTATGCGCATACACCTGATGCCCTTCAAAATGTTATTGAAACGATCAATAAGATCAAAAAAGGAAATGAACGCTTGATTACCATCGTGGGATGTGGCGGTAACCGTGATAAAACTAAACGCCCTATAATGGCTAAAATTGCCAGCGAATACAGCGACCATGCTATTTTCACTTCTGATAATCCAAGAAATGAAGATCCGGAAGTGATCATAAACGAGATGTTAATAGGAGTTGGCCCGGTTGCTAAAAAGAAAGTTTTGGCCATTACTAATAGGAAAGAGGCGATTAAAACTGCTTGCACATTGGCATCAAAAGAAGACATTATTTTAATTGCAGGAAAAGGGCACGAAACTTATCAAGAGATCCAAGGGGTAAAACAACCATTTGATGATATGGAAGTGTTAAAGGAAATTTTAAAAAATCTAGGCAGATGATATATTATTTATTTGAATTTTTGCAAGAAAGTTATGATGTGTCCGGAGCCGGGGTGTTTAGGTACATATCTTTTAGAGCAGGTATTTCCGTCATCACTGCCTTGCTCATTTCTGCCGTATTTGGTAAGAAGATCATCAGCATTCTGCGCAAAAAACAAATGAGGGAAACGGTTCGTGACCTGGGCCTGACGGGACAAGTCGAAAAACAAGGTACGCCTACAATGGGAGGCCTAATTATCATAGCTGCAATTCTTATTCCGGTTATTTTATTCACCAAAGTCTTTAATACTTATATCTTGCTAATGCTCTTAGTTACCGTTTGGATGGGAGCTATTGGGTTTTTTGATGACTATATTAAAACTTTTAAGAAAAATAAAGAAGGGCTCGCAGGTAAATATAAAGTTATTGGCCAGGTAGTTTTAGGGTTAGTGATCGGTATTGTATTTTATTGTGATGATGGACTAGTGGTAAGGCAAGATTTCTCTGATAATATTAAGCAACAGATACAAAGAGAGCATACGATAGATCCCGTTGTGGTTGAAAATGAACAAGGAGTACAAAAAATAATGTATGATGTGAAAGCTCCTATCACTACCATTCCTTTCATAAAAAATAATGAGTTTAACTATGGATGGTTATTAGCCTGGTTCACCGATGATTATATTAAATGGTCATTTTTGATATTTATTCCTTTAGTCATCTTTGTGATTACTGCCGTTTCGAACGGAGCAAATATTACCGATGGTTTAGATGGCTTAGCAACAGGTAATTCTGCAATTATTATGGCCACACTGGCAGTGTTTGCTTACGTGTCGGGTAACGTAATATTTTCTGAATATTTAAATATTATGTATATCCCCAACGCAGGTGAGCTAGTGGTATTTGCTGCGGCATTTATAGGAGCATGTGCAGGATTTTTATGGTATAATGCTTACCCGGCTCAAGTATTTATGGGCGATACAGGAAGTTTAACGATTGGAGGAATTATTGCCGTCATGGCTATTCTTATCAGAAAAGAACTGTTACTGCCGGTTTTGTGCGGTGTGTTTTTAATTGAAAACCTATCGGTGATTATGCAGGTAAGTTATTTTAAATACACTAAAAGGAAACTCGGAGAAGGAGTAAGGATATTTAAAATGGCTCCTTTACATCATCATTATCAAAAACTTGGCTATCACGAAACAAAAATTGTAACTCGATTTTGGCTAGTAGGCGTGTTGCTTGCTGCCCTAACTATTTTAACATTGAAATTAAGATAAGATGGACAGCAGAGAAACAATTGTCATATTAGGATCAGGTGAAAGTGGGGTAGGCGCAGCTTTATTAGCTAAAGCTAAAGGGTTTGAAGTATTTGTTTCTGATTTTGGAAAGATCAAAGAAAATTTTCGGCAAGAATTACAAAACGCTGCTATTGAATGGGAAGAAGGAGGGCACTCGGAAGATAAGGTCTTAAAAGCTGCTACTGTTATTAAAAGTCCGGGTATTCCTGAGAAAGCTGCTATTATTAAAAAAATTAGAAAACAAAATATTGAATTAATATCCGAAATTGAATTTGCAAGCAGATATACTAAAGGAAAGATCATTGCCATTACAGGTTCTAATGGAAAAACTACTACGGCCACGCTTACGCATCATATTTTAAAAAATGCCGGATTGGATGTTGCACTGGTTGGAAATGTCGGAAAAAGCTTTGCTCGGCAAATTGTCGAATCTGATAAAGCAAATTACGTGATCGAAGTGAGCAGTTTCCAATTGGATGATACTATTTCATTTAAACCAAATATTGCTGTGATTTTAAATATTACACCTGATCACTTAGACCGATATGATTATGATCTGCAAAAATACATAGAAGCAAAGCTTAAAATAGCGCAATATCAATCTGTTGAAGATCAATTGATCTATTGTATGGATGATGAAAATATTGCCGAGCAGCTGAAGCAGCATCCGGTAAAAACTGAATTAATACCTTTTACCATAAAAAAAAAAGCTTGGAACACGGGGCATATCTCGACAACGAGCAACTATTTATTAATCTAAAAAATAAACAATTTAATATGTCCATATACGATTTGGCATTATCCGGAAATCATAATATTTACAATTCAATGGCAGCAGGTATTGTAGCTAATTTATTTGATTTAAGAAAAGATGTGATCAGAGATAGCATGAAGCATTTTCAAAATGTGGAACACCGCTTAGAATTTGTCAGTAAAATAAACAATGTGAAATACATTAATGATTCTAAGGCCACTAATGTAAACTCAACTTGGTTTGCATTAGAAACAATAGATAAACCGATCATCTGGATTGTTGGAGGAGTAGATAAGGGCAATGATTATGAGTTGCTTTTGCCTTTAGTCAAAGAAAAAGTAAAAGCTATTGTATGCTTAGGCAAAGATAATCGTAAGATACATGAGGCTTTTTTAAAACATGTAGATTTAATCGTCAATACAGGTTCTGCCAACGAAGCAGTAAAAATGGCTCAGTATCTATCTGAAAAAGGAGATACCGTATTATTGTCGCCCGCTTGTGCAAGTTTTGACTTATTTGAAAATTATGAAGACCGAGGCCGACAATTTAAAAAAGCAGTAAAGAATCTATAATCCTAATTATGAATTGGTTATTGTCAAAATTAAAGGGAGATAAAATTATATGGATGGTCGTCCTATGCCTTTCTCTTTTTTCTATTTTGGCAGTCTATAGTTCCACTGGAACCTTGGCATATAAATACCAATCAGGTAATACAGAATATTATCTGTTTAAGCATTTTTCTATTTTAATACTGGGATTTTTGTTGATGTATGGAGCGCACAATATAAACCATCGCTATTATTCTCGAGTTTCGTTGCTGTTGTTATATGTATCTATTCCATTACTTATTTTTACTTTGTTTGCGGGAACAAATTTAAATCAGGCAAATCGTTGGTTAACGTTGCCGGTTATCAACCTAACCTTTCAAACATCTGACTTAGCAAAGCTAGCACTCATCATGTATACTGCTCGAATGTTATCGCGAAGGCAGCAAGATATTAAAAATTTTAAAAAAGGGTTTCTTCCCATTTTAGTCCCTGTTATTGTGATTTGTATGATTATTGCTCCTGCAGATTTTTCCTCTGCCGCATTATTATTTTTCACTTGTTTACTGTTGATGTTCATCGGGCGGGTAAACCTCAAATATTTAAGCGCTTTAGTAGGAGCCGGAATAGTAGGCGTAGTTATTATGTTTACGCTTCTATTCGTGTTGCCTGAAACGATGTTAGTAGGCCGTATGGGCACTTGGAAAAAAAGGGTGGAAAGTTATACCGACGATGATATTGCCAATACTTCTTATCAGGTCAAGCAGGCTAAAATTGCTATCGCAAAAGGCGGAGTATTTAAAATAAAACCCGGTAGTAGTATTCAGCGGAATTATCTTCCACACCCGTATTCAGATTTTATCTATGCGATCATCATTGAAGAATATGGTTTGATCGGTGGTGCTACAATAGTGATGCTTTACTTATTATTTCTTTTTCGAAGTATTAAGATCGTTGTTAAAAGCCCTAAGGCGTTTGGTGCATTACTGGCAGTTGGTTTAAGCATCAGCTTAGTCATCCAAGCAATGATCAATATGGCGGTTACTGTAAATCTATTACCCGTCACAGGACTTACGTTACCAATGATCAGCATGGGTGGAAGCTCATTATGGTTTACCAGTTTTGCTATTGGCATTATTTTAAGCGTTAGCAGAGAAGTTGAATCTTTATCAGAACCGATAGAACAAGAATTAGTACCGGCTTAATGAGTAATAATAAACATATAAAAGTAATTATTGCCGGTGGTGGCACCGGGGGGCATATCTTTCCTGCCATTGCTATTGCTAATCAACTTAAAGCTATTAATTCCGGTAACGAAATTCTATTTATAGGAGCCCAAGATAGGATGGAGATGGAAAAAGTCCCGGCTGCCGGATATAAAATTATTGGCTTATGGATCAGCGGATTGGAAAGGAAGTTAAGTGCTAAAAACTTAAAATTTCCGCTCAAAGTAATATCAAGCATTAGAAGATGCCTTAAGATAATGAAAGACTTTAAACCGGATGTGGTGGTCGGAGTGGGCGGTTATTCCAGTGGGCCGGCGGTGTATGCAGCTACACTGAAAGGTATTCCTACCTTGGTGCAGGAGCAGAATTCATATGCCGGCATCACTAATAAACTGTTGGGGAAGCGAGTCAATAAAATTTGTGTGGCATATGATAAGATGGATAGGTTTTTTCCTAAAGATAAAATTATATATACCGGTAACCCGGTCCGAGATATAATATTGCAAATTAATAAGGTGGATAGAACGAAAGCCTATACAAAATTTGGCCTTAATCCTGCCAAAAAAACTATTTTAGCTATAGGGGGAAGTTTAGGAGCAAGAACGATCAATCAAAGCATTGCACAGCATATTGATTTACTTGATAAAGTGCAAATAATTTGGCAAACAGGCAAAAACTATTATCATCAAGCTCAGGAGGCACTTGAGGGAAAAGAGCACATCAAAGTATTTGAATTTATAGCAGACATGGACTTAGCATATGCGGTGGCAGATGTGATCATTTCTCGTGCAGGAGCTATATCAGTATCGGAATTAAGTATCGTTGGAAAGCCTGTCATCTTGGTCCCTTCTCCTAATGTAGCTGAAGATCATCAAACGAAAAATGCCATGTCATTAGTAGAGAAAAACGCAGCTGTTTTGGTAAAAGATAAAGACGCTTTTAATAATTTAATAAAAGAAGTACTTCAATTGTTAAAAGATGATACAAAACAAAAGGAATTTTCTGAAAATATAACTCAATTGGCTCAGCCAAATGCTACGAAAAATATTGTGGAACAAATATTGAGCTTAACATAAAGATGGATTTAGCAGCATTAAAAAAAGTATATTTTATTGGTATAGGGGGGATTGGTATGAGCGCTATTGCTCAATATTTTTTATCAAAAGGGATAGAAATTTTCGGATATGATAAAACGCCTTCCCCACAGACAGACAAATTAATGAATAATGGAGTCGCTATTACTTTTAAAGATGCTACTGAGAGCCTTCCTCAAGATGTTGATTTGGTTATATACACACCGGCCATTCCCAAGGATAATAAAATATTTACCTATTATTCTTCAGGAAAATATGAACTTAAAAAACGTTCAGAAATTCTTCAAATGATCACTCAAACTGCTTTTACCATTGCCGTAGCAGGCTCACATGGTAAAACTACGGTATCCTCGATGATTGCTCATATGCTTAAGGTAGGCGGAATTGATTGCACCGCATTTTTAGGCGGCATTGCTGTTAATTACCAATCAAATTTTATTAAGGGTAACGATGAGATTATGGTGGTAGAAGCAGATGAATATGACCGTTCTTTTTTGCGATTAAGTCCAAATATAGCAATCATAACAGCAGTTGATAGTGATCATTTAGATATTTACGGCAATACCGAAGAAGTACAACAAGCCTTTATACAGTTTTCTGAAAAGGCATTACCGGAAGGATGTGTTATTGTAGAAAAATCTATTTCTATTTTAAATAAAATTACTCATCAAAACTTGTTGACTTACTCTGCACGGACTGCCGATGCAGATACACATCTCGATAAAATTTCAATTAAAAATAATGCGTATCACTTTACCGTATCTTCCACTGCAAATTTACCGGAATTAACATTAAATATAGGAGGGAAATATAATATTGATAATGTTTTGGCTGCTATTGCTGTTGCAATAAAACTTCATATAGATCCTATTAAAATCCAAGAAGCAATAAGCTCTTTTAAAGGGGTTAAAAGGCGATTCGAATACATCATTAAAACAAATAAATATATTTATATCGATGATTATGCCCATCATCCTGAAGAAATAAAAGTTGTTCTTCATAGTATTAAAGAGTTATATCCTTCAAAGAGATTAACAGTTATTTTTCAGCCTCATTTATACAGCCGTACCAGAGATCATGCCGATGGTTTTGCTTCTAGTTTGTCTATTGCCGATGAAGTAATATTATTGGAAATTTATCCTGCGCGCGAAATGCCGATTGAAGGAGTGGATGCAGCAATGGTAGCTAATAAAATTAATAAAAAGGTAAGCATTGTTTCTAAAAAAGAAGTACTGGAAGCTGTCAGGAAAAAAGGAAATGAGTTGGTTGTAACAATGGGTGCAGGAGATATTGATGAACTAGTGCCAATGATCAAAAATATAATGTTGGAAAAGATTGAGCAAGAATTAGACGCGAAACTTAACAATAAAGTGGCTTGATGAAAAACTGGAAGCATAAGATTAAAAAAATAGTTCTTGCTTTAAGCACCGGCATTTGTGTCGGAGCGTTCATATTTTTATTGATCGCTGCACAAGAACACCATAAAGAAAAAGTGTGCCGGTCTATTAACTTTAATATCGACTATAACAATGAAAATTTCTTTATTGAAAAATCAGATCTGGTAGAAATTATCAGTGATCATGTAACAGAAGATGTGGTTGGTAAAAACCTTACAGAAATACGATTTGATTTAATAGAAGATAACATTAAAAAAATTCCTTATGTGGCTAGTGTAGAAACATTTGTAGATATAGCAGGCGATTTAAATATAGAAGTTAAGCAACGGGAGCCGATTGTAAGAGTTATTAACAAGAGAGGTGTTAGTTACTATCTGGACGATCATGGTGAAAAGATGCCAATATCCGATAAATTTACATCACGAGTTCTTATAGCAAGTGGATATATTGAAGATAATGGATTAACTATTGGGAAAGTAGATAGTTTAGGGGTCAATAAGATATATGAGCTAAGTAATTATATAAGGCGTAATCCATATTGGACTGCTCAAATAGAGCAAATATATGTAGATGAGTATAAGGATTTTATTATTATCCCAAAGCTAGGAAATCACGAAGTAGTGCTGGGTACGTTAGACAATATGGATAAAAAATTTAAAGATTTATATATATTTTATAATGAAGGCCTTAAATATGCAGGATGGTATACATACAAAACGATTAGCTTAAAATATCAAGGGCAAATTGTATGTACAAAATACTAGACTTTAATAAATAATAAATATGGGTAATAAAGACTTAGACATAGTTGCAGGCATTGATATCGGTACTACAAAAATATGTGTGTTGATCGGGAAGAAAAATGATCACGGCAAAATTGAGGTGCTGGGAATGGGTAAAACCGAATCGTTAGGTGTGATGAGAGGAATGGTGTCTAACATCGAAAAAACAGTCCATGCTATTCAGTTAGCTGTAGAAGAAGCAGAACAAAAAGCCGGAGTAGAAATCAATTCAGCATACGTAGGTATTGCAGGACAACATATTAAAAGCTTACAACATAGAGGCATCTTAGTCAGAGATGAAGTAGATGAGGAAATTAGCCGGGGAGATATTGATAAGTTAATTCACGATATGTATAAATTAGTTTTGCCTCCGGGAGATAAAATTATTCATGTTTTACCGCAAGAATATATTATTGATAATGAACAGGGTATAAAAGATCCTATCGGCATGTCCGGAGTACGGCTCGAAGCTAACTTTCATATCATTACAGGGCAAATAACAGCTGCTAAAAATATTAATAAATGTGTTGAAAAAGCAAATGTAGAAGTTGCCGATTTAGTTTTAGAACCACTTGCTTCATCAGTAGCTGTGTTGAGTGAAGAAGAAAAAGAGGCTGGTGTAGCTTTAGTTGATATAGGCGGTGGTACTACAGATATTGCTATTTTTCAAGAAGGTATCATCAGGCATACAGCAGTGATACCTTTTGGAGGAAATAGTATTACAGATGATATTAAAGAAGGTTGCCTGGTAATGAGAAATCAAGCAGAATTACTCAAAGTTAAATTTGGTTCTGCATTAGCCACTCAAACGCAAGAAAATGAAATTGTTTCTATCCCGGGATTAAGAGGCAGAGAACCGAAAGAAATATCTGTTAGAAACTTAGCTCATATCATTCAAGCAAGAATGGAAGAAATCATTGAACATGTATATTATGAGATCAAATGTTCCGGGTATGAGAAAAAATTGATTGGAGGCATCATCCTTACCGGAGGAGGAGCACAACTTAAAAACTTGGTTCAACTGGTAGAATATATTACCGGTATGGATGCCCGTATTGGATATCCGACTGAATACTTAGCTACGGGAGCAGTGGAGCAGATAAAAGACCCTATGTATGCTACCGGAATAGGACTTATGATTAAAGGATTTGATGATCATACAAGAAAAAATAGCGTTTCTGCATCAAATGGGAAAGCAGCCAAAGTAAAACCAAAATGGTTTGAGTCTATGTTCAAAAGGGGAAAAGAGTGGCTGGAAGAAGATATGGAAAATGACTTTTAAATTTAAAAAATCAAGATTATGATTCAATTTGATTTACCAAAAGAAAGAGATTCTATTATCAAAGTTATAGGTGTTGGCGGAGGCGGCAGTAATGCTGTTATCAATATGTATAACCAAGGTATAAAAGGAGTAAACTTTATTGTCTGTAATACAGATGCTCAGGCGATGGACTTAACATCTATTCCAAATAAAGTGCAACTAGGGCCTAGTTTAACCGAAGGCAGGGGAGCAGGTTCGTTGCCGGAGATCGGTAGAGAAGCCGCTATAGAATCGCTTGATGAAATAAGAGAGTTTTTAATGTCGAATACCAAAATGGTTTTTATAACTGCAGGTATGGGTGGTGGCACCGGAACAGGGGGAGCGCCGGTTATTGCAGAACTTGCTCAAGAATTAGGTATATTGACGGTAGGCATTGTAACGACTCCTTTTTCTTTTGAAGGCAGAAGAAGGCATCAGCAAGCCGAGGAAGGACTTGCGGAGTTTAAAAAGCACGTAGATTCAATTTTGATCGTTTCTAATGATAAGTTAAGAGAAATGCATGGCGATCTTAGATTATCAGATGCCTTTACAAAAGCTGATAATATTTTAACCATAGCTGCTAAAGGTATTGCCGAGATCATCACCGTTACGGGTTATGTAAACGTGGATTTTGAAGATGTAAATACGGTTATGAGAAACAGTGGTGTGGCTATAATGGGTGCTGCTGTTGCAGAAGGTGAAGACAGAGCTAATAGAGTAGTTCAAGGTGCATTGTCTTCTCCATTATTAAATGATAATGATATTAAAGGTGCTAATTACATCTTGCTCAACATCACTTCGGGCACTAAAGAAGTGACAATGGATGAAATATCTGAAATCACTGATTATATTCAAGCTGAAGCGGGTAATAATGCCGATATAATATGGGGAAATTGTTATGACGAAGCACTGGGCGAACAAATCAGTTTAACTATAATAGCTACCGGTTTTGAGTCAAATCAACATGCTAAAGTAGCCAATAGCAGAGGCACTGAAAAAATTATCTTGCCATTAGAAGATACTCCTTCTTCTGCAAAAAATCATGCTCAAACTGATGCGCCCTCGGAAAATCCTACTCCTCAGAATCAAATTACTTTTGAGTTTGATATGAATTCCCCTAAGCCGGACAGCTATAAGAAAGTTCCTGAAAAAATTACAGATAATGAACCTCAAACCAGGGCTTATAAAGAAGAAACGGTATCTAAAGAAAAGTATCAGCCAAATAAAAATGCAAGTGTCGGTATGCGGCTTAAAAATTCCTATTCTATAACTGAGCTGGAGCGTGAACCTGCCTATTTAAGAAGAAATGTAAATTTAGATAAAGTTGTGCATTCATCAGAAGATACTAATTTATCCCGTTATACTTTGTCTGAATCGGATAAAGATCAAACTGATAATGAACGGCCTATCATAAGAAAAAATAATTCTTTTCTACACGATAATGTAGATTAGAAAGTAGGTTGGCAAAATTTTTGATTAAAGTTGTTCAACTTTCAAATACGTAAATTTATTCCCGTGAAGAATTCTATATTATTACTTTGTTTTATTTCTATTGCTTTTTACTGTAAAGCAGAACGGCCTCCTAAAATGTATCAATTAAATTGGAAAGTTGACCTTCCTTTGACTGTAGTAGGTATTGGGATGACAGCATATGGATTTGATAAGATCGGTTCTCAAGAAGGTATAGATTCATTGACTGTTGTACAATTAGACCCGCAAAATGTAAACTTTATAGACCGGCCGGCTACACGTAATGCATATTCAGCCAAAGCTGCGGCCAATAGTGATATTATCTTTAATGCTTCTTTCCCGATAGGATTAGCTCTGTTATTGGATAGAAATGTGCGATATGAAGCCGGCACTGTAGGACTACTCTATCTACAATCAGTTTCCATAGCTGCAGGTATTTACGCCATGTCGGCAGGGCACACAAGTCGTTTTAGGCCATATGCTTATAATGAAAATACAGAATTTTCTAGAAGGTCAAATTTTAATACTCGAAATTCATTTTTTGGAGGGCATGCCATGATCACAGCAGTCACCACTTTTTTTGCTGCGAAAGTCTATAGTGATTACCATCCTACTTCTGATTTCCGATATGTCGCTTACGGAATAGCAGGTGCTGCTACTTTTACTAATGCTTATTTAAGATATAGGGCAGGCATGCATTTTCCTACTGATCTAGTATTAGGTGTAGCGGTGGGCGTAGCGTCCGGTATTTTAGTTCCGGAATTGCATAAAAAATCAAGAGCAGACAAGAAAATGTCAATTTTCCCATTTTCTAATTTTGAAACAAATGGTTTAGCAATGTTTTATAAGTTTTAAAAATAGGTCTACGATTTGAGCAATATTTTACACATAAAATTTACAGCTTCTACTGATAATAGTATTCTCTCTTTCGGTAAGATTGTTGTAAAGATATCTTTAACCAAAACATCATTATTATGGGCATATGGAATGAATTATTAATAGCAATCTTCGTCGCATTACTTTTTGGAATTATCACAGTTAGAATAATATTAAAAGGAAAATATTCCTGGAGATATTTTTGGGCCATATTTGCTTTAATTTTCATGTCGACTTTTGCAGTTGGGCTATGGGTTACTCCGGTAGGCGGAATTTTATGGGATTATTATTGGGTACCTTATGTAAGTATGGGAATATTTATGAGTTTATTGTTGGCTGCAACAGCTCCCGTAGTATCCAAAGAAAATTTTGACAAGCCGCTAGATGGTAAAGATAGCCGCTATAGTGGCTTGCCGGTATTTTTGTTAGGTAAATTTTACTGGCTGATGCTTTTTTTATTAGTCGTCATTATCTCGATCGGTGTTTTCGTAAAATAACGTCTATCATATAATAGGATATATTTAATATTTAGACTATAGATTTTTTCAATATTAATATATCTTTATCTCATGATTGTGTATCATGGAATTGGTTTAATGTCGGGAAGTTCGCTTGATGGTTTAGATATAGCTTATTGTAAATTTGTGAAGCAAAATGCTGAATGGAATTTTGAAATTTTATATCATCAATGTGTACCATATGAACAGGATTGGTTAGAAAAATTAGAAAATCTTGATCAATCTTCAGCTCGAGAATATGTAGCGATAAACTATAATTATGGAACCTATCTCGGCCAAGTAGTTAACACTTTTATACAAGAATTTAATTTACCAAACAAAGTAGATTTTATAGCTTCTCATGGGCATACTATTTTTCATGAACCTAAAATTGGGTATACTTGTCAAATCGGCGACGGCAGAAGGCTTGCTGAATATTGTAAGATAAAAGTGATCAATGATTTTAGAAATCTTGACATTGTCAGAGGTGGCCAAGGTGCCCCAATAGTTCCTATTGCCGATAAATTGCTTTTTTCAGATTTTAAGTATTGTTTAAATATAGGAGGTATTGCCAATATATCTATTAAAGAAAAAGATAATATATTAGCTTATGATATCTGCCCTGCTAATCAAATTCTTAATTATTTTGCCCGGCAAAAAGGACAACCATATGATAAGGATGGAGTGTATGCAGCAACAGGTGATAGTGATGAAGAAATCTTGGATAAATTAGATCAAATAGATTTTTATAACACGGCAGGCCCTAAAACATTAAGTAATCAATTTTCTAAGGAAATAGTCATACCCATTTTAGAAAATGCCGATATAACTATTGAAGATAAGCTTGCAACAGCTCTTGAGCATATAGCTAAACAAATAGTCCGACATTTAAAAACATCATCTGACGATGATAAAATGTTGATTACCGGAGGAGGAGCATTAAATAATTATTTAGTAGAGCGGCTTAAGCTTTTAAGTAATATTGAAATAGTTTTGCCGGATGAGAAAATCATAAACTACAAAGAAGCAGTAGCAATGGCTTTTATGGGAGTTTTAAGATTAGAAAATCAATCAAATGTATTAGCATCAGTAACAGGAGCTTCAAAAGATTCTATTGCCGGAGAAATATTTTCGCCATGATCTTAGTTACAGGAGGAACCGGATTTTTGGGGCAACATCTTTTGAAGGAGCTATGTAGTCAAAATCAAAGTGTACGGGCTATTTATAGGGGAAGATTTTCTGGGATACAGCGTAAGTTAAAAAAAGTAGAATGGGTAGAGGGTAATGTACTAGATATAGGTACATTAGAAGATGCGATGGAGGGTGTAACAGAAATTTACCATTGTGCTGCAATTGTTTCATTCGATAAAGCTGATAAAAAAAATCTATTCGATGTAAATGTAGAAGGCACTACAAATATCGTAAACCTGGCTTTAGAGCAAAATATTAAGAAATTAGTATATGTTAGTTCTATTGCTGCACTTGGGAAGGCTAATGGTAAAATATTAATCAATGAAGATAATGAATGGAAGAATTATAAAAAACATTCAGATTACAGCCTATCTAAGTATTTAGCGGAGAAAGAAGTGTGGCGAGGCATTGCAGAAGGTTTAAACGCTGTTATAATTAATCCATCTGTAATTATAGGTGAAGGAGATTGGGATAAAGGAACCCCAAATATTTTCAAAATTGTAGATAACAGATTAAAATACTATACTACTGGCCATAACGGTTTTGTAGATGTTAAAGATGTAGTAAGAGCTATGATCACGTTTATGAAGAGTGATATAATCTCGGAACGATTTATAGTTTCTGCTCAAAATATATATTATAAAACACTTATAGAGGTAGTGGCGCAGCAATTAGGTGCAGAGCCACCATCAATTAAAATTGATCGAATGCGAGGTGAATTACTGTGGCGATTAAGTAAATTCTGGAGCTTAATCTCAGGAAGTAAAACTTTTATAACGGAACAATCTGTAAATATTAGTACAACACATGCTGCATACGATAATTATAAAATTAAGAATAAAATAGGATTTGAATTTGCTCCTATAGAAAAAACAATAGAAAGAGTGGCAAAAGTATATTTAAGTCAATCTAAGTAAGATTTACCTCTAGCATTGTAGAATATTTTCCCGTATCTTTCATTAATCAAATACAAGCATTTCGGGAATTTTAAAATTTGAAAAACTATTCGTAATAGTTGCTATTTTAAGATTTTAATTAAATATTTAAAGTAAAATCTGAGTTCAATAATAGATTTTTTGTACATATATTATCTATTAGGCATGAAGATTGAACATTTTACTTCGGTAGAATCCTAAATTATAATAAAATAGTCATGGAAACATATATAGAAAATGCAAACTATTTAAATATTTATGATCAAAAGGAACCTGCAACAATATTTATTGTAGATGATAATGTATCATATTTAACTATTGCTAAAGCTCAATTATCAGATAATCCACATCTATCTATCCATACATTTACAACCGCAAAAGCTTGTTTAGATAATTTATATTTAAAACCTAATTTCATTATAACTGATTATCATTTAAATAATCAGCATGATTCATTAGATGGAGCTGAGTTGATAAAGAAAATTAAAGAACATAACCCCGAAATTAAAACTATATTAATTTCGGGAGATGAAAAAATTAATCTTTTAAATGCTGCTAATAAAGAAGTTCCTGCTAATCAAATCTTAATAAAAGATGATAAAGAACATGGAACAATAAAACAATATATTGAAAACCAGGTTAATAAGAATGTGTGGAAGTCAGCCCTAGTATTTATTTTTGTAGCAGCATTAATAATAGTTTTTTACATGTTAGTTAATTAGCATGATCTAGGTTATGGAAATATTTTTAAAAAATTTGCCTAAATATTATTAAAAGAAACTACAACAGAATCAATTAACCAACAATGCAAAACGAGAGGGTTGCGGAATATATACCATTGTAAAACCTAATTTGTTATAATTGGTGCTCTAAACCATCGCCTGCTTATAATATGCAAACAGAAAACAATTCATATAAATATTTGAAATTTGAAACGCTGGATATTATGAGTCGTAATAATATAGAGCGTAAAAAAAGATTAATAGAAGCAATTATAGATTACACACCTGCTGATATTAAGCTGTTAGAAAATGAGATGCAAAAACAAAATTGGGATGGGATATATTCTATTATACATAAACTCAAACCTAATTTCGCATTATTAGGAAATGAGGAAATTAATGATTTAATAAAAATTATAGAAAATGATTATAAAAATCATGTATATCAAAACAAGCCCAATATTAATAAGGTGGAAAAATTCCTCGATTTAGCCAATGAAATTATGGATGAATTGCAAAGGTATTATGATCAAGAATTTCAAGACTCATAAATCAAGCCTTTAATAACTATAACTTATGGAACGATCAAATACAGAAACGAGAAAACAAAACGCTGCCGGTAAAGCCGGTATAAACATTACGGTTTTTTTAGTGGATGATAATGTAGCCTACTTAAGAGCATTGGAAGATGAATTTAAAGAACACTCAAATTATAGGGTCCACACCTTTACCAGTGCAGATGAATGTGTTGGAGCTATTGATAAGTTAAATCCTGATTTGATTGTTACTGACTATCATCTAGAACGAAACAACATAGAAAGTCCGAAAACGGGATCATGGGTTAAAAAACAAGCAGAAAAAATCAACAAAAATATTCAAGTTATTATTATTTCCGGAGATGAAAAAGTAGAGTTAATGAAGCAAATTCCTAATCTTAAACCGGAACATTTTCTAGAAAAAAAAGGGAATATATTATTTCCCATATTGTCTGTGGCACAAGATGTATGGTATAAAAAGCAAAAGTGGCAATCACTATTCAGGATTATGTTAATAATAATCTTTATTACTATAATCTCTTTTTCTTTAATAGCGATAATTGCAAAGAAATTATAATTTAATAGTAAAAAAATTATACGGCAATTATAAAGCTGTTAATGAATGTATAAGTGTTTAATAGTTGATGATAATGTTGCTCAAAGAGTTATTTTAGAAAATTATATTCAAGATACTTCATTTTTGTCCTTAACAGGTAGCGTTGAAAATACTATTGAAGCTCAAAATGTTCTGTTAAATGAGGATATAAACATTTTATTGCTTGATATTGAGATGCCGGGTTTAAATGGATTAGATTTCCTAAAAACATTACAAAGAGATTACGCAGTTATTATTACTACTTCTCATCAAGACTATGCTATAGATGCCATTAAACTGAATGTATGGGATTATCTTATTAAGCCAATACCATACAAGGAATTTTTAATGTCAGTTAATAAAGTCATTGCTAAATTAAAGCAAACTGAGGTAGCTAAAAAGAATTCGGATGAAATGTGTATATTTTTAAAAGAAGGAAAAAAAATTATAAATGTTGCTTTAAATGATATTGTAATTGTTGAGGGCAATGGTGATTATACTAACGTTATTTTAACTGATAAAACTATAATGATCCTCTCCAGCATGCAAGACATGGAGAAAAAATTACCTACTGATGCATTTGTTAGGATCCATAGGTCTTATATTGTAGCTATTAAAAATATTAAATCTATTGAAGGTGATACTTTATCTATAGGAAAAAGATTATTACCGATCAGTCGTACTTATAAAAATAATTTAATGAATAAATTGAATATCAAGTGAATATTATTTGGAATGAATAAATTGCTGCAATTCATCTATTGCTTTTTCAAGTGTAATGTAATAGGATTTGGCGTATTTGTAAATGTTTTCATTGGTAGGATCGCTATCTTCTAGGCTTTCAATTTTATTGGTATAACTTATTAAGTTAATATTTCCTAATACTTCAACATCTGTTTTATGTTTATGTATTAAATGGAAAATCTTTTTTTCATTGCCGGGTTCTTCACATAATATTTTTAATTCTCTAATTAATTCTTCATCTTGTTTGATTAATATCTTGGCCAACCTAATTCTCGTAATAGGGTTACTGCCGGCATATTCTTCTAGAATTTCAGGATTTATATACTGATATTTCCCGGTATCTATGATTTCATCATAATTCATATATTCTTTAGAAACGGTAACTTCTGAAATAGTTTTATGAAGTTGATTGGCTTGAAAAGGCTTTATTACGTATGAATTAAAAAGTGAAGAAATAGCTTTATCCTGAATTCGGAAAGTATCTGCTGTCAATACAATAATTGGGATATCAGCATTGAGCTCTTCTCTTATTATCTTTGCAGCTTGATCACCTGATAAGTTAGGCATCATTAAATCCATTAAAATTAGGTCATAAGGATTTTTTTTGATCTCTTCAATCACTTCATTTCCATCTTTTGTAATCGTAACTTTACAGTTCCATTCTGCAAGCATTTCTTTTATAAGTAGTTGATTAACCGGATTGTCTTCAGCTACTAGCACATTTAAATTGAGAGGTTGATTTTCATAATTATCTTGGCGATGACTGTTATTAGATACTGCCTCATCAATTTCACATTGAATGGAAAAAGTAAAAACTGTACCCTTACCTAGTTTGCTTTTTACTGAGATATCTCCACCATGAAGCATAACTAGTTTCTTCACAATTGCAAGCCCTAATCCCGTGCCCTCTGTTATATCATTATTTCTGGATTCTTGGAAAAAATTTTCAAATACATATGGAAGAGCATCTTTGGGTATGCCTTGGCCCGTATCTGATATCTTAAATTCAATAGTACAAATTTTATTTTCCTGATGCTTAAGGGTTGCATCAACATCAACTATACCTTCTTTTGTGAATTTAATTGAATTGCTAATTAGGTTTGTTAATATTTGGTTAATCCTCACCGAATCTCCGATCAAAGCTTCAGGAATTTGAGAATCTATATGATATCTTAGTTTAATACTTTTTTTGCTTGCGTTAACCTCATATAACTTTATAGATTTTATAATAATCTCTTTAAGATTAAAACTTCTTATATTCAATTTTAATTCTCCTGCATCCATTTTAGAAAAATCTAGCAAAATATTTATAAGCTCTAATAAATTATCTCCTGAATGTTTTATGGTAGACAGAAATTCTCTTTGTCTTGCGTTTAATCTGGTGCTTAGTAAAAGATCTGTCAAGCCTAATATGCCATTTAGAGGAGTTCTGATCTCATGATTCATATTTGCCATAAACCGTTCTTTAGTTTGCATGGCTCTGGTAGTTTCATCATTTGCAGATTTTAACTGCTCTATAAGTTGCTTTTGAGTAATATTTGCTCTTTTTAAATGATCAATATCATTTAATATCACTAATTTATTGATAGTAGTATCTGATGTGGGTGTAATGTGGCTGGTTTTAATTTGACACCATTTGATATTTCCATCTTTAGTATATAATTGAATCTCCTTACTTTCATTTGTTTCTAAGCATTGCTGCAAAATGGATAAATCTTTTTCAATGGTAAATTGATTAAGGTTTTTGTAAAGAATATCTTTTGTATGAGTATAACCTAGCATAGATACAAAATGATTATTTACAAAATATATTTGATTTCTCTTGTTAAGCATAATTACACCTTCGTTCATTTTCTGCACCAAGGTTCTATATTTTTCCTCACTTTGTCTTATTATCCGCTCTTGCATACTTTTTATAGTAATATCACGGATAATCCCACTAAAAAATTTCTTGCCGTCAGATTCCCAAGATGATAGGGAAATTTCAATAGGAAATTCCTCTCCATTTTTTCTCAGGCCTTCTAGCTCTATTACATGTCCAATTACATTCTTCTTACCTGTAGTTAAGTGTTTTAAAAAACCCTCTGAATGTTTAGCTCTATAGCGAACCGGCATGATTTTGGTTAAATCTTCATTTAATACTTCTTCTTCAGTATATTGAAAAATATGTTCTGCCCCTTTGTTCCAAGAAACAATTTCTCCATGATGATTGGCCATAATAATAGCATCAAATGCATTGTTATTTAACGCCCGGTATCTCTTTTCGCTTTCTTCTAATGCTTTTTTAGCACTATATTCAGTACTCATGTCTCGCCAACTTGACCGAGTAGCGATAATTTTGCCTTCCTTGTTTTTAATCGCTGTAGCTTTTAATAGCACAGGGATATAATTCCCGTCATGTTTTTTAACAAAAAGCTCTAATCCGGATATAGTACCGGTTGTGAGGAATTCCTTAAAAGATTCATTAACTGCAGGAATATAATGTGGGTGATAAAAATCAAATATTGACCGGCCTTTAACTTCTTCTTTTGAATAGCCTAAATTTTTAAGAAGCGTATTATTACAATCTAAAATTTTTTTACTGTCTATAGCTATAGACAGTAACATATCAGGAGAATTTTCATATAAATCCAGATATTTTTTTTCATTGTTATAAGATTTGCGTAAAATCTTTCGTCGGAATATGATCTCCCTTTCCAACTCAAAAATTTTTTCTTTAGCAGTATCCAATAACAGCTTAATCCCAACATAAGTATTTGATAACTCATTTTCTTCAGAGGGGATTGATAAAGTGGTATTGAGGTCTCCACCGGCAATTTCGACGAAAAACCTTTCTAATTCTTCTAAATGTTTTTTATTAATAATTACATTTTCTTTGCTCACTTAGATAATAATTAAGCACTTTTAAGCCACTTTATAGCTGATTTTTTATCTTCAAAAAAGCGGATAGTGTTTGATTTGTTAAGAACCTTTAGTACCATGTTGATCAGATATTTCGCATATATATTTTTCTTAGCAAAGATTCCAATTTTTTTATAATGTTCTCTTTTTGCCCATACTATGGCCTCTTTTCTAGCTTCTAAAGATACACGTTTCATATTAGAAGCGTCTGTTAAAAGCAATATAGGTTTTCCTTCTTTTGCCAATATTTCAATTAAATGGTCATTTTCTATAAGAATTTTCTTAGCTATTAATGGTGTAATTTCCTCGGGATAGATAGTATATATAACATCATTTAATCGCTCAACCTTTACTTCTGATAACGCCATATTTGCTTTTTGCGCATAATTATATGAATATTTTTAGAAGCGTGCTTGTATATTCTATAAAACTGCTTAATAAATATTTGAAATAACATAAAATATCTTTAAACTTCAAAAATACAATCTTAAACTTTTATTAGAATAAGTTTTATAAGCTTAGTAATTATTGTATAAATAGCTGTTTTGAAGTATCTTCGGTATAAAGATAGTAAATGCAATTTCCTTCAAAATTAATAGAAGATGCTGTAGCTGAATTTTCTAAGTTGCCGGGTATTGGAAAAAAAACGGCATTAAGGCTAGTATTGCATCTAGTAAATCAAGATGAAATCGAGGTTACTCGTTTTAGCGAAACTTTTGTGAAAATGAAAGCAGAAGTAAAATTTTGCTCACAATGTCACAATATATCTGATGAAGAATTATGCTCAGTATGTAAAAATTCTTCTCGAAATCGTGAGGTAGTGTGTGTTGTAGAAGGTATTCGTGACTTTCTAGCTATTGAAAATACTAATCAATACCGCGGATTATATCATGTATTAGGAGGAGTGATTTCTCCTATGGACGGTATTGGGCCCGATATGTTAAATATTGATTCGCTGCTTAAGCGTATAAAAGAGGGAGGTATAGCAGAGATTATTATGGCATTAAGTCCTACAATTGAAGGAGATACAACGATATATTATCTGTCCAAAAAAATTGCTCCTTATAATATAAATATTACTGCTATTGCTCGGGGGATTTCTTTTGGCGGAGAATTAGAATATGCTGATGAGATGACTTTAGGCCGTTCAATTGTTACAAGAATTCCCTACATTAATGGAAGTCCAGCATCAAAATGATTATATTTAATTTATTCAATATTCAATATAATTTGGTATTTTTGTGCGCGCAGATAATAATGCTACCCTAATAATTTGCATAGCAAAATATTAAAATGCGGATGTGGTGAAATTGGTAGACACGCTAGATTTAGGATCTAGTGCTTCACGGCGTGGGGGTTCGAGTCCCTTCATCCGCACTCTTTTAAAGGCCACTTGCATTTAGTGGCTTTTTTTATTTCTCAAGGTATTACTATTTTATTTTAATTAGTTTATAACTTATTGATTATTATTGGGTGTAATAGTAGAACTTAATTGCACATATTGAGTTTTTAATTCCACATACATCATTTAATTATCAAGTTTTAGAAATTTATAAGCAAATAATTTCTAAGCTGATTAGATCAATTCTTTTAACATAATATGGTAAGTAGATTGCTTTAAAATAATATTGGTATAATATTTATTATTAGTAGTACTAATAAGAGTATAAGCTAATTAACTAATATGCGAGAAAAAGAAAGTGAGGTATCTAACTTGATCCAAACTTCTAATAGATTTAAAAAATCAACATGTTATCATACTTATATAGATAAAGTTCTAACATCAACCTCAAAAGCTGTAGCGAATGTATGATTACTTAATAGTGGGGGCAGGCTTTGCCGGGAGTGTGTTAGCCGAACGCCTAGCCAACGTAGGTGATAAAAAAGTATTACTTATAGATAAACGAAATCATATCGCAGGAAATGCCTATGATTTCTACAACAATGATGGTATACTGGTCCATAAATACGGGCCACATATTTTTCATACCAATAGTAAACTTGTATTTTCTTATTTATCCAAGTTTACTAAATGGAGAAACTACCAACATAAAGTATTAGCCTGTGTAGATGGGCAAAAAGTACCTATTCCCATTAATTTAACTACCATTAATAGTTTATACGGATTAAACCTCAGCTCTTCTCAGCTTGATGACTTCTTTGCTTCAAAATCAGAAGACATTAAACAAGTTCGTAACTCTGAAGATGTAGTAGTAAAAGCGGTAGGAAGAGAGCTGTATGAAAAATTCTTCAAAGGCTATACAAATAAGCAGTGGGATCTTGACCCATCTGAGCTGGACCCTTCAGTTACAGCCAGGGTACCTACGCGAAACAATAAAGATGACCGCTATTTTACCGATACTTATCAAGCCATGCCTTTACACGGCTATACCAAGATGTTTGAAAAAATGTTAGCTCACCCTAATATTCACATCATGCTGAATGCAGATTATCAAAACCTGTCAAATGAAGTGAAGTACAAGCAGTTAGTTTATACCGGCCCGATTGATCAATATTTTGATTATTGCTTTGGCAAGCTTCCCTACCGGTCTTTAAACTTTAAGTTTGAGACGTATGACCAGGAAAGATTTCAGGAAACCGGTACCATCAATTATCCGAATGACTATGACTTTACCAGGATCACAGAGTTTAAATACCTGACTAATCAGCAACATAAAAAAACCACAGTCGTTTATGAATTTCCTAAAAGTGAAGGAGATCCTTATTATCCGATACCTACTTTAGAAAATAAGGAAATATATCAAAGATATGCTGTTTTAGCCGGCCAGTCTGACACTATTTTTGTAGGCAGGTTAGCTACTTACAAATACTACAATATGGATCAAGTGGTGGCACAAGCTTTGACTACTTTTAAAAAGATACAACAAAGTAGTGAAGTAATTAAAAGCTCAAGACGTATGTTGAATACTGTTAAGTAAAAAGTATTCAAAGTTAATATACGATTGTTTACTTTCCATAACATTTATTACTAGAGCCACCTCAAAGTTTGTTCGCAACAATTAAACTTTAAATGAGGAATTTTTATATATAAGAGATTCACGTGTTTTCCCTTCTTACTTAGGAAAAAATGAAGTACTTTTGAAGCTAATGAGATAAATTTTTTAGAGGAATAACATAAGTATAATATATTGCATATTAATTAATTATACATAAGCTGTCTTAAAAATTATCAAATATGGATCAAAGGAATTGGAATAGGTTTATGTAATTTAAACTTTATTTCCATTCTAATTTAATTAAAGTTTATACTGAAAAAGAAATGATCCATGTCAAAATTTGAGGGATTTCCCTCTTTAACTAAAAAAGAGGGCTCAAAAAGCCCGTACTTTCTATAAATTGTTGTATATGAACATCACACAAGAAAATACAGGAAATCTTACCGCTTTGTTAACGGTTAAAATTGTTAAAGAAGATTATTCTCCTAAAGTGGATAATGTGGTTAAGGATCTGACTAAAAAAGTACATATTAAAGGTTTCAGAAAAGGCAAAGTACCAAGTGGGGTAATTAAAAATATGTATGGAAATGATATTTTAGCTGATGAGTTAAATAAAATTGTTCAAGAAGAATTAAATAAGTATTTAAAAGAAAACAAAATATCTATTTTAGGCCAACCAATTCCGAAAGATGATAATAAAGTAACGCCTGATATTAAACAAGCTCAGGATTATGAATTTATGTATGAATTAGGATTATCTCCTGATATTGAAGTAAAAGCTTTGTCGCCTAAAACAAAATTTATTAAAAATATCATTGCCATTGATAATAAAGTGTTGGAAGAAGAAGTAGGGCGTATCGCTAAACAACATGGCGATGTCAGTCATCCCAACGATATTATCGAAGGTGATGTATTGCAATTACAGTTAACAGAGCTGGATAAGAATGATGCAATAAAAGAAGATGGGTTAAATAAAAATGTACCTATTGCTACTGATATGCTTACTTCTAAATGGGAAAAAGAAGTAGTGAAATTAAAAAAAGGTGCAGAAATAAATGTGCCAATTTTTAAATTCTTTGAGAGAGATAAAGAAGATGTTGCCAAACAAATTTTAGGAATTCACGAAGATCAAATAAAAGAGGTGAATCCTAATTTTAAAATGAAAATTGAAGAAATAAGTCGTGTTAAAAAGACTGAGGTAAATCAAGAATTGTTTGACAAGGTTTATGGAAAAGATAATGTGAAATCTTTAGAAGAATTTAAAGGTAAGCTCAAAGAAGATCTGAAGAAATACTATGATGTACAAAGTGATAGAATATTAAATACAGAAATTGTCAATAAATTAATAGAGGATACTAAAGTACCTTTACCGGATGATTTTTTAACCAAATGGATTAAAATTACTAACAAGGAAGAAATATCTGAAGAAGAAATCACTAGAGAATATAAAGATTTTTCTAAGAGCTTACGTTGGATGCTGATCACTAGTAAAGTAGCTAAAGATAATGATATCAAAGTGGAGCACGAGGAAGTGTTGGGGCAGATCAGAAAGTCTATTTTAGAGCAATTTGGTATGAATGCCGGTGCGTTTCCTGAAGAACAATTAACCGAATTTGTCGACAAATTTGCTCAAAATGAAGAGCAATATAGGAAAGCGTACGACAACTTATTAGATGAAAAGCTCTTTACTTACATGAAATCTGTTTTTGCAATCAAAGATAAAGAGGTAACTTTAGATAAGTTTAAGGATATTGCTAAAAACATTCATAAAAAACCTAAAAGTAGATTTAAACTATTTTAGTTTAAAATAAGTTATTATAGAAGAATTAGTTACTTTTTCTCCTGGTATATAAGAAACAAAAGATATAAATACTATACATGAAAAATATTAGAAACGAGTTTAGAAATTACGCTGTTAATCATAAGCGAATGAATGGATTGAGTGTTGATCAGTACATCGGGAATATAGAAAATCTGACTCCATATATTATAGAAGAAAGGCCAATGAATGTTGCCACTATGGACGTTTTTTCCAGGTTAATGATGGATCGTATCATTTTTTTAGGGGAAGGTATTAATGATTATGTAGCTAATATCGTTCAAGCCCAGTTACTATTTTTAGATTCAACAGATCCGGATAGAGATATACAATTATATATTAATAGTCCGGGAGGCGGAGTTTATGCAGGATTGGGTATTTATGATACTATGCAATATGTTTCTCCTGATGTAGCGACCATATGCACAGGCATGGCCGCATCTATGGGAGCCGTTTTATTATGTGCCGGAGAAGCAGGTAAGCGAACAGCTTTAAAACATTCACGCGTAATGATCCATCAACCTTTGGGTGGAGCGCAAGGGCAAGCCAGTGATATGGAGATCACTTTAAAAGAGGTATTAAAGCTTAAAAAGGAACTTTATGAAATTCTCAGTGCTCATTCAGGACAACCATATAAAAAAGTAGAAAAAGATTCTGACAGGGATTATTGGATGAGGGCAGAAGAGGCTAAAGAATATGGAATGATCGATGAAGTATTAGTTCGAAGTAAAAAAAGCAAAGAGTAATATGTCTAGAAAAAGCGGTTCTAAGTGTTCTTTCTGTAATCGAAGCAAAGCTGATGTAGCAATTTTAATTGCCGGATTGGAGGGACACATTTGTGAAAATTGTGTGGAACAGGCTCAGAAAATCATTCAAGGCGAACTTCATGAAAAAGATGATCCACGCTCCGAAAATTTTAGAACTGCTTTAAAACCTGCTGAGCTTAAAGCATATCTCGATCAATATGTGATTGGCCAAGATGCAGCAAAAAAAATATTATCAGTAGCCGTTTATAATCATTATAAACGCCTCAATCAAACGATTGATGATGATGAGGTAGAAATTGAAAAATCTAATATTCTTTTAGTTGGAGAAACAGGTACTGGTAAAACGCTTTTAGCTAAAACCATCGCTAAATTTTTAAATGTACCGTTTGCTATAGCTGATGCTACTGTTTTTACAGAAGCAGGATATGTAGGCGAAGATGTCGAGAGTATATTATCTCGATTATTGCAAAGTTGCGATTACAATGTTAAAAAAGCGGAAAGAGGAATTATTTATATAGATGAAATAGACAAAGTTGCACGAAAAAGCGACAACCCATCTATTACGAGAGATGTGTCTGGAGAAGGAGTGCAACAGGCAATGTTGAAACTTTTAGAAGGAACAGAAGCGAGCGTGCCTCCTCAAGGCGGTAGAAAGCATCCCGAGCAAAAGTTAGTAAAAATCAATACTCAAAATATATTATTCATTTGTGGTGGGGCTTTTGAAGGTATTGATAGAATTATTGGCCGCCGAGTTAAAACAAACGTGATTGGCTTTGAAACATCTACTAATAATTTTAAAGCTGAAAAAGGTGCTTTGTTAGAATATATTAGCCATCAAGATGTAAAAACTTACGGATTGATTCCTGAGTTGATAGGTAGATTGCCGGTGCTTACTTATTTAAAACCTTTAGATGCAGATACGCTTAGGGAAATTTTAATAAAACCTAAGAATGCTCTTGTAAAACAATATCAGAAATTATTTAAAATTGAAGATATTGAACTGGAGATTGAGGAAGATGTACTAGATTTTATCGTTGGCCAAGCATTAAGCTTAAAATTGGGAGCAAGAGGGTTGCGGTCGATATGTGAAGTGATCATGACAGACTTAATGTACGATTTGCCTTCCCAAGAAGAAATATCTTCTTATACCATCACCCTTGATTATGCAAAGGAACGATTTGATAAATCTAATTTAAGGGCTTTAAAAGTTGCTTAATTTATTATTTTAAAAATAGCTGCATGAAGGTTAAATCTAACCATTTATTAAATTTATAACCTATTTGTTTTAAATTCCCTACTTCTTTAAACCCAAACTGTTTATGGAAAATTATACTGTTTTGATTAGATGCATCTATGCCGGCAACTATTGTGTGATATCCCTCTAATCTAGCTATATCAATAAGTTCTTGAAGGATCAATTTTCCTATGCCCAACTTTCTTTTATTTTTTTCAACATATAAAGAATGTTCAATGCTGAATTTATAAGCTTCCCATGGACGAAAAATGCCATATGTACCATAAGCTGCCACTTTTCCATCTACTACGGCAACAATTACGGGTAAATTTTCTTCTTTCTTTTTTTTAAACCATCTTAATTGTTCTTCATACGTTCGTTTTTGATAATCATATACCACTGTGGTATTAATGATTTCATAATTTAAAATTTCTAATATTTTGGCAACATCATTTTTATCTGCTTGTCGTATGATAATATTCATGTAGTTAAAATATAGTAGATATTTTAAAAATAATATAATAATTATGGTTTTCTTCAAAAGATTTTAATCATTTGCCGTATTGAATTTATAAGCGCTACTTATTAAAATGCTGATCTATATGTTCTTCTTTAGATATAAAGTATATTTGTCATAATATCTGATATATTTTTTAGTTTTATGAGCGTATAAATGATTAGATCCGTTTTGCCTAAAGAAAATCTATCTTCCATTTCACTTTCAGTCATCATTGTTAATTATAATGTTAGATATTTTTTAGAACAAGCATTAACGGCCGTTAAAAAAGCTGCTGAAGGATTATCCGTAGAGGTTTTTGTAATAGATAATCATTCTTCTGATTTTTCGGCTAACATGGTTCGAACTAATTTTCCTGAAATCGAACTCATTGCTAATTCGGATAATAAAGGTTTTTCCAAAGCTAATAATCAAGCCATTAGAAAGGCGAGTGGTAAATATATTTTGTTGCTTAACCCCGACACAGTTATTGAAGAAGATACGTTTGAAAAGATTATTACTTTTATGGATCAACATCCTAAAGCAGGAGGGTTAGGGGTAAAGATGATCGACGGGAAAGGAAATTTTTTACCGGAATCAAAACGTGCTTTGCCCACGCCATGGATCGCTTTTTGCAAAATATTTGGATTGTCTTCGCTCTTTCCAAAATCAAAAACATTTGGCCAATATCATTTAGGTTATTTATCTAAAGATGCTATACACGAAGTGGAAATACTATCCGGGGCATTTATGCTTATCCGGAAAGACGTATTAGATGAGATCGGGTTACTGGATGAAACTTTTTTTATGTATGGAGAAGATATTGACCTTTCTTATCGCATCCTGAAGGCGGGATATAAAAATTATTATTTTCCGGATACTACCATCATCCATTACAAGGGAGAAAGTACAAAAAAGCAAACTGTTAATTATGTGAAGGTATTTTATAATGCAATGATCATCTTTGCTAAAAAACATTTTTCTTCCGGTAATGCCAAAGCTTTTTCATTTTTAATTACTTTGGCCATATATGCTAAAGCTTTTCTAACCGTCATTTTTAGTATTGCAAAAAATTTATTCTTACCTTTTTTAGATGCAGCAATTATTTATACTGGTATGTATCTGCTCAAAAATTTTTGGGAGCATAATATTAAACTGGAAGAAGGAGTCGTCTATCCGGAAACTTACATGTCTTTTAATGTGCCTGTATATATTATCATATGGATTCTAACTGCTTTTTTCAGTGGAGGGTATGACCGGCCCATCAGCCTTATGAGGCTATTAAGGGGAATACTAGTCGGTACAATTTTTATTGCAGCAGTATACGGTTTTTTAGAGGAATCGTATCGTTTTTCAAGAGGCATGATATTAATAGGAGGGGTGTGGGCAATGGTGAGCCTTACCTTATTAAGATTATTGCTTAATGAATTACCCATGCAGCGATTTAAGTTAGAAAATCGTAAGGATAAAAAACGGATGTTAATTGTAGGGGGCAAAGATGAGGTTGATAGAGTATTACGGCTCATCACGCAATCTAATATTACGATAGAATATATAGGTTATATTACACCATCAGATGCAGATGAGGAAGATGATAATATGTTAGGTTCAATCGCACGGCTCCGGGAAACTGTCGATATGTATGCTGTGAATGAAGTAGTTTTTTGCTCTAAACATATTTCTTCTTCTGAGATAATTGGATGGATGACCAATATTGGAGCACAAGTTGATTATAAAATTGTTCATGCTGAAGGCGATGGGATCATTGGCAGTAATTCTAAAAATTCAGCCGGCGATCTGTATAGTTTTGATATAAATTTAAACATTGTTTCGCCTCAAAACAGGCGTAATAAGAGAGTGTTTGATATAATAATGTGCTTGATTTTTTTTATAGGAAGTCCCATTATGATTTATTTGAATGGCTTTAAATTCTTTAAAAATTGGTGGCGGGTATTGATAGGAGCATCTACATGGGTGGGATATTACGATAAAGAAGATGAATACATCATTAATTTACCTCAAACTAAACCTTCTATCATATCGCCGGTTGATACCGTAAAATTTCCGTTATCTGATACAAAATCAATTAGGCGTTTGAATCTTTTATATGCGAAAGATTATGAGGTGTATAAAGATTTACAAGTACTCAGGAGATCTTTGAAGAAATTGAGATAGCTAAATAGCTTATAGCCGATAGCAATTAGTAGGGAAATTCGCAAGTAAGAAAAATGAATGATACCAAGGAGTTCAATGAAATTTATAGGTGTAAATCACTCCGATTTTAATCAAAAAAGCCTAAAATCGAGGTTATTTTTGCAATGATTTCTTCTTACTTTTCTTTTTCTTGAAAAAAAGAAAAGTAACAAAAAAAAATTCAAGGCTGATTTTTCTCGCAAACAATCTCAGAAATGCTACCCAAAACAGCAGAAACTCACCACCTTTGGTGGCTTCATACATCTGATGTTTCTCTCCCTCTCAATTTCGAGATTGTAGTAGCTTGAAAAAAAGGCCGTTCCCCAACTCAGAAATTTCTGAGTTTAAAACTGCTCTAATTGCGAATGTGCCTTAGTAAACGTTAAAATGCAAAAATTCCCCTCCTATTAGGAGGGGCTAAGGGTGGTAAAGTTTTGCAGGCTTAGCTAATTAAGCCATTATTCACCAAATACTCCGCAATTTGAACAGCATTAGTAGCAGCTCCTTTTCTAAGATTATCTGCAACAATCCACATATTAAGCGTGTTAGGCTGAGAATTATCTCGCCTTAACCTACCAACAAATACATCATTTTTTCCTTCTGCGTTAATGGGCATAGGATAAACATTATTTGCAGGATCGTCTTGTAGTGTAATTCCATCACTTTGAGCCAGTATGCTTCTGGCCTCTTCTAAATCATAGTCTTTTTGAAATTCTACATTCACACTTTCGGAATGGCCTCCTACCACAGGCACTCTCACAACGGTTGCAGTAACATTTATTGATTGGTCGTTTAAGATTTTTCTGGTTTCATTAACTAATTTAAGTTCTTCAGTAGTGTATCCGGTTTCATCAAAGTCACCACCATGCGGTAAACAGTTTTTATCAATGATATGAGGATATACTTTTTCAGAATAATTTCCTTTACGTTCATTTTCCATTTGCTCAACAGCTTTTACACCTGTACCTGTTACAGATTGATAAGTAGAGACTACGATTCTTTTAATTTTATAATTTTCATGAAGTGGAGCTAAGGCAAGTACCATTTGAATGGTAGAACAATTAGGATTGGCAATAAGCTTATCCTTGCGAGTTAATGCTTTTGCATTTATTTCAGGAACTACTAAAGGAATATTTTTCTCCATCCGCCACGCAGAAGAATTATCTATTACTACTGTTCCGGCTTCAGCAAATTTAGGCGCCCATTCTTTCGAAGTAGTTCCTCCTGCAGAAAAAATAGCAATTTGAGGTTTTTGAGCAATAGCAGCTTCCATACCCATTACAGTATAAGAAGTACCATTAAACTTTATCTCTTTTCCAATTGATTTGGCAGATGCTACCGGAAGCAATTCATCAATTGTTAAGCTGCTTTCAGCAAGCACCTGAAGCATGACATTTCCCACCATACCGGTGGCACCTATTACTGCTATTTTCATAAAAATTTATATTTGAATAGCAAAAGTAAGAACTATATGTTAAATACTAAAGCATTACTATAAATGGCAGGAAAAATTTGAATGTGAAGTCAGGTGACAACACCTGACGGGGGCGTTTGTGTAGATACCTGATGCTTAATTGGATTATGTAACTCATGTAATTTATTGCAATGTAATATTTGTATATTTGATGTAATAAATCTTAATTAAATGGTTTTGTAAAGTGTTATAAATAATCCTAAAAATATCAGATGTACGCTACTCATCCTATTTTCTTTACTGCTACAATAAAAGACTGGATACTACTTCTCAGAAATGATAAATATAAAATGATCGTCATTGACAGTCTTAGTTTTTTAGTTAAACAAAAAAGGATCAAAGTGTATGGTTTTGTAATAATGCCTAATCATATTCATTTGATATGGCAAATTAGGGAAGGACATACTAAACAGAATGTTCAACGTGATTTTTTGAAATTTACTGCTCAGCAGATTCGATTCGACTTGATCGAAAAATATCCCATGGTTTTAAAAAAGTTTGAGGTTAATTTAAGAGACAGAAAATATCAATTTTGGCAAAATCGCCCGTTATCGGTTGAGCTATATTCCGAAAATGTTTTAGAGCAAAAGCTAGACTATATTCATAATAATCCTATACAGGAAAGATGGAACTTATGTACTTATCCTGAAAAATATGAATATTCAAGTGCTGAGTTCTATTATTGTAATACTACAAAATGGGATTTCTTATCCCATTATAAAGACTAAATCGCTACTAAGAGAAGGTCGTTTGAAATGTCACATCAGATATTGTTACCTAGTGGTTTGTTGTGTCAGGTGACAACACCTGACAGGGCGTTTGCACAGATGCCGCATCAGGTGTTATCACCTGATGTTTATTGATCTTTAATCCTCTTTTTCATATCCTTCATAATAATAAGACTGCTCTATACCTTTGAAAATTATTTCCCTATCGTCGACCTCTGTCGTCAAGTTTTCTTTCAATAACACTCTTAATTCTAAATCATTCACAGGGCTTCTTTCCATGGCTTGTAAATAAAGCGTTTTATCTACATACTGCCAGTTGACAACTCTTTGAAGTCTATTTTTTAATATCATATCTAACCAAATGCGCATTGTTCTGCCATTTCCTTCCATAAAAGGATGAGCGATATTCATTTCGACATATTTAGCGATGATCTCCTCAAAATTCCCCTCGGACATTTGATCAATCTTGACTAAAATTTCTTTGAGATACAATGAATTGGCAAATCTAAAGCCACCTTTAGATATATTTTGCTCTCTAAGTTTATCGGCAAAATCATAAAGGTCTTTAAAAAGATAAAGGTGTATGGCTTTTAATCCTTCTGTTGTACCGAGCTCTATCTGATCAATATCTCCTGAATTAAATAGCCGATATGCATTTTGAAGACTGATTTTATCTATATTTTTCATAGCTATTTAAATATAACTCAAAGTTCGTTCTTATGATAGAGTTATTTATGAAAAACTGCCACATCAGGTGTTGTCACCTGATGATTTATATTGAGTCAGGTGATAACACCTTGACAGGCGGAATAACACTTAACCCCTAATACGACTGAATATACTCATTCACCTTTTCAACCAAAGAGCAAGCAACTTGATTAGTGTAGGTCTTGTTTCGATATTTTTCAACCCATTGTACGCCCATAATTGCATTAGTTAAAAATACTTCTTCTGCAATTAATAAATCTTCAGGTATCATTCTAACCTCCTCTGTGACTATGCCATAGCTTTTAGCTAGCTTGAGCACGTGATTTCGCATAATGCCTCTAATACAACTTTCAGAGAGTAAAGGGGTGATAATTTTGTTATCATAAACCATAAATATATTAGAAGAAATTGCGTCTGAAACTCTTCCATGCGTATTCAAAATAATACATTCATCTAGTCCTTGTTTTTGCCTATAAAGAGCAGCCAAAACATAGGGTAAGGCGTTGCATGTTTTTAAAATGGCAGTTTTGTCAACTGTTTTGGTTACTTCGTAAAATACATCAATATTGAGTCCTCGCTCATTGATAATATATTGAGAAGATGCTAATGGGTTTATCTCGATTAAAAACTCGACATCATTATTAGCAGGGCTGTAGAGCCCTCCTTCTTTCCTGAAAACAGTCAATCTTATCCGCGCGTTAGAAGTGATATCGCTTCTACTCGCCAGTTCTAAAATTTCTTTCTCAAAATAATTTGTAGAATAGTTCTGGGGAATATTCATTTTGAGGAGATGCATGCCACTTTGCAACCTTACGATGTGGTCTTTAAGAAAAGGCAGCTTGCCGTCACACATTCTGATGGATTCAAATAAGCCATCACCATATTTAAAAGCCCGGTTGTTAGCCTTTAAAACAGGCTGATCCGCGCGCAGTAGTTGACCATTATAATTCACATATTCCATTCTCACTAAAGCTGCTATTGGCTTTTAAATCTTCATCTCCGGGATGTTTCCCTCTATAATTAAATTGCCTTCTGTTTTAGATTTGATTTCTTCTATGCTCACGCCCGGAGCTCTTTCAATGAGCTTAAATCCTTTCGGAGTAATATCAATAACTGCTAAGTCGCTGACAATTCTATCTACACATTTTAATCCGGTTAAAGGTAGGCTGCAAGATTTTAAAAGCTTCGACTCTCCAGCTTTGTTGGCATGGGTCATCGCTACTATAATTTTTTTAGCTCCCGCTACTAAATCCATGGCTCCGCCCATTCCTTTTACCATTTTACCGGGAATTTTCCAGTTGGCAATATCTCCGGTTTCTGATACTTCCATTGCTCCAAGAATAGTTAAGTCAATATGCCCACCTCTCACCATTGCAAAACTGGTAGAGGAGTCGAAAAAACTTCCTCCCGGTAAAACTGTTACGGTTTGTTTACCTGCATTAATTAAGTCTGCATCTTCTTCTCCTTCATAAGGAAATGGCCCCATTCCAAGTAAGCCATTTTCTGATTGTAAAGTGATATTTATACCTTGTGGGATATAATTTGAAACAAGTGTTGGAATGCCAATTCCCAGATTTACATAAAATCCGTCCTTTAATTCTTGAGCAATTCGCTTAGCGATGCCATGTTTATCTAAAGCCATAATAAATTAATTTTTAGGCGATACTGTTCTTTGTTCTATTCTCTTCTCGTAATTAGTTCCCTTGAAGATTCTTTGTATAAAAACGCCCGGTGTATGTATGTGATTAGGATCGAGTTTTCCGGCAGGTACCAATTCTTCTACTTCAGCAATAGTTATTTTGCCCGCTGTAGCCATGATTGGGTTAAAGTTTCTTGCGGTAGCTTTAAAGATCAAATTGCCATTTTCATCTCCTTTCCAAGCTTTAACAATAGCAAAATCTGCGTGTAGTGCCTCTTCCATAATATATTCATTATCCTTAAAAGTTTTAGTAGGTTTTCCTTCAGCTACTTCTGTCCCTACGCCCGTCAATGTATAAAATGCCGGAATGCCTGCGCCTGCCGCTCTTATTCTTTCTGCTAAGGTTCCTTGCGGATTAAGTTCAACTTCTAGTTCTCCTGCAAGTAATTGCCTTTCAAATTCAGCATTTTCTCCTACGTAAGAAGATATCATCTTTTTTATTTGTTTGGTTTGTAATAATAATCCTAAACCAAAATCATCTACGCCACAATTATTAGAAATAGCAGTGATATTTCTTACATTTTTTTCAACTATAGCGGTAATGCAATTTTCCGGAATGCCACATAGGCCAAATCCGCCAAACATAATAGTTGCCCCATCTTTAATATCTTTAACAGCTTCAGCAGCATTTTTAACAATCTTATTCATATAGTACTATTTAATCCAGACTTATTTGGGTTACGTTCTTACAAATTTACAAATAATGGCTAACACTTTATTCTTTAGCTTTAAGTTCACTTTCTATTTTACTTAAATTATTAATCGCTTCTGTGTAAATAGTTTCCATTTCTCCCGGAAACCTTACGTAATAATTGTGGCTCTTCATAAAATCTTCTTTGGTAACTTTATGTATGTCAAAGATCTTGAGATATTTTTGACTGATCAATATCTTTAAAGAATCTATGGTGTCACTTTTCTGAATGGTTTCATCAAGTAAGAAAATATCTGATAATACAGCGGCCATTTTTTCTTTGGAAAGGAAGTTTTCTTTCTGTACTTCTTTTTCAAGAGGTTCATGACAACTGAAAATTAAAAAAATAAAGGATAGAATGAATAATTTATGCATATTTGAAATTATTGCCGTAAAGATACTTAAAACATAATTTATGCCCGATTTGAAAGTTTTGTCGTCTTTAAAAAAATATGCTGATGCTCATCATGTGCAATTAGTGGCTGTTTCTAAAACAAAGCCAATGGAAGATATTTTAGAGGTTTATAAGACAGGACAAAAAATCTTTGGAGAAAATAAAGTACAAGAGTTGGTTGATAAGTATGAGGCATTGCCGAAAGATATTGTATGGCATATGATTGGACATCTTCAAAGAAATAAGGTAAAGTATATTGCTCCATTCGTAGCTTTGATTCATGGAGTTGATAGTTTGAAGCTTTTAAAAGAAATAAATAAGCAAGGACAAAAATCTGAGAGAATTATAAATTGCTTGCTTCAAGTGCATATAGCTAAGGAAGACACTAAATTTGGATTTTCAGAAGAGGAGGCCAGCTCACTTTTCCAAACAAAAACATTAGAGAATTTGTCTCATGTTAAAATCATCGGATTAATGGGTATGGCAACTAATACAAATGATGAAGAGGTAGTTAGAAGTGAATTTCGAAAAATAGCGTATTTATACAAACAAATTAAAAATGAATATTCGGAACAAACTGATTTTAAAGAATTATCCATAGGCATGTCTAATGATTATAAAATTGCTGTAGAAGAAGGAAGTACCATGATAAGAGTGGGGAGTGCAATTTTTGGAACAAGAAATTTATAATGGCTAAAAGTACACTGTGCCGGCTTTGTTAAATGAGTGTGTATAACTTTTCTTCTGGATCAGCAACCCTTTCCTTTGATGGACGTATCCTTATGCAAATATTTTAAACGCTTATGAGGAATTTATTTTTTTTAATCAGTACCTGTTTTTGGGGATTTACCGTATTTGCTCAAACTTACACAGATGGTGAACTCATAAAATTTATTTATGCACTGGAAAGTGTAAATGAAATATATGACGACACTCAAGAAAAAATTAAATTAGAAATTGAAAAAAGTGGCCTTTCTTTTGAACGATATAATATACTCGCTCAATCTCTTCAAGATGCTTCCGGTACAGTAGATGCTTCAGATCAAGAATTTGATAATTTTCAACAAACTAGCATAGAAGTATTGACTATTCAGGCTACCGCTGAACGGGAATCCATAAAAATGATAAAAGCTCATGGATTGGAAATAGCTCGTTATGAAGAAATCCTGGTCGCATTAAAGACAGATAAAGCGCTTTTAGAAAAAGTGCAAGCAATGTTGTAACAATTTTATTTATATTCCCCATTTAAGATAATGATCTCTGGTAGCTCTAAGACTGGCATAAGCTTTTTGTGCCTGCCTATGACTGAGCGTTTGCTGTCCATCGCTATAAGCTTTTTCAGGTGTTTCATGTACTTCCATAATAATACCGTCTGCACCGGCCATAACACATGCTAACGCTACAGCAGCTACATGTTTTCTAATACCTACCGCATGAGAAGGATCTGCGATAATGGGTAAATGAGTTCGACCTCTTAAGTTAGCTATTGCATTAATATCCATTATATTTCTATAGGCCTTTTCATACGACCTTATCCCACGCTCGCAAAGCATGATGCGCTCATTTCCGCTGGAGAAAATATATTCAGAAGAATGTAAAAGCTCATCTAGCGTGCCTGATATTCCTCTTTTTAATAAAATAGCTTTATCTACTTTGCCCAACTCTGCTAAAAGATTAAAATTCTGGCTATTTCTAGCGCCTACCTGAAAAATATCCACATAATCGTGCATTTTTTCAATCTGATGAACTTCCATGACTTCTGTTATGATCTTTAATCCGTTTTCTTTGCAGTGTTTATAAAATAATTTCAGTCCTTCAATACCTAATCCTTGAAAGCTGTAAGGAGAACTTCTAGGCTTAAAAACTCCGCCACGCATAATTTTTATATTATTAGCAACTAAATGCTTCACCGTAGTTTCTATTTGGGCTTCATTTTCAATGGAACATGGCCCTGCCATAATTTGAAAATGCCCATTTCCGATCAAGACATCATCTCCTAAGTCGATACAAGTTTTTCCTACTTTCCATTTGGAAGAAACTAATTTATAATCATCACTAATCCGATGAATATCCCTTACGCCGTCCATTGCTCCCAATCGCCGAGGATCCAGCTCTCCGGTGCCGATACACACTAAATACTTGCCACATTGAGTCGTGACTTCATTGGGATTAAAATGTAAAACGCTTACTTCAGCTTTTATAGCCTCTAATTGCTGAGCAAGAATATTTCTTTCTAATTGAATGATCATGGATTATTTTTTAAAATTGACTTAACATATTTTTGAATAGATCCTTCTAAATTATTTTTATCTAAAGCTTTAATAAAACCACTACCTATAATTGCTCCATCTGCGTATTTATTAGCTTCTAAAAAGGCTTGAGAACTATTTATGCCAAAACCGATCATTGACGGTATGTTTAAATTCATATTCTTTATTCTTTTAAAATATTGTTGTTGTTCGGGAGAGGTTACAGAATGAGTACCGGTTATACTTGATTGAGAAACAATATATAAAAAAGCAGAACTTAAAGCTGCTGCTTTTTTTATACGTTTTTCTGCAGTTTGCGGCGTTATAAGAAAAGAGATGGTGAGGCCGTATTTTTTTAATAAGCTTTGATATTCTTTTTTATAGATACTAAGTGGCAGATCAGGAATGATCACGGTAGTAATACCCGAGGCAATTAATTTTTTACAAAATTTTTCCTCACCGTATTGAAGCCATTGATTCAGATATCCCATAAAAATTAAAGGAATATCTACCTGATCTTTGATTTCAATAAGCTGGTTAAATAACAAATCTAGCGTCATGCCATTTTTTAAGGCGATGGAACTGCTTTTTTGGATTGTTTCACCATCTGCTAAAGGGTCTGAATAAGGCATTCCAATTTCAATGCAGTCTACACCCGCTGCTTGTAATGCTAAAATTATTTTTCCAGTATCATTTAAAGAAGGATAGCCCGCTGTAAAATAAATATTTAAAAGTGGCTTCTTTGTTTGTGTAAACAATTTTCTCATAAATAATTTTGTTTGCTCACCGTCAAAAATTAAAGTATTTAATGTAGGTATCGAGGTCTTTATCACCTCGTCCGGATAGGTTAACTACTATTACTTGATTTTTTTTATGTTTTATTTTGTCTAAAATTGCTAATGCATGGGCAGATTCCAAGGCGGGAATGATACCTTCTAACCGGCAGAGTTGTAATCCGGCGTCTAATGATTCTTTATCTGTAATGGCATAGCTTTTAGCACGCCCGGCCGTAATTAAATGAGCCGGTAACGGCCCTATTCCCGGATAATCTAATCCGGCAGATATAGAATGAGGTTCTGTAATTTGGCCATCTTTATCTTGCATCAACAATGTTTTGCTACCATGTATAATGCCTGGAGTCCCTATAAAACTGGTAGCTGCGGATTTACCGGTTTCAATGCCTTCTCCCGCTGCCTCAGCAATAAGAAGTTTTACTTTTTTATCATTTAAAAAATGATAAAATGCACCTGCGGCATTACTGCCTCCTCCTACACAAGCAATTATGATATCGGGTGCTGAAGCCTTCTCTTTTTTCATTAATTGATCTTTTATTTCTTGGCTGATAATAGCTTGAAATTTTGTAACCATATCCGGGTAGGGGTGTGGGCCAACTACGGAACCGATAATGTAAAATGTATCTTTTGGATTATTTATCCAATCTCTGATGGCTTCATTAGTGGCGTCTTTTAGTGTTTTACTTCCTGATTTTGCCGGCCTGACTTCTGCCCCGAGTATTTTCATGCGGCTCACATTAGGCGCTTGGCGTTCAATATCCAGCTCACCCATATATATAATGCATTGTAATCCTTTAAGGGCGCATACTGTAGCGGTTGCAACACCATGTTGTCCTGCACCGGTTTCTGCAATGATTCTTTTTTTTCCTAATCGTTTTGCCAGCATAATTTGTCCGATCGTATTATTGATCTTGTGTGCACCGGTATGGCAAAGATCTTCTCTTTTTAAGTAAATTTTAGAGCAGTACTTTTTAGACAGCCTTTCTGCAAGATATAATGGAGTAGGCCGGCCTACATAATCATTTAATAATTTTTTAAACTCTTTTCTAAAAGCAGGTTCCTTAGCTAGTTTTAAATAACTACGCTTTATTTCTTGTACATTCGCATAGAGCATTTCAGGTATAAAAGCACCGCCAAACTCACCATAAAACCCTTCCTTAGTTGGAGAATATTTCATTGTCTTATTTCTTTAAAGAATTTGTTTAAAAGAGGAATATTTTTTACACCCGGTGCTGTTTCAAAACCACTGTTTATATCTATTCCGATCAATTTGTCATGTTGCAGCTGTTTAATTATTTCAGCATCATTTTCATTAATTCCGCCACTTAAAAAAAACGGCAAGTTACCTTTATATTCCGTTAGTTTATCCCAATCAAATTTCCGGCCTGACCCTCCATAGTTTATTGAATTAGTGTCAAATAAAAAATAATCACAGATGCCTTCATAAGCTATAATTGTATTAAAATCAAAGTCTGTATCTATTCTAAATGCTTTTATAATTCCTGCATTTGTTTGGCTCTTTAGTTTTTTACAATAATCTATATTTTCATTACCATGTAGTTGTACATATTGTAAATCCAGTAAAATAATTAATTTATTAATTTCTGGCTGATGTTCATTTACGAATACACCTGTTTTTTGTATAGATTTGGAAAAATTTTGTATAAAACCTTTAAGCTCTGGAAGCGTAGCATTTCTCGCAGATAGTTTATAAAATATAAATCCCATAAAATCGGGATGTAATGAA
>CBDBZN010000019.1:0-141635 GCA_965213575.1 Chitinophagales bacterium | reverse complement strand
ATCTCTGACCAATGTGACATCAATTTTGTCGCCCGGCCTATGCTGAGCAACTTGTTCCTGTAACTCAGAGGGGCTATTTACTACATAATTATTAATTTGCAGAATAACATCTCCTGCCTTAATATGAGCATCATCCGCTGAACTCTCAGAAGCGACTGTATTTACGTATACACCTTTTAAATTATTTAATTTTTTATCATCAGCAATCCGGCTATTAACTTCACTGATTGATACACCAAGAAAGCCTCTTTGTACAATGCCATATTCTACAATATCTCCAAACACTTTTTGCACGATGTTAGTAGGTACAGCAAACGAATATCCCGCATAAGTTCCTGTAGGAGTAGCAATAGCAGTGTTAATGCCAATTAATTTTCCGTCTAGGTTAACTAATGCTCCACCACTGTTACCGGGATTTACAGCTGCATCAGTTTGAATGAAAGATTCGATAGCGGCACGGTCTTTTAAAATATTGATATTTCTACCTTTTGCACTCACTATACCTGCTGTAACAGTTGAGGTGAGATTAAATGGATTGCCTACAGCTAAAACCCATTCTCCAACTCTTACTTCATCTGAATTAGCAAATTCTATTGCAGGTAATGAAGTTGTATTAATTTTGATAATAGCTAAATCAGTAGAGTTATCGGTTCCTATGACTTCTGCAGTGTAAACACTTTTATCGTAAAGCGTTACTTCAATATCATCACCACCTTCTACCACATGATTATTAGTTACAATATATCCATCAGAAGAAATTATAACGCCTGAACCAAATGCAACTTTGGGTTGAGGTGTATATTGATTGCCACTGTAAGGATCATTGAAAAAAAACTGAAAATTGTTATAAGGATTAGCATTTTGTTTTGGTAATGTCTTGGTTTGAATATTTACTACCATAGGAGTAGTAAGCTCAGCCGCATAAGTAAAGTCTATAGGCTGATTCTGATATGCCACTTTAGTTCCTAAACTAGGATAAACCGGCTTAACTGCAGTTGAAGAAGTTGCTTCTTTATGGGTAAAGTTTTTATACAATAATATAGTGCCTAACGATGTGATCATTGATATGATAAAGATCAACATGAAAATTTTTATATATCTCATAAGTTCAATTTTTTTAGATCAAATAAATACGATAATTTTATATCAAAGATTATGCCTTTATAACGGCTCGGTATTTAAAGTATTATTCTATATTATAATTTAACTTTTTTTAACATATATAATGTCAAAATGTCTATAAATAAATCAGATTTTAATAAAAGAACAGGCAATGTTTGGGGTAAAAATGGCATTCTAATAGCGTTTCTTATATTAGTAATAACCGGAATAGCTATATACTTTTTTGGAAGTAAAAAAAGTCAACCTGTAGATGAAGATAGGCTGATAGAGGTTCATTTTAAAGACAGTACATTGCAGGAAGAAATGGATTCAAGAGAGTATGATGATGATTAAGTTTTATAAATATCAAGGTACAGGCAATGATTTTATAATGATTGACAATAGAGCCGGTACTTTTGACAGGAATAATCATCAGTTAGTACAAAGGCTATGTGAAAGAAGATTTGGAATTGGTGCTGACGGCCTGATATTAATTGAAAATAATTCTGAAGTTGATTTTGAAGTAGTATACTATAATGCAGATGCTTCGCAAAGCCTTTGTGGGAATGGAAGCCGCTGTGCTGTTCGTTTTGCTGAATTTTTAAAAATAATTAAAGATACGGCTACTTTTCTTGCTATTGACGGAGTGCATGAGGCAAAAATTAAACCAGATATTATTAAACTCAAAATGCATGATGTAGCACGCATAGAAGCAGGAGATGATTATTATTTTATTGATACTGGCTCTCCTCATTATGTAAGCTTTTGCGACAACAATCAGAATTTAAATGTTGTTGAACTGGGTAAGCAAATACGTTACAATGATCGTTTTAAAGATAAAGGAGTAAACGTAAATTTTGTTCATGAAATAGCTAAAGATATAATTAGTGTTCGAACTTATGAAAGAGGAGTAGAAGGGGAGACTTTTTCTTGTGGTACGGGAGTTACTGCTTGTGCGATTGCATATGCCATAAAAAATGATTATCAAGAAGGCAGTTATGAAATTCAAACAAAAACACTTGGGGGTAATTTATCTATCAATCTTACACTCAAAAAATATCAGGTAGTTGATATTTGGTTAAATGGTCCGGCAGAGGAAGTTTTTCAAGGTGAAATTAAATCTTGACTAGTTAGGGAAATTTGCAAGTAAGAAAATGAATGATACCAATGTGTTCAATAAAATTTATAGGTGTAAATCACCCCGCTTTTAATCAAAAATGCCTAATATCGGGGTTATTTTTGCAATGATTTCAAGGCTGATTTTTCTTGCAAACAATCTCAGAAATGCTACCCAAAACAGCAAAAACTCGCCACCTATTGGTGGCTTCATACATCTGATGTTTTCTCCCTCTCAATTTCGAGATTGTAGTAGCTTGAAAAAAAGGCCGTTTTCCCACCCAGAGATTCAGAATTTAAATCTGTCTACTTGCGAATATGCCTAGTTATAAAAGTGGAATTTGCTTATTTTAATTGTAAAAATTTAATTTTTTATAAAATATAAACCTTATTTAATCATTTCATTTCTTAAGGCCTCAATTCGTGAAGTTATATTATCAACTTGGCCTCTAGAAATAGCACTTGGCCCTTGTATTTTATTATACACTACTGAATCTAATTCTGCTAGTGGCCCATAAGCATTGTTGATATCCGGTTTATCTTTATAGTTTTCTAGTAGGTCAACTAAATTATTTAAAGAAAGTTTTTGTCCACCAATTCTTTCAAAGATTAATCTGTTGTCGGCAGTTTTAGGCTCATTACCTAAAATTTTAGTAGAGAGGTACATACCTTCTACCCAACCTCCTGCTAGTACTAAAGCGGCAGTACTGACTCTATCATTAGAACGTAAATATTTATCTGCATTTTTATATGCTAAATCGATCAAAGTTGTAAGTGTATCTTTATTTCCTAAATTATCTTGAAAAGCTTTAACCATTTCTTGATTAAAAGCACCATCTATTCCCAAACTCTCTGCCAATTTGTTTGCAGCACTAAGATAGTTTGTTGCATCTTGTGTCTGATCATTTACAGCAGCGTAGCTTAGATCAGCTATGTATATTCCTAAATTTACTGCTTTTTTATAAGTTGTAGCATAGCTTCCTGCTTTGCTTGGGTTGTTTAAGAGAGAATTATTATAAGATGCCCCTGAAGCAGCGATATCTTTGGTTACTTCAACAGGAGTAGGGATATCATACACAACCATGTCTAATTTTACATCTGTTTCATCATTTACAGCATCCTCAATTTTACCTTCGTATGTTGCCACTTCTTCTCCGCCACCGCATCCAAATAGTAGTAATGCAAAAGACATGATAATTAATGTAAGTTTGTTTAGCATAGTGTTATGTTTTTGATTGAAAATTTAATAGTGCAAATATAAAATCTAATTGCAAACTTTTATAAAAGATTGCAGCTTTATTAATAATAATATAGAAGTGCTATTTTATTGCTACGATTTTTACGGTGAAATCCATATCATCGTAAATAACTTTATTTCCGAGAGCATCAAAAAAGGAAGAGGATCCATAGCGAACATCATATTTAGACCGATCGACTGAAAAAGTAGCATTTCCTAGTAAACTATCTCCATTTAGTTTGATATCAGCCGGAAATTCAATAGGATTTGTAATGCCTTTAATAGTTAAAGTTCCTTTAAATAAATATTGTCCATCATCAGTTTTAGAAACTTCTTTAATTTCCAGTTTAGAAGTATTATACTTTTTTACATTGAAAAAATCCGGAGATTCTAAATGACTTACCAGCTTTTGATTAGATTCTTTATCTTCAATATCTAAACATTTAATGGTAGTCATATCAATAATGAAATTAGCATGTTGTACTACATCTTTTTGAGTAGTTATATTTCCTTCTTTTAATTCAATTGTGCCACTGTGTGAACCACTTATCTTATTTCCCACCCATTCTATAATAGATTTTTTAGGATCTACTTTATAAGTAGATTGAGCTACTATAATATTAGTTGCGAATAATAAAAGTAAAAATGGGAAGTATTTCATAGCATTAAATGTTAGTTGTTATGTAAAGCTACATAATCTTAGATAAAATCATAATTTGACTTATTTAATTCGTCCTCCTTTGAAAAAATATTTTTTATAATATGCTTCATTCAAGTCACTGATTATAACGCCTTTTTGTTTGCTTGCATGTACAAACTTATCATTTTGTAAGTATATTCCAACATGTGATACTCTCGAACTGCCAATCTTAAAAAATACAAGATCTCCTTCTTTAAGTTTGCCTTTTTTAACATGCTTTGACGAAAGAAAAATGTCATGAGAACATTTAGCAAGTGTTTTCTCATATAATGAACTGTATAAATTGCAAGTTAGTCCTGAGCAATCAGTACCTGTTTTAGAACTTGCAGCATATTGATATGGTACATTCAGCCAACTATCTACAAAATTATACAGTTCAATATTAGTTATATCACTGGGCTCAACAGATAGGATAGCAGCATATTTTTTTTGCAATGTCGTATCTTCATCTATAGAAACAGCTGTAGATTGTATAAAAATGCATATTGACATACAGGAAATAGCAAACAGCATAAGTATATTACGTGTAGCATCATTCATACAACTACAACGTTATAAAGTTGTAGAAAAGTTTCAAGAGGATTTAAAAGGTAGGGTATTTTGGTGAGATGGGCTTAATAAGAAAGCCTTATAATTTGTATTATATGGCTTTTAGAATAAGTGGGAACTACAGGATTCGAACCTGTGACCCCTTGGGTGTAAACCAAGTGCTCTGAACCAACTGAGCTAAGCTCCCAATAATTAAGAGCGACAAATTTAGCTTTCTTTGTATTATTAAACAAACTATTTTTTATATAAAGTGAAAATAATAGTTTTTCTTTTGAGAGAAGCATTTCAAAAAAATTAACTTTACATTGACTGAAATATTTTTCCTGTATAATACATTTAATATTATATATCAACATCATTTAGCTAGCTGAAGATGAAAAAAAAACTTTTAATATGGGTCACCATACTTCTGCTTTTTATACTGTTGCTGTTAAATGGCCTTACTTACTTATTCAATAATCACTTTAAAGATTATTTTATAAAGTCTATAAATAATAATATTTCTTCAGCATATAAGATTCAAGGAAATGTCAATATTTCTTTAATTGATCAGTTTCCTTATGCTTCCTTAAGTTTAAATAAAGTTAAACTAATCAATCTTTTGCAACCTTCTGATATAGAAGTGATGAATTTAGGTAATATACATTTGATCTTTAACTGGCTGGATATTCTTAAGAATGGATATGATATTAAAAAGATTATTATTGAAGATGGTTATATAAATTTAAAAGAGGATGAATACGGCATTAAAAATTATATGTTTTGGGTGAAAAATGATTCTATAGCATTGAATAGTTCATCAAATAATAGCGTTGTTAATATTGTTTTAGAAGACATAGAGTTGAGAAATGTATTAATCAGCTATGAAAATAAAAAATCTAATCAAAAAGTATTAGTTAAATCTAATCGTTCAAACATTTCCGGTGCGTTTAAAGGAAACGAATTTTCTTTAGATGTTGCAACTAATTTAGACGTTAAATATATTTCTATTAATGATGAAAGATATTTATATAACAAAAATATACAAATAAATACTATTGCTGATTTTACCGACGGCGGAAAAAGCTTTTCATTTAAAGATACAGAAATTGAGATTAATGAGCAGTCATTTATAGGTAATGTGATATGGAAAGATAAAGGTGAAGATGTTAAATATATTGATCTTAAATTAAAAAAAGAACAAGGTAAGTTAAGCGATTTTATAAGTTTATTGCCCGGCACCTATGCCCAAAGGTTACAAGGTTTTGACAATACCGGAGACCTAACCATTAACTTATCCGTGATAGGTGATATTACTGCGAATTTAAATCCTCATTATGAATTAACATTTGCATTAAAAGATGGTACTATCAGCCATGAATCTATCAATACAACATTGAAAAATGTAATGCTTATGGGAGTGGTTAGCAATGGCAAAAGCAATAGTGATAAAACATCATTTTTTCACTTAAAAAAATTTACTGCTAACCTCATTGATCGTCCATTAAAACTAGAAATTAAAATACTTAATTTCGAAAATCCACTTATTGATATCAAGGCAAACGCAGTTATTCCATTAAAACAGATTGCATCTTTAATTGATCCCGATTTCCAAAACAATTTATCGGGAGTTATTTTAATTAATGACTTTTCATTAGTAGCTAAAGCTTTTACCGATATTGATTCCATAAAAACTATGAGTAACCCAATCATCCATAATTCAGGAAAAGTTGAATTCATAGATGTTAATTTGAAAATTAAAGAGGAAAAGTTTAAAAGTATTAATGGAGTATTTGTATTCGAAAGCGAACAATTACATATTAGGTCGCTAAATATGAAGCATCAACATAGTGATTATTCAATTAAACTAAATACAAAAAACATCGTTAAAAACTTTTTATATGATATAATGGAGATTAATTATAAACCTAAGCCAATTGTTGTTAAAGGTTTTATTAAATCTAATAAAATTGTATTAAATGATCTTATTAATTTTGATATTCAGCAAGATACCTTTGGTGAAACAGATGAAACAAATATATCTGCCAAACAGAAGAAGTGGTGGGAATATACTTCCGGAACAATAGATTTTGATGTGAAAGAGTTTAAGTATGATTCTTTTTATGCTTATAATTTGATGGGTAACTTGGTAATTGATGCACCACAGATTTACTTTAATAACGTATCCTTTAATGCAGCAGAAGGAGCCATTAAAACAGATGGAGTTATTAGTTTAGATGGCCCCGGTGAATTGAAATTGAAAGCAGATATAAGTGGGAAAAACATTGCCATTAGTAAAATGTTTCGTCAGTTGCAAAATTTTGGACAAACAGAAATTACCGATCAAAATTTACAAGGATATTTAGATACAGAATTGAAAATAACAGGTTATTGGGCCGATAGCTTTTCCTTAGTAGAAGACAGTTTGTACACGTTAGCCGATGTTACTATTAGGAATGGACAGTTGAAAAATTATGAGCCGCTTAAAAGTTTGTCAGCTTTTATAAAAGTAAGAGACCTGGAGAATATAAAATTTTCAGAAATTACTAATCAAATAGAAATCAAAGATCGCATCATTGCTATTCCAACCATGTTGTTACTTTCTAATGCAGCTGATATGAGTATATCCGGCATACACGATTTTGATAACAACATTAACTATAATATGAAAATTAATCTGTCCAACATCATAGCCAATCGGTTTAAAAAGGATAATAAACTCACTGTAGAAAATTTTGAAGAAGCTACTGACGGAGAGATCAATTTATTTTTATCAATGGTAGGAAATGTGGATGATTACAAAATAAAATATAATAAAAAAGCCGTCAAAGAGAAAATTAAAACTGATTTGAAAAATGAGAAAAAGGAATTATTAAATACGCTGAGAAAAGAATTTAATAATAAACCTAAACGGACGAAGATACAAGATTGGGAAGATGAAGAAATAGAATTTATCGAGTAGTTTGACTTTTAATTTTAATTTCTTTTGAATATATACCAGCGAAAATACAGATGGAAACTTTTATTAATAATTGCTGCAACAATTATTGTTGGAATTTCTATATGGTATACAAATGACTTAGGAAGGGAAATTGCTCAGCAAGAACGTAAAAAAGTTGAGCTCTGGGCAAACGCTACAAAATATTTTATTTCTGCTGAAGGTAACACAGACCTTTCTTTTATAAGCGAAGTTTTAAGGAGCAATACTACAGTTCCTGTTATTCTAACTGACAATTATGGCAATATCATCGCCCACCGGAATTTAGATTCGGCCAAGGCTTTGGATACTATTTACTTAAATAAGCAATTGGCCAATATGAAAGAGGCTAATGAGCCAATCGTTGCTAATATTACTGATGAATATAAAAATTTTATATATTACGATGATTCCTTTCTTTTAACTCAACTAAAATATTACCCCTTTTGGCAATTAGCGATCATAGGTGTGTTTTTGATCGTAGCATATTTAGCATTTAGCAGTTCTAGAAAAGCAGAGCAAGATCAAGTTTGGGTGGGTATGGCAAAAGAAACCGCCCATCAATTAGGTACACCGGTATCTTCCCTGGTAGCATGGATTGAATATCTCAAAACACAAGTTCAGGAATCTTCAAAATTACATCAAACTATTGATGAGATGCACCATGATGTGCAGCGGTTAGAATTAATCACAGACCGGTTTTCAAAAGTAGGGTCTCAGCCGATGCTAGAAAAAAATGATATAATACAATCACTAGAAGATACCGTTGGATATATAAAAAATAGAACCTCTAAAAAAGTTGCCTTTTCCGTTAAGAATAATCATCATGAAAATTTATTTGTTGCTATTAATCCCCCACTCTTTAACTGGGTAATAGAAAATTTATTAAAAAATGCACTTGATGCTATGAGCGGAGAAGGTAGTATTGATATCAGTGTCGATAAAATAAATAGAAAAATCTCTATCGATATTAGAGATTCAGGCAAAGGAATACCTAAAAGTCAATTTAAAACAGTTTTTAATCCGGGTTTTAGTACAAAAAAAAGAGGTTGGGGATTAGGCCTATCACTTTGTAAAAGAATAGTTGAACAATATCATCATGGCAAGATTTTTGTCAAAGAATCGGTGGTTGGTGAATACACTGTTTTTAGAATTATTCTTCCTATAGCTTAAATAATTGTAAATATTATGCCTATCCGAGATAAATTACATGAAATCATCTTTGGTACAGAAACTAAAGCAGGTAGGCAATTTGATCTAATTCTGCTATGGTTGATCTTGATCAGCGTCTTAATAGTTATGTTGGAAAGCATTAACCCTTTTCGAGAAGCTTATCCTGAATTATTTTATTTTGCCGAATGGACACTAACGATCATATTTACATTAGAATACATATTAAGAATATATGTTAATAGAAAGCCTTTAAAATATATTTTTAGTTTTTGGGGTGTAATAGACTTAATAGCCATAGCACCTACTTATTTAAGTTTAATAGCCTTAGGAGCTAATTCTTTATTAATTATCAGAGTAGTAAGATTATTACGAGTATTTCGAATTTTAAAACTCGGCCGTTATTTAGGCGAAGCAGAGGTGCTGGCAAAAGCCTTAAAAGCAAGTTACCATAAAATAGCTATTTTTTTTGGAGTAGTTTTAACTGTGGTCACAATTATGGGTACCTTAATGTATTTGTTTGAAGGTGGTAGTAATGGTTTTGAAAGTATCCCACAGAGTATCTATTGGGCTATTGTGACAATTACTACCGTGGGTTTTGGTGATATTGTCCCTACGACAGCATTAGGCAAAATACTTTCTTCTTTCGTGATGATTATAGGCTATGCAATTATTGCAGTCCCTACCGGAATTGTTACTGTTGAGTTGGGCAAAGCAAGTACTTCAAGTAAAAAGCTAAAATGTTCAAATTGTGATTTTGAAGAGCAAGATACGGCAGCAAAATATTGTAAAATGTGTGGAGAACGATTATGATCTATTTCTTTTTTCGTTTTTCATGACTCCAATAATATCCATCTACATTTTTTAAAACGGTAGAGGTATAAAATTTAGTGACTAATGTAATAGCGTCATAATGAGTTTTATAATACCAAACAAAAAAGATGCCTCCCAATGTTGGATCCTTAAGTTCTGTGTAGTCTAAAAATATTTCTTTTTGTTCAGGATCACCAACTTTATAACCTCTAAACCTGTTTTGGAAATAACTTAAATCTTCCAATAGTTTATTTCCGGAAGCATCAATACGGTAGATAAATTCTCCACCATATATAGCTATATAAGTAGGCTGATAAGCCGGAAAGATCCAAACTGTAAACGTTTCATCCTCATTTTGCCGGATATATTGATTAAAATGAATAGTTGTAGAGTCTTTAATAAATTGAATTTGCTTATTTGCAGTAAGTAATGCACGTGCGTATTTATTAGCTATAGCAGTATCGAGAAGTTCATCAGTTAAAGAAGGCAAAGAATTTTCATCATTTTTATAATGTAGTACTTGATCATATATATCATTATTATATTTGCCATATATAGCATGCCAGTTGCCATTGATGTCCTGAAAGCAAAACCATTCGTCACCAATGCGTTTCAATTTATTGGAATCATTTAAAATAACTTGTTTAGCTGTTTGCCAAGCTATGAAATCATATTCACATAGCCACTCCGCAGTTTCTGTGTCATTTAGAAAGGCTTTGTTGTTAAATTTAGCATGCGCATTTATATAAATAAATGTAAATAATACAATAATTATTATTGAGTTATTTTTAGACTGCATGTTTTAATATACAAAAAAATGTAGAAATGATTGGGTGTTATTTAAACACACTCACCAAGTGCTTCAAAGCATCAGTTTGAATATAATCAGGCGATTTTTTGATAGCTTGAATATTATCTTTTTCTGAACCGACGCTCCACAAGGTTATTGCTATATTATTAGCATGGGCTCTGTTGACTTGTTCAGCTGTAACATTATCATCGTGTATAGATATTCCATCTAGATTTAAATTGGTAGCGATTTTCAGTGATTGCTCAAATGTTTCGGCATCTATAAAAAGCTTGTACTCAGGGTGCTTTTCTTTAAACTGTATAAGAAATTTTTCTACTGGCGCTTCTACTAAAACATTTTTAATTCCATATGTTTGAGTTACTTCATAAATCGCCTCAATGTATCTATTTAAGTAAGCTGTGTCATTATTATTATTACTAAAAAACTTACAATCAAAGGTGTAAATACGATCTTTATATTTATTAAGTTGCTCAAATAACTCATATACAGCTAAGACGTTGTAATCGCTAAATATAATGGATTTATATCTGCACTCCATTTCATTCCAATTTAATTGATCAACTTTTCCTTTGCAGTCAGTATCATGTGATAAATCTTCATCATGATAAGCAATAAGCACATTATCTTTGGTAAGTTGCACATCTATTTCTATACCATCAGCGCCTGCTTCTAAAGCTTTCTGCATGGATGCGATAGAATTCATAGGATATCTGCTTCTAACTCCTAAACCACCATGTCCAATCACGCTTATTGTGTTTTCCGGACTGAGATTGTCTATTTCAAAAAGTGATATATCTTTTTGACAACTCAAGAAACTTGATACAATGAGAAGAAATAGAAAAGGTAAGTTATTTATACCAGTCTTTGATCCGGAGAATCCATTTTTTGAGTGGAGTTTGTTTGCCATTTGTCAGCCAAGTTATTAGGTTGTAAGATAGTTTAGATTTACGGGTATAAAACTCTTCAAAAAACATGCCATCACGGTTATCTGTATTTACTTTTTGAAACATTGAAAAATTTCTCAACGGTGTAGCAATGGGTTTAAAGTGTTGAAGATTCGTTTTAATAAATGACTCTACAAGCCGAGTGCTTCTCATCCAAGTATCATGTAGTAGTAAATAACCTTTTTGATCCAGTAATAGATTAGCGTAATAAACATCTATTAATATGCCGTCAAACTTATGATCTCCATCAATAAAAATAAAATCAAAATTTTGTTTTGATTTAAGTAATTCAGGAAGTACATTATGAGAAAAATCTGCTCTAAAATCAAGTTTATCTGTCATAGATAATTGCTCAATATTTTCTAATCCCATCTTTTTATAATTATTCTGATAAGGATCAACAGCAATATGCTTTTTATCAGTAGCAGCTATGATATGAGAAGCGGACCGGGCAAAAGCAAAACCTGTTTCGAGTGTTTTAGAAAGATTTTTTTCCTTAATAAAATCATATATAAATTTAGCTTCTTCAGGTTTTATTGCAGAACAGGTATCCCAATCGGGAATTTGTAATATTTTATTAATATCGTTGGGAGTCATCTTTATATTGCAGCACAATAATACAAAAAGGATCATAAATTATTGAGTAGGCCGGTATATATAGTATTTGCCTTTTCTAACAGTTGATAGGTCGATGTTGCCAAATCCTACCTTCCGTCCACATCTGCTGGTATTTTGCTCTGCTAAGTCATAAATTCCGGCCTCATTCACTTTATAAATTACAGCCGTATGATGAGGTATTTCTTCAACATATTTGCTGTCGCCAATTGTATATTCTAGCTTTACTTTTTCAAACTGAATTATATCACCCGGATAAACCTGGTCTTTATAAGGATCGATCAGTATTCCAAAGGTATATTGGCCGTCCCATTTTGCATTTACAGCATTCAGTGCTTGTGCTGCCAAGTCCCAACATTCTCCTCTTCCGACTTGCTTTTTAAGCTTAGCATCTACAAAGTTTATAATTTCTTTATTTAATAGCGGAATGGTATCTTGCTGAGCATATGTAATGGCACTGATTGGGAGAAAAAATAAAAAGAAAAGTAGTAAACGCATAGTTATTTACTATTAAAACGAACAGATTGCGTTGATTATTATTTCTTAAACAATCTGTGATTGTAACAAACCCGGTTGAAAAACGTTAAATTTGTAGTTAAAGATATTGATATACAAGCTACAAAATTATAGTGCTTATAACTATTTAAACTTATAATTGAATCCTCCTGTCTCCATCATCGTCCCCTGCCGAAATGAAATCAAACATATCGATGCTTTTTTACAAAGTATCAAACAACAAGATTATCTTCAAGATAATTTAGAAATTATTATTGCGGATGGATTGAGTGGTGATGGAACGATAGAAAAACTTATTCAATTTAACAATCAACATGATTATGTAAAAATTATTGAAAACGAGCAACAATCAGTTCCTTATGCACTTAATAAAGCAATTAATATTGCTAAAGGAGAGATTATCATTAGAATGGATGTACATGCCATTTATCCGAATAACTACATTTCAAAATTGGTTTTTTGGAAAGAAAAATTGGATGCTGATAATGTAGGAGGAGTTTGTGAGACGTTATCTGCAAATGATACGTTAACAGCACAAGCTATTGCAGCAGCTTTAGCTCATCCTTTTGGCGTAGGGAATGCATACTTTAGAATAGGTGCAAAGCAACCTATCGAGACAGACACTGTTCCCTTTGGATGTTATCATAAAACAGTATTTGAAAAAATTGGCTTATTTGATTCTGAACTCAATAAAAATCAAGATGATGAGTTTAATGGAAGATTAAAGAAAAATGGCGGTAAAATATGGCTGGTGCCGGATATTAAAATTAAATATTTCTCTAGAGAAAATTTAAAGCAACTTTGGAAAATGTATTATAGATACGGTTACTACAAACCCCTGGTCAATAAAAAATTGGGAGCTCCGGCAACTATGCGACAGTTAGTACCTTTAGTTTTCGTGCTCTCATTACTTGCTTTTGTTATATTATCTATATTTAATGAACAATATGTTTGGTTTTTGATATTTATTAGTGGGTTATATTTACTCGTAAATATGTTTATGTCAATTATAATTGCTTTTAAAAATAAGTTAGCCATGATTTTAGTATTGCCTATTGTGTTTAGTTGCATTCATCTGAGTTATGGTTTTGGATATTTAGTTGGGATTGTAAATTTCATGGTTTTATATACTTCGAAAAGTAAATGATGAAAGATGAAGTACAAAAGATAGAACAGAGATATCAGCGGCGTAAGCATAATGAACAAGTTGCTAAAAATCAAAGTAATTTTTATTACAACTACAATATTCAAATAGAGCGGGAACTAAAGTATTTAGAAATTCTTAAAAAGAATTTTAATTCTTTTAATGATATTAAACTTTTGGAAATCGGTGCCGGTGGTGGTGGCAATTTGCTATTTTTTCATCGAGCCGGTATTCCTTGGAGTAATATTTATGCAAATGAGTTGCAACAAGACAGGGCAATAGTTTTAAAAGAAAAAACCGGGACAACAAATATATCCGTTGGAGATGCATTAGAATTAAATTTTAATGAGTTGTTTGATGTAATTTTGCAATCCACAGTATTTACTTCTATCTTAAATCAAGATTTTAAACAATCATTAGCTGAAAAGCTGTTAAATATGCTAAAACCCGAAGGATTTATATTGTGGTACGACTTTAAATATAACAATCCAACCAATCATGATGTGAAAGGAGTGGGAAAAAAAGAGATTCATCAACTTTTTCATAAAGCGGCTAAAATAGAATATTTTAATGTGACACTTGCTCCTCCTATTGGAAGAAGAATAGGTAAGTTATATCATCTTGTCAATTTACTTTTTCCTATCTTACGGACACATTTAATAGCTGTTATCCATAAATAATTTTGATACCGTTTTCTCCTCCCCATATCGATCAAAAAATTTTAGATGAAGTAGTTGCTACTTTAAAGTCAGGTTGGATATCAACCGGTCCGAAAGCCAAGCAGTTTGAAGATATGTTACAACACTTTACAGGTGCGAAGGCAGTACTTTGTTTAAATTCTGCTACAGCAGGTTTAGAATTAGCTTTACGGTGGTATGGCATAAAGGAAGGTGATGAAGTAATAGTGCCGGCATATACTTATTGTGCTACGGCAAATGTAATATTACATTGTGGCGCAACTCCGGTATTTTTAGATGTTCAAGATGATCTTAATATTGATGTATCAGCCATCAAAAACGCTATAACTGATAGAACAAAAGCAATTATTCCCGTTGATATTGCAGGATTTCCATGTGATTATGATATGATTAATGATTTGGTTAAAGATCCGCAGATAATTAGCAGCTTTAAGCCAAATACTGCCGAGCAAAATCAGTTGGGACGGATACTGGTTTTGGCAGATGCCGCTCACTCATTAGGAGCAATATATAAAGGAAAACAATCGGGCTCCTTGGCAGATATGACTGCTTTTTCTTTTCACGCTGTTAAGAATTTATCAACAGCCGAAGGAGGAGCGTTATGTTTGAATCTTCCTAATGGTTTTAATAATGAAAATATTTATAAAAATCTTAGAACACTATCATTGCATGGTCAAAGTAAAGATGCTATGGCTAAATTCAATGCAATTGGACAGTGGGAGTATGATGTGCAATGTGCGGGTTATAAAATGAATATGCCTGATGTATTAGCTGCTATTGGTGTGGTAGAATTGGAGCGGTATGATACCATTTTGAATCGCAGAAAATCAATTTTTGATCAATATACTAAAGGTTTTGAGATTAAGAGTTGGGCAATAACTCCAAGATATGAAACAAAGGAGAAAACATCTTCTTATCATGTTTATGCATTAAGAATAAAAAATGTGACGGAGCAGCAACGCAATCAAATCATAGATGAGGTGTTTGCCAGACAGGTTGCAGTAAATGTTCATTTTAAACCTCTTCCCATGATGACGATCTATAAAGCATTGGGATATAAAATCGAAGACTATCCCAATGCTTATAAGCAATATGCTTGTGAAATATCTTTGCCTGTGCATTTTGATCTTTCGGATGAGCAAATCAAAACGGTGATCAAAGTAGTTACTGCCGCAGTAGAAAAAGTTATAGGTTGAAAAGAGTTTTTGACATTATTTTTTCTCTAATAGGATTTTTTTTATTGCTTCCTTTCATGATTATTATCAGCATATTAATTCTATTAACTTCAAAAGGTGGTGCCTTCTTTAAACAAGAAAGGATAGGGCTTCATGAAAAGCCGTTCACGCTTTATAAATTCAGAACAATGCATATCGGAGCAGATCAAAAAGGGCTTATAACAATAGGTGGAAGAGATAGCCGCATTACTTCTGTTGGTTATTATCTGCGAAAGTATAAATTAGATGAATTACCTCAGTTAATAAATATAATTAAAGGAGAAATGAGTATAGTAGGGCCTCGGCCGGAAGTCAAAAAATATGTAGAAATGTACTCTTTACAACAAAAAAAAGTGTTGTTAGTACGGCCGGGATTAACGGATTATGCCTCTATAGCATTTGCAAATGAAAATGAATTATTGGCACAATATCCGGATCCGGAGAAAGCTTATATTGAGGAAATAATGCCGGCAAAATTAGCATTGAATTTGAAATATATACAAGAACAAAGTATTTTTACTGACTTGAAGATAATTTATTTAACAGTAAAAAAGATTTTAGGGTAAGGTACCGCTCCACATTTTATAAGTATGAAGTTAGGCACTAGAAACATACCCCGCTGGGGGATTTTTTGTATTGATTTATTAATTGCTATAAGTGCAGTGATCATTGCTCATTTATTGCGATTTAATTTTAATGTGCCTGATTCTCACATAGAGCGAATGATGCTCTCTATTCCTTTAGTGATTATAGTTAGAGCTATTTGTTCTTTTATATTTGAGACTTATTCGGGTATTATATATCATACCAGTGTACAAGATGCACGTCGTATATTTTTTTCGGTTACATTAGGTTCATTCATTTTCATACTCACCAATTTTGTTTCCTATAGCATCAATGAAAAGTATTTGTTTTCTCGGGCAGTGCTTATTATAGATTACGTGCTTTGTATTTTTATGATGACTGCTTTTAGAGTGTTTGTGAAGATGCTTTATTTAACGATTAAAGATACTACCCAAGAAAAAATCAATTTCATTATTTATGGAGCGGGGGAGTCGGGCATTATTACTAAAAGAACATTAGATCGGGATGAAACTGCCAACAATCAAGTTGTGGCTTTTGTTGAAGATGATGTGAAATTGATAAAAAAAGAGATAGAAGGAGTAAAAATCTATGATATTAAGAATGTAGAAGAAATATTTAATAAAAAAAAGATACATCGTTTCATTTTTGCTAAAACAAATATTGATAAAAAAACAAGGAAGAATATCAGTGAACTGTGTATTCAGTATGCAATTCAATTGCTTGAAATACCTCCTATGGTTGAATGGGTTAATCAAGAATTAAGCGTAAAGCAGATTAAAAAAATTAAAATTGAAGACTTACTCGAACGTGATCCTATTGTACTTGATAAAGATAATATCAGTCAACAACTCATCAATAAAGTAGTTTTAATTACAGGAGCTGCCGGGTCTATCGGTTCAGAGATTGCACGACAAATTATTCCTTTTCATCCTAAAAAATTAATTCTATTAGATCAGGCAGAAACGCCATTATATGAATTAGATCAAGAACTGTCGAAACATCCATCTTTTAAAAATTTTGAAATTGTTATCGGAGATGTAAGGAATAAGGAACGAATGTCTAATGTCTTTAATACCTTCAATCCTGATTATGTTTATCATGCCGCAGCATATAAACATGTGCCATTAATGGAAAATAATCCTTCAGAAGCCATATTAACTAATATCTTAGGAACAAAAGTTATAGCCGACTTAGCGGTTAACCATCAGGTTAAAAAAATGGTATATGTATCTACTGATAAAGCTGTTAACCCCACTAATATAATGGGAGCAGCAAAAAGGATAGGCGAAATATATGTACAATCTTTAAATAATTCCTTAAAAGGAAGAAAAACTAAATTTATTACTACACGTTTTGGTAATGTGCTAGACTCTAATGGTTCTGTAATTCCATTGTTCAGAAAACAAATAGAAACAGGCGGCCCGGTCACCGTTACACATCAAGATATTACACGTTATTTTATGACCATACCCGAGGCTTGTCAATTGGTTTTAGAAGCGGGAGCGATGGGAGAGGGTGGGGAGATTTTTATTTTTGATATGGGTAAGCAGATAAAAATTGCTGATTTAGCAAGAAAAATGATCAAATTATCTGGTTTGGTACCTGATGAAGATATTAAAATTACTTATTCCGGCTTAAGGCCTGGAGAAAAACTGCATGAAGAATTGTTGGATGATCAAGAAAATAATTTATCAACTCATAATCCTAAAATATTAATTGCGAAAGTGAGAATATATGAATTTGAAAAGATATTGTTAGAAGTAGATTCATTGATCAATCAGTTTAAAGAACAAAATAATGACCATATTGTTAGGCTGATGAAAAAGATAGTACCTGAATTTATCAGTCAGAATTCTACTTATGTAATGTTAGATAAACCTGTTGCAAAACAAAAGCTTTGAACAAAGCAGCACAAAAGATTTTTACTTTTTCCAATGTATTTTTATTGGCAGTATTTTTAAGAGTAGCTTATTTGGGATTAGTTTTAAATGAAAGTGGAAGTGAAGGTTTATATTTCTATGATTCTTATCAATATGAGCAATTAGCAGAAAACATAATTCAACATAGTAAATACAGTATAGAGAAGGAGGGGCCATATTTTCCTAACCATACCCGAACTCCGGTTTATCCTCTAACATGGGCTTTTTTTAAATTTATTCTTTTAGATATAGTTGGTTTAATTGTTTTTCAAATAGGTTTAGCGCTCTTAAATTGTTATTTGCTTTATCAACTAATACATACTTTTTTAAAAAATAAATTTATAAGTGCTGTTGGAATGTTTTTCCTGGCAATTGACCTTCCTTCTATAGTTTTAGCTAGCAGTATGCTGACCGAGACGGTTTTCGCAACTTTATTGTTATTTAGTGTTCTTTTTCTAAGTAAGTCTTTAGAATTTACTAGATGGAAAAATTACGTATATGCAGGATTTTTCTTAGGCTTAGCTATTTTATGCAGGCCTATTGCTGTTTTTTTACCAATATTAATATTTTTAAGCATCCTATTTTTGCAAAGAAAAAGTTATAAAAAAGGGTTGGTTATAATCCTGATCTCAAGTTTAACAATCTCTCCATGGTTGATGCGAAATTATCACACCCACCATACTATCATGATCAGTTCTATTGGAGCTACTAACTTATTGCTGTATAGGGCAGCTGATGTTAAAGCGCAAACAGAAGAGAAATCGCTTGAAAATGTTCAACAAGAATTATGGAATGAAACATGGAATAGAGTAGGGGCACATTATTATAACAATACAGGATTAGTCAATGATTATATGATTAATCGGGCTAAAGAGATAATTATTCAGCATCCGGTTGTTTATGCTAAAAGCTTTATGATAAATTTTATAAAATTTTGGATTATTCCTGTTCGAAGTATGGCTGCAGAGCAACTCAATATACATAAGAATAGCCTGTTGATCTCAGGATTAGTAGCCATTCAAATGTTATTACAATTACTAATTTTACTGTTTTGTGCTTTACATATTCGAAAAGTAATAGCAAATAAATTATTTTTAATAATTACATTAATCATAATGTATTTTGCTTTTTTATCCGCCGGGCCTGAATTAGATGCTCGATTTAGAGTGGTCGTACAACCATTTATCATTTTAGTTGCATCCTTACTATTTGCTTCTATAAAAACCAATCATACTATTTCTGATAGAATAGAAAATCCGGCTGAAGCTTCTCATTAAGTTTGAATAACGCCTACATTGAAAGCTTTAGTTATCGGCTTATGATTAGCTGCTTCAATTCCCATAGATATCCATTTTCGAGTATCTTTCGGGTCGATAATTTCATCTACCCATAGCCGTGCAGCTGCATAATAAGCAGTAGTTTGCCTGTCATATTTAGCAGTAATATCTTGCAATATTTTTTCTTGCTTTTGTTCATCCACTTCTTCGCCTTTGCTTTTCATAGATGCAACTTGTATTTGCATCAAAGTTTTAGCAGCTTGCGCACCTCCCATAACAGCTATTTTTGCATTAGGCCAAGCAGCAATCAGCCTAGGGTCATAAGCTTTTCCGCACATAGCATAATTACCTGCTCCATAAGAATTGCCAATAATGATGGTAATCTTGGGCACTATTGAATTTGATACAGCATTTACAAGCTTTGCTCCATCTTTGATAATGCCACCATGCTCAGATTTTGAACCAACCATAAAACCAGTTACGTCTTGCAAGAAAACCAATGGAATTTTCTTTTGATTACAGTTCATGATAAATCGTGCTGCCTTGTCAGCAGAATCAGAATATATCACTCCTCCAAACTGCATTTCACCTTTACGGGTTTTTACAATTTCTCTTTGGTTAGCCACAATACCCACTGCCCAGCCATCAACTCGTGCATAACCACATACAATAGTTTTTCCAAACTCCGGTTTGTATTCCTCAAACTCAGAATTATCAATCAACCGCTCTATAATTTCTCTTACCTCGTATGGCTTAGCGTTATTGATAGGCACATATCCATATATTTCGTTAACGTCTTTTTTAGGTGGTACGGATTTAATTCTATTAAATCCCGCTTTGTCAAAATCACCGATTTTATTTACGATTTTTTTGATCTTATCCAAGCACGCTTTATCATTAGGCATTTTGTAATCTGTAACTCCCGAAATCTCACAATGAGTCGTGGCGCCACCCAGTGTTTCATTGTCAATATCTTCGCCGATGGCTGCTTTTACTAAATAAGAGCCTGCTAAGAATACTGATCCCGTTTTGTCAACTATAAGTGCCTCATCAGACATTATAGGTAAATAAGCTCCTCCGGCAACACAACTACCCATGATGGCAGCAATTTGTGTAATTCCTTCTGAAGACATAATGGCATTATTTCTGAATATTCGCCCAAAATGTTCTTTATCAGGAAAGATTTCATCTTGCATAGGTAAAAAGACTCCCGCACTATCAACTAAATATATAATAGGTAAGTTATTTTCCATCGATATTTCCTGAGCTCTTAAGTTCTTTTTGCCCGTAATTGGAAACCAAGCTCCTGCTTTAACAGTAGCATCATTAGCAACAATGATGCATTGCTTTTCAGATACATAACCCATTGTTACTATGACGCCGCCGGCCGGACACCCTCCATATTCTTCATACATTTCATAGCCGGTGAAAGTGCCGATTTCTATTGTTTCAGAACCTTTATCGATAAGGTAAGCAATCCGTTCTCTCGCGGTCATTTTACCTTTACTATGAAGCTTTTCAATGCGTTTAGTGCCACCTCCCAGCTTAATGTTATCTATAATTTTATGAAGATCAGAGATCATTAACCGAATATGGTCTTCATTTTTATTCGCTTCCAGCTCTTCCTTGGTTATTTTCGCCATTTTATTTGCTTCATTTGTTTTTAGCTTGTAACGAAAATACGATAAATCTTTATCAGTTGAGAATTTAGAATTTAGAATAGAATTTTAAGAAATTATCCATTCTGAACTTAATCACGTTAATATTATCTTTGCTATATGAAGTGGCTAGGGTTCGTAATATTTTTTGTTATCTGTATGCAATCGTTATCTGCACAAATAGTAAATATTGAAAATAAAAGAATAGAAGGAGAGGAAAATGGTTTCTCAGGTTCAGTAGCTTTTGATTTTAGCTTTACGAGAACTAATGAAGACATATTACAAACAGGCAGTGATGTTCAGTTATTATATCGATATAATAGGAGCAGATTTTTAATTTTAAATAATTTTAAATTCACAAGAGTTGCCGGCCAAAACTTGTTAAATAGTGGCTTTCAACATCTTCGATACAACTATGATTTGGAAAAATATCCTGTCACTTGGGAAGCATTTTCGCAATATCAATATAATCAAATCCAAAAGATTAATTTAAGAGTATTAAATGGCACCGGGCCGCGCTTTAATATCTATCAGCATGACTCACTTCAATTATTTGCAGGTGTTTTATATATGTATGAATATGAAGAGTTACTTAAACCTTTTTTTATTAATAGAGATCATCGGCTAAGTAATTATATATCTTGGAATTGGATAATCAGTAAAAATGTTTTTTTAGGGCATGTGACATATTATCAACCCTTGTTAAAAAACTTTGTTGACTATCGCTTATCTTCAGATAGTAAAGTGGAATTTAATATAAATAAATATTTAAGATTTAGAATACAGTTTAACTACACTTTTGATGCAAATCCGCCTCCCGGGGTACAAAAAACTTTTTTTACATTATTAAATGGAATAGGGATCTCTTTTTAAGATTATCTTCTAAACTTTTTAGGGATAGTCAAAAATAAAGAAGCAGATAAGTACGGTGTTGGTTTTATCGTGTTATGAATTAGCCTTTCTGTGCTAATTCTATTGTCACGGTCAACATTAAAATTTATATTAAACCGATAGCCTGCAGTAATATTAAACCAGATAAAGTCGTAAATTTGTTGTTCAAATGCAAAATATGGAGATATGTCAGACCTCCTAAGCTCCAATGACCTAAACTGATTGAGTGGTGCACTATCAATCTGAATTCTGTAGCTAGCGCCTTCCAAGGTATATCCGGCATTAAAGAAATTTCCTCTCCAAGCAGAGTAATAAAAGTTTATTTTTCCGGGAAACAATGCTTCTACACCGAAATTATTATTAAAAGCTCGCTTGTATAAAATAGCCGGATAGATAGATTGTCGGCCAAAGCTGTAATTATAATATAAAGCAATACCCCATGCCAAATCATCTCTTCTTCTGAAGCCATATGATGCAGAAAAAGTTACTTTAAGGTATCTAACAAGGGGCAAATCGTCCTTTGAGTAGTCACCATTAAATGAAGTACCCAGTTTAGCGACAACAAATCGTCTTCTAGTTAGGTAATGATTAAAGTAAATGTTGTTTTCAATGATTTTTAAATGTTTGTTTTCTATATTCTGATATAAAGAGTAAGTCAAATCATTTGGATCATCAAACTTGTATTCTTGATAACTATAAGCAAAGCCGTATAATATGTTTGTATTATCTTTGATCCATAAAGGAGCTTTAACTTTTACCCTGAATTCATTAACCATATTCACTTGTGCTGTGGTGTCGCCTAACTCAGGGTTATCACTAGTAGACGTTAATATAGTATGCCCTGTCCTCTCATATCTTACTACAACAACCTTCGGGGGAGGATCACTTGCTAGCCCCGGCCCAATCCTATCCACATCTTCTGTCAGGCCTGCATCTACATCATCACCTATATCTTCAAGTACTCCCTCTTGGGCATGTATTTTTATAAAGCAACTTAGTATAACTAATGCTGGAAGTATGAAATTAATTTTCATTCTACTATTTATTAAAAGAAAAAGCCACTGTTTACCAAAAAGTAAGGGCCTTCTTTTGAGAAGCTCACACTTCCGGATACTGTAAATAAATTATATAAATTTAACCATAAGCCTCCCCCTACACCAGTATGCCATATATCTGCTTCCGGTACATCACTCCAAACACGTGCATTATCGACAAAGGCTAAGGGGCCGAAATTACCGGTTATTAAATAATTATTAATATTGGTCATTTTAAACCTTAATTCTAAGCTCTGATAAGCTGATGAATGGCCTGCAAATCGTGTTCGTCGAAATCCTCGTAAATTTGTTCGCCCTCCTATAAAACTTGATTTAAAAAAGGGGTAAGAACCAATATTTTTTTCTCCCCCTAACCTGGCAGCGATCGTTAATCGAGGAGCCGTATTAGGAGTTACATAAAATTTTGTTTCAGCATTTAGATTGGTGAATTCATAAGAATTCTCAGAAAAGCTTTTATAGTATTTTATTCCGGTAGTAAAATAAAATCCTGTAGTTGGTGCTTGTATATTATCAGTGAGGTCAAAAATAGCTCGGACATCTAAACCTGGAAGAAATACATAATTGTCTTGTAAGTTATTAACATCAACATCCGGTTCATTAATGAAAGTATTTTGATTGCTATCAATTTGTGTGGCTTCAAAAACAGGGCCTACTTTAAGTTGAGCTCTTCTGGACTTTCCAAAGTCTACTGAAGATTTAAAATTGAATCCATTAAACCGTATACGATAAAATGTGTGATCAAATGTAAAATCAGTGCTGTTTCCTTGTCCAAAATAATTTATAAAAGAACGTGAATTAAACCATTGTCCTGAAAAGGTAAAACCTGTATTTCTATTAAATAACATCGGCCAATTACCTTTGTACATAATGTTAAAAGCTTGGGTTCGAAAGGAATAATCGCCCCTAATGGTTTGATTATATATAAAAGGGCTTTTTGCAAATCCATAATTTACTGATTTAAATCCCGCTCCCAAATAAATACCATTATCTATATCGTACTCTACAAATAATATAGGGATGTTTTCATCTGCTTTATAGCCTAAGCGATCATATCCTTTTACCCAACTTCCATTTGTTCTTATAATTTTAGTTTCGGAAGAAGGGATAAATTGATTATTTATATCTCGATCATCATATATTTTAGTTTTTCTTTTTAAGCCGGTTACTTCTGAGTTATCAATTACTATATCATTGTCATCTCCTGTCAAAATTCTTAATTTGATACCCCGGTTTACCTTACCTGATATTACAACACTGTCTTCGCCTCCTAATGTATAGACGCGAATTTCTTTAGTTTCATTAGTTAGGAATACACGATCATATAATTTTTGTTTTATTTCTCCATCCTTTTTTCTTTTATAGATCTGGACAAGCGTACTATCATTATTTATTCTGTTGATAAAAACAAATTCATGTTTATCAGAAGTAGGTATATCAACTTCTTTAGCTAATTTTTCATAATATTTAGGAATAAGTTTGTCCATTTCATCTCTACGGCTTTTTAATTTTGCCTTGATCTCATCACTTTGGATATTTTGAACTTCAACAGGTAAATCATTAATAGCAGAATCGATTACTTCATCAGTCATTTTTCTCTTAAAAGTATCAATTGCTAATTGCCAATCTCGGCGATCCAAGTCGTTTAAAAAAGGATAATCCATTTGAGCTCCATTTATATTAAGTCCTACAACATCGGTGAAGTGATATCCAAAATTAGTCAGCTTTCGTTGACCCCATATACTTGCTGCAAATGCCGGTAATATACCATCGTATTTTACATAAACATTATCTCTGTCTCTAGGTATTGCTTTATATATTTCACCTTTGCCTTCTTTATCAAATTCAGCCCATCTCCATTGATCTGAATGTCGGTCCCAGTCTCCAATGAACATATCTAGTAATCTGGCTTTTAGAAAATAATCTTGATCCACTTCATTGTCATTATCTTCAATAACTTGTTCCCACATTCTATCTGTGCCCACTACATTTTCAGAATTACCAAAATTAGCAAATTGGCTAAGGTCTTCATCAGGGCGGATTTCCATTAAAATCAACATGCCTCCAAATTCGTCTAAATGACTGCCCAAGCGTGGCGAATAAGGTATATATCGCAATTTAGGATTGGTATGATAAACGCCAACTGCATCGGCTAACCTGGGAATTGTTAACGCTCCATATGGATGACTTGTGGATATTTGATCTTGAACAATGTCAGCTGCCAATGTTCTTCTTAATCCTTCAGGTAAAGCAGCAGCAGGATCTTTATCAATAGACCTTAAAGTACATTGAAAACCATCTCCACCTTCACATCTTAAAGAATAAGTCTGTTGGCCCCCACCTTTTTTAAGCGGTTTTATACCACCATATTCTCTATCTAAATCTAGATATTTGACTTGTACTGGAGTGCTCCATACCTGCCGATAATGCTTGCCGAGGAAGAGTTTTTTTAAAAAACTGTTAGTCGCATAATCTTTACCGGGTACAACTGTCTTTACACTATCTTGGTAATTTTCTTCTTCAAAGGTGGTGACAACTTTATCTCTATTATCAATAGCACCAAGTGGCCTTCTGAAAACTACTTTACCTACCGCACCATCTTCTTCGGGTAAAATAAATTCCACCCACGCTTCTCCATTTTTATAGTAATTTATTCTCGCAAAACCTTTTTGCTGTACAACAAAAGAGGCGCCGTTTCTTTTTACAACATGTTTTTGTTTGCACCCTGAGCCACTTACTATATGATTATTCTCACCTATTTGATGAAATTGCAAGTTATGCTCATGCCCGGCTGCTATTGTCACATTTTTTTTATCTCGAATAATATTTAAAATGCCTTTTATTAGTTTTTGATATTTAGCATTAGGAATATCTTGTCGAGAATACCCATATTGTCGGGCTATTGGATAAATAGCACCAATAATTGGGAGAGGTACATACCAGTTAGGATATTTTAAAGTAATAGGAAATAAATAGTCAGTAATAGAATAATGCCCGCCGTGATTGCCATTGCTTCTTAAAGGGTGATGTAATGCTATAACAATGTGTTTATCTTTATTTTTATCAACTACATCTTCCAATTGAATTAAGAAATCTACTTCATCCGTTGCATCACAGGGACTTGAATTTCCATAAGGACGGTAGTATTTATGGAGCCACCATTCAGAGTCGATTACTATTAGCACTGTTTGATCATTAAGATTAATTTCAGATGGCCCTGGACAGCCACCGCCGGGATAATATACTTGTTGGCTCTCTAAATAATTTTCGACATAATTTTGCTGAGCTATAATTCGTTTATAGCCTTTTGAGCCGCTATGATCCCAATCATGATTGCCGGGGATAAAAATTTTTTTTCCGGGATGGCCTTTTACAATATCAAGTTGAGCATTAATCCTTCTCTCTGCTTCTGCTCTGTCATTATCATCTTCTTCCGGTAATCCGTATCGATATATATTATCTCCTAAAAATACTACTGTTTTATTAGCATTTTCTGTAGAATCACCATCTTTAAGATAACTTTCTAACAGTCTTAAGGAAGGTTCTTGCTTATCTTTATCCGGTTGGCCTGCGTCTCCTATAAGATAAACTGTATGTAAAAGATCTTCTTCATTTGGTAATGTGCTAGCCTCCCAATTCTTTTCACGTTTAGAATACCACGGGTTATAAGTTCCGCAATTACTTAAAAAAAATATAACGGCTATTAATATTAGCCCCCGCCCTCTAGTCATTTAAATTATACTTAAATCTTAAAATATTAGGTTTACCTTCTTTAGATTCATTTGATATAAGCATGTCTCCTAAATTGGTAAATGTTATGCCTTCAGGTTGGCTAAAATACTCGCTTAATAGTGGGCGAACATATTTTAGTTTTCCTTCTCGATCTATTCTGATAATAAGAAAATTATGAAAAGATATGATATAAATGTCTTTATTAATTGGATGTATAGCAATGCCGGAAGGTTTGAATAGGTCTTCAGGGATGATGCCGAATAATTTTCCTACAAAGTGAGAAGTTTTTAAAAAATTATCGCTGAGAATGTATTCTTCTATCTCTTTTTCAGGAATAGAAATATATAATTCTCCATCATTGTCTTTTGGTTTGCAAGAATAAATTTTAACATTTTTTTTAACTTTTTTGCAAACTACTAATAGTTTACCACTTTCATTATCCATACAAATGCCTTCTGCATCACAATCTTTAATATTTAAATCTACCTTATCATCTTCAAGTTTATCCTCATCAGTTACATAATCTACTTTATATAACTCCGCGCTACTCTCTAGAGCATATAATTTATCTTGATGCATTGCTATTCCCTCGAAATCACCTTCTTTTTTAAATTTATATTTTCTGGTTATTTTCTTTTGCTTTAAATTATATACATAAATTTTTCCTTCTTCATCTTGTATGGCAAACAAATGGTCATCATCTAAATATTCTAATCCTGAAATTTCTTTCAATTCTTTAGGCAGCTCATATATCTCTTCCGGATTCATAAAGTCATATTCTTCTTTAACTTCATTATTTGAAGAGCTGGCATTATTGCATGAAGGTAAAATAATATATATGCAAAAATATATAAGTATTAAATATTTTTTCATTATCGTTGATTCGAACTTCAATAAATGTAATGAGCACACAAAATACAGCATTCTGCTGGATTATTATAGCGTGGGAATTATTTTCCACGTCTAATTAATTTTATAAGTAGAGGCAATTGCTCATCATTAATACTTAACGCTAATCCGTAAAGATTTCTTATATTTGAGCATATTTTGAGAGAAAGAAATAAATCAATCATTTATGTCAGATAAAAACATTGTACTAGAAGCAGAGGAAGTAGTATTTGATATGTTTAAAAATGATCTCCCGGAAAAATTAGTTTATCATAACTTTTTACATACCCAGCGAGTTGCTAAAGATTCTAAAAAAATTGCTTCTAAGTATGACTTATCTTCTGAAGAGTTAGAAGAATTATTATTAGCGGCATGGTTCCATGATGTTGGTTATCTTACTAATTATAAGGATCATGAAAATGAAAGTATAAGAATTTGTAGAAAATTTCTAGAGCAACGAAATTATGATAAAAAAGGAATAGAAAATATCACTAAACTTATTTTTTCAACCAAACCAACTCAAGTTCCTCAAACATTGTCAGAAGAAATATTGCATGATGCAGATATTCTTTCTGTAGGTAAAAAAAGCTTTTTTACACAAGCGGAATTGATTAGGATAGAGTGGGAATCTTTTTTAGATAAGCGCATGACTGATGTAGAGTGGGAGCAGCAGCAGCTGGATTTTTTATTGAATCATAAGTTTTTTACAAAATATATAAAGAGTAAGTATGATACGAGAAAAAAGAAAAATATAGAAAAACAAAAAGCCGCGTTAACAAAAAAGATCGCTAAGTACAAAAAGTCATCTGCCGGTGGGAGGGGAACTGAAACGATGTATCGTGCAGTATATAGAAATCATATTAATCTTAGCTCTATGGCAGATAGCAAGGCAAATATGATGATCAGTATTAACACGGTTATTTTATCTGTTATTATAGCAGTAGTTGGCTCAGGCTTTACTTTTAGCGGAAAAGATTTAGTAGAGCACATACGGTTTACTATCCCAATGTGTATTTTAGTTCTGGGAAGTTTAATATCAGTTGTGTTTGCAGTATTGTCTGCTTCTCCTAATATTACGAATAAACAAGTCTCTAAACAACGAATAGAAAAAAATAAAGCTAGTGTTTTATTTTTTGGCAATTATATTAGCATAGAGCTTCCTGATTTTTTAAAACGCATGCAACAATTAAGAGATGAGAAAACTTTATTGTATGATAATATGTCAGTAGATATTTACTTTTTAGGAATTGTACTAGAGAAAAAATATAAGTTACTGAAGATGTCTTACATTACATTTTTAGGAGCTTTAGTGCTTTGTGTAGCGGCATTTTTAGCAATATTCTTTTTGACAGTATATTAGTAAATTCATGATAACATGGGATATAGGAGAATTAAAGTTCTATATACAAGGAGAATACAAGGAGATGCTATACTCAACTGTATTAAGTTCACAGTGACGGACTTATTGACATATCGTTCTAAAATTCGCTTTCTTTTATTGGAACTATAAAATAAGGGAAATACTATTGCGGGTGAAGCAACTTAATACTGATAATGGATTCTGGGCTCTCATCAAGCAGTAGTTGCCAAAGAAGGATTTAGTTTACTTTTTTTTAAAAGGGGCTTTAAGTTAATATATTTATAATAAATTCTACCTAAATGCCGATATTCATCACTTCCGGACTCTATTTTTGCCCAGTTTAATTTTTCTTCGACTTCTTGTTCATCCACCATATTTAAATAAGCTTCGGATAACATAAAATATTCATCATAAGGAATACTGTTCTTTTGCATAAAGTGAACTTGTAAAACCGGCTCACCTATTAGTTTCATTTTTTTACCTACTTGAGAAAAATCTACTAATCCATAATGGACAATAATTTTTAATCCTAACTTTTTTTCGTGTTTTTGAAAGTTACTAAAAGGCTCTAATTCTTTAATTAACTGTTCTAACTTTGTTTCAAAACGTAAAAAGATTTCTTTTGCTTGATTTACTACCGCACTAAAAGGAGGAATTTTATCCTCTAAAGCATAAAAAAAGATTGCATCTCCTTCAATATCCATCATTTTTAAACCAATATAATTAGCGTCTAAAATTTCATTAAGTAATTCCGTAATCACTCGAGTGCCCATGTTATGATTTGCTTTACTTAAATATGAAGTAAAGCCTTTTATATCCGGTATGAACATTAAAGTAGGAGTCATTGATGGTTGTGTCATAAGTTTGGAAATGTTATATTATATTAGTTATATTATGGCAAAAAGAATGCCAAATTATATATCCGTGGTAGTTTTTTGTATATCTAGTAATGCCTTTTCATTTGTTAGCTGTTCATAAGTAGATAATTCTTTGTTTTTCAAATAATTATATGTTTCATATTGAGCACGAATTCTTTCTTCACCCACTGAGTCTTTATACTGATTTGTTTGAAGTTGATCTATAATCCTTGCTTTTGTATTATCTTTTAATTGAAGGTTGATAAAATCTTTTAATATAACCTGCAATTCTTTGTTCCATATTGGAAAAGCCACTTCCACTCTTCTGCTCAAATTTCTTTCCATCCAATCAGCTGAAGCGAGGTAATACAATTCCTCTCCATTATTATGAAAAATATAGGCCCTACTATGTTCTAAATACCTATCAATGATACTTATAATTTCTATATTATTGCGATTAATCTTTTGATTCGGAATTAAGCAACAAATGCCTCTTACGATAATTTTAATTCTTACACCTGCACGGCTGGCTTCATATAATTTATCGATCATCAATTTATCTTCCAAGCTGTTTAGCTTTAATATTATCTTGGCTTTTTTTCCTGCTTTAGCATGTTTTATCTCATTATCAATCAGTGCTTCAAATTTGCTACGCATTTCATGCGGGGCAACGAGTAAATGGTTAAAGCTTAATTTTTTATCAACATTTTCCAGTAGGTCAAATACTTTATTAGTTTCTTCTGCCAATAATTTGTTGCTAGTAAGTAATGCGAAGTCACTATAAAGCTTAGCGGTATCTTCATTAAAATTTCCGGTCCCGAGAAAAACAAAATGCTCTTTATTAGATTCTTTTTTCCGCTCTACAATGAAAAGTTTAGTGTGTACTTTTAAATCTTTATGGCTGTAAATAACCTTAATGCCTGCACGTGAAAATTTCTCACCCCAATACAAATTAGGTGCCTCGTCAAATCGAGCTTTTATCTCATCAAATACAATTACTTCTTTTCCATTTTCGGCAGCGGTGATCAACGCTTCTCCAATTTTTGACTTTTTAGCTACTCTATATAGAGATATCTTAATAGATATTACATACGGATCATTCGCTGCTTCCTCTATAGCTCTTACTATATAAGTATAGGTTTGATAAGGAAAATGTAATAATACATCTTCTTCTCTCACCGCATCAAAAATACCGGAGTATTTTTCTAAGGTAGTATGTGTTACCGGTGGTTGAGGCTGGTAAAACAAGGAAGGTAATTTTGGAACAGGAAAGGAGAAAAAGTCATTAAAGTTATGATACCTGCCCCCCGGTATAGGCACAGAAGCACTGCTTTTTAATTGCAAAACATTTTTTAAATGCTTAAGAAAGTATTTAGGCATGTCATGATCAAATAAAAAGCGTGAGGGGACTCCTTTTTCTCTTTTTTCTAAACTTTTATTGATCTGTTCTACTAAGTCGCCTTGTAGTTCGTCTTCTAAATACAATTCTGCATCTCGAGATAACTTTACCGAGTAACATTCTTTTGCAACCATTTCGTTGGATAAACGATACGTACAATATCTTATAATATCATCTATGAAAATAACTACATGTTCTCCATCTTCTCCCGGTATTTCGATGAATCTTGGCAAGTCTTCAGGCACTTTTAGCAGGAAATACTCAAGGCTTTTAATATTATCTATATATCCTTTTGAAAGATAGGAGGCAACCATATATATAACCTTATTTTCTAAAAAAGGAACAGGTTTGCCCAGCTCTAACTTTTGAGGATTTAACTTAGGAATGATTTTTTCATCAAAATATTCTTTAATGAAAGTTTTTTGACGAGCTGTAAGTAACTTTTCATTAACTAAATGAATGTTATGTTTAGTAAGCTTAGGAATTAGTTCTTGCCTGAAAATCCTCCCAAATTCATTTTGCTGCTCATTCACTACTTTGTTTATTTTTTTTAGCAGCTTTTTAGGAGAGAAACTAAGATGAAGATGTTTGTTTTCTTTTCTCAGCTTTTTTAAGCTTCTTAAAGAAGCTACTCTCACACGGTAAAATTCATCTAAATTAGAAGAGTATATAGCTAAAAATTTTAATCTTTCCATCAAGGGGACTCGAGGGTCTTTAGCTTCTTGCAGAACCCGGTGATTAAACTGCAGCCAACTTAATTCACGGTCAAAATATAGATGATTCTTTTTTATTTCAATTCTATCTTTTTTCGTCATGTATACTTTTTAGGATATTCAAAAAACTTAAATGCTCCCTTGCCACAATCTATATTCTTCCATTCGTCCACTTCAAAAATAATACCAACTACGCCGGCAGTAGGAATATTTTCTAAAGTATGACTAGTAAGCCTATTTTGTAGATCTGTCAAAATTGGATTATGTCCTACTAGCATTATTTTTTTTAATTTTTCGGGGGTCTTTTGAAGCATAACTAACAACTCATCAACACTAGCTGTATATATAGAGGTTTTAAATATCAGTTTATTGCAATGAAGTTTTTTTGCTAAAATTTTGGCAGTTTTTTTTGCTCTTTTTGCAGAGCTGGAAAGAATTAAATCGGGTTGAACTCCTTTGCCGTATAATATCTCACCCATAAGAGGAGCTGCCTTTTTACCTCTTTTATTAAGTGGCCGGTCAAAATCATCTAAATCGAGGTTTTTCCAACTTGATTTAGCATGTCGGGCTAAGTATAATTCCTTCATTCATTCAAATTTGCTGATGTAATAATACGTATCTTGGCACATTATTTGTAATCTCAGGATAATTTTATGAAAAATCAATTAGTAGATTTAATATTTGCACTTATCTTTTTCTTAATATCAGGAAGCAATTATGCAGCAGAAACAGAGGTCGTTTTAATTGGAAATTTTTCTGAAGTAAATCTTACACAAGATTTTACTAAAGCATTTAATAATACATTAAAAAATATTAAAAATGATTTTTTAGTAATCTTAGACGGAGATATTGTTTCGAGAGATATAACCATTCCTGCAAATTATCTGGAAGATTCCTTAAAGATCAAAAAACTTATTAATATCATTTCAGAATATAAAAATGGCACAATACTATTTGTACCGGGTGACCGGGACTGGCTAAATACTAATAAGCATGGATATAAAAATGTTAAGAAATTAGAATCTTTAGTCAAGTCGTTTAATACTAAGCACATCATCTTTGATCCGGACGATGGATGCCCGGGTCCGAAATCAAAAAATATTGGTGATAATTTAACAGTAGTATCTATCAATACCCAATGGTGGAATCATCCTGCAAATCGGCCTGAAGAAAGTGATGCTATTTGTAAATATGTAACTGATGAAGATGTTTTGGAAGAATTGGAAGATATTATTACAGAGACAAAAGATAAAAATGTTTTAGTGGTCGGCCATTTTCCTATTCAGTCACTTGGGGAATATGGCGGTAGGAGCAAGTTCAGTACACATTTATTGCCGCCTATATTAGGATCAATATATGCCTCTTACAGGTCTCAAAACGGGTCTAATAAAGATATTCATAATAAGAATTTTGAGCCTTTTAGAAATAAACTAGAAGAAATGTTTTTAGAGCATCCATCTATCATATATGCTTCAGGGCATGAATTTAATTTAGAGATTACCAGTTTTGGAAATAATTATTTCATTAACAGCGGATCTTTAGGTAAAAAGAAATTTATCGCAAATAGCCCTAATACATTATATGCGGAAAATAAGATAGGATTTATTACTATTCAATATAAAGATCAGGGGGAAGTAAATGCAACTGTAAATTTGCTTCAACAAGATGAATTTAAAGTAGATGAAGGGTTTAAACTGTTTAAACCTTCTTGTACGGGTGATGATAATATTCCTGTTAACCAATATTTTGTGGGATGTGATAGTTTGAAAATCAACGCTAAAAATAATATTACACAAACTGATGTGAAAGCAGTTGCGGGAGCTGAATATGAAGCGAGTAAGTTTAAAGAACTATGGTTAGGAAAACATTACCGTAACTCATGGACAGATACAATAGAAGCACCTTTATTAAACCTTGATACAACATTTGGCGGCCTTATTCCATATAAAAGAGGCGGTGGCAGGCAAACTGTTTCCTTAAAATTCAAAGCTGAAAATGGACAGAAGTATGTGTTTAGGTCAGTAAATAAAAATCCTGGTAACTCCTTGCCATATGAATTAAGAAAAACAGGTATTGCAAATGTTGTAAGAGATCAAACTACTACTCAACAACCTTATGGAGCAATATCAGTGCCTCCGATGCTCAATGAGCTTGATATCGTTCACAGCCACTCCTACACTGTATGTTATGCCAGATGATGAAAAACTTGGCGAATTCAGAGAAGAATATGCAGGAATGTTAGGTATGTTAGAAGAAGATCCAAAAGATTCAGGATTTTATAACGCGCAGGATATAGACAAAAGTTATGAAATGTTTAGGCAATTGTATGTGAGCCATGATAACAAAGTTGATGTTGAAGAATTTGCAAGAGCACGTATTTTCGACATATTTACAAATGATTGGGGTAAGCATCAAGACAATTGGAAATGGGCAAAATATGAAAGGGATGAAGGTATTTTATACAGGCCTATCCCTAGAGACCGTGATCATGTTTATTCAAAATGGGATGGCATCTTGCCTTACATTGCCAGTAGGGAATGGGCAAAAGGAAACGTTGCTCGATTTTATGAAAAAATTGAAAATGTAGAGACATTTGTTTGGCCGGCACGCCACCTTGACCGTTTTTTATTGACAAGTATGTCTTATGATGAATGGATGAAGCTTACAGATGAGTTTTTGCAAACTATTGATGACGATATTATTAAGAAAGCTATAAGAGCAATGCCTGAAGAAATCTATTCAGTAGATGGTAGGGAAATAGAAGATAATCTTATCAGTAGAAGAAAATATTTAAGAGGTGCCATTGAAGATTATTATTTATTTCTAGCTAAGGAGGTAGATGTGGTAGGCAGTAATCAATCAGAATATTTTGATGTCGTCCGAAAGGAAGATGGAAGCGTAGATGTAACTGTTTATGAAATGGCGAAAAATTCAGATAAAAGAGGGGATAAATTGTTATATCAACGTTCATTTAATCCAGAGGAAACAAATGAAATAAGGCTTTACGGATTAGATGATAAAGATGTTTTTAATGTTATTGGAGACGCTAAAAAGTCCATAAAAGTGAGGATTATATCCGGCGATGGGAAAGATTTAATATCTGATATATCAAATGTTCGATCTTTATGTAAATATACCTATGTGTATGATCAAAAAGAAAAAGATATTATAAATAAAAGTAAAGAAGTTAAGGTCATTGATGATGCCGATAATTTCGTATATAATTATAATCGAGAGTCATGGCAGATGGATCGTTATTTACCGTTGCCGATCATTAGTTATAATGCCGATGATGGTTTAGGGTTAGGATTAGGTGTGCAATTTACCCGCCATAAGTTTAATAAACTAGATTATCACAGCAAACATAATATTAGAGGTAAAATAACTACCAATGGATTTTATACGCTCTCTACAGATCATCGATGGCATAGGTCTTTATTTGGTTTAGATATTTTGGCAGGAGGTACATACCAAAACCCGGGTAATCGAAAATTCTTTTATGGGTTTGGAAACGAAACAGTAAAGAACGACTTATTATATGATTTCAATTATTATTTAGTTCGCAGGGAATCGTTTGAAATATATACCGGGTTAGCTAAAAACTTCTTGAAAAAATCTGAAATAGACATGAAGCTTTTCTATGATAACAACGCAGCAGTTTCAAAAGATAACATCAGTATATTTGATGACATAGATGTTTTGGGAGAAAATAATCTTAATATTGCCAGAATTTCTAATACATTAGATTTAGATTTTTTGGATAATACTACCTTTCCTAAATACGGTACAAGAATACTTTTATCTAGTAATTTAGGATGCATAATAAAACCCGAACTTTCTGAAAACATTTACCAAGTAACTAGTGGAAGCATTTCCGGTTTTACTACTACTAGAAGCAGAGTATTGCCAATTACTTTAGGCCTGCAGATTGGTGGAGCGATAAGTTTAGGAGAAAATATTCCCTTTAATGAAAGTCCTTCTTTAGGCCAGAATAACAATTTAAAAGGATATAGAATTAATCGTTTTACCGGTAATAATTCGCTGTATGCTAATAGCGAAATTAGAATCAAGTTGTCTGAAATCCCTAATGGTTTTGTTCCTTTCGAATTTGGTATAAGCGGATTTTACGATTATGGAAGAGTGTTTGTCGATGGAGAGGATTCTGATAAGTGGCATAGTGGATATGGTGGCGGAGTTTATTTATTGCCGTATAGTCAAAGTTTCACTTTAAGTGCTTCTGTAGGTATTTCTGAGGAGGAAAATTTTTTAGTATTATTTACCATAGGTGCCTTTTTAAATAATTAAAATATTATACAGTAAAGGATGATACTTTAACTTGATACGATCCGCAGAATATTAATAAAGTTTTCAATTAGTTATACAAATTCCCTTCTCAAATTTTTATATAAGTAAAATACTCCTTACTTTTGTACCGGCAAGTCTCATACGACCAGCTCCTGTTGAACTCCCCCAGGGCCGGAAGGCAGCAAGGGTAGACGGTCGTAGCGGTGCGATATGAGTAACTTGCCATTTTTTTTAAATTTAGGTTAAATCGCAAAACCAAAAACCTATCTGAGCCGATTTATTATCTGTTGTGTTCAGTTCTAATGGCCGAAAAACTATTTCACCTATAGAAATATTTATTGGGTGCTTAAAAATAGGGCCATCATAACAGAAGGTATGAAATTCACCATTCTCTCCACATGGGTCGACATCTTTAGGAAGCTGTTGAATAAAATTTTCATCGATTTCTTTGCCTACAAAGGCTTTATTTAAAAACTGATTGCTTACACAACAAGTTATTGTTTTAAATCCTTTTTGCATAAATTTTTGTATTAAAACAGCAGTGTCCATACCCCACAAAGGAAAGATACATGTTAGGCCAATTTTAGCATACATATTTTCTCGATAAGCTCTTAAATCTTCTAGGAAGATATCTCCAAAGATGATATGCGAAATGTCTTCCTTATCATTAATAGCTGATAAAGTTAAAAGCATTATACGTTCGTATTCTTCATTAGTGGCTTCTGATACGTACGTTTTTATAAGTGGAATGCCTATGGAGGCTGCTTGGGTTTCCAGTAAAGCTTCTTTCACACCATGCATTGAAATACGATGATGTTCTTTGTTAAGTGTAGTTAGGAGATAGGCTACGTTGTATTCTTTTTCGGATAAAATTTTATCTAAGCAATAAGCGGAATCTTTGCCTCCGCTCCAACAGAATATAGCTTTTTTAGTGAAAGACACTATCAGATTTTTTGTATGATTATAATTTAAAATTCTAAACTAAAAATTCAAAATTAGAAAAAAATCGTACCTCGTAAATCCAAAATCGCCACTACTTAGGCATTTTTATGCCTTTTAGCATATCCATGCCCCTGCCCGACATATTCATTTTGGAGAATGTTTTCATCATCTTACGCATATCTTCAAACTGTTTGACGAATTGATTAACCTCTTGAATAGTGTTACCGCTTCCATCTGCAATTCTTTTTCTTCTTCCTCCGTTAAATAATTGCGGATTTGCTCTTTCCTCAGGAGTCATAGACTGGATCATCGCTTCAATACGCACAAAAGATTTTTCATCTACATCAATATTTTTCATTGCTTTTCCCATTCCCGGTACCATGCCTAATAGGTCTTTGAAGTTACCCATTTTCTTAATTTGATTAAGTTGGGTCAGGAAATCATCAAAATCAAACTGATTTTTTCTAATCTTCTTTTGAATTTTTCTTGCTTCTTCCTCATCATATTGTTCTTGAGCACGCTCAACCAATGAAACAATATCTCCCATGCCCAAAATTCTTTGAGCCATTCTATCCGGATAAAAAATATCTATGTCTTCGAGTTTTTCACCCGTACCTACCATTTTTAGTGGCTTTCCTACAATATGGCTGATAGACAAAGCTGCTCCACCTCTTGTATCACCATCAAGCTTGGTCATAATCACCCCATCAAAATCGAGCACATTATTAAATGCGCTGGCAGTATTGACAGCATCTTGGCCGGTCATGGCATCTACAACAAATAAAATTTCATTTGGCTTGATAGCTCTTTTTACTGATGCTATCTCTTTCATCATTTGCTCGTCGATTGCTAATCGGCCGGCTGTATCAACAATGACTACATTATGGCCATTTGCTCTAGCATATTTAATGGCGTTTTCTGAAATTTTTACAGGATCTTTATTTCCTTCTTCTTTATATACATCTGCTCCAATTTGTTCACCTAAAACCGATAACTGATCAATAGCAGCAGGGCGATAAACATCACAAGCTACTAAAAGAGGCTTTTTGCTCTTTTTTTCTTTTAAATATTTTGCTAATTTTCCTGAAAAGGTAGTCTTACCGGAACCTTGTAACCCGGACATTAAAATTATTGCCGGGTTGCCTTTTGTATCTATCTCCGCAGCATTTTTACCCATTAGTTCAGTCAGCTCATCTTGAACTATTTTTGTCAATAATTGCCCGGGAGATACTGCTGTAAGTACTTGTTGGCCCATAGCTTTCTCTTTCACTACATCTGTGAAATCTTTAGCGATCTTATAGTTTACATCAGCATCTACTAATGCTCTTCGTATTTCTTTGATGGTAGAAGCAACATTGATCTCGGTAATATTGCCTTGTCCTTTTAATGTTTTAAATGCCCGGTCTAGCCGGTCTGATAAATTTTCAAACATCTTGGTTATATTATGATTTTAAAATTACAAATTTAAGAAATTGTTGGCGTAATATAGAGGTTACTATATTTTTCAATTTTAAAATCATTTCGACACCATAGCTATGGTGCGATGAGAAAATAAATGAATTTAATAATAAACTTTCCGACGTACTTTAGCAATGTATTTAGCTAAGCGAAAAACTTGGCGAGTATAGCCAAATTCATTATCGTACCAAACATATAATACAATATCTTTATTGCCGGGTGCTACAATGGTTGACGGACCATCTACGATAGAAGCATGGGGATTACCTATTAAATCACTGGAAACAGTTTCTTCCGAAACTGAAAATTGTATTTGTTCAACCAATTCACCATGCAGTGATTCTTGCCTAAGTGCCTCATTTACTTCTTCTTTCGATGCTTCATTCTTTAGTTTTAAATTTAAGATTGCTAAAGAAACATCCGGTGTCGGTACGCGCACAGCATTTCCAGTTAACTTTCCTGCCATGTGAGGTAAAACTTTAGCTACTGCTTTAGCTGCTCCTGTTTCTGTAATCACCATATTAATAGAAGCCGCTCGGCCCCTTCTGGCTTTTTTATGAAAGTTATCTAGTAGGTTTTGATCATTGGTATAAGCATGCACCGTTTCTATATGCCCATGTTCAATGCCGTATTCTCTGTCTATTACCTGGATGACAGGGCTAATAGCATTGGTAGTACATGATGCCGCAGAAAATATCTTTTCCTTATCTAAATCGAAATTTCTATGATTAATACCGTGGACAATGTTTGGAATATCTCCTTTCCCAGGAGCTGTTAATAAAACTTGAGTAATGCCATTTGTTTCTAAATGCTTAGAAAGCCCTTCCCTGTCTCTAAATGCGCCTGTATTGTCAATTAACAAAGCATTTTCAATACCATAAGATTTATAATCAATGGTAGAAGGGTCATTAGACGCGATCATGTTAACCACATGTCCATTTACGATGATCGTTTTGTTTTCCAAATCCGGAATTACGGTACCTTTAAAGCTCCCATGGACAGAGTCTCTTCTTAGTAAGCTGGCTCTTTTGATAATATCGTCAGCTGTATTTTCCCTTGTAACTATTGCTCTAAGCCTCAGCTGCTCACCTTTACCAGCTTGATTAATAATTTCTCTTGCAGCAAGTCGTCCAATCCGGCCAAACCCAAATAATACGACATCCTTAGGCTTTAAAACTGTTTTATCTTTTCCGAAAAAATCTGCTAATTTATGATGGATGAAATCAGTTTCCGAACTATATTGACTTTTTTCTTTTAACCATTCAGAAGCTAATTTACCAATGTCTATTTTCGAAGGAGCTATATCTGATTCAGCGATAGCTTTCGCTATAGCTAAAGTATGATCAATGGTTAAATCCTGCTGAATAACTTCTCTGACAGTATGATGATATCCAGTAATTTCCCGGGCACTTACATCCACTAATTGCCTTCTAAAGAAAACAAGTTCTATGGAGCGGTCAAAACAAAGTTTCCCAATGATATGATTTAATTCAAAAGCCGCTTTTTCCTGATCAATCCAAGTGCTTAACTTAGATGCATAAGTTGTATCAAGCATCTCCTTTTCCTATACTTTTATCCTAGATATGATTTTAATAATTTACTTCTGGATGTAGACCTAAGCTTATTGATTGCTTTATCTTTAATTTGCCTAACTCTTTCACGAGTCAATCCAAATTTCTCGCCGATATCTTCTAAAGACATGCTATGCTCTATGCCTATACCAAAATAGAGCTTAATAACATCTTTTTGCCTATCTGTAAGGGTGGATAAAGATCTTTCGATTTCTTTTCTTAGAGATTGGCTATATTCCAATTCCATATCTGTTTGTGGTGCATTCGTGTTTTCTAATACATCCAATAATGAATTATCTTCTCCTTCAGCAAATGGAGCATCAACAGATACATGCCTTGCAGCTACACCTAAGGTTGTTTCAACTTCTTCTTTAGCAATTTCTAAAATTTCGGCTAATTCTTCCGAAGATGGCTCTCTCTCAAATTCTTGCTCTAAAGCAGAAAATGCTTTATTGATTTTGTTAAGCGACCCTACTTTATTAAGTGGTAACCTTACAATTCTAGATTGTTCTGCTAATGCTTGAAGGATAGATTGCCGAATCCACCATACGGCATAAGAAATAAATTTAAATCCTCTCGTTTCATCAAATCGTTGTGCAGCTTTAATTAATCCTAAATTACCTTCATTAATCAAGTCACTTAAAGATAAGCCCTGATTTTGATATTGCTTAGCAACAGATACTACGAAACGAAGATTAGCTTTGGTAAGCTTTTCCAAAGCAATCTGATCTCCCTCTTTTATACGCTTGGCTAAATCTACTTCATCTTCCGGAGTTAATAGGTCAACCTTGCCAATTTCTTGTAAATATTTTTCTAATGATTGGCTTTCTCGATTAGTTATTGATTTAGTGATTTTCAGTTGCCGCATATTCTATATTAAGTTATTAATTTGGTGCACAAATAAGGAATTACAAAGGTAAAAAACTTTAAAACCAAAGTCAATTTTATTTTGCCACATAATGAACGAGATTCTACAAAGCTTTATTGTATATGATTTAGGGAACAATTTATCTTTCTTATAAGTTAGTGTATAGAATATTGAAAGGCTTTTTCGTAACTTCGAATTATTACTATGGCACACTATTATACATTAGGCAAAATTCCGCATAAAAGACATACTCAATTTAGAAAACCTAACGGAGAGCTATATGCCGAAGAATTAGTTTCAACAGAAGGTTTTTCAGATATTTATTCATTAGTTTACCATACTTATCCTCCCACTCTAGTCTCTAAAATAGAAGATGCCTATAGCGTGGCGCCGGATATTGCTATTGATGATAACATGCAGCATCGGAGCTTTAAAGGATTTGATGTGACTCCTGAAGAAGATTACTTAAAGAGCAGAAAATATATGCTGGTCAACCATGACTTGTATGTTTCCTTAGCCGCTCCTAAAGCTTCTATGAAAGATTACTACTTTAAGAATTCCAGCGCTACTGAAATGATTTTTGTCCATGAAGGCTCGGGAAAGTTGAAAACTTTATACGGAACACTTGACTTTGGTTATGGAGATTATTTGATTATTCCACGAGGGGTTATTTATCAAATGGAATTTAATACTGAAAGCAATCGTTTGTTGATTGTAGAATCTTTTAGCCCTATTGAAACGCCTAAAAGATATCGGAATAAGCATGGACAACTACTAGAACATTCTCCATTTTGTGAAAGAGATATAAGAAAACCAAAGGATTTGATTACTTATGATGAAAAAGGTAATTTTAAAGTACTGATAAAAAAACAAGATAAAATTTACCCCTATCATTTAGAAACACATCCTTTTGATGCGATTGGGTGGGATGGGTATCATTATCCATATGCATTTTCCATTCATGATTTTGAACCAATAACCGGAAGAGTACATCAACCACCTCCCGTTCATCAAACATTTGAGGCTCATAATTTTGTAATTTGCTCCTTTTGTCCGAGATTATTTGATTATCATCCTGAATCAATTCCGGCTCCTTATCATCATAGTAATGTTGACTCTGACGAAGTATTATATTATGTTGATGGTGATTTTATGAGTAGAAAGCATGTGGAAAGAGGCATGATCACTTTACATCCTTTGGGAATTCCACACGGCCCTCATCCTGGTACCGTTGAAAAGAGCATCGGAGCAAAAGAAACACTTGAGCTAGCGGTAATGATAGACACTTTTAAACCATTATTTTTAACGAAAGAAGCATTAAAAATTGAAGACCCGAGTTATTATAAGTCTTGGGTGAATTAATTAGTTAATTAGCTGATTCATTAATTTGACAATGATTACTGAAAAAAAAGATAACGTAATTCTTAACCTAACCTTTCAATTTGCATTGGAAATTATAAGATTTTCAGAAGTATTGGAGTCAGGGAGAAAGTACGTTCTTGCGAAACAGCTGCTTAAATCAGGTACATCTATCGGGGCGAACGTTAGAGAAGCTCAGAACGCTGAAAGTAAAGCTGATTTTATTCATAAATTTAAAATAGCAGCAAAAGAGGTTGAAGAAACTGAGTATTGGCTTCAATTATGTCAATATTCTAAAAATTATCCTAATACAGAAAAACTTATATCTGAATTGGAAAGTATAGCCAAAGTAATTAATAAAATTATTTCATCTAGTAAAACTAATTCATTAGCACATCATCAAATTAGCTAATCAACTAATTAATATTATGAAAGACAACAGCACCTTACAATTAGAAAAGAAATTTACAAAGGCAGATGACTTTTTACCTTTAAATGGCACTGATTACATTGAGTTGTATGTAGGTAATGCAAAGCAAGCTGCACATTTTTATAAAACAGCGTTTGGTTTTCAATCAGTAGCCTATGCAGGTTTAGAAACAGGGGTGAAAGACAAAACATCTTATGTTATTCAACAAGAAAAAATCAGATTAGTACTTACGTCTCCTTTGCATTCTGAGAGTCCTATTAATGATCATATTGTAAAGCATGGAGATGGAGTTAAAGTAGTTGCGCTCTGGGTAGATGATGCAACTGAATCTTTTGAAGAAACCATCAAAAGGGGCGCTAGGCCATATCTCATGCCTACTACTGAAAAAGATGAGCATGGAACGATTGTAAAATCCGGTATTCATACTTATGGAGAAACCATTCATATGTTTATTGAAAGAAAAAATTATAATGGTGCATTCTTGCCCGGATATCGTGCTTGGGATTCTGCTTACAATCCATCAACTGTAGGACTCAAGTACGTTGATCATATCGTGGGAAATGTAGGTTGGCACGAAATGAATACTTGGTGTGAGTTTTATGAAAAAGTCATGGGCTTTACTCAATTAGTATCTTTTGATGATAAAGATATTTCTACAGATTATACTGCATTGATGAGTAAAGTAATGACAAATGGAAACGGCAGGATCAAATTTCCTATTAATGAGCCTGCAGAAGGGCGTAAAAAATCTCAGATTGAGGAATATATAGATTTCTACAACGGTGCAGGTGTGCAGCATATAGCGATTGCAACAGATAATATCATTGAGACAGTGACTCAACTTACCAATAGAGGAGTTGAATTTTTAAAAGTGCCTGCAAGCTATTATGAAGATGTTTTAGATCGGGTAGGAGAGATTGATGAAGACTTAAAACCGCTTAGCGAATTAGGTATTCTCATTGACCGTGATGATGAAGGTTATCTACTTCAAATATTTACTAAACCGGTTTCAGATAGGCCTACTTTATTTTTTGAAATTATTCAGAGAAAAGGAGCACAATCTTTTGGTAAGGGAAATTTTAAAGCTTTATTTGAAGCCATTGAGAGAGAGCAGGCAAGTAGAGGTACACTGTAATTGATGATATTTGTTAAATAAAATTAGATGTTTAGCTTTTCTATTTATAGTTTTTTTTGCGGTAAACCTATCGGCAGCCCCTAAAAAGAAAAAAAAGTTTAAACGTAATGGAAATCCGGTTGTTTTAGGAGGCTATGTCGGTGGAACATATGCTAATATATCACCTAAATTAGATGATAACCGCATCGAAAATGAGGAAAAACCTAATTATTTTTTAACGGGAGGCCTTTTTACTGATATAAGATTTACCAAAAGAACATATCTTTCTTTTGAGATGGGTTATACGCAGAAAGGTGCTAAGGATATTTTATGGTATAATAATGAATCTTTTGACCGAAATACGACTCATATAGAAAAAGTAAAATTTAATTATATCACGAATACTTTTTTACTTAAATACGACCTGTTAGGAAACTTCTCATCCGTATGTATTCAAGGAAAATGTTTTAGCAAATTTGTAGGTTTATATGCCTTGTTAGGCCTCCATTCAAATTATCTATTAAGTGTTCACGCCAATGATATACAAAGCAGAAATGCTGACATTAATAAGTTCACTTATGGACTTACTTCAGGCATAGGTATTCGGGGGTGGTTTTGGACTACGCAGCTTTCTTTTGGAAAGGATCTTAAAGAAGTAGTTTATGCAAAAAATTTAAATTATTCTTTAACGAATTATGCATTCCAATTAACATTTAGCATTTTCATTGACAGATAGCATTTAAGAGGTAGCGGGCTTAATTTTAAAGAATTTCCTCGTAATGAAAACTCTATTGTTTCGTAAGTAAATTAGAAAACTAACAATTCTTTCTTTTAGTATAATAATCAGTGCTAGTGGCAACAATGCGTGAGGCAATCTAAGTATAAACTCATGTGTCCATTGATGCAGACTCATCAAAGGAAAATCTATATAAAAATTCCCGACTATTCTTGCTAAAGATGTAAGAAACCCCCATATACAGGCATATATCAGGCTTGGTATGGCGATTGACGGAATGAAAATGCCTATCGCTATAATAAAGTCTAATATTCCAAATATTATTAATAGTTGCCTGGCATATGCCTCACTTAGATGCAAAGTCTTAATAGTCATATCCACAAAATAACCGGGTTGGGGATAATAACCTATTGCATATAATCCATGGCAGATAAATGTGAGGGCAATACTTATCTTTAAAATAAGCGTAAATTTTTTAAAAGAAAGTTTTTTAAAGTAATATAGATATAACAAGATTGGACTCATGAATTGAGCACTGTATTCAAAAAATTGCCCCACGTTATAAAATTTCTCTTTCCAATACAGCAACGATAACATGATTAACAAAGCTGATCCAAATAGTAAAAATTTTCCCGCAATTTTCTTTTTATAAATACCTGTAATAGCTATTAGGGCACAAATTATATAGACAAAACCGGTAGAACGGATTAAAAGCTGGATAAAATAATCAGTTGTAGCGCTGGTAGCATACTGATACCAAGATATATTAAAAACTGATGTAATAATCCCCTCCAACAAATCCTGATCCCATAAAAGAGTTCTATAAGGGGCATCCCAAAAAAGATGCTGATAGGCTCTACCCGCGAAAACAGCAAAAGTTGCTAATTGAAGAATTAATAAAACATTTTTTTGAATTTTAAGCTGCATGGTCTCTGTGAGTTTATTGAATGCCAAAATTAAATCCTGTCTATGAAGCAAGTGTTTTGTAAGTGTTAAAATAATATTAAGTATAAATAGTACTCATTTGTGTTTAATATTGATTTCTAGTGATTTGTGTTTTTATAATAATAATTATGACTTAACATCTAAACTATTCTTAAGTAATATTAAGCCGGTTTCTTTGCTGCATCATTAACTCTAAATAAAAACTATGAAAAATTATACTTTTTCTCGTGTTATATTAGGTGTAACAGCCTGGTTCTTGGCAAGTCAAATGTTATTTGCCGCGACTGATAAATATAGATTATGCATCAGGTCAAATCCATCTAATTCTATTGTAATAGCATGGAATCAAATTTCAGGAACTACCGGTACTGTATATTATGGAACTACCGATCATGGTACAAATTGGAGTGCATACCCCAGTAGTAAATCGGTTGATCGATCAGTAACAGACAGGGGCATGAATAATAAATTCGCTCGATTATCAGGATTACAAGCTAATACAGCTTATTATTTTGTAATTAAAGACAGTGAAGGAACCAGTGCAAGATACTGGTTTAAAACAGCTCCCAACGTTTCCTCTGAAAGATTATCATTCATTACAGGTGGTGACTCAAGGAATAATTATACCCCCAGAAGAAATGCCAATAAAATAGTATCAAAGCTAAGGCCTCATGCAGTATTTTTTGGTGGAGATATGACAAGTAGTGGAACAGATGCGCAATGGAGACAATGGTTTGACGATTGGCAATATACTACAGGAAGTGATGGAAGAATGATCCCGATCGTTGCAGCCAGAGGAAATCATGAAAGTTCTAATACGATCATTTACAACCTTTTTGATGTACCAAGTTCTGATGTTTATTATGCCCTTACTTTTGGTAATAATTTAGTAAGAGCCTATACTTTAAATACTGAAACATCTATTTCAGGAAGTCAAACAAGTTGGTTAAGCAGCGATTTGTCATCTGCTAACACTATATGGAAAATGGCACAATACCACAAGCCTATGCGCCCACATGTAGCTTCAAAAGCAGAAGGAAACAGTCAATATGATAATTGGGCACAATTATTTCATGATAATGAAGTGAAATTGGTTATAGAATGTGATGCACATACAGTGAAGAATACTTGGCCTATAAAGCCCTCTTCATCAAGTGGACATGATGAAGGCTTTATCAGAGACGATGCTACCGGAACCGTATATGCCGGGGAAGGATGCTGGGGCGCACCTTTGAGAACCAACGATGATGATAAAAGCTGGACAAGAAACAGTGGTGTATTTAATCAGGTGAAATGGGTGTTTGTTGATGAAAACAAAATAGAAATAAGAACAGTTAAAGTAGATAATGCCGGTTCGGTAGGTACAGTAAACGACAATAATATCTTTACGCCTCCTGCTAATCTAGATATATGGAGCCCTAGTAATGGAAGTGTAGTGACTATTTATCCTAACTCCGGTGGTAATCCCGGTGGAGACAATTCTATCAGCGTAGCCATCAGTAATGGAAATGATGATGTGGAAGAAAATGGCAATACCGGAGGAATGTACATGAACAGTACAGATATTGAGCTAGTATATGATGGAAGTAAAGGCAATCAAAAAATTGGGCTTCGATTCCAAGGAATCTCTATACCTCAAGGAGCTACTATAACAGATGCTTATATTCAATTTACTACAGACGAAGTAAATAGTGGAAGTTGTAACCTGACGATTAAGGGAGAAGATGTAAATAGTGCGGGTGCATTCAGTACTTCTTCATATAATGTATCTAATAGAACTACTACCAGTGCTTCTGTTAGCTGGAATCCTGCCGCCTGGAATACTATCGGGCAATCAGGATCAAGTCAAGGCACACCGCAGTTAAAGAATATAGTTCAAGAAATTGTCGATCGCTCAGGATGGAATAGTGGTAACAATATGGCATTTATCATAACCGGTACGGGTGAGCGGACAGCGGAATCGTATGAAGGTTCTTCTTCGCAGGCTCCTGTTTTGCATATTACCTTTGATGAAGGAGGATCAGGTAGTCAAAACTTTAGTACTAATTCACGTGTGAATACCGGCAACGATGATGCGGAAGAAGCACAAAGTGGGACAATGTATTTGACCAGTTCAGATTTAGAACTAGTGTATGATGATTATCAATCTGCAGGCAACCAAAAAGTTGGAATGCGTTTTGTAGGGTTAGGTATACCACAAGGAGCAACGATTACCAATGCTTATATTCAATTTACTACTGATGAGACCAATAGTGGAAGTTCCAATTTGACTATTAGAGGTGAAGATGTAAACGATGCTGCAGGATTTTCCAGCAGTGCCAATAATATATCTAACAGGCCACTAACATCAGCCAGTGTGGCTTGGAGTCCGGCTGCTTGGAACACAGTGGGAGAAACCGGTTCAAACCAAAAAACACCTAATATTAAAACAGTTGTTCAAGAAATAGTTAATCGTTCAGGCTGGAACAGTAGTAGTGATATGGTGATCATCATTAATGGTACAGGAGAAAGGACTGCAGAATCATACAATGGTTCTTCAAGTAAAGCACCTATATTATATGTTGATTATACTACTGGATCAAATAAATATGAGGTAGCTTTTGAAAAACATGATGAATTATTTTCAAACAAAGTTGTGGATAATGCTTTTGTGTTTGTTTATCCAAACCCATTTGATAATGAGTTGATCGTAGAATTATCAGAAGATTTATTATCCTTAGGAGAAGTTTCTACTAAATTAATGGATTTGTCGGGCAGGATAGTTCAAACTTCATCTGCAAATGATAACAAAATATTTTATAATACTGTAGACTTAAATGCAGGTGTTTACTTTGTTATTGTTGAACAAAATGGAGAAGTTGTGAGGACTCAAAAGTTGATTAAGCAATAGTTAAAATTTGCACGAGTAAGTGCATAAGTTTGGTTGATAAAACAGCCTTAGAAATATTTTCTAAGGCTGTTTTAGTTTAATAATGCATCTTATCGCAATAAGATAATCACTCCTTCTTGTTGAATTAATGATTGGTCAAAATCTACTGCATTTATTATATAGGTATATGCCCCTACTTCTTGGTCTATTACTTTATTAGTTCCATCCCATCCTTCATTCATATTATTTGTTTCAAATATCTTATCTCCCCATCTATTATAAATGGAAAATGATAATAGTCTTTCAATATCCCAATAAATTACATTTAATACCGGGTTAATGGAAGACCCCGGAGAGAAAGCATTCGGAACCAATATTTGAGGATCTGACTCAACTTCGATAATCAAAGTATCTCTTCCGATACATCCATTTTCATCCATACCGGTTACTATGTATTTATTATTATAATTAGTCTGAATAATTGGAGAAGGTGTAGAATTAAGGGATATAGTTTCATCTTCCGGTGTCCATACGTAGGTTAATGCTCCTGATGCTTGAGGGGTTACTTCTTCTCCTCTTTCAATTTTTATATAATTAGGAACTGAAATTACTTCTGGTAAGTCATTCACTATATAAAACATACTGTCTGAATAACTACATCCGGTATTTACATCTTTTATTGTAAGATATATTGAATCACTTTCTTTAGCAACATAGCATGCAAATATAGAATCAGGTGCAGGCTCCCAAAAATATTCATAATTTATGAAAGGATGTTGAGCATTAGGCAATGATAAACACAATGTATCATTTTCGCAAATAATACTATTTTGAAGGTATAAAGGTTGAATGGAATCATAAACAATTGCTATTGAACTAATGGAATCCGTACAACCATTTTCTAATAGCACATGAAGACTTATTATGTATTCACCAGAGCTATCCGGTGATAATGCTATATTTTTTTCAAAGAAAGTATCTTGTTGATTTACTATCCAAGTTGATTGGAAGTTACTTCCATGAATTTGAGGTTTTGATTGATTTTTTAATAAAATACTATCTCCCAAACAAATGGAATCAGAAATAAAAGATGCTATGATTCCATGTTTTATAGATACGGATATTATATCTGTGTCTGACGGACAATCATTAGATGAATAAGTGATTAAAGTAACATTATAAAGTCCCGTATCACGATAAGTATAAGCGGGTTGATATGCTAGAGAAGTATCACTTAGTATATTAGTATCACCAAAATCCCACAATTGTCCAGCATTTAATTGACTATTATTTAAAAACCTTATAGTTGAATCGCCACATGATAAGATATCTTCTCCTGCATCTGAAACTGGATTTTCGGCAATAGTAATACTAGTGTAATTTGAGTTAATACATCCATATTTTGAATATATAGTTAAGCCAACCAGGTAAGTTCCTTCCTCATCATAAATATAAGAAGTGTCTTGAGAGGATGCGAAAACTCCACTTTCAAGCTCCCAAGACCATTCTTCAATCTGATTGATTGGAACATCACTTGAATCTATAAATTGTATAGTATCATTTACACAACCACCTGAAGGGTTAATGAAAACAGAAATAGGCGCTCCAATTCCTATTGATAAATCTACAGTATCTTCTTTGCATGGGTGGTCTGACGATGAGTATAATACTAGATATCCATTATATTGACCTGTATCAGGATATTTATAGCTTGCCGTATATGAAGTAGATGTATCTAATAGGGTGGTGTTGTCTCCAAAGTTCCACAAAATAGAATCTACATCATTATGGCCTCCGTATTCAAAATTGATTGTAGAATCTGAACAGTTTGTATATTCTTTTTGAAAATTTTGAGTAAATGGTGGTAGTACTACCAATTCAATTGAATCTTTTGTAATACATTCAAACTCTGTAAAGATTTCTAAGGTGACCTTCCTTTTATTATTGAAAAAGTCGAAAGATTCATAAGTATATATAGGGTTTTGTTGATTAGATGTATCATCATTCGTTGCAAAACCACTATTATCTCCAAAATTCCATAACCAAGATATGCTATCACCTGAAACAGCAGAGCTGTCGTAAAACTGTAACGTTTCACCTAAACACACCGTATCGAAAGGAAAATAAATTCTCGCTTTTTGATAGGGCTGAATTATAACCTCGCTAAAACTGGTATCTACACAAGGATGGTTTGGGTTAATAATTAACCTAACCGTATAAGTCCCTGTGTCTGGATAAAAATAAGTGGGTGTCTTTAAAGTTGAAGTATCACTAGTAGTAGTCGTATCTCCAAAATCCCATAGATAAGTTTCTGCACCCAGGCTTTTATTATTAAAGATAACAGTATCACCACAATTTGCAATTGTAAACTCTGCAGCAGAAACAGGTACACAATCTGTAACATTGAATTGAAAATCTCTCAAATGAGAAGTTAATAACTCTCCATTCCTGTATTCTTTTACACAAATTCCAACTAAATATCTGCCCTCAACGTTGCATTTACCCATCAAATGACCGGTTACACTATCTATCTCTATAAAGCCATTGGAGCCAAAAGGATTTAGAAAACTAAATCCTGAAGCAAACTCGGTAGCTGGTTGAGGCAGTTGAATATCAAAAGATTGCACATCACTTGGATTAGTCAACTTTACAGAATATGGACTGCATAACTCGTATACCAATGAGTCGCCATCAAAATCAATCGCAGATTGATTTATTCTAAATGTATCTGATATACATATTCCAATAGGGGGAATATTATTATATTTTGGATTAGAATTTATAACAGGTGTAGTAAGATCAGGGATCTCTACAAATAAGCTGTATCCCAAATTTAAATCATTATTTTTTATATTAACTATACCTTGATTTCGTGCCGTTGAGGCAAAAAATAGATATCTCAAAGAATCATACGACGAGAAGGAAGTATTAACTTTATAGATATATTTTTCCACGCATACTTCCGGTGGAATGACTAGACAGTTACTATTAGGAGGAATAGTATTTTCTATAATATGATTATTTGTTTTATTTAAAGTTATAGTATCTAAGATATCTAAGCCATTTTTATGTAATAAATAAATGTCATATTGATCATTAAATAAAACACCTAAACAATCTCTGTATAAAGATAATTCAACCTCATATTCAAGTGTAATGGAATTAATTAATTTATAGTTAAGTTCGCCACCAACAAAATGTGTAGCAGAGACATGGAAGAAGTAAGCAGAAAAAGCAAGAATTAAGGTTGCTTTATGTAATATCATTTAATTAGGCGTTTAAAGTCTTATGTTATTACCGAAGTAAAGTAACCATACCGGTTTTATGCTCAATATTTTTCTCCTTAGTGGGAAAAATATAGCTTATACTGTAAATATATGCATCATTACCATAAGCTTTAGATAAAGAGCTAGTAATCGACCAAGCTTCATCAAAATCTATGGTACTAAAAATTTCTGCTCCTAATCGATTGTATATTTTCATAGCATAAGAAGAAGGAGTGCAGTTTGAGATTGGAGAAAACTCATCATTCTTTGAATCTCCATTTGGTGAAAATGAGTTAGGGATAAACATTGTACATATCTGTTCGCTGTCATCCGGGCAGCCTGCAACATGTAATGTATCCATGCCTGCATCCCCACAAGCACTTACTACAGCTACAGAATAAGTACCCGGTTTGGTAATTTGATAATTGCTATTGGTTGATAAATCTTGCCATTCATATGAATTATAAAAAGGTTGAGAAATATCTAAAGAAATAGTATCTCCTTCACATAGTAGGGTATCCTCAGGCAATAATTTCCCAACAGTATCTTGCCAATAGCTAATTTTAATAGTATCTGAAAAACGGCCACATTGGCTTCCTTCAATAGTTACAAAGTAAGTACCGGATTCAGTTATTAAAAAAGTACCTTGGGTGGAGCTATCTTGCCAGATATAAGAAACATTAGGTTGGCTGACATCTAATAGCAGACTATCATTGGGGCAAACGGTAGTATCGCTGCCTAACGTTAGTGAATCTGGTAAATTTGGAGCAATAATATATATACTATCTATGCCCATTCTCAAGGCTCCGGATCTGCTGGTTCCAAAACTAAGCATTGCATCGTCATCTTCCGGCAAAAATTTTATAATATAAGAATTCGTATCTGCTATAAAACTTATTGATCGTTGTTCCCAGTTGAATGAAGTGCTGTTAGAGGCTTGATGGCTTACAGTAGGATTACTTACGTAAATTAAGCTGTTATTTAAATAAACGGCCCATGAGCCTGAAGTATCATAAGCATGAGAAAAAGGCTGGTTGGTTTGCCCTTGTTTGACAACAGCTTGATAAAAATTTATTTCATAAGGACATCCAATTATAAATCCGGATACCTCTTGTAGTATTCCTTCATGAAAAATATTACCGCCAAAAACTGATCCATATAAACCGCTTATGAACGTTTTGCCTGAGAAAGAGTTGCCAATTATACCTTTTGATGGATCCGGTTGTGTAGGGCTGGTTAAATCAGGTGTTGCTGCTGGAACTGTGCTAGCTCTACAAGCTGCATCAGTATAAGCAACATTAGACCATCCGGGAGGCAAAGATGAAAGACCTGTAATTTCTCCCTCTAATCCCGAGTTTTTAAATTGTTGAGCATATAATGTAGTGGAGCTTATTAGATGTATACTTAGGTTTATGCTGATAAGTAAATACTTAGACATGATTTTAAATGTTACTTATGAATATGGTTTGATGCCTTCATCAATGTTGAATAATTATCTTCCCTTGGTTAGTTACATTACCTACTGAATTCCTAATTATGTAAAGATACAATCCGTTTTTCCAGTCATGTGAATCTATCATATAATGCTTAGAAATTATTAGTTCGATTATTAATTGACCATTGCTATTTATAATTGAAATTAAGACATTGTCCTCTATATTCGTCTGAACATTTATTTGACCGTTCGCAGGTAGTGGGTAAATATTTATATAGGAAGAGTTTAGCAAGTCTATATAAGTAGGAGTGGTATCAGTAAGGCACGAGTCAGTATATGAAATCGTAACTGAGTCACTATAACATGAAGTATCCGTTGTAGTATATAAATAATATGTTGTAGTATCGGTAGGGCATGGCATTATTGAACTTGTGGTCGGGTTATCCGATAATCCTGTTGAAACCCAAAAGTAAGTGTTGCGTTCTGCAAATCCAGATAATGTGATACAGTTTTGTGTGTCACATAAAGTTGTGTCATTCTGTATAATTTCACCAGGTATATACATAGTTTCTTTTTGTGATATTATAATGGTATCACTTTTGGGGTCAGATATCTCTGAATTTGGATCTTCAACATATGTGCAATATACTGTATCAGCTTTAGATATTAGGCAATACTCAATGCTCTTAGTGGTTTCCCCAGTTGACCATTCATAAGAATGTGCAGGAGGAGCGGATAAAGTAACACATGTCCCTTCACATATTGCAGTATCATTTCCCAAAAAGCCTTGACCAAGCAAAGAAATTGTGCAAAATCCTAGTAAAAGAGTAGTAAAGATTTTTTTCATAGTATTTTTTTTCATAGGAAAACCCTATAAATATAGATGAGGAAATCATGTTTTGCAATAAGAATTATCGTCTTATGTTTTATTAATTCATGTATAATATTTGATATAATTGATTGTTATTTAGTATATTGGTATATAATTATATTTTATTTACGCTATTTATATGTCCACCCAATTATCAAGTTTAGATTTATACAACTTAGTTCACAGTCTTACCGGTACAGAAAAGAAAATCTTTAAGGCTCATTGCAATTTAGATGGTCGAAAGCAAGCAGCTAATTACTTAGCTCTTTTTAATATCTATAATAGCCAAAAAGTCTATAGTAAAGATGAACTAAAGCAAAAAACTAAAAAGCTTAAAGTATATAGCACCAATGTTTTACAGCATAATTTATATAAGGTTCTGATGCGTACGTTGAGATATATTAATAATAATTTGCTTGTAGAATCTGATATTTATAAGTTAATGCAGGATGCAGAAATCTTATATCAGAAAAATCATTTTCGATTATCATATAAAATATTAAAAAAAGCAGAAGCATTAGCTTTAAAGAAAAATACTCAGCACTTGCTTCCCTTAATTTATGCTGAGCAAAGTAAAGTTATTACTAGAATAGATGAATTATTCAATCAAATAGAAAATGAGAAAATATTTCAATCGTTTGTTCTTTCTCAAGAGAGAACCAATATTATGCAAGAATTGAGATATTTATTTTTAAAACAAATAAGCATTTTTAGAAATCCTAATTGGACTGAAAATACTACTGAAGTTTATAGTATAATTAATCATAAATTGGTTAGTTCTTCCGATTCACTTTTACTTTCAGATACCGCTATCATTTTCAAAAAGATCATACTTGCACATCATGAAAGAAATTTTGGAGGCTTCAAAAGATCTTGCGAATATATTAAAGAAGCATATCAGTTAGCTTTAAAATACAAGCAAGTTGATAAGAAAATCTATATGCTAGTGTTGCTTTTATTTATCAAGGCTTGCGAAGAAATATATGATGGTGACCAAATGAAGAAGTTGTTAGTTGAGTATGAAAAAGAACTATCAATAAACAATCTTTTAAATGCTTCTAATAGGTTGAAAATTTCACTTCTTAATTAACATGGTCATTCTCATCAAACAACATTAATATTATTCTTGAAAATATTGTTGATGTAGAAAAGGAAATACTTATAAATAAGAATAACTTTTTGAAAGCCCATGCATATATGATGTTATCATTTGCTCGGGTTATGATTGGGGAGTCCAGTAGTGCAACTTCATATATAAACAGCTTTTATAATATTGTTGATTATAGTCGTCAGGATATAAACATCAATGCCCGATTTGTCGAGATGTTGGTATGTTTTGAAAAAGGAGAATTTAGAAGGCTTACCTCCATATCAGCTTCTGCCTATATGTACATACTTAAAAAAAGAAAGTTTTTAAATTTCGAAAAAGAATTACTTAAATTCTATAAAAATATTGATCAATATAGTTCTAAGGCTGATATTCCTCTTGAAGTTTTTGAAAAGTTGCTTAATTTTTATGAATTAGAATTAAAACAACCTGGTTCAATCCAGGATTTTAAATATATTGATTACCGATTGTGGTTTAATAAGATTTTAAAAGAAAAAATCATCACTCAATCTTCCTTCCCTTAGCCACTCTACTATCCTTATCCTCTTTTAAAACTTTTTGATTTTTTATAGTTAAATATGGCACGCCATAAGGAGTATGAATGTCGTATTTAACACCGTTATAAATAGTTTCACTTTTATAATTCTTCCACTCTTTTGAGCCTAGTACATAATATTTACCCATACTAGCGTTCATATCACCGAAAGTTAGATTGTTATCTACGCCGTTTTCAAAACTCACGCTAATACGTTTATCATCTTTTATAGCATCACAAATTCCCGGTGTATTTTTCTTAAAGATGATCTCTTCAATATATTTCCCATTTTCATATTTTACTACACCGGAAGCAATTTTTACTTTAGATGAGTCAATTTGTCGCCGTAAAATAATTTCGTTTGAGTTGTAGTATTGTAAGTCTTTTATATCCACACCAATACGTTCCAATTTATTCCTAACAGAACTGGTAAAAGGGATTTTTTTAGAGCAAGAAGTAATTGTTAAAATAGTTGCTATAATATATAGCCAGTGATATTTTTTCATATCAATTATTGTTATTGTGTGTTTAGAATGTGAAGGTAAATGATTAAAAATTTATCCCAAAGGTTAATAAAAAGTTATTGCCTGTAGTTTTCTGATTAGCCCCATAATTTATTTCATTGGGATAATTTAAGGTATACATCTGGAAAAATGATTTTGAATAAGCCCTGGAGTAGGTTAAATCAATAAAAACTGATTCTCCTACATACCCAACTCCGGTAGAAAATACATTTTTGCTGTTGTTAAAATTAATCTCCTTACTAAAAGAATTTCCATAAAAAGCGTAACCCCCTCTAAAACGAAACTTTTCAGCCTTAGCTTCTGCACCTATTCTAAAATTATGCGCAGCAGTATATACTTCGTCAATAGTCTGGTTTATATCTACTTCAATTTGCTGAGTTTCGGCATCAGTAGCATTAAAATTATATCTAGGTGCTCTATAGTCTACATATTCATAATCAAAAGTTAAAAATCCTAATTCTTGTAAAACTATTGATATACCTGTGTTAACACGCCATGGTGTGAGGAGTGAATAATTAAAAATTCCATCTGGAGATTGAGCATTGTATTGAGTAGTACCTGTACTATCTTCCAATATGGAAACAACGTCACTCGAATATCGTTCATTCATATTAAAATAGGTTGGAGTGTGGATTGATCCGCCAATCCTTAACCATTCCTCTACTTTGTAAATCAATCCTACTTTAAAAGCAGCGCCTCTTCCATTGGTGTTTAAGGTTTGTGTATAAGTATACTGATCAAACCCATTAATAGTTTCCTCATTATCTGATTCTGTATAGGAAGACTCTTCACGGTATCGAAGTACCGGAAAATTAAAACTGGCTCCCATATATAGTTTATCATAATAGTTAGCTCCTACGGCTATAAAATAATCATCCATAGCTCCTCTGCTGATCATTGACCTGGTTTGGGTAATACCTCCATTAGGAATAACACTATTATATTCCTGAGGTTCTTCTCCGCTTAAAGTCGGGTCAACCGGGTTAATTAAAAAGGTTTCCCATGCTAAACTTGTACCAAAAGGCTCTATGAAAGACATGTCTTCCGGAGCAGTGCCTCCATTTGCGTTCACGGTCTCTAAATAGCTATCAAGAAAAGAATTTTCATTATTAAAGGCAGAATAATACGTACTCTTATTATAATTGTTTAACCGATTACTCCCTAATCCTAAGCTTACAGACCGCCAAGGCCTGCCCTCCTGAGTATAAGAAAGAATTGCACCCCAAGAACTAATATTGAAGTTATACTTTTCAGCAGTAAAATTAGTATTGATATAAGAAGATGAAGCGTTATTTTCTACAATTGCCGGAGTAAAAATAAAAGTCGAATTTCTATTAAAACCTAAACTTGCAGGATTTATGCTTATAGCAGAAAAATCTGCTCCAAGAGCAGTTGTTGCTCCTCCTATAGCAGTGCCTCTTGCTGTACCACCATAAAAAAGTTGACTATAACGAAGTGCATCCGTTTCATTTTGAGCGAAAAGGCTCGAGATACTAATAAACGCATATTGCACTATAATAATATAAATTCTAGATGTAAACATGTTCCTAAATTTACAATTTTAGATTTTAGAATTTTTTAATTCTGTAATCTTAAATTTGTAATCTGCAATGAATTAGTTCCCGCCTCTTCTGATGCTACCACCTCCACCGGATCTGATCGGAGTAGAGGAACTACCACTATTCATACTTCGTGAAGGGCTAATCGAACCTCTGTTTATATTTCCACGATTGGTTCTTGCAGGGCTCCTGTCTATATTGCTTCTAGAACGTTGTGGAGTATGAGCAGGACTAGCCTTAGGAGTTCTGATTCTTTCAGGAGTTGTGTTTCGAGATGGAATATTGCTCCTGTTGGGAGTAGTTCTAGTAGGAGAATAGCTATCAGTTGATCGTTGCGGTTTAGTGTTTTGCATAGGGCTAGAATACGTCCTGTTAGATTGAGGAGTAGAGGAAATATTATTGCCAGTGTTACTTCTGACAGGTTGATTCATTGGCCTAGCATTATTATTTACATTCTGAGACCCAGAATAGTAATCTCCATTATTACTTCTCGGAGAAACAGATTGATTTGAATTGCTTGACGGATTACTTTCAACTTTTTGCGTTCCTAGAGGTTGACTGCGATACCCGTCGTAAGTTTTGTCAGATTTATAGTTGGAATATTGATCGTTTTTGTATGACTTTTCGTCAGTTTTATTTCCATAGTTGCTTGATCTATTATTTCCGGATGGATAGCTCTTGCTACTACCTGATGACCTATGGCCATAATAGGAGTTGTTATTTCTTCCATTATATCCATCATAATGGGCAAAATTATAATTATTCCAGTAATAAGGACGATTGTAGGCATACCCCCATCCTCCGTAAGGATGCCAGCCATTATAATAATTTAATCCGTAATATCCGAAATTCCATGAAGGAGAATAATAAGCATATGGAGAACAAAAGTTATTCCAACCATAGTTATATCCAAAGCCGTAACCATAGCCACCCCATGCAGAACCAAAGCCTATGCCAAAACTCCAATTAGGAGCGTACCAATAATCATTTACATAGCAGTTGCTATAGTAGCCAAACCCGTAATAAGGGTTGTGAAAACGCCTTAACCTTCTGGCATAATAGTAGTCATCATTATCATAATAATTATTATTAGTTATATAAGTGTTCCCTTCTTCATCTTCAGAAGAGTACCCTTCATCGTATTTATTTTGTAATCTTTCTTCATCACCTACATAATGATAATTATCATCATCGGAATAAGAATTGTATGAACGATCGTTGCCTACAGGTGAATAATACATATCATCTTGAGCATATATGATATTTCCTGAAAGTACTATCACCACTAGCATAGATAGCTTAAGTAACTTTGTCATACTTGAAAATTTGATTTTAGCAGGATGTTTCATAACTCTATATTTTAGTGTTTAATGCCTATATTTACCAAATGGTTCAAATACCATGCCAACAGGCTTAATAAAATTACAAAAAATATGGCGAAAGGCATTGCTAGCAAAGAGATTGATTATTCGCAGTGGTACAATGATATAGTGATTAAAGCAGGCTTAGCAGATCACTCAGCAGTGAGGGGGTGTATGGTTATAAAACCTACAGGATATGCTATTTGGGAGAATATGCAGCGAATACTAGACAATATGTTCAAAGAAACAGGACATGTAAATGCTTATTTTCCCTTATTTATACCTAAAAGCTTTTTAAGCAAAGAGGCTGCCCACGTAGAAGGCTTTGCAAAAGAATGCGCAGTCGTAACACATTATCGACTTAAAAATAGCGAAGATGGGAAGAGTATTATTGTAGATCCAGATGCAAAATTAGAAGAAGAACTCATTGTTCGTCCGACTTCAGAAACAATTATTTGGAATACATATAAAAATTGGATACAATCATACCGGGATTTACCGATATTGGTTAATCAATGGGCAAATGTAGTAAGATGGGAGATGCGGACGCGTCTGTTTTTAAGAACAGCAGAATTTCTATGGCAGGAAGGGCATACTGCCCATGCGACTAAGAAAGAAGCGCAGGAAGAGGCTAATAAAATGTTAGAAGTGTATGCCAATTTTGCAGAAAATTATATGGCTATGCCAGTTTTAAAAGGCGTTAAAACTGAAAGTGAACGTTTTGCAGGGGCAATAGATACTTATTGCATCGAAGCATTAATGCAAGATGGGAAAGCATTACAAGCCGGAACTTCCCACTTTCTAGGCCAAAATTTCGCTAAAGCTTTTGATGTGAAATTTAGTAACGAACAGGGCGAGTTAGATTATGTGTGGGCATCTTCTTGGGGAGTATCCACGAGGCTAATTGGCGCACTGATTATGGCTCACTCTGATGATGACGGATTGATTTTGCCTCCTAAAATAGCTCCTTTACAAGTAGTAATTGTACCTATCTTCAAAGGAGAAGAACAGTTAAAACAGATTAGAGAAGCTATTATTCCTATATTGGCAGCTTTTAAAAAAGAAGGTGTAAGCGTAAAGTTTGATGATAGTGCTCACAAAAAGCCTGGATGGAAATTTGCAGAATATGAATTGCAAGGGGTTCCTGTAAGGTTGGCGATTGGCCCAAGAGATTTAGAACAAGGAACGATTGAAGTGGCAAGAAGAGACCTTAAAACAAAAAATAATGAGCAAATAAGCGGTATCATAAATACAGTAAAAAAATTATTGGAAGATATACAGCAATCTATTTATGATAAAGCATTAAAATTTAGAGAAGATAATACTCATAAGGTCGATACTTATGAAGAATTTAAAGATATTTTAGAAACGAAAGGGGGTTTTATAGAAGCTCATTGGGATGGCACTTCAGAAACGGAAGATGCTATTAAGCAAGAAACAAAAGCCACTATCCGCTGTATTCCGTTAGAACAAAATGACGAAGAAGGCCAATGTGTCTATTCCGGAAAACCATCAAAAGGAAGAGTCATTTTTGCTAAAGCATATTAATAATTTATATGGAGCATAAAGAAACAAATGCTAAAAAAATGATCATAGATGCACTTAAAGATAAGGCATCTAACAAACAGAAGATCTATCGAATCACTTTAGAGGTATTTCAACAACTTAAAGAGGTATTGTCGGAAATTGAACTGGAGCTCAAACAAGAAATGCATGAATTTGATTCAAACGTCGAAATTAAATATGAAGATTCTAGTGCTTTTGAAGCTAGATTAAAGTTTTCAGGCGATATTTTAGTGTTTAATATGCACACAAATGTATTTAATTTTCAGGATGACAATTATATTTTCAAAACTTCGTATGTGCAGGAAGATTCAACAAGGTCGTATTGTGGCATGATACAGATATATAATTTCTTAGCAGATTCTTTTAAATATAATCGAGTACAGGATTTGGGTTATCTGGTAGGAAGAATTTTTATCAATAAAGAGCAACATTACTTTGTAGAAGGAAAACGGCAGCTGGGATTTTTATATAATGATCTGGAAAAAAATATCATTAACCGAGAAGCTATAAAGTCAATTGTCGAATCAGCTATTTTGTATAGCATCAACTTTGACCTCTTAGTACCTCCTTACGATGAAGTTAAAGAATTAACTTTTGGGCAAAAGATTGAACAATCGGGTAGTATGGCTATTAAAACAGGGAAACGATTAGGATTTAGGTTCCAAGCGGATGGGGATAAATAATAGTTTAAAGTTCTAAGTTTGAGGTTTGAATTTGTTAAACTGATAAGTGCGAACTAATGAATTGTTTCGCACTTATCAGTTTAAGGTATAATGAATAATGTTTTTCAATTACTGTCTTAATGTAAATTCTCTTTTTTTACCGTTATTGATAGCGTAAGTAGCTTGATCATCACAAGTGCCGTCACCATAATTTACTGTGATTTTATTTTCTTCCCCTTCAATCTCAAATTCTCCTTCTTTTATCCATTGACAACCTGCTTGAGCAATTAATGTTTCTAAAATAGTGATAGTGAAGTTCTCACCTGCACTATTAGTTCCTGCAGCAGAACCGGTAAGTTTAAAAAAGACACCAACTGACCCACTTCCATCATCTTCTATTGTCCAGGTACCATTTCTAGTGGATATCCAATTATCTATGACCATACTCCCGGAAGGGTCAGTGATCTTACCACCGGCTACATCTACATCAAATGAAGCGACTACAAAAGGATTGACCAATTGTATGGTAACTTCTTTTGTAGTAACAGTTTTAACCCCTACTATTGAATAATCATCTATAGAAAAATTTTCTAGGGTTACAACACTTTCTGTACCTTGAGTATACCATTTGCCATTTCTGTCGATGATAATTTTACCTTTTCTGGTCCGTCCATTTTGCACACATCCTGTTCCATAATCTATTTCTACGTGTTTTAGATAGAGTGCCTCATCATGTCCGTAATTACTATCAGGATGATAAACAAATACTTTATCATTACTCAGTATATAAGTTACGACTGCACAAGAAGGGATCTCACTGATACCGGATGTTGCAGATGCTTTGAATTGGCCATCTCGAATATCTTGATTTGTTTTACTTACTTCATTGAATATATCTGTATACATATTTTGAGCTACATCCGATGATTTGGAATTCTCTAATGCAGTCTCTTTTTCCTCTTTATTACAAGAAGAAAATATGAATATAATTCCCAATGTTATGAGTCCGAAGGTTGCAATTTTTTTTATCATAGCGTTTAATTTTGATATATAATGTATAAGTAAGTATACAATAAATAAAATTATAATGCTAATAATTAAGCATTATTTTATGCGAATAAATTCTTGAAAAATGTGATCATATGGATTTTTTTCATCCTTTTTCACATAATCTTCTGATATTAACTTCCATTTCGATTTATCATATTCAGGAAAGCTAGTATCTCCTTCAAATTTTTCTAAAACTATAGTTAAATAGAGTTTTTCTAAAAAAGAAAATGCTTGTTTATATATTTCTGCCCCGCCAATGATAAATGCTTCCTCTTCATTAAGCTGATTAGCATATAATATAGCTTCCTCAAGACTATTTACTACTTTGCAGCCATTTTGAACATATGATTTTTGACGAGTGATAATAATATTAATCCTATTAGGAAGGGGCTTTCCTATTGATTCGAAAGTTTTTCTGCCCATGATGACACAATGGCCTTTAGTTTTGTTTTTAAAGTGTTTTAAATCGTTTGGTAAGTGCCAGATAAGGCCTTGTTTATTACCGATAACATTATTTTCAGAAATGGCAACAATAGCAGAAAGGATCATAAAAACACAGTTTTAGCTATCAAAAGTACAAAACTACTTTTAATAACTTGTAAACAATAAGAAGCCACTATCATATCACCAAATTTTTTATCTTTGCCAGTTATAGGTATCTACAAAACCAATATGAAGCCAGCCGGAAGCAATGCAATTATCGATGAGAAGGATCTCAAAAGTATATGGAAGCTATTTCGTAAAAATTGGTACATTCTAGCTGTTTCTATCATTCTTGCCATCATTGCTGCAAACATTAATATCCACAGAGTTACTACTATATACGGAGCTAAAATTCGGATAATTTTTAATGCAAATAATACTAATGATTTAGAAGGGGCCATATTAAGAGGTTTAGGCGTAAAACCTAGGAATGAAAATATGGCTAATGAGATGTACATCATTGGCTCTTTATCCTTATTAGAGAAAGTTGTAAACAAACTTGATTTTAATATATCTTATTTTATAAAGGGGCGTGTAAACACTAGAGAAGTTTATGGAGGGACACCATTCGAAGTGGATTACAAAATTAAAAATTCCGCTTTTTATGACTTTCCATTCGATATTAATGTAGTGGATAATAACCATTATAAGTTGAGCTATGTCATTAATGACGATGAGCGATTTGAAAAAATACACCCATTCGGAATCCCATTAATAACTGAGGATTTTGAGCTTTATATCGATGCAACGTCAGCAGTAAGGCCAAAAAGCATTAAAGAGATTGCATATATGTTTAAAATACATACTGTTCCCCACTTAGTTGCAAAATATAAAGCAGCAATGGACATATCAAACTTTGAGTGGACAGGGTTAATTGAAATAACAGTGCAAGATGTAATACCCGAACGAGCCAAAGTGTTTTTAGACACTTTAGCAGCTGTATACATTGATAATTCCTTAGAGGTACAAAAAGAAATAAATATAAATACCTTAAAATTTATTGATGACCAATTAGCAGATATTGTCACAGAGCTTAACAGCATAGAAATCGGGCTGGAAAATTACAAAAAAGATAATTTGACTATAGATATTGGTAACGAAAAAGGATTATATTTTGGAACACTTATCCAATATAAAACAGAAAAATCTAAGCTTGAAATAGAGTATCAGATATTAGAGAACTTAAAAAAATATTTAAATGCGAATTTAGATTCTTTACCAGTTAGCTTACCAATATTCGAAACTTATTATGATCAATATTTACTTACAAATATTAAAAACTTATACGAACTTCAAAAACAACGAAAACAATTAACTATCAGCTTACAAGAAGGCACATTATCCTATACTAGGCTGGATAAGGAAATAAATGATCTGAAAGCTTCTATTATAGAATATATTGTGACGGCAAAAAGAAGTGTTCAAGAAGAGATAAAAATTGTCTCTAAACAAATTGAAGAACAAACTAAACTTGTAAAACAATTGCCTAGAGTAGAAAGAGACTTGATAAATATAGAAAGGAAGTTGAGTATTAATGAAAAGATATATTTGTATTTATTGGAGAAAAAAGCAGAAACCATTATTGCACGAGCCAGTATTGTATCTGATAAAACTGTGTTAGAACCCGCCTCAAATGTAGGAGTCATTTATCCAGATAAGGATTCCATATTATATAATTATATCGGTATAGGTGCCATTGTGGCTTTAATAATAATTTTTATCAGAAAAATATTCTTTAATTCCATTGAAAATAGAGAAGATTTAGAACTGATCACTAGCTTGCCAATAGCTGGAGTTATTCCTAGAAGTAAACGGGCAGATAGTTATTTAGTTGTTGAAGATCGTCCGAAATCTATTGTTACCGAAGCCTTTAGGACTATACGTGCCAATTTTGAATATTTAGCCCCTAATCACCATAAAAAAATGATTTTAGTTACCTCTTGCATGGCTAAGGAAGGTAAAACTTTTACTGCTGTAAATACAGCTACTATCATGGCTAAGACGGGTAAGAAAGTATTACTTTTAGAACTTGACCTCCACCAGCCGAAAGTACCTATAGCGCTGAATTTGAGCAATGACTTAGGAGTGAGTACCATCTTAATTGATAAAGCATCTATTGAAGAAGCTACAAAAGATAGTGGCATAGAAAATCTAGATGTTATTTTAGCGGGCCCCGTCCCGCCAAATCCGTCTGAACTAATAATTACTGATAAGTTTAAAAGCTTCATGAATAAGCTCAAAGAAAAATATGATTACATTATAATTGACACACCGCCGGTAGGGTTAATAACTGATGCATTGATATTAATGCAATACACAGATATCAATTTGTTTATTTTACGAGCGTCATACGCTAAAAAAGAGTTTGTTAGCATTGCCCATAAAATTAAAGAATCAAACGACCCTAAAAACCTTTGCTTTATTTTGAATGGAGTGAAAAACAGTGCTATGCGCTATGGGTATGGTTACGGATATGGTTACGGATATAGCCAAGGTCATGGATATTATGATTAAATTAGTAAATTATGAATTGGAATAAAGAAGATATTTATAGTGTTTATAAAAAACCTTTATTAGAGCTGGTTTACGAAGCAGCTACGGTACATCGCAAACATCATGACCCAACTAAGGTACAAGTGAGCTCTTTGTTATCTGTCAAAACCGGTGGTTGTCCGGAAGATTGTTCTTATTGCCCTCAAGCGGCAAGGTATCATACAGATATTAAAGTTCATAAATTGATGGCATTAGAAGAAGTTTTAGAAAAAGCAGATAACGCCAAACAAAACGGTGCTTCCAGAATGTGTTTGGGCGCTGCTTGGAGAGAAGTCCGTGATAACAGAGATTTTGATAAGGTTTTAGATATGGTCCGTGGAATCAACTCTAAAGGACTTGAAGTTTGCTGCACTTTAGGCATGCTTACCGAAAGTCAGGCAAAGAAACTCGCAGATGCAGGATTATATGCCTATAATCATAATTTAGATACTTCCGAAGAAAATTATGATAATATCATTAGCACCAGAGCCTATGAAGATCGTTTAAAAACCATTGATAATGTTCGTAAAAGTAAGGTAACAGTGTGTTCGGGAGGAATTATTGGAATGGGAGAAAATGTAGAAGACCGGATCGGGATGTTACATACTTTGTCTAATTTATCTCCCCAGCCGGAGTCAGTCCCTATTAATGCTCTGGTACCTGTTGAAGGAACGCCCTTAGCAAATCAAACACCGGTTCCTATTTGGGATATGGTAAGAATGATCGCCACTACTAGAATTGTTATGCCTACTTCAGTGGTAAGATTATCAGCAGGAAGAACTCAGATGAGTCAAGAAGGACAAGCGCTATGTTTTATGGCAGGTGCCAGTTCTATTTTTGCAGGAGATAAGTTATTAACTACTCCTAATCCTGATTATAATGAAGATATGGAACTATTTGACATCTTAGGATTATCGCCCAAGGAGCCATTCAGTGGAAAAAAACCTTCTAATGTGCCACAAGAAGGAGTAATAGAGGCGTAAGATATGCCAAGAAGTATAGCTGATTCTCTTCAAGAGTCTTTAGATAAAAGAGCTGCAGCAAATACTTTACGGTCGTTAAGAGCTCCAAGTGATGCCATAGACTTCACTTCAAATGACTATTTAGGTTTAGCTTCGTCTGCATCATTTGCCCGTAACATTGCTGAAAAATACATAGCTAATTCTATGGGAACTGGTTCCGGAGGTTCCAGATTATTATCTGGAAGTACTGTCTTTGTAGAAGAACTAGAAAAAAACATAGCAACATTTCATCATGCAGAAGCAGGATTAATATTTAATTCAGGCTATGATGCTAATATTGGCTTGTTTTCATCTGTCCCTAAACGAGGTGACACGATATTATATGATGAATTGATCCATGCGTCTGTACGAGACGGTATAAGATTAAGTTTAACACAATCTTTTTCATTTATACATAATGATATAGAAGATTTAAAGAAAAAATTACTTCATGCCAAGGGTAATATATTTATAGCTATAGAATCCATTTATTCTATGGATGGAGATTTGGCTCCTCTACAAGAAGTGATAAACTTAGCCAAAGAACATGAAGCTGTTGTGATTATAGATGAAGCACATGCGATAGGAGTAATGGGAGAAAAAGGGCAAGGATTATCAGTGCCATATTTAAGTGAAAATTGTATAAGAGTTGTTACATTCGGTAAGGCATTGGGTTGTCATGGTGCCATTGTGCTGGGAAGTGGATTGCTTCGCTCATACTTAATTAATTTTGCCCGCTCATTTATATATACTACTGCCTTGCCACCACATTCTTTATATGCCATAAAAGAAGCGTATAAGTTTTTCCCTCAAATGGATAAAGAAAGAGCTATAATATATTCTTTAGCAAATTATTTTAATGATCAATTAATTGAAAATGGGTTAAAAGATGAAGTTGCCGGAAATGACACTCATATCCAATCAATATTTATTTCAAATAATCACAAAGTAAAGCAAATGTCAAATGTTTTATTAGAAAATGGATATGATATTCGCCCGATTTTGAGCCCAACGGTGAAAAAAGGAACTGAACGGCTTCGCATCAGTATTCATAGCTATAATACCAAAGAACAAATTGATGAAGTAATTCAAATACTGAAAATAAGTAAGGATGAGCAGTCATAAAATATTTGTCACAGGCATAGATACAAATATTGGTAAAACAATTGTTTCAGCGATTTTAGTAGAAGCTTTAAAAGCAGATTATTGGAAGCCGGTACAAGCAGGAGATTTGGAGAGCTCAGACTCAAAAACCGTAGCCGCTTTAATTAGTAATAAAAAATCTAATATTCACGCGGAGGCATTTAGGTTACAAACAGCTATGTCACCTCATTATGCAGCATACTTAGATAAGGTTAAAATAGTTTTAAAGGATATTCATATTCCTGAAACTTCGAATAATCTTATTATAGAAGGAGCAGGCGGAGTCATGAGTCCAATTAATTTTGAAGAAACAAATTTGGACTTAATAAAACACGTAAATGCAAAAACTATTTTAGTTAGTAAAAACTATTTAGGCAGCATTAATCATACCTTAATGTCTATTGAATTATTGAAAAAAAATAATGTCGATATTGTAGGAATTATTTTCAACGGTAAATCTGATGAAGTTTCAGAAGAATATATTCTTAAATACTCCGGACTTGAGCTACTAGGGCGTGTCTCGCATCAACAAAAAATTGAGAAAGAATTTATCATGAATTATGCTGATCAACTTAAGCCTATATTAAAAATCTCATAGCATGACCAATAGTCAAAAAGATAGAAAATACATCTGGCATCCTTATACACAGATGGCTCAGCCCGATTTACCAATAACTATTGTGAAAGGAAAGGGTACTATGTTGTATGATGATAATGGGAAAGCATATATTGATGCTATTTCATCCTGGTGGGTGAATGTTCACGGACATAGTCATCCATATATTGCTGATAAAATAGCAAAACAAGCACTTACTTTAGAACATTCAATTTTTGCCGGATTTACGCATGCTCCTGCCGTTCAATTAGCAGAAAAATTATTGCGAAAGCTTCCAATCAATCAATCTAAAGTTTTCTTTTCTGACAATGGCTCTACAGCGGTGGAAGTAGCTATAAAAATGGCTGCTCAATATTGGTATAATAAAGGCGAAAAGAAAAAAAAGATTATAGCTTTTGAAAATGCTTATCATGGGGATACTTTTGGTGCCATGTCGGTAAGTGGCAGAAGTACTTTTACTAAGCCTTTTAACGATATGCTGTTTGAGGTAATATTTATACCCGTGCCTATAAAAGGGAAAGAACGATTGGCTCAGGAAGCTTTAGAAAAAGCTTTAAAACAAAAAGATGTTGCTGCTTTTCTTTTTGAGCCTTTAGTGCAAGGGACAGCCGGCATGTTGATGTACGAGCCGGAGGCTTTAGACCAATTATTATATATTTGTAAAAAACATGAAGTGCTCGCTATTGCTGATGAAGTGATGACAGGTTTTGGAAGAACCGGGAAATTTTTCGCAAGTGATTATTTACGAGAGCAACCTGATATATTTTGTTTATCGAAAGGTATCACGGGTGGGTTTATGGCATTAGGCGTCACTACTTGTACGCTACAAATATATAATGCATTTTTAGATGAAAATCATCCGCAGGGAAGTAAGAAAACATTCTTTCACGGACACTCTTATACAGCGAATCCCATCGCTTGCACGGCAGCAAATGCCAGTTTAGAAGTTTTTGATAAAGAAAACACCTTAGAAAAAATTGATAACATCAGTTTACTTCATGCTCAATTTGCTGAAGAAATAAAGCATAATAATTTAATTAAAAACATAAGATATAAAGGTACAATTCTTGCCATCGAGTTTGTAACCAATCAGAATAGCGGCTATTTTAATTCTATTAAAGAAAAATTATATAATTTTTATATATCAGAAGGAGTTTTACTAAGGCCTTTAGGTAATTTAGTTTATATACTTCCGCCTTATTGCATTACTGAAAAGGAGCTTGCTGCCGTTTATCGTGTGATTAAAGCTAGCTTAGAATTACTGAAAGTTTAGCGAAGTTCTTCAAATAGTGAGCAGATGAATACATTTTTTTAGTAATTAAGTTGGCACATTCGCAAGTAGACAGTTTTTAAAATTCTAAATCTCTGGGTGGGGAAACGGCCTTTTTTCCAAGCAACTACAATCTCGAAATTGCGAAGCATAAAAAACAATCCGCCAGTTGGCGGATTCGAATTCCGATTTATAGGGATAGTTTCTGCTGTTGCGGGAGGCATTTCTGAGATTGTTTGCAAGAAAAATAAGCCTTGAATTTTTGCTTACTTTTTCTTCAAGAAAAAAGCAAATAAAATATTGCTAAAAATTACCTCGATTTTTAAGAAATTATATCAAAATCGAGGTAATTTTTACTGCCAAATTTTCTTCAATGCCAATCAAGCCAATAGTTTTGGCACTTATGAATCTGCCTAAGTTATTCTTGTAAGAGAAAACAGACAACAATCACCCGCTCACTGGCATTTCAATTCAAAATTACAGATGGATCACTTCTCCATAAGCCGCCGCTGCAGCTTCCATAATAGCTTCAGACATGGTAGGATGGGGGTGAACCGACTTAATGATCTCATGTCCTGTTGTTTCTAACTTTCGTGCAACAACTACTTCTGCGATCATTTCTGTTACGTTTGCTCCGATCATATGAGCGCCTAAAAACTCCCCATATTTTGCATCGAAAATTACTTTAATAAAGCCTTCTTTGTTCCCTGCTGCGCTGGCTTTGCCGGAAGCGCTAAAAGGAAATTTACCAACTTTTAATTCATACCCTGCCTCTTTTGCAGCTTTCTCGGTGTAGCCGACAGAAGCAATTTCAGGTTGGCAATACGTGCATCCCGGTAAATTAGTATAATTTAAAGGCTCAGGATTTTCGCCTGCAATTTTTTCCACACAGATAATACCTTCAGCTGATGCTACATGCGCTAATGCCGGCCCATGAACTACATCACCAATAGCATAAATGCCTTCTACATTAGTTTTGTAATAATCGTCTACTGCTATCTTTCCTCGTTCGGTTTTGATACCTAAGCTTTCTAACCCTATGTTTTCAATATTTGCTGTAACTCCTACCGCAGATAAAACAATATCAGCTTCTATATTTTCTTCCCCTTTAGATGTTTTAATCTTAACCTTACATTTCTTTCCATTTGTATCTACCGATTCTACAGAAGCACCGGTCATCACATTAATACCTGCTTTTTTGAAAGCCTTATTTAAATCTTTTGATACTTCTTCATCTTCTACCGGCACAAGGTTAGGCAGAAATTCTACGACGGTTACTTCTACACCTAAAGTATTATAGAAGTAGGCAAACTCTACACCTATGGCGCCGGCACCCACAACTACCATGCTGGAAGGTTGTTTGTCTAATGTCATTGCTTCACGATACCCTATAATTTTTTTACCATCTTGTTTTAGGTTTGGCAGTTCTTTAGATCGTGCACCGGTTGCGATGATGATGCTTTTAGCTGTGTAGTCTGTTTTTTTGCCTTTTTCGTCGGTTACTTCTAATTTTTTGCCGGCTTTGAGCTTACCGGTTCCCATGATGACATCAATTTTATTTTTTTTCATTAAAAATTGTACGCCCTTGCTCATACCATTAGCTACATCTCTACTTCTTTTAACTACTTTGGAGAAATCTGCTTTTGCTTCTTTTACTTCAATGCCATAATCGCTAGCATGATTAATATATTCAAAAACTTGTGCACTTTTTAATAATGCTTTTGTAGGAATACACCCCCAATTTAAACAAACTCCGCCTAATGATTCCTTCTCCACTATAGCGGTTTTTAAACCTAGCTGAGAAGCCCTTATAGCTGTTACATATCCACCCGGCCCACTTCCTAATACAATAACATCGTAGTTCATTTACTAATTAATTTTCAAGATTTTAAAATTGGATTGCAATTTAAGCAGTTTAAAAGAAATTTAATAATTAAAGTTGCTACGGGTCAATTGAATCACTAAAATAAAGCTACTTCTTTGTGCACCTAAACGCTGCACAAATAATTCCTGTTGCAATAGCTGCATTTAATGATTCTGCAGAGGTGTTAAAATTAGGAATTGTAATAGGATGAGTAAGCTTTTTTCGTAAATCCGGGTGTATGCCATTTGATTCGTTCCCAATGATAATAAAGCCATTAGCAGGGTTGGAGATATCAAAAACATTGTCTCCATCTAATACAGCTCCAAATATCTGAATTTTAGAAAAAGCATTTATTAAAGCTATTAAATCCTTGAAAATAATGTTAACTCTTCCAATAGATCCCATAGTTGCATTAATGACTTTTGGGTTGTAGATGTCTACACAGTTTAAAGAACATACAATGTGCGTAATTCCAAACCAATCAGCAGTCCTAATGATAGTACCCATATTTCCCGGGTCTTGAATATTATCTAACAAGAGGATTAGATCTCTAGAGGGATTTATATTTTTTACATCCTCATCCGGTATTTTGACTATGGCTAAAACTTGATTTGGCGTTTGATGAGTAGAGATTCTTATTAAATCTTTATCAGAAATAATTTTAATAATTAAAGTATATTTTTGAGCAAGCTTTTCATTCTCCTTACACCATTTTGCGGTAGCTAATATTGCTTTAATTTGCAGATCAGAATTTAATAATTCTAATACGTTTTTATGCCCTTCTGCTATAAACTCTTGATATTTAGTCCGGTTCTTTTTTAGATGAAGTGATTTTATATGCTTAATTTCGTTGCTATTGAGCATGATTTGGGATAACTATATTTATAAATTCTTATTAATCCTTTCCTTAGCAGCTTTCGTAAGCAGTTGTAGCAATACCAAATATTTGACTAAGAATGAATATTTGTTAATAGATAACGATGTAATATTTTCTGATGATAGTGAGGTTGTGGATAAAAATAACCTTAAAAATGCATTAAACAAAGTAGCGATTCAACAGCCTAATAAAAAATTTCTTAGGGTTGTTCAGGGTGAAGCTAAGGTTTTATAATAGAGCTTTAAAAAAGGAGAGAAAAGGTAAATACAGAAATTGGATGAAAAATGTATTCGGAGAACCGCCAGTACTATTAGATACAGCCTTATTATCTCGATCTGAGGAGAATATGGAAAAATACTTATTCAATAAAGGTTATTTTGATGCACAAGTCAATGCTATTACAAAATTTAATAAAAGAAAGTTACCATTAAGTATTTAGTAGAGTCAGGCCAACCATACATAGTTAAGCAAATTGCCTTTAAATGTGAAAATGAAAAAATGCAATCTATTATGGAAGCAAGTGCTCAAAAAAGTTATTTGCAAATAGGCAGCAATTATGATATAGATAATTTTAAATTAGAAAGAGACCGGATTACTACTGAGTTAAGAAATAAAGGATACTATAGGGCAAGTATCGAAAATATATCCTTTTCGGTAGATACCTTAGATAGTAAATATAATTTGTCTGTTGATGTTTTTTTAGCGGTAGAAGGAGGAAATGATAAAATTTATAAAATCGGCGATATATACATCTATCCCGACGAAACTCAAAAAAATCCGGTTGATACTTTAAATTATGATGTTAAAGGCTATCATATTTTGTTTAATAAATTAGAGTACAGGCCTTCTGTATTAATTAATCATATATATTTTCAACACGGCGATATTTATAACTTAAACAATCATTTGTTAACGATAAGCCGTTTATCAGCCTTGTACTCCTTCCGGTATGCCAGTGTTAAGTTTAATCCTATAGACAGTTTGCAGATGTTGACTAGTTATATCTATTTAACTCCTGAAAAGAAAAATGATATTCAAGTAGAGATTGAAGCAAGTAATACCGATTATCAACAAACTTTGGGCTCAGCTGTAAAAACAACTTATAACAGAAGAAATTTATTTGGATTGGCAGATTTATTCACGCTTAATTTTAGGGGAGGGGTGGAGTTTCAGTTTAGTGAGGGGCAGCCTAATTTGTTTCTTCTAACCTTACGCTGGGGGCAGACTTTTATTTCCCTAGATTTATTATGCCATTTATTAAACTTCGAAAATTATCCAAATCTTTTAATCCTACTACTCATGTTTCATCGAGCTATAGCTTTTACACCAGGCAAGAATTTTACACCTTAAACAGCACTAATTTTGCTTTCAGTTATGATTGGCATGAAACGCGTTTTAAACGCCACATTGTAACGCCAATCACATTAAGTTATAATAAACTGACAAATACTACTGCTAAGTTTGAAGAAATCTTAGGCGTTAGTAATTTTTATAGAAGTAGCTTTAGCGATCAGCTTATTTTAGGTGCAGCGTATACATTTATTTATAATAATAAGCGAAAAAATATTATTAGAAACTTTATCAATTTTCAAGCAGATATAGAATTAGCCGGAAATGCTTTAAGAGCAGGTTCTCAACTTTTTACTTCTTCTTCAGGTAGCGATGTTAAATATAAAGTATTGGGCATCGACTTTTCTCAGTATGCCCGATTTGATTTAGATATTACTTATTATTATGTATTAAATAAAAGACAAACCTTAATATATCGCTTGGGCGGAGGAATTGGCGTTCCCTATGGTAATTCTGAGGTTATGCCGTACATCAAGCAGTTTTTTGCGGGGGGGCCGAATAGTTTAAGAGCTTGGAGAGTACGGAGCCTAGGCCCGGGTTCTTATAGTGCTGATCCCGATGAAGTAGCCAGTATTGCTTTGTTTGACCAAACTGGAGATATCCAGCTGGAAGCTAATGTTGAATATCGCTTTCCTATTGTAGGGCTAATAAAAGGAGCACTTTTTGCAGATGCAGGTAATATATGGACGTTAAAGCCTGATCCGAGCCGTCCCGGAGCAGAATTTCAAGGGAATACTTTTGTAAATGAAATAGCTATCGGCGCAGGATTTGGTTTACGGTTTGACTTTAGTTTTTTCATCCTTCGCTTTGATATGGGTTATCCGTTGCGAGACCCTGCCTTTCCTTTGGGAGAGCGCTGGAGAATTGGAGCATCACAAGTGGTATATAACTTTGCAATTGGGTATCCGTTCTAGTTTGGAATTTAGAGTTCTCCGTCTCGTCATGTTGAGTGTAGTGAAACGGAGAGAAGCATCTCATAATATTAGTTACGAATTCAGAATTTAGAATTATTATCTATTATTCATGCCTAATAACGTGACTGGCTTCAATTAAAGTTAAATCATTGTTTAGTTAGGAATATTCGAAAAATACCTAAATATCGAAGTGGTTTTTAGCAATATTTTGTTGATTTTATAAGAAAAAAGCAACAAATTCAAGGCTTATTTTCCTCACAAATAAGCCTTGAAACTCTTAGCTCTAAACTAAATTCCTAATTATCAAACCAATCTCTTTTCCTTGTCAACTTTAAATCTTGTAATACAGTAGATTTAGGGCGGATCGTAAAATTATAATTCTGCCACCTGCCAAAAGGTATGATGTTAAAACTCATTTCCCAACAATGTAAATCTCTAAATATACCGAAGGAGGTATTAGAAGTTACTTTTTTGCTTACAAAATCATAACCTGATTGTATGCTGATTTTCCATTTAGGAGTGAGTGAAAGGTTAGTATTGAAGGTAAGTGATTGAGTAATAAGTGTTGTATCTACTTGATTGACAAAAGTATTAGTCAAATTTACGTTATAATTAACGGTTATATCCCACGGAATATTAAAATTTACATAATCATCCGGATATTGATTAACTAAGGCATTAGCTTCCTGCTCTTTTTCTGTTTGATTGCTTAAAGTAGATCGTAGGCTGGTACTGACATTCAACGAAGCTCTGGTCAATCGGGCTAATTGATTATTATCATCAAACAAGAAAGTATTGATTCTCTGATTATCTAAAGTTGTGACATACGGATCTAAAGTACTGCTAAAATTAATATTTATTCTTTCTGCGATCCGCGTATTGCCGGAAATTACAACCGGAGCCCATTTTAAAGAGTCCGCAATGATGTTATAACTGGTTGAAAGAGATAGTTGATCTAAAATAGAGATTTTTTTAAGGTTGCCTAGGGTATCTTTTTTTGATGCTATTTTTGCACCAATATTATTTCTAAGAGAAAAATCAATTCCACCAAATTCTCCTTGTCCGGGCCCACCAACTACACCATTTTGAAATCGAGAATAAGTCTCAAAATTATTTCCGGTGCTGTCTGTTTGAACCGTTTCATAATAACCCCATCGAGGATCGCTGAAATCAATGTTATACCTAGCCGATACTCTTGGAGTCATCTGGTGGCGAATGGCTCTTATTTTTCCCTTTTTAAAGTTATAAAGCCCATATAAATTTGTAGTTAAGTCAGTGCTGATGCCATTTAACTCACGAGCTGTTTGAAATCCGTTTATATCGTTCACAAAAACAGTATCCAATTCCGGATTATATACCTTGGAAATAGTTTTGAAATACCAATATTCATTATATTGAAGATTTGGAAGTATACCTAAATTGAAATATTTCATGATTTTATATGTTCCAAAGCCGATATTAGCTGTATGCCTTATTCCATTTTGAAAATCATCTAAAATATCAGGGCTACTGAAAATAAGCGAATCAAAAGTTGATAATTCATTTCTTCCTACGAGTGCATAATTTACATTTACCTTTTCATACCATTTTTTTTCTCCTATAGGAATTTTACGCCTAAACGGGTAGAGACGATTCATGGTTAAGGCTAAGTCAGGTAATGTAAGGTTAAGTTGGCCTGTTTGGATATTTTGATTGTGTCGCAAACTGGTCGTTAAGGTAAAAGGTGATCGTGGAAATATTTTAATAAAGTTGATAGCCGAATTAAGCTGATTATTTAAAAAGTCATTTGGATTATATGAATTATTTCTATCATATCCACGAGTTTTAATCTCTATATCAGCATTTAAATCGGTATTGGGCCATTTTTTTTGGTCAATTGCGAACCTTGAGGTGATACTGAAGTTTCTGGTAGAAGAATAAGTAGGTGATTCAGGGATGCCTATTTTATTAACAGAGTAGCGAACATCTAAATTTCCATCATAGTTATATCTTTTTACAAAGCGAAAAGCACTTCCTAAACCCCAGCTGCCTCTAGAATAAATGTCTCCTCTCAATTGTATGTCAAATTGGTCACTGATGCCAAAATAATAACCTCCATTTCTAAGATAATATCCTTGCCCGGTAGAAAATCCATAGGTTGGGAATAAGATACCCGACGCCTGTTGTTTATGTAAAGGAAAGATGCCAAATGGTAGAAATAACGGTGTTGGAATGTCTTCTACTTCAAGCAAAGCAGGGCCTGCTACAATTTGTTTGTCAGGAATAACTTTAAGTTTATTGATCCGTAAAGCAAAGTGAGGGTCTGGAAGATTACACGTAGTATATTTAGCATCTTTGATAAACATCTCATCCTTTTCATTTTTTTTAACCTGCTCTCCGTGTACGTATCCGCCACTTTCTTCCGTTAAAACCTTATATATTTTCCCTTTTTTCGTATCATAATTGTAGACGATCTTTTCAGAGTTATATACTTTATCTGCATCAGTAAATATTGGATTGCCTTGTAAAACACCATTAGAATCTTTAATTCCTTCTGCGATGATTAGCTTTTTTCCCCAATCAAAAATGATATAATCTGCATTTAAGCTGATCTCCTTATATGAAACGTTTGCATTGCCATAGAGATAGGCTTTTTGTTCGGTAATATTAAAATTAATGGAATCTTCAGCATCATATTTTACTTCCGCTTCAATCGGATCTTTACTGATCGGAAAATTAAGTTTATTTGATGATGGGCTGAGCGTATCAGGTACTAAATCAGTGGTATCAGACGTTTGAATTAATATCGAATCCGGTGCTTTAATCGTATCCGGATAAATATAAATATTGGCTGATAAGCTGTTGAATTGAGAATAAATTAGAAAACATAGTGTAAATATTATTATCCTTATAAATAATTGCACGATGTATTTATCTTTGCAGGAGATTTAAGTAAAAATCTATAGATGGTCAAAACTAAGCAAAGTCTTTATAATACTATAGAAAAAATGATTGTCTCTCTTGAGATAAGCGTTTTTTTTTACTTTGATATTGTGCAGCAGTCTATTTTTTAGCAATCAGCTAGTTGCTCAAACTGAACCTAAGGGATTGATTAAAACAGTAGTTATTGACGCCGGGCATGGTGGAAAAGACCCCGGCTGCCATGGTGTAAAATCAAATGAAAAAGATATTACGCTTGCTGTAGCATTAAAAGTTGGAAAGTATATTGATGAGCTAATTCCTGATGTTAAGGTCATATACACCCGTAAGAAAGATGTTTTTATTGAGTTAGATGAACGTGCAGCTATTGCTAATAGAAATGGCGCAGACTTATTTATTTCTATTCATTGCAATGCTAATACATCTACAGTGCCTTATGGTACAGAGACATATGTAATGGGATTGCACAAAACAGATGCAAATTTATCTGTAGCACAACGAGAAAATGCGGTAATTTTAGAGGAAGAAAATTATGCTCAAAAGTATGATGGCTTTGACCCAAATTCTACAGAAGCGTATATAATATTTTCTCTATATCAAAATACGAATATTGGCCATAGTATATCATTGGCTTCAAAAATAGAAGAACAGTTCTCAGAAAGAGTAAGTAGGAAAAGTAGAGGTGTTCACCAGGCCGGCTTCATCGTTTTATTCAAAACAACTATGCCAAGTGTTTTAGTAGAAACAGGTTTTTTGACTAATAGAGAAGAGGAAATGTTTTTAAACTCTGAACAAGGCCAGGATTATCTAGCTTCTGCTATATTTCGAGCAGTTAGAGATTATAAAGAAGAAATTGATGCTCGTTACATAAAGTTAAATAGCGATAATGAGGTTTTTAAAGAAGTAGTGGAGGAAGAACCACCTCAAGTACTTACGGTAGATTCTGTTGTAAGAATTATTCCTGTTGAATCTAAAAATCCTGTTAATACTGAAGCTAATGTAAAAGTAGAGCAAATGCCACCTATAAAACAGGAAGTTTATTATAGAGTTCAAATTGGAATTTTTAAAGCTCCTTTTAATAGAGCTACCGTTAAAAATCTGGATGATAGCTATGTCATCCATTTAGTAAATTATAATAATACGCATGTAAAGTGTCAGGTGGGCAAATTTATGAATATTCGAGATGCGGTGACTGCTCAGTCAAAATTGAGAAATGCCGGTTTTGAAGAAGCTTTTTTAGTTGCTTATAAAGGAGAAGATAAGATCACCGTACAAGAAGCAAAACAGATTCTACAGGAATAACAATTATTTAATTCTGTTTCTGAATGATAATGCTTAATTTTGGATACATTAATACAATAAGTTTTGGCTTTAAAAATATCAAACGAAACAAAGGTAGGTGTATTAGCTGTTGTAGCACTAACTATTTTAATATTAGGTTATAACTTTCTTAAGGGTAGAGATCTTTTTAGCAAAGAGGTTACTTTATATGCTCAGTATGAATCTATTGATGGTTTGCAAGTAGCTAATTCCGTTCTTTTAAAAGGTATGAAAGTAGGCCAGATCACAGATATGAACTTAATTAATAATGGCAATGATGGCATTTTAGTAAGATTTATTGTAAAAAATGATTTAAAAATTCCGGTTAATACCACGGCTATTGTAACCAGTGCAGATATATTGGGTACGAAAGCCATTGAACTTCGCTTGGGAAATTCGCAGATTTGGGTGAAAGATCATGATACCTTAATTTCTGAATCGCAAGAAAGCTTAGCTTCTCAAGTAACTTCTCAAATTTTACCGGTCAAAATAAAAGCAGAAAGTTTACTAGCATCAATGGATACAGTTTTGATTTTGGTGCAATCTATTTTTAATAAAGAAACAAGAGAAAATATACAAGGGGGCGTAATGAATATAAATGAGACGCTTGATAATATTAATAAAATATCTGCTAAAATGGATATAATGGTAGGAACGAGATTAGATGGAATTATGACAAATGTAGAGTCTATAACCGGAAATGTTGCTCGTATGAATGATTCGCTTTCCCAAATAGTTGATAATGCTACTTTAATCACTTCTGCTGTAGCTAATTCTCGTTTTGCCGAAGCAATCAATAGTGCAGAAACCAGTATGATTCAATTATCTGAAATTATGCAGAAAATTGAAAGAGGAGAAGGTTCTTTAGGTTTATTAGTCAATGATAATCAATTATATTATAACCTAAGTAATTCCGCAAAAGAATTAGATAAAGTATTAAAGGAGTTCCAGAACAATCCTAATAAATATCTTTCTCCACTAGGAAAAAATGAGAAGCAAGTTGAAAAGATGAATCGTAAAGCCGAATAACTAGCTTTTTTATACCCTTCGCTGCATGCCTGTTAGAATTTGTAATTATAAACTGCAAAACGCTATATTCTTCGCATTGCTATTATTCTGTAATCTACTTCTAGCACAAAAGAATGTAAAAATCATTAATGCTGACCGGTTTCGTTTTGAAGAAATTAACGGAATGAAAATCAAAAAATTAATAGGAGATGTAAAATTGCAGCAAGAAGATGTCTTTATGGATTGTGATAGTGCCTATATTTATCCAGATAATAGTATAGATGCCTTTAATAATATCAAGATCAAACAAGGAGATAGTTTGACTATTTATTCAAATTATCTTGAATTTGATAATGGTATAAAAGACGCCATATTAAGAAAAAATGTAAGTCTGGAATCCGGGAGTATGATAATAACTACTGAGGAATTATTTTATAATATAAGAGATAAGGTCGCTCGTTATTATATGGGAGCAACCATAGTAGATGGAGAAAATACTTTGATCAGTAAAAAAGGATTTTATTATCCCGACACTAAAACTACCTTTTTTAGTGGGAAGGTAAGTTTAACAAATCCTGAATTCACTTTAACAGCAGATACTTTACAATATAATATTGATTCAAAGATATCTTACTTTTATGATTCTACGGTTATTGTCAGTAAGGATAACATTATATATTGTAATGCAGGATATTATGATTCTAAAAATGGCAAATCTATTTTATATAATAGAGCACATATCGTTGATGGAGCACAAACGCTTTCTGCTGACAGCATCTGGTATGATAAAAAAAATGGTACTGGAAGGGCATTTTTTGATGTAGAAAGTAAAGATACAGCCGCTCAAACTGTTGTAAGAAGCAATTATTTATATTTTAATGAAAAAGAGAATGCGGTCAATGCAACTGATAGCGCTTATTTTATTTACATTACTAATGATGATTCACTTTATTTAGGAGCAGATACATTAATCGCTATTGAAGATACCGCTTCTCAGAAAAGAATTATTTACGCCTTTAATAATGTTAAGATTTATAAATATGACCTGCAAGGGACATGCGATTCTCTCATTTATGACGAAGCAGATTCAATGATTACGATGTATAAAGATCCCATTATTTGGTCGGAGGAAAATCAAATGACGGCAGACTCGATCACCATGTATTTAGCAAATAAAGAGTTAGATCATATTGTGCTTAAAAAGTCTGCTTTTATGATCAATCAACCGCATTCACTTCTATTCAATCAAATAAAAGGGAAAAATATTTACGGATACTTTACCAAAGGGCAGCTTAATAAACTGTTAGTTGAGGGTAATGGCGAAAGCATCTATTATGCAAAAAATGATTCCGGGCAATATATCGGGGTTAATAAATCCATTTGCAGCAAAATGTGGATTTATATGGAAGATGAAGATGTTGATCAAATAACATTTTTATCGAAGCCTGATGCTACTTTTTCACCTATTCAACAAATTGATCCTGCCAATTTTATACTAAGAGGATTTCAGTGGCGACAAGCAGAGCGGCCGCTTTCGAGAGATGATATTTTTTGAAATATTAATAAATGACTGCCTTTTGATTGCAAATATCGAGTTGTTCTAGAATAACGTCGCGTACGTTTCCTTGCTCGCTTAAGTGACTATTTCAATAAAGTATCACAAAATGCTCTTTAGCTTGTTCCTGCCTAAAGAAAACGATGCCCATACGGTATAGGTCTAATGTGACGGTAACCTTTGGGTGTGCTTGTATGTATTTCCAAGCTTTTTCCATATCACGTGACCAGTGGATGTCATCAAAAACAAATATGGAATCATTGTGAACTTTCGATAGGCATTGCTCGAAATAATCAATGGTAGGAGCAGTTTGATGATTGCCATCAAAGTATACAAGATCTAAATCTGAGGAGTTTTTTAAAATATCGGGCAATGTGTCTTCAAACTTACCACAATTTAAATGCACATTTTCTCTATGTAGTGCCGAAAAATTTTGAGCGGCTAGTGCTGTAATAGCAGAGCTTCCTTCAATGGTATACACGGTAGTATCCGGATTCGTCGATAAATATAAACTGCTAATACCTAATGAAGTTCCTAATTCAATAATAGATTTCGTTTGATAGTGATGAGTGATTCTAGCAAGTAGTAATCCATATTTTTTAGGAATGGCTGCACTTTTAACCACGCTTTTTATAGAACGTACGGTTTGGTTCTTTACTTTCGATCCTGCTCCATAATCATTGACTGAGATAGTCTGTTTATTTTGCAATAAGCCTTTTCTGAGCTTTTCTATTGGTAAAATTGTAGAATCGTCAAGTGGATAGGTCAAACACTTTGTAACAAAATCATATACAAAAGGAGAGTGAACACCATGCTTGGATTTAGCTCTTAGCAGATATTTTAAAAAGCTGATAATTCTCAAAAAGAATTAATTAAATATTTCATGATTAAAAATAAACCAAACGCACTAATCTATAGCTAATGGACTATATTACTTTTTCAGCTTGGCTGTAGCTTTTAATTTTTACTATCCACCCATGCTTATCTGCTGTTTTAGAAGTTTTTATTGCTTCTAATTCATTTTTTACCTGATAAATGATAGAGTCGTCGCTCAATTGAGGCAAGTTAAGATCTTCACCTTTATAATTGTAAGTAGCTACAGGTGCAATAGTAGCCGCAGTACCGGTTCCAAATGAACCTTCTAAAGTGCCTTTTTTATAGGCTTCATATATTTCATCAATGGTTACTAATCTTTCTTCAACACTTGCTCCTTTGTCTTTAAGCAATTGAATAACAGAATCTCTAGTTATTCCATCTAAAAGCGTGTCTTCTATTTTTGGCGTTACTATTACTCCAGCAATAATGAAGAAAATATTCATGGTGCCAATTTCTTGAACATACTTAAATTCCTTGCCATCTAACCATAATACCTGATCGTATCCCTTTTCTCGTGCCTGTCTCATCGGTAACATTGTTGCCGCATAATTACCTGCAGCTTTAGCAAAACCGGTACCCCCATGAAATGCCCTCACATATTTATCGGATACTAAAACCTTAACAGGCTTAGTGTAATAAGCGCCTGCAGGAGAAGTGATGATGATAAACCTAAATTGGTTAGTAGGCTTAATTCCAATATATTCGTCCGTTGCAAACATATAAGGCCGTATGTATAAAGAACAGTTTTTTCGAGCAGGGATCCATTGTTGATCTAAATCAATCAATTGATGTAAGCCTTCCATAAAAATTTCATTAGGCAATTCAGGCATAGCCATTCTTTTAGCAGAAAGATTTAATCGATCAAAATTTTTACCCGGACGAAATATTTGAGGGGAACCATCCGGAGCTTTATAAGCTTTCATGCCTTCAAATATAGACTGTCCATAATGTATGAAAGTGGTGGCAGGACTTAATGAAAGGTTACCATAGGGAACAATTCTACAATTCCCCCATTTACCATCATTATAGTCAGCCATAAACATATGATCGCCATAATATTTTCCGAAAGGTATGTTATCAAAATCTACTTCATTTATTCTTGACTGCGAAACCTTTTCAATGTGGATAGGATAGTTCATTTATCTCTTTATTTTTGATAAATTTAAATAAAAAATAACTCATATTGTAGTAAATAAATTGATTAAAGCCGTTGATATACATATCTTGCTAAGGTAGAAAGTTATAAAAACAAAATGGATAAAAAAACAATTCATAATTTAATAGGGGATGCCATATATAAAGTTACAAATGAACAGCCATTATCTCAAACTAAAGAGATTAAACTGCTTGGCAGCAACAAAAATGATTGTTTAATATTAGTTGAATATCCCGAATCTGAATATGCTCCTGAAAATTTACTGGATTTTTTAAGAAAGATTGCCGGCGCATTAAAATTAAATTTTGATGAGACTGCGCTTGTTAATAATGCAGGTTTAGAAAACAGTTCATTAACTGTCTTGGAGAGGTATATAACATTTAATAAAGTGATTTGTTTTGGCATACATCCTAAGAAACTGTCTTTACATATTAATGTACAGCCTTATACCTTACATAAATTCAAAGAAAAACAATTTGTATTTTCTGAGAAATTAGAAGCTATTCATCAAGATACTATGAAAAAGGGACAACTTTGGAATGCTTTACAACACATGTTTGAATTAAAGTAATATATGGAAATAGTGTTTGCAACTAATAATTATAATAAGCTCAAAGAAGTACGTAGCTTGTTGTCTGATATAAACATAAACATATTAAGTTTAAAGGATATCGGCTGTAAAGAAGAATTGCCCGAAACGCACGAGACGTTGGAAGAAAATGCACGAGAAAAGGCTCGGTTTGTGGCCAATAAGTATCAGATAAATTGTTTTTCAGAAGATACGGGCTTAGAAATTAATTCGTTAAATGGAGAACCCGGCGTATATTCTGCTCGTTATGCCGGATTGAAATGTGTTGCAGAGGATAATATTAAAAAGGTTTTAAAGAAGATGAAAGGGATAATTGATCGTTCTGCTCAATTTAGAACAGTCATCTCTTTAATTATTAATGGAAAAGAAATTCAATTTGAAGGAGTAGTGAAAGGAAATATTTTCTATGAGAAAATAGGAAAAGAAGGATTTGGTTATGATCCTATTTTTCAACCTGTTGATTATGATGTTAGCTTTGCACAAATGGATATGGAAACTAAAAGCCGGATTAGTCATCGTGGAAAAGCTGTAAGAAAATTGATAGATTATTTGCTTAATTGATAATTAATCCTTTTTTAACACATTCTGTCGTAGTATATCTTCCACCTTTATATAATCCCAAAATAAAAGCATCCCAATATCCTTGTTGTTTCACCTTTTGCCTAATAGCCTCTGTTTCTTCCATAGTAGTATAGCGGCCTAATTCAAACCTTGTGATGCCATCTTTAAACTTATTTTTATGGATCTGGCCAATGGCTAATAAATTTTGATATTCAAACTGGGAAGCATTTTTATAAGCTCCTACTTGAATTGTAAATTCTAGCCCTTCTGATTTATTTTTGCCATATTGTTGTATTATTTCATCATAAACTAAGCCTTCAGTGCCTTCATCCATGCTTTCAATATTAATCGTTTTGGTTGCTAAGTTAATTCGCGCTTTCACTTCTTTATTTTTAGCATATGCCGGTGTAAATATTTGAACATCTTTATGGATCTTCTTAAAACTATCTACATTAATAGTACTAATCATATTGCTATAAATAGGGAATCCGTCTATATTTATATTAATTAAATATTCTTTTCCGGAAGGAAGGGTTAACAAAAATTTACCTGTCTCTTCATTTACAGTATGTTGACTTATTAAGGAAGTGTCTGCATAGTCAAAAACAGACACTAGGCCTCCGCGGACAGTATCATTTGCGGTTACTATACCTTTTAGCAACACTAGGCTTATTGGTTCATCTGCCTGAAGAAGGCCGGGCGAGACAGTATAAATATCATCTAAGCCATAACCTCCTTCCCGGTCGGAAGAAAGATAACCATGTTTACCATCAGCCGATACGACATAATAAATATCATCAGCTGTTGTATTAACTGGGTATCCCAGATTTATCGGTGTACGCCATTTTCCATCTTCTTTGATACTTGTGAAAATATCGTATTCTCCCATGCTATTATGGCCTTTTGAAGAAAAATATAAAATTTTGTTATTAGGATGAATAAATGGAGCATCATCATCATATTTAGTATTAATGGTGGGGCCCATGTTTTCGGCCGGCTTCCACATGTTATCAGTTGTTTTATAAGATACATATAAGTCTCTGCCTCCATACCCACCCGGGCGATTACTGGCAAAGTATAATATATTGCCATCTGCAGACATACTGACACTTCCCTCCCAATATGGAGAGTTAATATTTTCATTAAGTAGTTTTGGCGTAGACCAAGTGCTGCCTTTTAAAAAACTTACATATATTTCTCCATTACCTATATCTTTTTCTAAATCGTTCCGATAAGTAAAGAGTGTCTGCCCATCAGCAGATAAAGCAATGCTGGCATCATGGCCCTTGCTGTTTATCTCCTCTCCCAATGGCTGGGCCACTGACCATTCATTACCTATTTTATAAGATTGATAAATATCTTCATAATATTCACCGTTTTTAGGATCCGGCTCCAATAGCATATTTTGTAATCCGCCAATGGATTTCTCACCTCGATAAGTAAAAATTAAAACAGATTCATCGGTTGATATTACCGGTGCATATTCTTTATAAGGAGAATTAATATTTGGCCCTAGGTTGGTAATTTGAACATCTATAGCCTTATCTAAAAGCTCCTTGCCATTTTTACAATTTTCAATTAGCCTAGTGATTTGTTCTGTTTTTATAGGATCTTGATTTATTGACTTTGCTCGCTCAAAATTAGCAATGGCAGAATCAAAGTGATGTAACACCATGTGTGCTTTTCCTAATTGATAATATATTTCTCTAAAACCTTGATTTTTGCTTTCTATTGATTTAAATAAGCTTAAAGCCTGATCTCTATCTTTAGAAGAACCCGCTAGATAACAAATCCCTAAATCATATTGATAATCTATTTTTTTGGGATATCGCTTTACTAACTCTTCATAATAGGGCTGTGCAAGATGGTAATTTTCTAAATAATAATTTTTTTCGGCTGTTTCTTTTAGCTCTTTATTTTTCATTTCAGCTTGAGCAAATAATGAAAATGGATAAATTAACCAGAAAGTAAACGTCGCAAATAAAATATTATGAAGCCTCTTTAGACGCATCATATTAAAGTACAAAATTTTTTAATAAGTTGCAAAATAATTATATACTGATTTGTTCTTAATACTCCGGCTTTACATTTGAAATTGTTTCAAGTTTCCTTTTGTTGATAGCCATATTTAAGCATATCTTGAATTTCGTTGAGCTTCATAAGCGCTTCTACGGGAGTTAATGTGTTGATGTCAATCGGAGCAAGTAATTCTTTTACTTTTACTAAGTTAGGGTCATCCATCTGGAAAATGTTTAACTGATAGTCCCTGGCTGATTGCTTTTCGAATGTATCTTTAATATCTGCATGCAGACTCTTTTTTTCGAGTTCTTTCAAAATGCTGTTGGAGCGTTTTAGAATTTTAGAAGGCATGCCGGCCATTTTTGCTACATGGATACCGAAGCTGTGTTGGCTTCCACCGGGAACGAGTTTTCGTAAAAAAATCACTTTATTGCCGGCTTCTTTAGTGGAAATATTGAAGTTTTTAATACGGTCAAATTTATTTTCTAATTCATTTAGTTCATGATAATGCGTAGCAAATAAAGTTTTAGGTTTAAGATCTTTTTCATCGTGCAAAAATTCTGCTATCGACCAAGCGATAGATATACCATCATAAGTACTTGTGCCACGGCCAATCTCGTCTAGCAATATTAAGCTCCTATCAGAAATATTATTCATGATACTGGCTGTCTCATTCATTTCTACCATAAAAGTAGATTCACCGGAAGAAATATTATCAGAAGCACCTACTCGCGTAAATATTTTGTCTGTTATGCCTAACTCCGCAGCAGCGGCAGGAACAAAACTGCCAATCTGAGCCATTAATACGATCAAAGCAGTTTGTCGTAAAATAGCCGATTTGCCTGCCATATTAGGGCCCGTAATTATAATGACTTGCTGCTCTTCATTATCCAGGTAAATATCATTAGCGATATATGATTCGCCTATTTCCATCTGTTGCTCAATTACCGGATGTCGGCCATCTTTAATAACTATCTTATACCCATCATTGATAGTTGGCCGATGGTAACTATTTTTAACAGCTAATGTTGAAAAAGCTATAAGACAATCAAGCCTAGCAATACAATGAGCATTCAATTGTATCGGTTTAATATAATCGTTTAAACTCAATGCTAGTTCTTGAAAAAGCCTAGTTTCTATAGCTAATATCTTTTCTTCCGCACCTAATATTTTTTCTTCATACTCTTTTAGTTCTTCGGTAATGTAGCGTTCTGCATTGGCCAGCGTTTGTTTACGTACCCAACTTTCCGGAACTTTATCCTTGTGAGTATTAGTAACTTCTAAATAATACCCGAAAACATTATTGAATTTTATTTTTAGAGAAGGTATTCCGGTAGCTTTACTTTCTTTTTCTTGAATTTTAATTAAATACTCTTTCCCTGATGTGGTAATATTTCGCAGATCATCCAAATCTTGCGAAACCCCATTTTTAATAATATTTCCTTTATTGATCAATGCCGGAGCATCTTCGAGTAGTTCATTAGCAATTCTATCTTTGATCGTATTGCATGGATTGAGTTGTTCGCCGATTTGGTTGAAATATCTATTTTCAGATTGCTCGCATAGTTGCTTAATGGGCACAATAGCTTCTAATGCTCTTTTTAATTGCATCACCTCACGAGGGTTTATTTTTCCAAGTGGAACTTTAGAGATAAGGCGTTCCAGGTCACCAATTTGTTTTATTTGAGTAGTTAACTGCCGGCTTTGCTCATTATTTTTTATGAGATATGCTACTACATCCAGCCGCTCATCAATTAATACCTTATCTTTTAAAGGCAGAATGAGCCATCTTCTTAATAAACGCGCCCCCATAGGCGAGATAGTTTGGTCTAGTACATCTAATAAACTTTTCCCATCATCATGGCTGCTGTATAATAACTCTAAATTTCTAATGGTAAACTTATCCAGCCAAACATGTTGGCCTTCTTCTATACGGGCAATTCCCATAATATGCCCTACATTCGGATGCTCAGTTTCTGCCAGGTAATGAATGATCGTGCCGGCGGCAGTGATGCCCAAGCGGAGTGAGTCTATGCCAAAACCTTTGAGCGATTTAGTTCCAAAATGCTGCGTGAGTTTATCCTTAGCAAAGTCGTGTTCAAATATCCACTCATCAAGCGTATAAGTGTAAAATTTACTGCCAAAATTTTCTTTGAAGTTTTTTTGCTTGTTTTTTGCAAATAATACTTCTGATGGCCGAAAGCTTTGTAACAGTTTATCAATATACTCCACATTTCCTTCTGCAACTAAAAATTCTCCCGTAGAAATATCTGCAAAAGCGATACCTATCTTATCTTTTGAAAAAGCTACTGCAGCTAAAAAATTATTTGATTTAATATCTAAAATCTGGTCGTTGAGGGCTACGCCGGGCGTAATTAGTTCAGTAACACCACGTTTTACGATATTTTTAGTCATTTTCGGGTCTTCCAATTGATCGCAAATAGCAACTCTATGCCCCGCCCTTACTAATTTCGGAAGGTAAGTATCTAACGCATGATGAGGAAATCCCGCTAATTCTATATGAGAAGCAGAGCCATTAGCTCTTTTAGTTAAAATGATCCCAAGTACATCAGCTGTTACGATTGCATCTTTACCAAACGTTTCGTAAAAATCGCCTACTCTAAACAACAATAAAGCGTCGGGATATTTCCCTTTAATGCTGTTATATTGTGTCATTAAAGGAGTTTCCTTTTTCTTATTTGTATTTTTTTTAGTTGTTGTTGCCAAGGATAATTTAGCGTTAATGACTTATGAATTTCAGTTGAAATCGAAACAACTTTTACTTCTTAACTGAAGCTGTTACTTTTTAAAAATACAACACATCATGATGAATGAATAATTAACAAGTTATAAGTTATACACAAGTTTATCACTAAATTTGTATGATCATGAGAAAGTTGAAATTATTAGAATTAAAACGCAAAAATCCGCAGCAGTATAAAGCTGCAAATAAATTGCCGGTTAAAATTGTATTGGATAACGTAAGAAGTTTAAGCAATGTTGGTGCAGCGTTTAGAACGGCAGATGCTTTTTTGGTAGAAGAGATAATATTAGGAGGTATTACAGCACAACCTCCACACCGAGAAATTACTAAAACTGCTTTAGGTGCCACCGAATCCGTTCCGTGGGCCCATGAAAAAAATGTGGTAGAAGCGTTTACAAAGTTAAAGGAGCAAGGATATAAATGCTTAGCTGTAGAGCAAACTGATGATAGTGTTTTATTACAGAATTTTCAGGTGGATAATGAAAAATTAGCTTTATTTTTTGGTCATGAGGTAAATGGCGTGTCAGATGATTTAATGCCTTTGTTAGACGGGAGCATTGAAATTCCACAACATGGAACTAAGCACTCTTTTAATGTGTCTGTCAGTATTGGAATTGTACTATGGAGTATTTACGAAAAATTTCTTGAAAATGGCTTACAGTTGGAGTAGTTATCTTTAAGCATATAATTTTAAAATTTCAGCATATCAGCCATGGTAAAAAAACCTTTTTTATTGACCAGCCACTCGGCTGCCAACACTGACCCTTCTGCAAATCCTTTTCTGGAATGTGCTTGATGAGTGATCTCAATAAAATCTACTTCTGAGTTATATTTGATCGTATGAGTGCCGGGGACACCCGGGTTTCTGTGTGATATAATAGGAAGGATATTTTCGTCATTTGATGGATTATTGATCCATTTTTCTTTATGATTTAAGTTTCCTATGATGCCTTCTGCCAACGTAATGGCTGTGCCGCTGGGTGAATCTAGTTTCTCAGTATGATGGTCTTCATCTATAGCGACTTTATACTGCGTTTGATTATTCATCAATTGAGCTAATTTTTTATTGAGCTCAAAAAAAATATTTACTCCGATACTAAAGTTAGAAGCATAGAAAAAGGAGTGATTTCCACTTAAGCATTTTTGTTTAATTTCATTTAATTTATCCAGCCATGCAGTCGTACCTACCACAATAGGCGTATTCGCTTCAAAACATTTTAAAATATTTCCATAAGCACTTTGAGGGGTACTAAACTCAATAGCTACATCTGACTCTTGCAGATTTTCCTTAGTTAATTGAGATAGATTATCGGCATTTACCTTCAGATTGATTTCATGTCCTCGTTCTAAAGCGATTGTTTCTATGGTTTTACCCATTTTGCCATATCCTAATAGTGCTATTTTCATCTATGGATTTTTATTGAAAATCTAATTAGTGTTGGATTGATAATAAAATTCACAAAAAAAGCCCTTTATTTTAAAGGGCTTTTATAAATGTAAGAATTTTACTTTTTTTCCATCGTGATTTCGAAAAAGTCGTCATCATCTGTATAGGAAATTTCCAGATCATTATTATCGACATCAATAATATTTGCAACTACTAAGTCAGTGTCATTTGGATCATCTCTAATGGTCATTACCTTGCCTTTTTCAGAAATTTGATATTCGAAAAGTTCAGTATCAGTAAAATTGCCTCCTGAAAATGTTATGCTACCGGAACAGTATTCTTCTTTAGTATCACATTCAGTAAAAGAATATTCAATATCAAAAGCAGATAAGTCTTGAGCATCTCCATTTACTTTAAATTCAGTTACAGTCCAATCACCGTCTAATTTTCTGGAAACTTTATTGTCTTTAGAACATGCAGTAAATAATATGGACATTAACACAATTGCTGATAATAATTTAGTTATTTTTTTCATTTTTGTGGTATTTATAGTTAAGTAAGATGCAAATATAAATTTATATTCTAAACTTACTATTAAACTAATATGATATTTTGTTTGTTTGCAGAAATGAATTAATACCTATAGATTTTGCTAAAATATATCTGTTTAATTATATTTAATATATACTTTTTTAAAGCTTTTTCTCAAACAGCTCCTAGCCGCTATTGGGTACAGTTCACTAATAAAGCAAATAATCCATTTTCCCTTGAAGAGCCTGAAGCATATTTATCTCAAAGAGCATTGGATAGGAGAGCTAAGCAAAATATATCAATCGTAAAAAATGACTTGCCTATCACACCTTCTTATATTGATAGTATCATAAATAAAGGTGCTTCCATTGTGCACTGCTCTAAATGGTTTAATGCAGTAACTATAAAAAATGCTGATACAACAATAACTGACTCATTACTTTTAGAAAAAATCAATCACCTTCCATTTGTACAAAAAATAGATTCTGTCGCTTATATGGAATTTGGTAAGCAACCCGGTATTGAGCCTTGGACTGGCAAAACTCAAGCTGATATTAACTATGGAATGGCTTATAATCAAATAGCGATGGTAAATGGTGATGTTATACACCGGCTAGGTTATAAGGGAGAAGGCATGTGGATCGCAGTAATGGATAATGGTTTTATCAATGTAGATCAGATCAAGGGCTTTGACAGTTTAAGAATGCAGAATCGAATAAAAGAAGGATACGATTTTGTCCAAGAAGATAAAACCTTATATGATGGAGGAGGCCATGGTACGAGTGTGCTTTCTGTAATGGCTGCTAATTTGCCGGGAGAAATAGTAGGAACTGCTCCAAATGCGACTTATTGGCTTTTTAAAACGGAGGCACCTTTTGAATATCGTATTGAAGAAGATAATTGGGTGGCGGCAGCTGAATATGCTGACAGCTTAGGTATAGATGTTATCAATACTTCTTTAGGTTATAATGAATTTGATAAGTCGTCTATGAATTATACTTTAGATGATATAGATGGCAATACTGCGCGTATAACCATAGGCGCTGATATAGCTGCCAGTAAAGGCATGTTGGTTGTGAATAGTGCCGGAAATGAAGGAAATAGTTCATGGGGTAAGGTAACAGCCCCGGGCGATGGGGATAGTGTTTTTACAATAGGCGCAGTGAATAGTTCCGGAAATTATGCTCCTTTTAGTTCAAGGGGGCCAACGGCAGATGGCCGCATTAAACCTAATGTAGTAGGGCAAGGACAAGGGACTTTCGTATTAAGCACTTCCGGCAATTTAGGCACTTCTAATGGTACTTCTTTTTCCTCTCCATTAATTGCAGGTATCAGCACATGTTTATGGCAGGCTTTTCCTAATAAAACGAACATAGAAATAATCAATGCTATTCAACAATCCGCTAGCCAAGCTAATAACCCGGATGATAAATTAGGTTACGGCATTCCTGATTATTTTTGTGCATATCTATTGTTAAAAAATTTAGATTGTAATATCATTGGAGTATTAGAAGACACTACCGCATTTCCTATTCCTAACGCTTTTTCGCCTAACGGAGATGGATTAAATGATGTCTTTGAGGTTGTAGCTAAAGAAATCATTGAAGAACTCTATAGTTTTAAAATCTATAATAGATGGGGAGAGTTGGTGTATAAAACCAATAATAAGGATCAAGGGTGGAATGGCTACTACAATAATCAATTAGCTCCTGTGGGAGTATATTCTTATTCTATGAGCTATCGGCGTATAGATGGGGTGGAGGAACAATATATGAATATTATCAGTTTGATAAGATAAGCTTGTATAAATTACCACATTTATTTAAAAGGTGGAGGGGTGGAGTGGGTTTATATAATTAAAACAATAAATATTTTAATTTATAAGTATTATAGATATTTAATAAACCTAAATGTTAATTTCTTGTATATAAAATATCTTAGTTAAATAGTTTTCCCATAAGACTTCTATTATTTTTGTAACTATAAATAAATAACCCAAAAAATGAGTGAGCAAGCCGAAAAAGTTAAATGTTTAATTATAGGATCGGGGCCTGCCGGTTATACAGCAGCTATTTATGCAGCAAGAGCTAATATGAAACCTGTTATGTATCAAGGTTTAGAGCCCGGCGGACAATTGATGTTAACGACGGATGTAGAGAATTATCCGGGATATCCCGATGGAGTACAAGGGCCTGCTATGATGGAAGATTTCAAAAAGCAAGCAGAACGCGTAGGAACAGATGTAAGATATGGCATTGCAACCGCTGTAGATTTTTCCGGTAAGCCTCATAAAGTAATTATTGACGGTAAAAAAGAAATATTAGCTGATTCGGTATTAATATCAACAGGAGCCAGTGCCAAATGGTTGGGAATAGAGTCTGAAAAACGTTTAAATGGACATGGTGTTTCTGCTTGTGCTGTTTGCGACGGCTTCTTTTACAAAGAGCAAGAAGTGGCTATTGTTGGTGCCGGCGATACTGCCGCCGAGGAGTCTTTATATCTCTCTAAATTATGCTCTACTGTTCACATGATCGTTAGAAGAGACGAAATGAGAGCCTCTAAGATTATGCAAGCAAGAGTTTTAGCTACTAAAAACATTAAAATATATTGGAATGCTGAAACGGATGAGATATTAGGTGAAAAAGTAGTAGAAGGTGTTAGAATTAAAAATAATCAAACAGGTGAAAAGCAGGTTATTCCTATTACCGGTTTTTTCGTAGCTATTGGGCATAAACCTAACTCTGATATTTTTAAGGATTATTTAGATATGGATCCGGTGGGTTATATTAACACTATTCCGGGTACAGCTAAAACAAATATAGAGGGTGTTTTTGCCTGTGGGGATGTTCAAGATAGCCATTATCGCCAAGCTGTTACAGCTGCCGGAAGTGGTTGCATGGCAGCGTTAGATGCAGAAAGATATCTTACTGTAGCTGGATTGCATTAACTGCAAGATGAGTTATACTTGTGTAGTTGGTGAAATGATAGGAGCTTGTGTATTTTCCATCGGCCTTACCTGACATTTTCTAGAGTAAGCACAAGCAGAAAAAAACATTGCTGTTAGCACCAGCCCGGCTACAACTTTTATATATTTAAATACGAGATATTTCATGTAAAAATTTCTGTTATATCTTTGATAGCTTTAATTAAGCAAAATTGACATTTTTTCCTTAATTTTTCATCATTTTATGATGTTTTTTTGTGCTGCCACAACTTGTCGGTACGGCGCATGAAGAAATAATGCTTGCTATAAATATTAATGCAAAGATATATGCAGATGGTATAATTTTTGATTGTTTCATAATGTACAGTTTATTAAAAATAGAACATTTGGTATTGAAAATCAAACTTTTTCTATTAAATAACGTTTAATAAGATATGATGAAACATCGAATGCAACTCTTATTTTTGTTTGTTATAGCATGTTCGACATATTGTTCTGCACAGTCTGACAATAATATTTTCCATGGAAAAATGTTAGATGGCGATACAGTAGCTATCATTTATTTGCCTGAAGTTGCAATTGTCGGCCAGCGTACATGGAAAAACCAACGCGAGCTAAATAGATACACCCGGCTACAAAGAGACGTTAGGAAGGTATATCCTTATGCACAGCGTGCAGGTATTATATTACAAGAGCTTGATAAAGAACTTGGTTTAATAGAAAAAGGTAAAGATCGGAGGAAATATGTGGATGAATTAGAGCTGAAACTCAAAGATCAATTCGAAGGTGACCTTAGAAATATGACGGTTAGGCAAGGCAAGATTTTGATTAAATTAATAGATCGCCAAACAGAACGTACTGCTTATAACGTGGTAAAAGAAATGAAGGGCGGTGTTTCTGCGTTTTTCTGGCAGGGAATTGCCCGTATTTTTGGCTCGAGTTTAAAATATGAATACGATGTGCAAGAGGAGCGGGATATTGAAAATATCATCAGAAAAATAGAAGATGGTTATTACGCACATATGTCTTTATAAATTTCCATTCTTATTCTAGTTTTAGAATATTTTATTAGACAATTAGTGTTTACTTTGCAACCCACTATACAGTCATTTTCATGAATTACATACTCGTAGAAAACCTTGCAAAGAGTTACGCCGATAAAATCCTTTTTGAGGATCTTAGTTTTGGCTTAAATAAAGGAGAAAAATTAGCCCTAATAGCAAACAACGGTACTGGGAAATCCAGCCTGCTTAAAATCATTGCAGGAGAAGAAGTACCTGATTCTGGCACTGTAACTGTCAGAAAAGATTTGAAAATCGGTTATCTCAAACAAGAACCTTCCTTTGATGATCAACATACCATCAATGATTTAATAAATAGTACTTATTCAACAGTATTAGGCATCTTAAGAGAGTATGAAGAAGCTATTAATGCACAAACAGAAGCTTATAACGATCAAACTCAGCAAATGCTGGATGTGGCTACTTCCAAAATGGATGAATATAATGCTTGGGATTATGAGCGAAGAGCTAAACAAATTCTAACTCAATTTGGTATTAATGATTATAGTTTGCCAATTTCTCAACTTTCGGGTGGACAGAAAAAAAGGTTAGCGTTAGCGATGGTGCTTTTAGATGACCCTGAGTTATTGATTTTAGATGAACCTACTAATCATCTAGATATTGAAATGATTGAGTGGTTAGAGAAGTACTTGTCGCAAAGTAAAATGTCTTTGCTTATGGTCACGCACGATCGTTATTTTTTAGATAGGATTTGCAATAACATCTTAGAAATAAATAATGGAAAATTATATAGGCATCGCGGCAACTATAGCTATTTTATCGAAAAAAGAGCTGAGCGAGAAACCATAACACAGACAGAAATAGATAAGGCCGGAAAGTTAATGAAAAAAGAACTGGAGTGGGTGCGCCGCATGCCGAAAGCGCGCGGAACAAAATCTAAATCTCGATTAGATGCTTTTTCTAAAATTAAAGACAAGGCAAACAGCGGTATTAAAGAACAAGAATTAAAACTCGAGATGAAAATGTCACGAGTGGGCGGGAAGGTGTTGGAGATGAAAAAAGTCTATAAACAATATGACAATTTAAAGATTTTGGAAGGATTTGACTATACTTTTAAAAAAGGAGAGCGGATAGGGATTGTCGGAAAGAACGGAGTAGGGAAGTCAACCTTTTTAAATTTAATCACCGGTAAAGAAAAAGCTGATTCAGGGAAAATAAATGTAGGAGATACCATTGTTTATGGCTATTACGATCAAAAAGGCATACAGCTTGAAGAAGATAAGCGAGTTATTGAAGTACTCAAAGAAGTCGCAGAAGTCATTACATTAGGAAACGGTTCAAAACTGAGCGCTTCTCAATTTTTACAACATTTTATGTTCCCACCGGAAATGCAGTATAATCCTGTTTCTAAATTAAGCGGTGGAGAAAGGAGGCGTTTACATCTCTTGATGGTTCTGATCAAAAATCCTAATTTTTTGATTTTAGATGAACCTACCAATGATTTGGATTTGCTAACGTTAACTAAATTGGAAGAGTTTTTACTGGCTTTTAAAGGGTGTGTGATTATAGTTTCGCATGATAGATATTTTATGGATAAGCTTGTTGACCATCTATTCATTTTTGAAGGCGAGGGAATCGTTAATGATTATAATGGCTCCTATACGGAGTATAAGTGGGAGAAAGAAGATGCTGAAGAATTTGCTAAACAAAGTAAAAAGCCTGTAGTAAATGAACCACCGAAGCTAATAGAAAAAGAAAAAAATCAAAAGATTACTTATAAAGAGAAATTGGAGTTTGAGCAACTGGAAAAGGAAATTGCAGTTTTAGAAAAAGAGAAAAAAGATATAGAAACAAAGCTGCCGGAGTTAGGCGAAAATTATGAAGAACTACAAAAACATTCCAACCGATTAGGTGAAGTAGTAGCTCAAATTGATGAAAAATCATTTAGATGGCTGGAGCTTTCGGAAATAGGATAACAAATAAGAGCTTAATAACGATTAATTTGCTTCAGCACCCTTTTGCCACGGAAATTTTCCTTTAATTTCCACTTCAATGGATAAACTGAGGAATGTTCGGATTAATACAATCACACCTAACGCTAAAACATTGTGCATAGTAGGTTCTGTAACAACGGTTGCTATGATATCTCCGGCAACTAATATCTCTAATCCTAATAAAATTGATTTTCCTAGTTCTTGCCTTAGTATTTTATAAGAACGAGGTTTAATATTTTGCCTGTTAAAAATAAACTTTATCAATGCAAGCACTGTTCCTATTACAATAGTTATGATTCCAATAATTTCAATCCCTTTTGCGACATATTCAATGTAAACTTTTACTTCTTCCATAATCAATTAGATTTATAAAATATTTTATATGGTATTTATTAATACTTTGTATTTTAATGGAAGTTAATTGTTTTAATATCAAAACTTCAGATTAAAACTAGCTGTTTTTTCTAATTATACTTATAAATCGTTTATTTATTTAGATATCATTATTTTTGGTTAAAATATAATATATGCAAGTTTGGAATACTTATTTAGAAAAAAATAAAAGCCGATTTTTAGAGGAATTATTAGAGCTGCTAAAAATACCATCCGTTAGTGCTGATCCGGAATTTAGTGATGATGTGTATGAGGCAGCTAAATATGTAGAGCAACAATTAGAAAAAGCAGGTGTTGATCATGCAGCTGTTTGCTTGACTGAAGGGTTTCCTGTTGTATATGGTGAGAAAATTATTGATGAAAATAAACCAACTATTTTAGTTTATGGCCATTATGATGTGCAGCCTGCTGATCCTTACGAATTATGGACTTCTCCACCATTTGAGCCGGTGGTAAAAGACGGGTATATTTATGCAAGAGGCTCATGTGATGACAAAGGGCAGATGTATATGCACCTTAAAGCATTTGAAATGATGCTTAAAACAAATTCTTTGCCATGTAATGTAAAGTTTATGATTGAAGGTGAAGAGGAAGTAGGTTCTAAAAATCTGGAAAAATTTATCACTGAAAATAAAGAGAAACTTAAAGCAGATATTGTATTAATTTCTGATACAGCTATGCTTGCCAATGATGTGCCATCAGTAACTACAGGCTTACGTGGCATTGCTTATTTAGAAGTAAAGGTAACCGGCCCCAATAGAGATTTACATTCCGGTTTTTATGGTGGCGCTGTAGGAAATCCCATTAATATATTATGTGATATGGTCAGCCAACTTCAAGATAAAGACGGTAAGATAACCATCCCCGGATTTTATGACGATGTAGTAGTAGTTTCAGAAAAAGAACGGACTGAAATGGCAAAAGCTCCTTTTGATGTAGAAAATTTCAAGAAAAGCATCCAAATTTCAGACATACAGGGAGAAACAGGATATAGTACTCCAGAGAGGACTAGCATTCGCCCTTCTTTAGATGTAAATGGTATTTGGGGTGGATATATCGGTGCAGGTTCTAAAACAGTACTGCCTTCCCACGCTCAAGCTAAAGTTTCTATGAGGTTGGTTCCCAATCAAGATCCTGATAAAATAGCTGATCTTTTTGAAGAGCATTTTAAAACTATTGCACCCAGTTCGGTAAAAGTTGAAGTTATAAGATTTCATGGAGGCAAGCCAGTTGTTACTCCACTTGATTTACCGGCTTATAAAGCAGCTAGTAAAGCTTACGAAACAACTTTTAATAAAAAGCCTGTGCCTCAAAGGGCAGGAGGGAGTATTCCGATCGTTTCGCTATTTGAACAAGAGTTAGGATTAAAATCAATTTTAATGGGATTTGGCTTAGATACTGATGCCATTCACTCACCTAATGAAAGATTTGGCTTATTCAATTACTATAAAGGGATTGAAACGATCCCTTATTTTTATAAATATTTCAGTGAGTTGAAGAATTGAATGTAAATAGAAAATTAGGGCGTGACAAAAACTCCTTCTACAAAGTAATGTATGGGATCTTGTAATAATATTTTTTCTTGCTTCTGAATTCTGTAATGCTGTCCAGATATATATTCTAAAACTTCAGTTGCATTTTTAAAATAGTTTTGTGTAGATCGATGGATGTATAGCGCTGCGATTTCCTGTTGCTCGTTATATTGCACTTTTAAAAGCTGTACTAAATAATCTTTATCCAAGGCACGATAAATAACAGCATTCAACTCGCTAGTGCTATCTATATCATAATTTCCGTAAAATGCATTCTTATTAATGTTAGAAGTAATAAATAGCTGAAGCTCCTCTTCCCAATTTATTTTATCAATAATTTGCTCTTCTTGCTGATTATTTAGTTTTACAGTTTTGTTTATAAATACGTTATTAGCTTTCAAACGTTCTATTTCGTTTTCGAAAAACACCTCCATATCAAAGTAAATTTGTTTGTCCGTCTTTTCTACAGGATCATAACAACCTGTAGAAATACTACATACATACATTAAACAGAAAAGAAGCTTTAAATTAAAAACTTTAAACTTTAAACTATAAATTATAAACCCTACACTCATAACAAAACTTCCCCGGTCATCTCAGAAGGTTGAGGAATATCCATTAATGATAAAATGGTTGGAGCGATATCTGCAAGTTTGCCATTTTTAAGAGAAGCCTGTTGATTATTGCTTATCGAAAAGAAAGGCACAGGGTTTTTTGTGTGAGCAGTATTTGGCGATCCATCGGGGTTAATCATGAAATCTGCATTGCCGTGATCAGCTGTTAATAGAATGGTATAGCCGTTTTCCAGAGCAGTATCAACTACTTTCTCAACACATTGATCTACCGTTTCTACAGCTTTTACTACTGCATCGAAGATGCCGGTATGGCCTACCATATCTGCGTTAGCAAAATTTATACAAATAAAATCCGGCTCTTTTGTCTTAAGCTCTTTGATAATCGCATCTCTGAGACTCATTGCACTCATCGTTGGCTGAAGATCATAGGTAGCTACCTTAGGAGAAGGGATCATAATCCTCTTTTCTCCTTCAAATTCTTTTTCTCTTCCACCAGAAAAAAAGAAGGTGACGTGCGGGTATTTTTCAGTTTCGGCAATTCTAACTTGTTTTTTACTATGTTTTTCCAAAACTTCTCCGAGCGTATTTTTAAGATTTTCTTCTTCAAATAAATTATAAATGTTTTCAAAAGAGTCATCATACTTTGTCATAGTCACATAATGTAGCGCAATTTTACTCATCCCATATTCAGGAAAATTCTGCTGAGTCAACGCACGAGTAATTTGCCTGCAACGATCTGTTCTGAAGTTAAAGCTAATTACAACATCATCTTCTTCAATAGTTGTCAATGCATTGCCGTTGCCATCAATCTTAATAATAGGTTTGATAAATTCATCAGTTACACCATTTTTATAAGATTTTTCCATCGACTTTAAAATGTCATGCGTGGCTTCACCCACTCCGGCAGTTAACAAGTCGTAAGCAACTTTGATCCGTTCCCACCGGTTGTCTCTATCCATCGCATAATATCTGCCAATAACATTTGCTATGCTATAATTTTTAGGTTGAAGGTAGTTTTGTAGATCAGTTAAAAAACTGATTCCACTTTTAGGATCTGTATCTCGCCCATCAGTAAAAGCATGAACATACAAATTATGAACACCTGTTTGATGAGCTATGTCACACAATGCTTTCAAGTGAGCAATATGAGAGTGGACACCACCATCAGAAACGAGTCCCATTAAGTGGACTTTCTTTCTGTTTGTTTTTGCATAGTTGAAAGCTTTTTGTAAAATCTCATTATCTGCTAAAGCGCCACTATTAATAGCTTGATTGATCCGAGCTAATTCTTGATAAACAATTCGCCCGGCACCGATATTTAAATGGCCTACTTCTGAATTGCCCATTTGGCCTTCCGGTAACCCTACTAATTGACCATGAGTAATTAATTCACAATTGAGATACCTTTTGTATAAGCTCTCTACAAAAGGAGTATAAGCTTTATAGATGGCGTTGGTGTGGTCTTCTTTTCCATGTCCCCATCCGTCCATTATAATGAGTGCTACCTTATTAGCCATGATAATCTTATAGTGTTCTAGTCATAAATATTCGCGTAACGCTAGATTCACCGTTGGTTGAGACAAGATGCCAACCATTATCAGACAGATTATTTAAAATATTAGCGATAGCTATATTATTTTGTTTAACAGTTTCGAGGTCGTTGCTTTTAGCTAGTTCAATAATTTCTTGGCTGCCGGTGCCGTCACTGATCAATACCATTCCCTTAACTCCATGATATATTTCTATATATAAAATATTTTCAAAGGGAGCCTGAGCTTCTTCTGGGCTTTTTGATGATTCTTGGGCTTGTCCATTATCCGATACACAAAAAATTATTAATGCTACAGTAATGAGTGCAATTATATTTTTTATAGTCATGATTTTAGTTTATTATATTAACAAAAATAATCTTTTATAGACGACTTCCTAATGCCTCGAAGATAATTTTTGTTTCTCCAAACATTTATCATAAATTTAACTGGATTTGGCATGATTTTGGCAATTTTTGCCATAAAATACAATACATGAAGAATTTACTACTATATCTGTTATTATTCTTTTCGCTGGGAAGCTTTGCTACCTCAGATATATTAAATGATATAGAATTATCAATTAAAACTAATAACGCTAAAAAGTTAGCAGAATATTTTGATCAAACCGTTGATATAACTGTTATAAAAGAAGACGGTGCTTATAGTAAAACCCAAGCTGAACAGATAGTTAAGAATTTCTTAACCAAGCATAAGGTCAAATCTTTTCAATTTATCCATCAAGGTGAGTCAGGTGGAGATGCTAAATATAGCATCGGTAAGTTAAATACGGAAGATAACGAAAGTTATCGTGTATATATATACCTTTCTAAAGGTAAAGATGGATATCTCATTCAGGAGTTGAGGTTTGAAGAAGAATAATAATTCCCATTTAGATTTAGATACTTTTATTCGCCAGGCTTTTATAGAAGATATAAAAGAAGGCGACCATACTTCTTTAGCATGTATAGAAAATAATCAAAAAGGCAAGGCTCAGTTGCTTTTAAAAGAAGATGGAATTATTGCCGGGCTGGAAGTGGCTGAAAAAATTTTAACGTACGTTGACTCGGGAATCGATATACATACCTACCATAAAGACGGTGAACATTTAGTTGGCAATACTTTATTAATGGATGTTTACGGCAGTGCTCAGGCAATTCTAAAAGCAGAAAGATTGCTGTTAAACTGTATGCAGCGAATGAGTGGTATTGCGACCCTAACCAATAAATATGTTTTAGAAATAAGTGGGTTTAAAACTAAAGTATTAGATACGCGTAAAACCACTCCCGGGTTTCGGTGGTTTGAAAAAGAAGCTGTTCGAATTGGGGGAGGGGTTAACCATCGATTTGGCTTGTTTGATATGATTATGATCAAAGATAATCATATTGATTTTGCCGGCGGAATCAGTAAAGCAGTTGAGAAAACGGTGACGTATCTTCAAAAGAATGATTTAGATTTAATCATAGAAGTAGAAGCTCGTAATATAGAGGAGGTTAAGGAAATTCTACATACCGGCAAAGTAGACCGGGTGATGCTTGATAACTTTACCCCTGCATTGACTAAAGAAGCAGTAGCGTTAATAGGTGAAAAAATGGAGACAGAGTCTTCCGGAGGCATCACTTTAGCAACCATTCGTAGTTACGCTGAGTGTGGAGTTGATTATGTATCTGTTGGTGCGTTGACTCATGGCTACAAAAGCCTAGATATCAGTCTCGTTGTCGAATAAGGTAGGTTGGGTGTAATCGCCTAAGTTTTTTGCCGTTCCTTTATGAGCATAAATTCCTGCATTGAGCTCAAATCCAATAATTAATATCATAGAGTTAAGGTACATCCAGATCATAATTATGATAATAGCTCCCAATGAGCCATAAAATTTGTTATACTGTCCGAAATTTTCTACATAATAAGCAAATCCTAAGCAAGTCAATAATGATAAAATAGTTGCTAGCGTTGAGCCGGGCGTGATGAACCGCCATTTTTCATGAACAGCCGGGCCGTAGTAGTATAAGAAGGATATAGTAAAGAAAAAAAGAAAGATTACCACGCCGCCATGAGCAATATTAAATATAAGGTACTGAATGATATTATTACCTATATGTTCTGCTGCATTATCCAAATAATATTCGCCGACCAAAGCAATAGTCAGGATTATTAAAAAGAAGATGATAAGAAATATTGTTAAGAGCAAGGCAATTAATTTCTGTCTTAAATATGACCTGCGCTTAAATGTGTGATGGATTTTATCAAAAGAATCCATTAATGTGCTTACGCCATTTGTGGCAAAGTAAAGTGTTGCGATAACACCAAATGAGAGCAAGCCACTACCATTTTCTAACATATCGCTAGCTGTTGTGTATATCAGTTCATATCCTTGCGGTGGAATAATGCTTCGAAAAGTAGCTAAATACTCAAATAGTTTAGGAACTAAATTGTCTACCGGTATGTAGGGAATAAGCGAAAACATTAATATAACGGCCGGGAATAGTGCTAAAAAAAAAATTAAATGCCAGTGCAGATGCTCTTACATTGATCGATTGCTTCTTTAACTCTTTAAATAAAAACACTATTACATAATAGATAGGCACACGGCCAAACCCGGGAAGACTGAATTTTTTAGCTAGCCGTATGGTTTGCTCTATAGTGCTTCTGATCCAAGATCGTGATTGCTTTATCATGTAGTAGCGAAAAATCCTCTTATTTTATCTAAGAAATATTTTGGCGGTGGGCATGGCCGTTTATCTTTTTCTGATATAAATACTAATGTAGTATTGCCTTTATTAACAATCTCTTTAGCTTCGTTATATATGCTATAGTCAAACTTGATTCGAACACCCGGTAATGTATTGATCTGCGTGACAACAGTTAGAACATCATCATAATATACAGGTTTTAAGTATTTACTATTAAGTTCCAAAACCGGCAACATAATACCGTCTTCTTCCAATTGGCGGTAAGTTAAGCCTAGTTCTCGTAAAGCATCTGTTCTTCCCACTTCATAATACAACATGTAGTTACCATAGTAAGCATAGCCCATTTTATCGGTTTCACCATAGCGAACTCTTACCTGTGTGGTTGCTTGATACATTTATTTGATAGTTCTTTTATCTAATTCAGCTCTGTAATTACGTGCATTTATTAAATGTTGCTGATAAGTACTGGCAAATTTATGATACCCATTAAAAGATGCGTCAGCACAAAAGTATAAGTAATTGTGATCTTTGGCATCAAGTGTGCCATCAATCGTAGTGATAGAAGGAATACAAATAGGGCCGGGAGGAAGGCCTCTATTTCTATAGGTATTATATGGAGAATTATGTCTTGTATGTTCTTTTAAAATCCTTTTTAAAGTAAAATCACCAACGGCAAATTTTACTGTAGGGTCTGCCTCCAATCGCATGCCCTTTTTTAATCTGTTGAGATATACCCCTGCTACCATGGCATTTTCATCCATTCTATAAGTTTCTTCTTCTACAATAGATGCTAAAGTCATTACTTCCAAAGGTGTGAGCCCTAATTTTTTTGCTTTTGCTAAGCGCTCTGCATTCCAGAATTTTTTATATTCATTAACCATCCTTTCAAAAAATTGAGAAGCACTGGTATTCCAGTAAAATTCATAAGTATTTGCAATGAATATGCTGATGACAGATTCCGGCTTTAATCCATACTGCCGTAAAAATATCGGATCTTTAAATAGATTACTTAAAATAGTTGAATCTGCTTCTAAAACAGAAGACACATAATCAATAAGTTGTTCTTTTGTCCGATATTCTTTGATAACTACTTGAACGGGTTTTTGCTCTCCGCTTCTTAGCAATGAAATTAACTCTCGGTTATTCATCTTAGGTTTGATATAGTAGCGTCCGGGGTTGATATGATTAGGGTAATTCATTTTATACGCTACCCATTTAAATGATTCTTCATTCATAATAATTTGCCTTCTAACTAAGGTAGCCACTACATCTTCATATGTTGCATCGGATGCAATGTAGAGGTAATGATTAAATCCGCTATGGTCCTTTACATTTGGAGCATATACCTTTCTATATAAGTCATATACAAAAACAAGCCCCCAAATAACAGCTATTGATAAAAGGAGTAAAAAAACTTTTTTAAGCGTAGATGAATTATTTTTATTCTTTTTCTTTTTGGCCATACTTCCTCATTCCGGATTATATCGAAGGGATAGATTGCAATATTTGTTTTGCTTTTTGATTGTCAGGATCGCGTTCTATTAATTCTATTAACGTTTTTCGTGCTTGGTAAATTTCGTTGTTTAATATATAAATACCAACCTTATTTAAAATTGCTTGCTGATAATCGGGATTGATAGCTAATGCTTGGTTATAAAATTGAAGCGCTTTTTCTCTGTTACCAAGGTTAAGATAGGTAAAACCTAAGTTTGACAGCGCTACATAATATTTAGGATTTTCCTGAAGGATGTTTTCAAATATCTTTTTAGCTTTAGTATATTCTTTCTGTTTGATGTAAGCACTGCCCAATTTATTTAAAAAATCTAAACTATAAGGAGCAATAGTGATACTTGCTTTATAATAATTTATAGCCTCTTGAATATTTCCTGCTAAATAATACGCATCTCCAATTCTATAATTAGTCCATCCGTCTCTAAAAGTGATATCAGGGTTTTGCTCTAGGAGGTTCAATATTGAATTATATTTTTCTTGAAGAAAATAAAGATGAATTGTAGATTGTAACAATTCTTGTTCTGACCCAATATGTTTAGCTTTATTCAAATACACAGCAGCTGAATCTAAAAATGCTTTGTTTGAAGAAAATTTCTCATATAATGCTAAATATCCTTTTCCTTTCATAAAATCAGAAGGGTTTTCATTCGTTAGGCAGGCTAAATCTACAAAATTCTGAAGCTTATCAATCTCTTCTTTTTTTACAGGTTTTCGAATGTAGTGATCGGTGATCGCAACATGCGGTATGTCTATACTTCCTGATTTTGGCATATGACATTTATAACAGTTATTATTATTGACTGCCAATCGAGTTTCTAAAGGTTCCTCACATAAATTTATTTCTTTTTGAGGATCGTGACAACTCTTACAAGTGTTGTTAAAAAAATCAGCGCCTGAAGTGGTGACACTATGATGAGGATTATGACAAGTAATACAACTAATTTTTTTTGATTCTTTAAAGCAGGGGCTTTGTCGCAATCGGTCAGCTTGTGAAGCCATGATGAACTGATTATCGTTCTCATACCTCGGTAAAAAAATTTCCATGATAGAAGATAAATTCATGCCAGGTCTAAAATCTTCAAAATCTTTTTCAGGCTGCAATACAGCTATGCCTTGTAAATGACAACGCTGGCATAAGCTCATTTGTAGCTCAAGTGATAATTTAGCCGGATTCACAATCGTGGAATCCATATATTTTGATGTATCTATCAATATACCTTTAGATTTTTCTGCTACATGCAAAGACCCGGGTCCGTGACAACGTTCGCAATCAATACCATTGAGTATTTGATCATATTTATTTTCAGACCCTTGTACATGGTGGGGAAGTCCATTATGGCAAGTCATACATTCTTTGCCAATAATTCTTGTAAACCTAGAATTAAAACCTTTATCAAAGCCGGGAGCCAAATCCCATTTTTGCTCTTGCGTGTAGAAGGTTATAGGAGCTTGATATAAATATCCGTTAATGTCGATGATGTGTGAATTAGTATGTTGGCCCGACCCGACGATATATTTTACATGTTCGATTCTTTGATATACTGTATCGGTGCCAACCAACCTAAATTCATTAATAAAAAAACTGTCGTTTTTCCAAAATGGTTTATAATAATAGTCCAGGTCTTTATCGTACACCAATGCATGCTCATCAAATTTCGCTAAACTTTTTTGTCGTGTTGCCCTATCAAACGATTGCCCCATGCCAGTCTTAATAAAAGTATTATAGATATTTGCATGGCATGTCTTACATTGATCTATCCCAACATAGGTTACGGAATCATGGTGATTAAGAAAGACTTGTTTGTTTTGGAGATTCTTACCAGTAGAATTTGAACTTTTATCTTCAGAGCATGCAAAAAGTAGTAAGGAAATTAGAAGAATATAAACAGCTTTCATGAAGATTTTTCTTACCAATAATGAACGGAAGCCATATTACAAAATTATTTGCAAAAGCTATAAGTTTTAGAAAAGAGGATAGTTATCTGTGCTATTCATCACTCTTACAAGCCTCTTCCGGCTTGGCACCGCAGAGGGTGCATTCGCCCAACTCATTTTTTAAGATTGGGTTGTTAGAGGAGCAAGTGCCTTTAAACTCGCCATTTTTTACGAGCAAAATTCTAGTAGCTAACATGGCAACAGAAACACCTAAAACTAAAACAGTAATAATGATAATGCCCATGAGATGTTAAAGTTATTTATAAATATAATTCATTTAACGCTTAATTGGTTCACAATTTATAGTTTTGTAGATAAATAACCAATCATTATGGGCAAAAGTGGTGCAGCATTCGAAAGATTAGTTAATATCATGGATGAACTCAGAGAAAAATGTCCTTGGGATAGAAAACAAACAATTCAATCTCTCCGAAAATTGACGATTGAAGAAGTTTATGAATTGGTTGATGAAATAGATCACAACAATTTAATTGGAATCAAGGAAGAGATTGGAGATATACTTCTGCATATTGTCTTTTATGCTAAAATAGGTGCTGAGAAAAATGCTTTTACCATTGATGAGGCTATTAATGATCTGTGTGATAAACTAATAGAAAGGCATCCTCATATATATAGCGATGTTAAAGTAAAAGATGAAGAAGAAGTAAAGCAAAACTGGGAAAAAATTAAATTAAAATCCGGCAAAAAATCAATTTTACAAGGCGTACCCAAATCACTTCCTTCTGTGGTTAAAGCCTATCGTATTCAAGAAAAAGTAGCGCAAATAGGCTTCGACTGGGAGCACAAAGATCAAGTATGGGAAAAAGTTGAAGAAGAAATGGCTGAGCTAAAAGAAGCCGAAGAAAGTCAAAACCGCTTAGCTATAGAAGAAGAGTTTGGTGACTTGATGTTTTCTATCGTTAATTATGCCAGAGCAGTAAATATTGATCCGGAAACTGCTTTGTCAAAGGCGAATAATAAATTTATTAAAAGATTTAAGAAGATGGAAGATTTTGCTCGACAAGAAAAGTTACAGCTTAATGATATGAATATAGAAGAGTTGGATCAGCTATGGGATAAAGCTAAAAAGCTTCATGAATAAAAAGATTGCTCTAGTTATTGTATTCTTTTTTTCACTAGCACTTTACTGGCATACGCTGGATTATGATTTTACAAATTGGGATGATGTAGATTATGTTGTAGAAAACGAACATATTCGAGCTGTTAATTGGGAGAATATTCAATATCATTTCCAAAATTACATCATGGGCAATTATCATCCATTAACAATGATTTCTTTGTCGGTAGATTATAAATTTTATCAACTAAATGCTAAAGGGTTTCATTTTACTAATATAGTAATCCATACTCTTTCTGCAGGGTTATTGTTTTATCTGATCATCTTACTGACACAAAATATTTGGATATCTCTTTTTGCAGCGCTTTTGTTTGTCGTGCATCCAATGAACGTAGAATCAGTAGTATGGATCTCGGAGCGGAAAAATGTGTTGTATGCTTTTTTCTTTTTGGCAGGGCTGATTACTTATTTAAAATATCGGGACACTTCGCGTATTATTTTTTTAATATTTACCGGAATCCTGTTTCTGTACTCCCTGCTTAGCAAAGGAGTAGCAGTAACTTTTCCTGTTGTGATGATCTTAATTGATTGGTGCTTTTACAGAGAAAAGTTAAAAAAAAATATTTCAGCGAAAGCAATATTTTTAATCATTGCCTTAATGTTTGGCATACTTGCCATTAAAGCACAACAGTCATCTGATGCCATCTCAACCACAACCTTACCGATAATAGCACAAATTTTAAAACCATTTTTAGCTTTGACGCTATATCTTGTTAAAATTTTATTTCCTATCAAATTATCTGCTTTTTATCCAAATACGATCTTATTTAGAGAAAACATAGCTTTAATTGGCTGTTTAGCACCATTTTTATTAACCGGATTAGGGGTGTTATTCTGGCGAAAATGCAGGCAAAACAATTTGATGGTTTTCGGGATGTTATTTTTTATTGTAAATATATTTCCGCTTTTACAAATCTTACCTTATGGCAATATTTTAATAGCAGATAGAAATATTTATATCGCATCTATTGGGATATTTATAGTACTTGCTGAAGGGATAAGTAAAATCATAACATATTATCCCAATATTAGATATCCAATTGTTATTGGCGTAGGTATTTACCTTTTTTTGCTAACTTTTAAAAACAATACATATGCTAAAAACTGGGATAATAGCATTTCCCTTTGGTCGAGTGTAATTGATCAGTATGATGAGGTGCCAACCGCTTATTTAAACAGGGGCAAGGCTTATGAAGATCAAGGCAATTATCAATTAGCTATAGCTGACTGGACTAAAGCTGTTGCCATAGATCAACGTAATCGAAAAGCGTATTATAATCTCGGAAATGCTCAATTAAGAGTAGGGGATTATACCGGTGCTATTCAAAATTATACGCAAGCTGTGAAAGTTGACCCCGGATTTAAGGAAGCTTTTAATAATAGATGTAAAGCTTTATTTCTAGTAAAAAAGTACGACTTAGCAATTGTGGATTGTAACAAAGCTATCTTCCTAGATCAAAATTATATCATAGCATATTATAATCGTGGGAATGCATATTATAATTTAAGTGAATTTGCAAAAGCAATAGCTGACCTCACCGTAGTAATTTCGCATGCTGCTACTAAAGATGCTTATCTACTCAGAGGCAATGCCCATTATTTAACCGACAATTACGCCGCAGCTTTGCAGGATTACAATTTAGCATTAAAGATCGATCCTAATTATGCAAGTATTTATTATGGCAGAGCAAATTTATATTTAGATATAGGAGAAAAGCAAAAGGCACTTAGTGATTTCGAAAAGTTGATCAACTTATACACTGCAATCGGGAATAAAGAAGAGGCAGCAAAGATAAAAAATATGCTCAATGCAATGTGAAAGATCATCTTTAGCAGTTACTAAAGCTTACTTTTAGTAATTAATTTATAAATATTATCTTAGCTTCCAAATCAATAGCTGTCGTAGTGAGGTCAAAGTGTTTAAATTTTTTTTTATTTACCGTTCTATTTTTAAACTGCACTATTTCCAAAGCCAGTCAATACTTTTTTAAATCTCTTTCTGTTGATGATGGATTAATACAATCTCAAGTGACAGAAATTTATCAAGATCATAACGGTTATATGTGGCTCGGTACTTATGGGGGAATAAGTAGATATGATGGAAAGTTTATAAAGAACTTCTCTTTTTCTGACGGCCTAAAAGATATTTTTATAAAATCAATCTTTGAAACTTCTCAAGGTGAGCTACTAGTTGGTACTAACAAAGGCCTGCATTATTTTGACGGAACAAAATTTAAGTATTTTGAAAACTTAGGAGGCCTGGTGGTCAAAGATATTCTTGAAGGCGATGATAAAGATTTATGGATTGCTACAAATAGAGGACTTCATAAATGTAAATTGAAAAAGAAAATAATTAATAATTCATTTGAGCAGCTCAATGATTTTGATATTGAATCTCTTGAGTTTCTTAATCCAAATGAGATTCTGTTAGGTGTTAGAAAAGAGGGATTAGCCGTTTATAATATTGATAATGATCAGACGCAAAATAAAAATATTCAGGCAGACTACATTTATAGTATTTATAAAGCTGCAACTGGTACAATATGGTTAGCTACATCAGCAGGATTATACCAGTTAGATGATCAATTTAGTATTGAAAACACTTTTTTCAACGATACTAAAATTCTCGACCTTGCACCCGGGGCTAAGGGGAAAATATGGATAGCAACAAAAGGTAAAGGAGCGATCTTTTATAATGGCAAAACTTTTGAAGAATATAATAAAGCCAATGGCTTATCTAATAATGAGATATATGCTGTATATCTAGATAAGGAAGGAAACACATGGTTAGGAACTTATGGGAATGGGATAAATATTTTCAGAGGAGCGAAATTTGTCAGTTATTCTCTCAAAGATGGCCTGAAGAGCGAACAAGTTTCTACAATAGTCAATAATTCTAAAGGAGATATCATTTTAGGTACTTTAGAAACAGGCCTTATTTATTTGAAAAAAGCAGAAACTAGCCACACAGTTTCCAATCAAACTATTTCAGGCTTAGAAAATAAGAAAGTGTGGTCAAGCCTAAAAGCAGACAATAATACTTTATGGTTTGGCACCTCGGAAGGGTTATATCAATATAATGAATCTACTAATAAATTAAAACATTTTAATACTGAAAATGGCTTGACTAATAATGTAGTGTATACGCTTGCTGAAGATCAACAAGGAAATATTTGGATCGGTACACAGGCAGGAGCTTCTTCTTATAAAAATGGGAAATTTACTCATTATACTTCTAAAGAAGGGTTAGCGAATAGTTGGATTTGGGATGTTTATGTAGATAAACAAAATTCTGTGTGGTTTGGAACCTCTACAGGCGTTTCAGTATATAAAGATGGTTCCATTAAGAACATCATAAAATCTAATCTGTCGGCCCTTCAATCTGATATCCTTACCGTAATAGAAGACGCTTGGGGAAATATGTGGTTTGCCAGCTATGGATCAGGTATCTTAAACTACCAAATAAAACAAGATACCATAATACAACTAAGCATTCAACAGGGCTTAAAAGATGCCTCTGTGTTAGTCTTAAATATTGACAGAGATAACAATTTATGGATAGGCCATACTAACGGGCTTAATCGGCTAGATCTTAATAAATATTATAATAATAATGTTGTAGAATTTAAATACTATAGTAAAAATGAAGGATTTAAGGGTATTGAATGCATTCAAAATGCCACTTACGAGGATGTTAATGGTAAGCTATGGTTTGGAACTATTGAAGGTGTTACAGTATACGATCCTGCTTACGATAAATTTAATGACCTCCCCCCTAAAACACTCTTTCGGGGCATAACTGTTAATAAAGAACTAATTGATAAAAACAAAGTCAGTTCTTTTGATTATCATCAAAATCGTTTTACGTTTGAATGGATTGGTATAAGCTTTACTTCTCCCGAAAAAGTAAGATATCGATATAAGTTAGAAGGGCTAGATGAAGAATGGAGTTCTATAACTGAGAAAACAGATATCAATTACTCCAGCTTGCCTTATGGAGAATATACATTTAAAGTAAAAGCTATAAATAATGATGGCGTTTGGAATGAAGAACCAATTACTTATTCTTTTATTATTCAAACACCTTTTTATCTCACTGCTTGGTTTTGGTTAATTTGTATACTGATACTGTCCGGATTAATATATTTGTATATAAAATACCGCACCGTACAAATAGAGAAAGAAAAGAAAGTATTAGAACGAAAGGTAAGAGAAAGGACAGATGAATTGGTAAAAGAAAAAGAAAAAGTAGAGAACATTAATAAGGAAGTATTAGAGCAAAAGAATATTATCGAAGAAAAAAATAAAGATATTACTGATAGTATTACCTATGCTAAACAAATTCAAGAAGCAATATTGCCGGTAAAAGAAAAAATGTATAATGCTTTTGCTGAAAGCTTTATTTACTTTTTGCCTAAAGATATTGTAAGTGGGGATTTTTATTGGTATAACCATAAAAATGGCAGAGATATAATTGCAGCCGTAGATTGTACAGGCCATGGAGTTCCGGGAGCGTTTATGTCAGTAATTGGTAATACTTTGTTAAATCATATAGTAAATCATGAAGAAATTACTGAGCCGGCGCAAATATTAAATCAACTTCATATAGAAATAAAACGAGCTTTAAAACAAGGAGATGAAGATTCAGAATCGAGAGATGGGATGGATATTGCCATCTGTGCTTTAGATGCTGCAAATAATAAACTTGAGTATGCCGGAGCTTTTAGGCCTTTATATTTAGTTAGAAATGGAAAATTAATTGAAATTAAAGGTGATCGATATCCTATAGGAGGAAGAGATATCAACGTAGGAGAAAACAGAACATTTACAAATCATGTATTTGATTTAGAAAAGGAAGATAGAATCTATCTGTTCTCAGATGGATATATAGATCAATTTGGTGGAGAATTTGGTAAAAAATTTTTAGCAAAGAGATTTAAAGAAATCATTGAAGAGAATTGGCAGAAAAAAATGGAAGAGCAGTTTAAAATTTTTAAAAATAAATTCATATCTTGGCGCCGAGCCCATCAGCAAATAGATGATGTACTTGTCATAGGTATTAAAGTCTTATAACACACACAAATGATGTTTGATACATACCATTTTTATGAAACAATGGAGGAAAATGATATTTTACTCCTTTACAAAGGAAATATCACATCTGAATTGGTAACTTCTTTATTGCAGATGACTGAATCTAAATTGGAAGTATTAGATGAAGCTCCAAAAATTAAAAAGAAAGTATTTAACGTTTTAGTAGAATGTTTGCAAAACGTATATCATCATCGAGATCAAGGGAAAGATTGCAGTAATGGTAATTCAGCTATCTTAATGCTTGGCAAAAAAGAAGATGATTATTTTATTGTTACCGGTAATATGATCTTAGCAAAAAATGTAGAGGGGCTTGATAAAAGGCTTACAAAACTAAACACTCTTTCTAAAGATGAATTAAAGTTAGCTTACCAAGATGTATTAGCTAATAAAGGCTTCTCTGATAAAGGAGGTGCAGGGCTAGGATTTATTGATATCTTAAGAAAATCTAAGCAAAAACTAGATTATAGGTTTCAAGATATAAATGACAAATATTCTTTTTTTAGCCTTAAATGTAAAATTTCTAATTCTTAAAAGTAGGAGATAATATGAATGCTGTAAATATAGAGCCAACTTCTAAAACGCCAAAAGTTCGTTTAGATGCGGATGCAAAAGTTTTTGAAATTGAGGGAAGATCAATTCCGGAAAATTCAACAGAATTCTATAAGCCTGTTTTTGATTGGCTGGATAATTATTCTGGAAATGCAAATCCTGAAACTATTTTTCACTTTAAACTGGAGTATTTTAATACTAGTTCTTCAAAGTGTATTTTAGATATTTTCAGAAAATTAGAAAAGCTTCATGAAAGTGGATCTAAAGTAACTATAAAATGGCATTACGAAGAGGATGATGAAGACATGCAAGAAGCAGGAGAAGATTACGAAAGCATTGTGAAAGTTCCAGTCGAGCTGGTGATGATGGAAGAATAAAAAAGTTTATTTATCTTATTGGAAATGCTACACTTCAAGCCGTCAGCTTGAAGTGTAGCATTTCCTGCTTCATATATCCACCTGCCACTATTTTGCCACTAATGATTTACTTATATTTTCTAGCATATCTTTAGTCATTTCTTTCAAATCAAAAGTAGGTTTCCAATTCCAATCTTCTCTAGCCATTGAATCATCAATACTTTGTGGCCAAGAGTTGGCGATTGCTTGCCTAAAATCCGGATTGTAAGAAATTTCAAAGTCTAAGATCTCTTTTTTAATAGCCTTAGCAATTTCTTCTGGAGTAAAGCTTAATGCATTAAAGTTATAGCTGGAACGCACTGTTATATTTTCTGCCGGTGCCTGCATAAGGTCAATAGTGCCACGAATAGCATCATCCATATACATCATAGGTAACTTCGTATCTTTCTTGAGGAAGCATTCATATTTTTGTTCTTGTACTGCTTTAAAATAGATATCTACCGCATAATCAGTTGTACCACCACCCGGAAGTGTTTTATAACTAATCAACCCCGGGTATCGAATACTTCTAACATCTAATCCATACTTTTGATAATAATAATCACACCATCTTTCTCCTGCAAGTTTACTAATCCCGTATACTGTACTGGGTTCTGTGATAACTACCTGAGGAGTATTTATTTTAGGCGTAGTCGGGCCAAATACTGCTATTGAACTGGGCCAAAATACTTTATTGAGTTTTTGCTCTTTTGCTAAGTCTAATATATTGAGCAAGCCATTCATATTCACTTCCCAAGCTAACTTAGGATTCTTTTCTCCGGTAGCAGATAGAAGTGAAGCAAGGTGATAGATTTGAGTAACCCCATATTTCTTTACAACATATAGTAAAGTATCTTTATCTAAAATATCAATATGTTCAAAAGGACCATTTGAGGATAAAATGCTATTTGGTTCTATAATATCTGATGCTATTACATTATCTTCTCCAAATTTTTCTCTGAGGTTTACGGCTAATTCTGTTCCTATTTGTCCACATGTACCCGTAATTAATATTACTTCTCTACTCATTTATTTATTTTAGGATTTAAAATTAAAAATTTAAAATTAAACGAAGCCTCAAAATATAAACTATAAGATATATTTTTACGGAAACCTTATAATGACTAAAGAAAAAGATAAATTATTAAGTTTTAACGATACAGCAATTGCTTTTGCCTCTCAATCTAATGAAGACTTAAAAAAGGCAAAGTTGCTTTTTAAAGTGATCGGAAATCCTACGTTAACACAAATTGGTACTAAATTGGCTGACTGGTCTATTAAGTTGCATTTGCCGGGTGCTAAATATATGATTAAACAGACAATATATGAGCAATTTTGTGGAGGAGAGACGTTGGCAAAATGTAAAAAAACGATTGATCAGTTAGAAAAATATAACATTGGTGTTATTCTTGACTACGCATTGGAAGCAAAAGAATCAGAAGCAGACTTTAATAAAACCAGAGATAATATCATTGAATCAATTAAATATGCAAAAGTTAAAAAAAGTATTCCTTTAATCAGCCTAAAAATAACCGGTTTAGGAAGATTTGCATTGCTTGAAAAAGTAAGTGCAGGCAAACCATTGTCGGAAAATGAAGCATTGGAATTTGGTAAGATTAAGCATAGATTAAATGCGATCTGTGAGGCAGGCTCACAAAACGACACAGGAATTTTTGTAGATGCAGAAGAAAGTTGGGTGCAAAAAGCCATTGATGATTTGACAATAGAGATGATGCAAGCCTACAATAAACAAAAGGCAATTGTTTATAATACCATTCAACTATATCGTCACGATAGATTCGATTTTCTGAGAAAATCTTACGATCACGCTCAGAAATATAATTATATATTAGCAGTTAAGCTCGTTCGGGGTGCTTATATGGAAAAGGAGCGAGTCAGGGCAAAAGAACTAGATTATCCCTCACCCATACAGCCTGATAAAGCCGCTACTGATAAGGATTATAATACAGCAATCGAATTTTGTATGCAATATCACACTGGTGTAGCCCTGTGTGTTGCTTCTCATAATGAAGAGAGTTGTAAGCTATTAGCACAATTGATTGACGAAAAAAATATAGAAAGAAATAATGAGCGGATATTTTTTGCTCAACTTTATGGGATGAGTGACCATATATCTTTTAATTTAGCTCATGCCGGGTATTATGTTACTAAATATATTCCTTATGGGCCGGTGGAAGAAGTTGTTCCTTATCTAAATAGGCGTGCTCAGGAAAATACTTCTGTAGCAGGGCAGGTGGGGAGAGAACTTCAACTGATTAACAAAGAACTAAATAGGAGAAAGAGCCTTTAGTTGCTAGTTCTAAATTTATAGTTTCGAATTATAATTTGTTTATCTTACTACCGTAATAGATCCTTTCTTAAAAATTGGTCCTCCCTCTTCAGTCTTAGCTTTAAGCGTATAGATGTAGTTCCCTTCATTTACCGGTTTATTGTAATAGGTTCCATTCCAACCTTGTTTAATATCGGTAGTATAAAATACTTTTTTCCCAAACTTGTCATGTATGATCCACTCTATAGTACTCAAATTTGGAGCATATACAAAAAGTAAATCATTTTTTGAATCTCCATTTGGCGAAAAGGAATTGGGAATAAATAAAATATTATTATTTAAAGAATCTAATATTGAAGTAGAGTCGGTAGCGTCAGGAATAGTATCAGTCAAACAAGAATCAATGCTAATAGTAAATGGATAATTTAAACCACATTCTCCTTTCAATATATATGATGTCGTTGATGAAATAGTAGCCGAAAAGGTGCTGCCTTCTGCAAGCGTATCTGAAGGGTTGTCTGTGGCTACCCATACTAATCCATCTGAACCACTTGCTATCAAACTAACAGTGATGCTATCAGCTATATCTTCCAAGCAAAATACGGTATCTCCTGTGATTGTTAAATATTTCAGGATTTACTGGTTGTATAAGTACATCTTCTATATAATAATACGCCTCGCCTAATCCTGTCCCGGGATCGTCTATCTCGGTAATGTTTGAATTAGCTTCCGTTTGAAAGTTGCCAATAACTATATGTGTATAATTACCCTCCGCTGTAAAATATCCCGATATTTTGGTCCAATCATTTACATCTATTATAGCATTTGACACAGGACTCTCTACTTGAGGAGTATCTTCAATAGCTTGTTTGTTTGGGTTTGGTTGAGGATCACTGGTAAACAATGCGCCGATAGTAGCCACGGAATATTCAGACCTTTCTGCTAAACTCACGTAAAATTCCATGTAATATTCGCTTCCACTATCTAGTGGACAAATAAGTGGACTATAAGCATATTCTCTAGCATCACCTCCTGAAAAGTATGCTAACAGGCCTATATAACCCTCTCCTGTTCTGGCATTTTGAGAGCCGTAAACATTATCAGGCACACTTAGATCTCCAGTATTGCAACTATGCATATAATCAGGCGAGGCTTGTAGCTCGCGCCAATCAGGTGCTCTAGATATCTGACTATAAGAACTGGGGCAAGAGGTAAAGTCTTCAAAGCTGCCATTAAGCACTAAATTTTGGGCAATGCTTCCTAACATACTAATGGCTAAAAATGCTGAAAATAAACAAACTCGCATTAAATGAAAATACAATATATAGTTGAAAAAAAGGAAAAATTAAAAAATAATTTTTTAATTGAATCCAAAATATTTTAATAATATTTGGTTGATTATACGTGATTAGAAAAGTTAGTTATATAAAAATTATACTTGCTGTTATTGTATAATTGCAATCGACCCTTTACCTAAAATTGCTTTCCCTTCTTTAGTTTTAGCTTTAAGCGTGTAAAAGTAATTTTCTTCATTCATTACCTCACCATTATATGTTCCATTCCAACTTTGGCTAATCTCGGTTGTGTAGAATATCATTTTACCCCGGCTATCATATATAGACCATTCTATCTCCCTTAGATGTGGAGCATATATAAAAAGTAAATCATTTTTGAAGTCTCCATTAGGGGAGAAGGAGTTTGGAATAAAATAATGAGTTTTTGTAGAGTCGATAAAGGGCGAATCCGTATGATTTTGCGCATAACCATTAACTATAAATAAAAAAAATGTGATAAGGGCTACAGATAAAGGCTTCGACATGAAATAAAAATACAATATTTATCCTGAAAAAAGCAAGAAAAATTATAGGAGCTTTTGCCTAGCTCTTATAGAATATTTTCCTTTTGATATAAGTTCAAATTTTAGATCATTTAATATTAATTTTATCCTATGCAAGCATATTTAGATCTCTTACAACATATTGTAGATAACGGGATGAAAAAAGAAGACCGGACAGGAACAGGTACTTTAAGCGTATTTGGATATCAGATGCGGTTTAATTTGAATGATGGGTTCCCTTGTTTAACAACTAAAAAATTGCATCTTAGATCTATAATTCATGAGTTATTATGGTTTTTACGAGGAGATACAAACATCAAATATTTAAAAGATAATAAAGTTTCTATATGGGATGAATGGGCAGATGAAAGAGGCAATTTGGGGCCTGTCTACGGCCATCAGTGGCGTTCTTGGCCAACCCCAGATGGGAAGGAGATAGATCAAATAACTAGTCTTATAGATCAAATAAAAAATAATCCTAATTCCAGAAGATTAATAGTTAGTGCTTGGAATGTAGCTGATATAGAAAATATGGCACTTCCACCTTGCCATTGTCTTTTTCAATTTTATGTTGCAGACGGAAAGCTATCTTGCCAGCTATATCAGCGAAGTGCAGATGTCTTTTTAGGCGTACCGTTTAACATAGCCTCTTATGCGCTCTTAACTATGATGATTGCCCAAGTTTGTAATTTAGAAGTAGGAGATTTTATTCATACTTTCGGAGACGCACATTTATATTTAAATCATTTGGAGCAAACTCGCCTTCAGTTGAGTCGAACGCCCAAAAGCTTGCCCACCATGAAGATTAATCCTAATGTTAAATCAATTTTTGGTTTTAAATATGAGGATTTTGAATTGGTTAATTATGCACCTGATCCACATATTAAAGCACCTGTTGCTATATAAATATTGTTCGCCAGCGCCGATTATCTAGTTATACTCCTCATATTTAACTGTAGTACCGCCTTTTCGTATCACTTCTTTTCTTAATTTCCCATCTTCATAATAACAAGTTTCATGCATATCATCCAATCCATTGTTATAAGTACCAATGCAGTTTATTTGTCCGTTTTTGTAATAATATTTAAACTCTCCAACTTCTTTGCCATCTTTATATATACCTTCTGCTTCAATTTTTCCATTATCGAAGTAAGCAGTATATGGCCCATTCTCTACATTATTTTCAAAAGTAACTGCTTCTTTTAGCTTTCCGTTTTCATAATAGGTATTCCAAATTCCACTAATAGTGCCGTTAATATAATTACCTTCGGCCATGATATTTCCCGTTTCACTGTATTTTCTATATGGCCCGTGAAATTCCCCATCTTTATAAGTTTCTACTATCTCTACTTCGCCTGTAGGATAAAAAAGCTTTCTATAACCATTAGGTTGGTCATTTTTAAATTCAGCTTCTTCTTCAAGTATTCCTTCAGGGCTATAAACTTGTTGGACACCATCCATTTTACCTTTTTTGTAATTCTTTATGTGCATTAAGCTACCTGATTCAAAATATCCACTGTCTGCACCTTCTTTGTAAATGCTATCTCCAGACTCTACCATATAATATTTACTCTTAATTTTGGTCTTATCATCATCATACCATTCTATGACCTGTTTGGTTTCTTTTTCGGGCTGACAAGCATATATTATTATGAATAGGAAGAAGTATACGTACTTATTTATCTTTTCCATTTTTTCTCCTTTATTTTATGGTTCCTTTAATTAATGCAATTATATTAAATAACGATTTTAGAAAGCATTAAAATATTTGTTTAGTTCTTGTAGAACTTTTAATTCTAAATTAAAGCTTCGCCGAATACGAAGGTAATGAAAAAAGAAAAACCCAATTAAAATATGAGTAAATATCAAAAAATTATCGAGCAAGCCTGGGAAGATATAAGTTTATTAGTAGATGATTCTGTACAACGCACTATACGCGAAGTGATGGAAGAAATAGATAAAGGCCGTTTAAGGACTGCGGAGCCAATGGGTAATTCTGAGTGGAAAGTCAATGAATGGGTTAAAAAAGCAGTGATATTATATTTCCCTATTCAAAAAATGGAAACTATTGAAGTAGGCCCATTTGAATTTCGTGATAAAATGGCATTGAAAAAAAACTATGAAAAGTTAGGTGTACGAGTGGTTCCACATGCCATTGCTCGATACGGAGCGTATGTGTCTTCCGGAGTGATTATGATGCCGTCTTATATTAATATAGGTGCCTATGTAGATTCAGGTACGATGGTAGATACCTGGGCAACTGTGGGGTCTTGCGCTCAGATTGGTAAAAATGTACATTTAAGTGGAGGTGTAGGAATTGGTGGGGTTTTGGAGCCTGTTCAGGCTGCTCCTGTCATCATTGAAGATGACTGTTTTATTGGTTCTAGATGTATTGTAGTAGAAGGAGTGCATGTGGAAAGAGAAGCGGTATTAGGCGCAAATGTTACTTTAACTATGTCTACTAAAATCATTGATGTAAGTGGAAATGAACCTAAGGAATATAAGGGTAGGGTGCCGGCAGGTTCTGTAGTGATCCCGGGTAGTTATGTCAAAAAATTTCCTGCCGGGGAGTATAATGTGACTTGCGCTTTAATTATTGGTAAAAGAAAAGAATCCACTAATAAGAAGACTTCTTTAAATGAAGCTTTGAGAGAATATGATGTGGCGATATAATTTTTAGATTACAGATTACAAATTTCAGATTTTTGAATTGGGAGGCATTGTTGAGTAAATAGACAAGTATTAATAAAAACTACCTCGATATTTAAGAGATTGTATCAAAAGAGAAATTAATCTTAATTGCCATTTTTGAATTTCAATCAAGTTAGGCACATTTAAATTCTGAATCTCTGGGTGGGAAAACGGCCTTTTTTTCAAGCTACTACAATCTCGAAATTGAGAGGGAGAGAAAGATCAGATGTATGAAGCCACCAATAGGTGGCGGTTTCTGCTGTTTTGGGTAGCATTTCTGAGATTGTTTGCAAGAAAAATCAGCCTTGATTTTTTTTTGTTACTTTCTTTTTTTCAAGCAAATGAAAAGTAAGAAGAAATCATTGCAAAAATAACTTCGATTTTAGGCTTTTTTGATTAAAACCGGGTGATTTACACCTATAAATTGCATTGAACACCTTGGTATCATTCATTTTCTTACTTGCGAATGGCCCTAATTAAAAAGGGTTGGATTTTACAAAACCCAACCCTTTTATTACAATCTCAATATCCTATTGAGGAGTAATCGTTACTTTAATAACGTTACTTGCAGGTAAAACATTTGCTGGAGGGTTGGTGACTAATCTAACATCAGTATCAGTATCTTCAGCTCCGGTATTTAGACTAGGTTGGCGAATAACTTGATTTAATCCAGCTCCCGGATATTCGTCAGCTTCAGTACCTACATCATACAATGAGATGCTGCTAGTAACATCACCACTAACTGGAGTATTGCCATTATATAGAGCAATTCCATTTTCAGGGAATGCATAAATCCAATCATTACTTTGTACAAACATAGTAGCTAATGATAACCTATCGCCTTGACTTGCTGTAAAAGTAAAGGTAAACATGTCTCCCGGTGTGATAGCACCTGGGCCAGATGCTGATATACCTGTGTTGAATAAATTGCTGGCAGAAACACCTGATTTAGTTGCTAAAGAAGCTGCAGCTTCTGTAGGTACTCCATCTTCAGCAATCGCTTCTAATCCTTCTCCAAAATCTTCTTCACCTAAGTTAAATAATGGATTAACATTAGAATTATGTACTGCCCAAACACCAGGAGAAAGTGGAACTATCAAACCGGTACTTGCTATTATTCTAGCAGTTTCAACATCAATAAATCCATCTTCAGCAATATCCTCAAGGCCTGCACTGGCAGATTCTCCTACATTAAAAAGTGGATTGTCATCTGTATGTACAACATATACTCCGGGAGACATAGGGACTGCTGCGGTAGTACCTGCACCTAAGGCTGGTGTAGCTATAGTTTGATCATCTGATACATTTTCTATGCGAACTAAGAACTCTGTGCCATTTTGATTACTGATTGTCACTCTTATAACTTCATCAACGTCCGGAAGTGTATTTACACCATCAGAGTTTCCGGTGATTTCAGTAACAACACCATTTTGGTCAGTTCCTATATCTCCAGCCATTGGGTCTTGTTGAGGTTTTTGAGTTGAACTGCCTGTCGAGTCGTTTACTTCCGTTCCGGCATCCCATAACATTATTTGATCAGTAACATTCACTGCTCCACTAGCTCCTAGTGCATTACCTGATACGTCATACAGTTCGATTCCTGATTCATCAGGCGCTAAAAATAAGTCGTTGGATTGTACAAACATAGTTGCAAAAGAAAGTCTTGTCCCTCCGTCTCCGGGAGTTACATGCGGGCCTGCATTAATAGTAAATTCATAAGCGCCACCCGGTTCAATTGGCCCTGGTTCAGTAGCACCAACAGGTATTGCAAATGATCCACTTTGGAAATAAGGTTGTGGTGTAACAACATTTTCGATAGTTACTGTAAAAGTATTAGTAGTTGTTGTTGGAGTTGGTATATCATCGTCTTTATCTTTTTTACAAGAAGTAAAAATGAATGCGAGTAAGCTTAAATAAGTTATTCCTTTTAGAATATTCATATTATATTGTTTTTGTTAGTTAATACTATATAATTCGGTTTATTAAAGCCATAACCATACCATAGAATTTGGTTCTTACAAACAATTGAAATAGCATTTAATAGATATAGCTTAATTTAATAGATATAGCTTAAATCAATTTCAAAATATATAAAGTATCCTATATTTAAGATTATTGATGAATTTATTCCCTTAAATGGGGAATAATGCACTTTCTATTAATAGAATATCGTAATATTTACGTAAATCATTGTCCCGCAGCAGCCAGCCTGACAACCAATCCTTCTAACTGCTCCGTAATTGGAACCTGACAGCCTAAACGGCTATTATCTTTTACAAAAAACGCTTGGTCGAGCATATTTTCTTCGTCTTCTGACATTTCAGGGAGTGAATGAGTGCTTTCCACATATACATGGCAAGTAGAGCAAAGTGCCATGCCTCCACAAGTGCCATCTACCGGAAGGTTATTGCCTTTACAGACTTCCATTAAGTTCATGCCCATATCAGTAGGCGCTGTTAAAAAATGTTCTTGATCGGCTCGGTCAATAACAGTAATAATTACATCTTCCATAATTAAAAACCTTGTACCCCGTTAACGGTAGTATATTTAAATTGAACTTTTTTATCGGGATAAACCTTTTTAAAAGCTGATTGTACCATTAATGTAGCTTCATGAAATCCACAAAGGATTAGTTTCAGTTTTCCCGGATAAGTATTTACATCACCAATAGCATAAATGCCGGGAATATTAGTGCTATAATCAAAAGTATCTACCTCAATGGCATTCTTATCGATGTTTAAGCCCCATTCTGCAATAGGGCCAAGTTTCGGCGAAAGCCCAAATAAAGGAATAAAATGATCTGTCTCCTTAATGACTTCACCCTCCGTTTTGTGATGAATAACAACCGAGCTAAGTTGATTATCACCTTTTATGCCAATAACTTCAGAATTTGTAAAAAGATGAATCTTTCCTTCATCTACTAGATGATGTACCTTTTCTACAGAATCTAAAGCACCTCTAAAATCTGTTCTTCTATGTACAAGAGAAACTTCTTGAGCTATATCAGAAAGGAAAATAGCCCAATCTAACGCAGAATCACCACCACCGGCAATCACCAGGCGTTTATCTTTATACAAATCAGGATCTTTAATGATATATTCTACGCCTTTATCTTCAAAATCTAAAATGTTATGAATAGGTGGTTTTCTAGGTTCAAAACATCCTAAACCACCGGCGATAGCTATTACAGGAGCCGTATGCATAGTGCCTTTATTAGTTGTAACAATAAACTTTCCATTCACTTTTTCAATACTCTCCGCTCTTTCGCCTAAGGTAAAACCGGGATTAAAAGGAGCTATCTGCTCCATAAGATTATTGACTAGTTCGCCAGCAAGGATTTCAGGATAACCGGGAATATCATAGATAGGCTTTTTCGGATATATCTCCGCACATTGGCCTCCAGCCAACGGTAAAGTATCTATTAAATGGCATCGTAATTTTATTAAACCGGCTTCAAAAACAGTAAATAATCCGCATGGGCCGGCACCGATAATTATAATATCTGTCTCGATCATTATTTCTACTTATCTCTTATCTTTGATGGATTAAATGTTTGACAAAGATAATGGTTTCGTACCAAAAAGAAAGCTATGAATAAAACTCATATATATTGGATTTTTATTATCATTCTTACTGTTTGTATGATTTATATGGCCATACAGATCAGTGAATTAGAAAAAGAAATATTGTCATTTAAAAACACTCAGGCACATATAAAAATAACTGATCATCAGGAAGAAATAGATGAGCCTGAGGAGCTTTTTGAAGTAGCAGATGTAATGAATAAATTGCAACGCTATTTTAATAAATTATGGTTTGCCGGAAAGTCGGAAAACTGGAAATTGGCAAATTTTTATCATCATGAAATGGATGAGGCTTTTGAAGAACTACAGGAGGCGAATGTTATTGAAAATGGCCAAAACTTAAGTAATTTGTCAAAAGTAATGGCAGATCCGGGAATGGATGAACTGAAAATAGCCATTGAATCTAACAGCTTAGATGCCTTTGGTGAAAGTTATATTATTATGATGAATGGATGTAATAGCTGTCATTTAGTAGCAAAACATCCTTATATTAAAATTATACCTCCTACAAGTCCGGCCTATAGTAATCAGGAGTATGGAGAGTAATATTTACTATCTATATAACCTCTGCTCATAGAAAGAAATTGAATATATGCTTCACTCTACTTGGATTACACCGGAAAAAAGATTCCTCTATTATAAAACAACACCTGTCAAATAATAATTAGCAGGTGTTGTTAATTAGATACTTTCAATTATCTCAAAAATAGCATTTCTCTGTACTTTGGTAGAGGCCACAATTGGTTATCTACATAAAATTCCAACTTTTCGACGGAGTATCGAATAGTGTTAAAATATGGTTTTACCTTGTCACAATACGTGGCAGCTTTTTTATCTCCATTTGTTATAGTATTGGCTTTTTTACGTTCCTCTATCATGCTGTCTACCGCGGTTTTAGCTTTGTAAATATGATCCGATACATTATTTAAAATGTCTTGTTGAGCTTTGAGCCCATCACCTTCAATGCCTGCTGATTTTAAACCGGTCACATTTTCAACCAGTTTGTTCTGGTAATTGATGGCCGCAGGTAAAACGTGATTGATAACAAGTTCTCCCATTACTCTTGATTCTATTTGGACTTCTTTAATATATTGTTCTAATAGAATTTCATGCCGAGCTTTTAATTCTATTTCTGTGAAAATATTATTTTCTTTGAAAAGATTAATTGACCTCTCTGCAATCATGGCTTTTAAGGCAGCAGGCGTGGTTTTATTGTTTGATAAACCTCTCTTTTTAGCTTCCTCTTCCCATTCTTTACTATATCCGTCTTTTTCGAAAATGATTCTTTTAGAAGCTATGATGTATTCCCGGATTACTTTCAAAACGGCTGCATCTTTTTTCTCTCCTTCTTTAATAATAGCATCTACATCTTTTTTAAACTGCTTTAGTTGATTAGCCACTATGGTATTTAAGACAATCATCGGTTGCGAACAGTTAGCGTTTGACCCTACTGCCCGTACTTCAAATTTATTGCCAGTAAAAGCAAATGGAGAAGTCCTGTTTCGATCGGTATTATCCAGCAATAAATATGGTATGTTTTTATGGATATCCAATTTTAAGTCAAGCTTATCTTGTTCGCTGAAGTTTTTATCAGATACTTTTTCTTCAATAGCATTTAATACATTTGACAAATGAGATCCGATAAAAACAGAAATAATAGCAGGCGGTGCTTCATTTGCACCTAAGCGGTGGTCGTTTCCGGCAGAAGCAAAGCTTGATCTTAATAATTCTTCATTTTCATTAACTGCTTTGATCGTATTTACAAAAAAAGTTAAAAATTGAAGATTGGTTTTAGGGGTCCTACCAGGCGATAAAAGATTTTTACCGGTATCTGTACTCATCGACCAGTTATTGTGTTTTCCTGATCCATTAATATTGGCATATGGCTTCTCATGGAGCAATACTCTTAAATGATGTCTTCTGGCAATACGATCCATTAAATCCATTAATAATTGGTTGTGATCTACTGCTAGGTTCATTTCCTCAAACATCGGTGCACATTCATATTGGCTAGGTGCTACCTCATTATGGCGGGTGCTTACCGGAATGCCTAACTTGTGGCATTCGGTTTCCAAATCAAGCATATAGGCATAGGCTCTTTCCGGAATAGATCCAAAATAATGATCTTCTAACTGCTGGCCTTTTGCACCAATTTGTCCAAAAACAGTCCTGCCAGCCAATACTAAATCCGGCCGAGCATCATACAGCGCTGCATCGATTAAAAAGTATTCTTGTTCCCATCCTAAGGTTGGCGTGACTTTTTTAACATTTTTATCAAAATACTGACATACCGGAACGGCAGCCTTTTCTAATTCGTTGATCGATTTTAAGAGAGGTGCTTTATAATCCAGTGCTTCGCCTGTGTAGGAAACAAAAATGGTTGGAATACATAAAGTTTTGCCGGCGCCAATTTCCATAACAAATGCCGGAGAAGATGGGTCCCACGCAGTATATCCCCTGGCTTCAAAAGTATTCCTGATCCCTCCACTAGGGAAGCTGGAAGCATCAGGTTCTTGCTGTACTAATTTTGCGCCGTTGAAGTTTTCTATGCCTTTCCCGCCTGATGTAGGGGTGAAAAAAGAGTCATGTTTTTCTGCAGTAGCTCCGGTGAGGGGTTGAAACCAGTGTGTAAAATGAGTAGCTCCCTTGCTTACTGCCCATGCTTTCATTGAAGAAGCAACTTGATCTGCTATTTCACGGTCTATTTTAGTGCCTGCTTCTATGGCGCTCATGACACTTAAATATGCTTCCTCTGAAAGATATTCTCGCATGCAAACATCATTAAAAACATGAGAGCCATAATATTCAGAAATCTTTTTAGAAGGCCTTTCAATCTTTGCCGTTTCTCTTTTAGATACAATATCAAGGGAATTAAATCTTACGTTGATCATTTTTATTTATCATTGATTAATAATGCTACAAAGGTATAGGCATTTTTGAAATAAGTCAATTTTTTCTGAAAATTTATGAAAATAATGAACAATTGTTTCTCATTCTTAAAATAATGTTTATTATTATTCAAATATAGCATGATACTAACAGAAGCATAGGAAGAATAAATCATAAATAAATAATTATAATATATTTATTTATTTTCGACCTTAGGATTTTTATATAAGATTAGAAGAATTAAACAAGGTAATAGGAAAGGAGTTGTAATGGATTTATATCGTGCAATAGCTCCAAGATTAGGCACTACTAATCCGATGATAATTAGCGTTAAAATTGAAAAAGTCAGCATAAACATGATGATATTTGGAATATCAAAGAACTTATTATTCATAGCTAGGTTTTTTCCGCATAGTAATATGACGTAAACAATCAAGGATATGATAAAATAATTTTCTAAGCCATATATTATTTTAAAAGTAGTATTTAACTGAGTAGGATAGGGTTTTACAAAAACATTATTAACAGCGTCAGGTATGGTTTTTATTAAGTTTGGTATGGAAGAACCAAATCGCCTTAATTCAACAGTAGAATTTCCTTTTAATACTAAAAATTGTTGTTGTTTATTTACAAGTAACTTCAGAGGGGAATATTCCGGTAAGAAAAAGTGTAAAACAACTATGCCGATACTTACTGTTAATAATGAAACTAAATAAATTCTTTTAGGGTGTTTTTTTTATTGCAACTAAATAGTAAGACATCCATGGGACAAATAATATTAATAGTAAATAGAATCGAATACATCCAATTAAAGCAACTGAAAGTAATATCCAGATGATATCTTTAAAAGAATATTGTTGAAGTGTTATTTTTGAGGAATAATATATTAAAATACCCAATGCGAGAATTATTATTACTTCTTTATGAGCTCCGGAAGTCCAATACAATGTTGAAGGAAATAAAAATACCGCATAGCCTATCATTTTGGGAAGGGAATAAGTAAGAGAAATAGAAAAAGCCTTATAAATAAAAAATAATCCTGTAAAAGAAATAAAAGCCGTAAAAGAGGCATAGGCATAAAAATGTCCTAGGGTAAATAAATATAAAACAGCATTTAATCGAATGACGGAATATGCTGCCGTATCATACCAAAAACCCATTTCTTGGATATAAGGAATAGCAAAAGCAGGAGGCGTATCTAAGGCATTGGGCCCAAATGTGAAAAATAAATAATAAAACGGAGATTCGGCTAGAGAAGAAGCGATTGTTTCAGTATCATGAAAATATAACCAAGTGTCTCCACCATTATAGTAGTGCTGGTGAATGTATATGTAAGCAATGCCACCTATTACTTTTAACAGATAAAAAATAGTTAACTGATTCACAGGTAAATCAGTTGATCGAAATATAGGTGCTTTGTTTATAATAAATATAAAGCAACTACTATAAAGTAAAATCAGTAATCCATCTACAAGATCCAATCGGTATCAGTGATTCTTAAATTGTTAACTAAGCGTTTATATGTTGATTGCCTCGCCTAAAGATAATGATAATTAATCCTTATTTTTGCTTTCAAATAAATCAATAGCATGAACACAGCTGTACAGGAGCCGGAAATAAATGAAGAGTTGGCAGGCCAATTAGGATTGATCCCTGATGAATTAGAGAAGATCAAGGAGCTACTGGGGCGTACGCCTAATTATACAGAGCTAAGTATGTTTTCAGTAATGTGGTCAGAGCATTGCTCTTATAAAAATTCTATCAATCTGCTTTAAAACTTTACCTAAAGATGGTGCTCATATTTTAGCTAAAGCAGGTGAAGAGAATGCAGGATTAGTTAATATTGGTGATAATTTGGCTTGTGCTTTTAAAATTGAATCACACAATCACCCATCTGCTATTGAGCCTTATCAAGGAGCTGCTACCGGTGTGGGCGGTATTCATCGAGATATTTTTACGATGGGCGCAAGGCCTATTGCAGCTTTAAATTCCTTAAGATTTGGCAATATTAAGCACGAAAAAACAAAATGGTTAGTGAGAGGAGTAGTAAGAGGCATAGGAGATTACGGCAATTCTTTTGGTGTGCCAACTGTTGGTGGAGAAGTTTATTTTGATGAATCTTATCATGTCAATCCGTTAGTAAATGCTATGTCGGTGGGTATTGTAAAAAATGGTAAAACAATCTCGGCCACTGCTGAAGGAGTGGGCAATCCGGTATATATTGTCGGCTCTGCTACCGGAAAAGACGGCATCCATGGAGCTACTTTTGCTTCGGGTGACATTACAGAAAACTCTGCTGATGACTTGCCTTCTGTACAAGTAGGTGATCCTTTTCAGGAAAAACTTTTATTAGAAGCTACACTGGAAGCGATTGATGCCGGTGTAGTAGTAGGCATGCAAGATATGGGAGCTGCGGGGATCACTTGTTCTACTTCAGAGATGTGTGAAAAAGGCGAACATGGCATGAAAATCTATTTAGATAAAGTACCTACCAGACAAGCGGGAATGAAGCCTTTTGAAATTTTACTTTCAGAATCTCAAGAGAGAATGCTGGTAGTGGTTAAAAAAGGTAAAGAAAAAACGATAGAAGATATCTTTGAAAAATGGGATTTAAACTGTGCTATTATAGGTGAAGTAGTAGAAAAGGAGATGTTAGAATATTATATGAATGGAGAATTGGTTGCCCAAATAGCTCCGAAAAATTTGGCCTTAGGAGGAGATACACCGGCATACAAAAGGGAAGTGAAAGAACCGGCGTATATAAGAGAAATTTTATCTTATGATATAAATAAAATCATAGAGCCTGATAATTTGAAAGAAGTTGCTCAACAATTAATTGCCCATCCTAATATTACTTCTAAAAAGTGGATATACGAACAATATGATTCAATGGTACAGGTTAACAATACTTCCACTAATGAGCCTGCTGATGCGGCTACAGTGAGGATCCTTGATACAAATAAAGCATTGGCGATAACGGTTGATTGCAATCCTTATTTTGTTTATGCCAACCCGGTTGAAGGTACCGCTATTGCTGTAGCAGAAGCTGCTCGTAACATAATATGCAGTGGGGGAGTGCCCTCTGCGATTACCAATTGCCTAAATTTTGGCAATCCATATAACCCGGAAGTATATTGGCAATTTCAAGGAGCTATTGAGGGCATGAAAAAAGCTTGTGAAAAATTTGAAACTCCGGTGACAGGAGGTAATGTGAGCTTTTATAACCAATCAAGCGATGAAGGCCCTGTAATGCCTACTCCTACGATTGGTATGGTCGGTGTGTTAGAGGATATTCATGATAAAATGACCTTACATTTTAAAAATGAAGGAGATGAAATATTTATATTGGGAGAGACTCGTGAAGATATTTCCTCTTCTCAATATCTGATCCATTATCATAAGGTAAAACATTCTCCTGTACCACATTTTAATTTAGATGAAGAACTTTTACTTCAAAATATCTTAAAAGAACTAATAAAAAGTAAAACTATCAGCTCAGCTCATGATATTTCGGATGGAGGAATGTTTATTACCTTGATCGAATCAGCAATGACTAAAAATTTAGGATTTGAAATAAAAACTCAAAAAGGGCTCAGAAAAGATGCGTATCTATTTGGTGAAACTCAGGGCCGTGTGGTAGTTTCTGTTAAAAAAGAGCAGATTGAAAACCTTCAAAATATTGCCAAAGAATATAAGATGCCTTTATATAGTATAGGCAAGGTGACTAATGGAAATGTTGCAATAAATGGTGATGATTGGGGCGATGTAAGTTCTTGGAAAAAGTCTTATGATGAAGCCCTAGGTAAATATATGAATGATAATTAGGTTTATATTTCCAAAAGGTGCATGTAATTCTTAATATAAAATTGCATGTACCTATTCCATATTAAAGTATTACCGCTTGAAAAATAGTACCAAGCAACTTATTTGTATACTTGGCCCTACCGCCTCAGGTAAAACAGCTTTAGCTATTCAGGTAGCTAAGTATTTTAAATGTGATATTCTTTCTGCCGACTCACGTCAATTTTATAAAGAACTCAATATTGGTGTGGCTAAGCCTTCGAAGGCAGAATTATCGGAGGTTAAACATTATTTTATCAATTCATTATCTATTCATGACAATTATTCGGCAGGAGATTTTGAACGAGATGCTATAGTGCATTTAGAAAAACTATATCAAACTAATAATATAGCTGTATTAGTTGGAGGGTCCGGGCTGTTTATTAAGGCTGTTTGTGAAGGGTTAGATGATTATCCGGATGTGCCTAAAGAGGTTCGATTAAAACTCATTAATAGCCTCAAAGAAAAAGGATTAGCTGCACTTCAGCAAAAACTTAAAGAGCTGGATCCGGAATATTATGAGACCATTGATATTCATAATTCAAGAAGAATTATAAGAGCGTTGGAAGTAATGGAATTTTCCGGTAAACCATTTTCTTCTTTTCAAAAGAATTATAAAGTTGATAGGTCTTTTAATATTGTTAAAATAGGTATAGAGTGGCCTCGCGAACAATTATACAATAGGATCAATCAAAGAGTAGAGGTAATGGTCAAAGATGGATTAGTGGAAGAGGCGAAACTATTACATACTTTTGCTAACTTAAATGCATTACAAACTGTTGGATATCAAGAGCTTTTTGACTTTTTTGAGCATAAAATATCTTTAGATAAAGCGATAGAACTAATCAAACGCAATTCTCGCCGCTATGCCAAACGTCAAATGACCTGGTTGCGAAAAGATGACGAAATTCACTGGTTTAAGTCGGAGCAGGGCAACAAAATTATGGAGTTAATACAGTCTTCTCAGCATTTTTAATTTAAAATTCAAAATTTTTAAAATATTGTGATTATTCCTTTTTAGTCATGTCTAATTGGTAAATAAATATGAAAAGTAGCACCTATTTTGGGCTTACTGCTAGCTTTGATAAAACCATTATGATTTTCTACAATTTTTTTAACAATAGCTAATCCAATCCCTGTTCCCTCATAGTCACTCCTACCATGTAATCTTTGAAATACTTCAAAGATCCGGTCTTTATATTCTTCTTCAAAACCAATACCATTATCTGATAAAGTAATGTGGCAATAATTTTTTTCAGGAGAAAGCTCTTTTATAGATGATTTACTACCAATAATTATTTCGCTATGAATAGCTATGTGAGGCAAAACGTTTTTTTGAGCAAATTTCAATGCGTTAGAAACAAGGTTAGTAAGAAGCTGTCTAAATTGAAATTGAATCACATCAGCCTCACACATTTCGCTAATTTCAATAGTAGCCTTCTTTTCTTCAACTATCTCTTTAAAATCTTTTTTTACTTCTAAGGCAATGTCCTTAAGGTGAGTTCTTTCGAAAATACGTTCAGTGGTATTTGTCCGCGAGTATGTTAATAGATCTTCGATGAGTGCCTGCATTCTATCTGCAGAAGTCTGTATTCTGGAAAAATAATTTTTTCCGGTTTTAGATAAATTTTGTTCTTCTTTGTCCAAGATTCTGGAAACAAAAGTCTTTATCTTTCTTAAAGGTTCTTGTAAATCATGGCTGGATACATAAGCAAATGACTGCAATTCGGCATTCATTTTTTGTAGGTCATTAATAGATTGCTCTAGCTTTTCGTTAGCTTCTTTTAACAATTTTGTTCTGATATTTACTTCCATCTCAAGCTCATGAGCAAATTCTTCCAATTTTTCTCTAGCTCTAACCTTTTCTGTTACATCATTTACAGTAGCTATGATTCCTACTATACTATTTTTAGTATCAAAAAGAGGAGCGTATTCAAAATCTAGATAAAGTTTCCTTAATTCATCATTTCCTTGAACATATGCTATTGATTCATTCTCTCTATAAGGAGTGCCGGTATTATATACCTTTTTCAGCAATTCAGGATATTTTTGACCTTTTAATTCAGGAAATATATCTATTAGTTTTTTGCCTATAACCTCTTCCTTGTTTTTACTCCATATTTTTTCAATCATTGCTTTATTAGCCAACTCTACAATTATATCTTTACCCCTGAATATAGCCATTGGTATGGGAGATTGAAGAACTAAGTTTTGAATTTTTTGTCCCACTTCTTCAGCAACTAGGCGAGCTTTTACTTGATCAGTAACTTCTATCCCGACTGCCATAATGCCATTTATAGTCTTTTTTATATCATAGAGCGGCTCATATGAAAAATTAATATAAGCTGTTTCTAAAACACCCGATCTCATTAGTTTAATTGGAAGTTCCGTAGCATGAAAAGGCTTGCCTGTTTGATAAACTTCATCTAATAATTCTTTAATCCCTTGGTTTAACAACTCCGGCATAGCTGATAAAATAGGTTTATTGATCACTTCACTTTCTTTTCTTCCCCATACTTCCAATACTCTTGTGTTTACGATCTCAACTTCAAAATTAGGGCCTTTAAGAATTGCTATAGCTACGGGTGCATCTAAGATCATCAACCGTAAATTTCTTTCGTTTTCTTGAAGTTGTAATTCTGACTTTACTTGTTGAGTAATGTCTTGAATAATGCCACTAAAGCGATAAGGCTGCTTAAACTCATTAAAATATGCCCGCCCTTTTGCATGCACTATCCTCATTTCTTCATTATCAGATTGAATGGCATATTTAACATTATATACGCCTCCGCTGGAGAATTCCAGTGCTTTTTCAATAGATTGAGTTACACGTTCTCTATCTTCTTTAACAATGGCATGCATAGCTTTTGAAACATCCGTGCTTTTATCAATTGGCATATTAAACCATTCTTTAAGCCGCTTATTTGCAATAAATATATCTGAGGATGGATCGTAATCCCAGGTGCCTAATTCAGATGCATCAATGGCAAATTGTAATTGATTATTAATTTTCTCAAGCTTTTGAAAAGTGACTACTTTCTCAGTTGTTTCGTTGCAAGTAACCATCACTCCGGCAGGATGGGTCTTGCCGCTATATACCGGGCTATAACTGTATGTCCAGTAAACATCTTCTATCTTTCCGTTTCTATATATTGGAATGAGTTGATCTTCGCTCCAAGTAGATTCACCTCCATTTAAAACCTGTTTTATTAAAGGAGATATAATATCCCATATTTCAGGCCATGCTTTTTTGGCAGGCTGGCCAAGTATAGTTGGATGTTTACCTTCATTCCCTAAGCTGGGGCGGTAAGCATCATTATAAAATGAATATAACTCGGGGCCCCACCATAAAAACATGGGAAACTTAGCATTTAATATGATACTCAAGCTAGTGAGTAAGCTGGGAGGCCATTCATCAGGATTTCCTAAAGGGTGGCTATCCCAATTTTTAGAACGAATAAGTTTACCCATTTCTCCACCTCTGGCCAAAAATAATTTTTTTACATTTATGTTTTCGCTAATCATACAATATTTAAATGTGTAATACAAATACCTCTCTAGAGGGATTGGTAATTCTCTTTTCAGTTATTAAATTGATAGCAGTTTCAATAACATTTTTATAAGTGTTAAAATCCGAAGGTTTCCGGAGATAATATTGTGCGCCAAGGTTATATGCTTGGTTAATAGTTTCCCTATTAAAAGATGTAGAACATATCACAACAGGTAAGTTATTTAGATTTCTACATTGTTTTATCTCTTTAAGACATTCCATGCCATTTTTTAAAGGCATATTAATATCTAAAAAAAGTATAGAAGGAAGAGTATCTTTTTTTTTATTTAGTAAATGTATTAGCTGTACGCCATTTTCTACACACTCTACCGCTACATTTAAAGATAACTCTTCGATGATTTCTTGGAAGATTAATCGATCGTCTTCATCATCATCTGCCAATAATAAGGATATTTGATTAGTATTCATGATATAAATACTTGAGATTGATGCTATAAGAAGAAATTTTTCTCAAATTTCAATTTAAAGATAAGCCTTTTTGTATAAATAGGGAAATTCGCAAGTAAGAAAAATGAATGATACCAAGGAGTTCAATTAAAATTTATAGGTGTAAATAACCCCAATTTTAATCAAAGAGCCTAATATCGGGATTATTTTTGCAATGATTTCTTCTTACTTTTCTTTTTCTTGAAAAAAGAAAAATAACAAAAAAAATTCAAGGCTGATTTTTCTCGCAAACAATCTCAGAAATGCTACCCAAAACAGCAGAAACTCGCCACCTATTGGTAGTTTTATACATCTGATATTTCTCTCCCTCTCAATTTCGAGATTGTAGTAGCTTGAAAAAAAGGCCGTTCCCTAAACTCAGAAATTTCTGAATTTAAAACTGCTCGACTTGCGAATGTGCCAAAATAGAGTATTTATATTTAAATTTCTTACATATACAGATAATGTTTAATGTTATAATTACTTAATAAAAGCTCAATTGATATTAAACATTATCTTTGCCAAAAAAGCTCCTTGCCTGATTTTTTAAAAAAATATTTTCTTCTTCCACATGCGATGATCAACCTGTTCTGGGCAGAGTTAATGATCCAGTTAGTTAATGCTACCTTTTTTATTCTGCTTAATTTTTATTTTAAAAAAGAGGGATATAATGACCCCGAGATTGCCAATTTTATATCTTATCGATATTTGGCATTAATTTTATGTGCTTTACCTCTCGGCATTTATATAAAAGATAAAAAACTACGGCCGTTTTTGTTATTTACAGCTGTTATTGTACCTTTTAATGGGCTTCTGGCTATATACTCTATTGGAGGGCATTATACAACTTTAATATATATCACATCAATCACTTGGGGTATAGCATTAGCGAGTTTAAAAGTGATGACTTTGCCTTTTATATTAAGGAATTTAGCAACGCAACATCATTCTGAAGCAATTGCCCTCCATCATTCTACATTTGGATTAAGCTTATTTACTGCAGGAGTTTGCGCAGCTTTTTTACCTGAAATATATCCATTTTTAAATGAAAAGCTCATTCTTCAATCGGTTTCTATTATAAGTGTTTCCGCCATATTTTTTGTATTTAAAATAAAAATTAAAGAAGTTATTCCGACTGTAAACGAAGAAAATAAAAAGTTTTTTAAACACTATGATTGGGGTGCTATTATACGAGTCATGATCCCGACATTCATAGTGGCTACGGGTGCCGGTTTAACTATTCCATTTGTAAATTTATTTTTTTATCACATTTTCAATACCAGTTTTGATGAATTTTCTTTGCTCACTTCCTTGACTGCTATATTGGTGTTTTCGGGAACACTTTTAATGCCTCTTATTAAAAGAAAGTTTGGTTATCATACAGCCATTACCGGTAGCCAAAGTCTAGCTGTTATCGCATTGGTTCTTTTAGCTTCTATGGATCATTTTTCTTATTGGGAGTGGGCTTTCTACATAGCGGTGTTTTGTTTTGTAATTAGGCAGCCTTTAATGAATATGGGATCTGCTATGATCTCTGAACTTACTATGTATTATGTAAAAGATAAGAATAGGGAATTAGTTAGTGCGATGAGCGCCGCAGTATGGTCCGGTAGTTGGTTTATCAGCTCACAGTTATTTAGATATTTTCGGTCCATTGATATAAGCTACGGCAATATTTTTTATATAACAGCCGGTATGTATGCCTTAGGGGTTGTGTTATATTACCATATCATAAATTCCTATAATAAGCGAACTGTATCATTAGCCTAATAAATTATATTTTGTTGTTATATTTGACAAATATAAGTTAACATGGATAATTTCGGAGAATACATATACATCATTGTTGCAGTTGTATATTTTATATATAACCTGTTTTTTAAAAGGAAAAAAAAGAAAAAGCAACGCCCTGCGCCTTCACCTTCTGCTCAGCCATATCATCAAGTTGAGCGAGAAGATGACCGGTTGAAACCTAAACCTGTCAAGAAACCGGTTGAAATTGTATTAGATAATAATACCTTAAAAAAGATTAATTACGATAAGCAAACATTAGAAAAGAATAAGGAAGAGAAGCAAGATATTTTAAATAAAAAAAACAAGAGTTACCAAGATTTTGAAAAGAAAAAAGCTGATCGTAGAAAACGTGTTAAATTATTGGCAGAAAAACCAAATACTTATGAAGCTGGATTTAATCTAAAAGAAGCGATTATCTATCAAACCATATTAGAACGGCCATACAAATAATGTTAGGATTGCAATTACCTACCGATCCTAGGTGGGCAACATTAGTAGAAGAAAGTATACAAGATATTTTGACCGATCATGCTTATTGTGAGCAAAAAGCAGCCTCTCAATGTATTTCTTTAATTGTACTATATCCCGATAAAAAGCTCTTAGTAGAAAAGTTATCACCTATTGTCACAGAAGAATGGGGACATTTCAGGATGGTATTAAAAGAGCTTGAAAAGCGCAGTTTAGAGTTAGGATGGCCCAGGAAAGATGAATATGTTACTCAACTTAGCAGCTTCATGAATAAAGGAGGTAGGCGCCATGAAGTACTATTGGAGAAATTACTAGTTTGTGCGTTGATAGAAGCCAGAAGTTGTGAGCGGTTCAGATTGCTTTCAGAAAATATAAAAGATGATGAGTTAAAGGATTTTTACAGACAATTGATGATTTCGGAAGCAGGCCATTATAGGCTCTTTCTAGATTTAGCAAAGGAATTTGCTCCTGAAGAGAAGGTAAAGCAGCGGTGGGCTGAATATTTGAAACATGAAGCCGAAATTATGCAAGCTCTTAAGTTAAGAGGAGACCGGATTCATTAAAAATATTGTTGCTAACTTTACGCCTTAATTTCGAACTTCAAACTTTAAATAGTTTTGAATGTATAACCACAAAAAAGTCGTCGTCGTATTACCTGCTTACAATGCAGCATTGACTATTGGGAAAACATACCAAGAGATACCATTTGATATTGTTGATGAAGTGATTTTAGTAGATGATGCCAGCAAAGATGATACTATTGATGTAGCTCAAAAATTAGGCTTAAAACATATCATCAGGCATGAGAAAAATAAAGGCTATGGAGGCAATCAAAAATCTTGTTATAATAAAGCCTTAGAATTAGGAGCGGATATTGTGATTATGTTGCATCCTGATTATCAATATACTCCTAAACTCATTCCTGCTATGGCCAGTATTATTGGCAACGAATTATATCATGTAGTGTTGGGGTCAAGAATTTTGGGAAAAGGTGCTTTAAAAGGAGGCATGCCCTGGTATAAATATATTGCAAATCGCTTGCTGACCTTTACACAAAATATATTAATTGATCAAAAGCTGTCAGAATATCATACCGGATATCGCTCTTTCTCAAAAGAGGTTTTAGAAAGTATTAATTATAATATCAATTCTGACGATTTTGTATTTGATAATCAAATGCTTTCACAAATATTTTATGCCGGGTATGAAATAGGCGAAGTTACTTGCCCTACTAAATATTTTGAAGAAGCGTCTTCTATTAACTTTAAAAGGAGTGCTATATATGGCCTCGGTGTATTAAAAGTATCATTTCAGCATTTTTTACAACGTAAAGGGTTAGCCAAATTTAAAATTTACTCAAAATAAGATTATAATAATATGGCCTCCTGAGGAACTCGAAGATAGACATATTTAACATTACTCTACTAAATAATACCACATCAAACTACTACGCCATATCTTATATTTGTTGATTATTTGCATCCTGATTTCTGCTTGTAAATTGGCAGATATCAGGCCAGCCAGCTTGAAAAAAACTCAAGAAAAAATTCCACAAAGAAGCGGAGAAAAATTATTATTAGAGGCAGCGAGAAGACACGGCCTAAGCAGCTTCCAAAAAATCAGCTCCTATGAAGTAACTATTCGAAACGAGTGGTATGGTATTGCCAAACATTTTGCGGAGCTGCCCGGCAAGCCTTCTGTTTTAAATTTGATTATCCATCATGACAGTAATTATATTTCTCTGATAAATGCATCAAATCAGACATACTGGCTATTGAAAAACGATAAAATATATATTAAAGAAGGTGAAGTGTTATTAGAGAAAGATAATGCCGGAAAAAAGATGGCGTTGAAAACTATTCAATATTTTATTGAGTTTCCATTTCGTATTATAGAAGCGGAGATCATGATCGATCTTGGAGAAGATACATTACATAAACAAACTTATAAAAAAGTATTTGTTACGTGGAGCGAGATTGCTCCACATAAAGAGCATGACCAATATATTGTTTGGATTAATTCTACTACAGGCCTTATTGATTTGATTGAATTTACCGTCAGAGAAACCGCTAGGTTTGCTAAAGGAGCGATGTTTTTCAATAATTATAAAAAATATAATGAAGTCTTATTCCCAACTAATAATTTTGGAAAAACTAATATCCACAAAAAAAAGAATATTCGAACGTGGGATATATTAAAGTTAACTATTAAGGAAACTAATAGTTAATAGCTGATAGAGCTATCTCAACATCACTTCTATAAATCGGTCGTCATAAGGGTAAAAAAGATTGCCGGCGGTATGGGGGGCGCCACCTTCATTACTGTTTCCCCTCCCTCTTATTTTATTAATATGTGTGATCCATCCTGCATCACTGACTTCTCCTCGAATGTCTGAGTAAACTAAGTTATACTCATTAGTGACAGTATTATGAGCTATAAATACACTTTTAACATTATTTTGAGCGGTATTATCTAAATAATCGTATATCCATACTTCATAAGGCCTTCTACTATCATCCCAGGTAGCGGTATATTTATAACTAGGCGAGCCGTATAGTAATAAGAATCTGCCTCTATCGGTTTCATATCCTTTATATATTTTAGTACCATACAATTCATTAGCTTTTTTTAGTTTAGCTTCATAAACTAACCAAGCTTCTTGAGGGTCTATTGGCGAGCGATTTTGCCAAAAAGATAAAAAATAACGTTTCATCATAGGTAAGCTGTCGCTTTGAACTAAGTTTTGAATGCGATTATATTCTAACTCTGATGTGATAGGTTTTAAAGCTTGTAAATCTTCAATCAGCTCTTCTTGCGGAATGTTGTTTACAAATGATAAAGCCATTTCTACATCAGTTATACCTGCTTGGTTAATATTATTTTTTCTCTGGATCAATAACCGTTGATAAGCTTGTAGAATATTATTTTTATTTCTTATTTCTATTAATAATTCATAATTGCCTGAGGGTAAATTGCTGATGTCAAATTCAGAAAAAATGACATTTACCAGTTGTTTTTTTTGTTTGCTAAAATAACTTAGGCCATTAACTATTTGGTTTGTATTATTTGCTACAATGGAGGTATTAACTAAAAACATCTCACCGGCAATATGTTCCGTGTTATATAACTCTGTATAAAAAATAATTTTATTTTCTTCAGGAGGGTAATAGTTAATAGGATAAGGGTACAGGCTGTAGCCGGCCTTATAAAAAGGGTCACTTGGTGTTGCTTTTTTATAATTGCTTATTAATGCAATATCAGAGAGATAAGGTTTATTAGCAGGAGGAACAGGATTATTAATCTCTTTATAGATATATGTTTTATTACTAGTGTCCTTAGAGTCGGTAGCCGTAATTTCCATCCTTAATTCTCCATAAGGGATATATAATCTCTTTAAATCAAGTATGCTATTGTTAGAATCGATATCGGCAGGCGGTGTTAAATGATATAGATCGTATGCTACAATGGTGCTATCTTGATAAATATATATGGCAATATCTAATCCTCCTTCATTATTTTTATAAGTAATAGTGCTATTATTAATAGAAAAATATAGCTCAATGTAAGTGCTGTCTTGGGCATTTTTAAAAATGCACTGATCTACAAGTACCTGCAGTTTTTCTGCAAATATGTTATTAATTAATATTAAGGTAAATAGGATTGTTAAAAATTGTTTAACCATACTTTAAAATAGCAAAATTTGACCAATAATATTAAATACATAATTAATAACTTGTGAAACATAAATAAGATTGTATT
>CBDBZN010000018.1:0-119446 GCA_965213575.1 Chitinophagales bacterium | reverse complement strand
TTCCCGGATCAAGACTAGGTATTACAGCAGATAAATTAGAGAAGAAAAACTTCCTGAGGGGATCGAAGGATTACATTTTCATGCATTATGTGAAGATTCGGCAGAAACACTACAAAATACGTTAAAAGCTGTAGAAGAAAAATTTGGCAAATATTTATATCAAGTCAAATGGCTCAACATGGGCGGGGGGCATCATATTACTCGTAAAGATTACAATGTGGAGCTTTTAATAGAACTGATTAATAAAATTGAAGATAAATATGATGTAGCAGTTATTTTAGAACCGGGAGAGGCAGTTGGCTGGCAAACGGGTTACCTTGTTTCCACTGTGCAGGATATAATTGACAGCAAAGGCGTGCAAGTAGCAATGTTAGATATTTCTGTTGCTGCACATATGCCCGATTGTTTAGAAATGCCATATAAACCTAAAGTATTATGTGCAACGGAGCCGGAGAAAGGGGTGCCTACTTACAGGTTTGGTGGAATGACTTGTTTGGCGGGCGATTATATCGGTGATTATTCTTTTGATCAACCATTAAAGGCAGGGGATAAAGTTATATTTGATGATATGATCCATTATACGATGGTCAAAACTACTACATTTAATGGGTAGGGCTTCCTAAAATAGGAATTTGGACAGAAGACGAGGAATTCAGATTAGTTAAAGAATTTGGATATGATGATTATAGGAATCGATTGTCATAAAGATATTTTATTAAAGTAATTGCTGCGTTTTTTCAACACTTGTTTCATCATTTCTACAGTCAGAAATAATTTTATATAGAATATATTATTATAATTATAAGTTCGTAATGCATGGATAAAATATTATATATGTTTGGCATGTAATTTGTTTTTAGCATAGTATTGTTAACTTTTAAATTTTATGATATGACACTTATAAGAAACAAAATGATACCAGATTTCCATCTCTTTGGAGTGATTTTTTTGATCAAGATTGGTTCGGCGTATCAGGAGACTCACAAAGAAATGTAAGCATGCCGGCCGTTAATATTAAAGAAGATAATGACGGATTTAATGTTGAAATGGCTGCTCCCGGCATGAAAAAAGATGACTTTAAAGTCGATTTAGATAATAATCTTTTAACTATTTCTGCAGAGAAAGAATCTGAAGATAATGAGAAAGATGATGAAGGTAATTATACTCGAAGAGAATTTAATTATCAATCGTTTAAAAGGACTTTTACATTACCTGATGCAGCTCAAGCAGATAAAATAAAAGCTACTTATAAAGAAGGCGTATTAACTATTAATATTCCTAAAAAAGAGAAGCAAAGCCAAAGCCTAAGAAAAGTATTTCAATAGGTTAAAGAAGATTTAAAAGGTGGGCTGATGTCCACCTTTTACTCTTCAATTTTTGACATTTTTCTGATCTCTTCTATTAAAGCTTCCGTGTTGGGAATCGTTTCTGAGATTTTAATTAAATTTCCTTTGCCACTTTCTGCCAAACTTTTCATCGTTTCAATAGCATTTTTATCATTTCCGAGGCCAACAACAGAAAGCACGACCGGTTTGTTAATTTGAAGTAAATTATTAGCTTCTTTCTTAGCTAGCTTATTGCTCTCTTTTTCTGAATCATTGGCATGTCCGAATAGCCCATCGGTAGCAATGATAATTTGATTATTCCCTTCTTCAATATAATTTTCTCTTGCAATTTTATAAGCCTCGGTTAAACCATTTAATCCATTTGTTAATCCACCCGACTCTAATTTTTAATATAATACATAGTAGTGATCTTATCATCTGCAGGAGTAGTGGGTAATACTAAGGTAGGAGAATAACGATAGGTTATAATTGTAATATTATCAATAGGCCTTATAGCTTTTTACCTTTTAATAGCGTAATAGCTTATTTTTTTTTACCCATAGAAAGAGAGACATCAATTAAAAAAACGATGTTATTGGGTGCATACAAACTTATAGGAAGATCACTATCATCAATTATAGGGACTGACTTTGCCGGGGGAGATGTTTCTGTAATAACTGCCGGGCGATCTTCTGTAAGTATAATCGTATTTTCTTTTTCAATGGAATAGGATCTAGTTTTATGATTATGGTCATCATTTCTTTGTTGATGCTATAATTCATATTATGGGGTTAGTATCCCTCTGCGGTGGTATTTATTTGATAATCTCCGGCATTTACTTCTCCTTTAAATGTCCCATCTTCAGGAGTAACTACTTCGTATTTAACCTCACCATTCTTGATTAAATCAACCTTTGCATTGCCAATACGTTTTCTCGTAAGCTTGTCTATCACTTTAGCTTGTAAAACATATTTATTTTCGGGTTCTTCAAATAAGGAAGTAGGGCCGGTATTTTGATTAACAGTTGGACAGGCGAGCACAGCATTAGATGAAATAGATAAAATATTGCCTGTAAGCAATAGATTAACAGGTTCGTTGCTGGAGGAATTATATATGGGAATAATTTTATTGAAAATACCCACTTGATCTGTATAATAGGTAACCCATATGTTAACTGTTTCTCCCTGTTGAATAGCTCGTTGAGGATATTGAATTTTTAATTCCCTGGTAGATTTTGTCGGTAAAATATAAATAATTGTCAGAGGATGTGTTCGTAAGCGTAAATTTGACAGGTGTAGGATTCCATTCTTGTATAACCCCATAATCATGTTGTTGAGGATTGAGCTGTACTTGGCCAAATAAATTAGCAATTCCCGATAAAAACAAGAGCAATAATATTGTATTACTGCGTAATCTATAGAGTATATGTTTGGCCATATCTTAAAAAGTTTTAAAATATCTTAATTGTGGAATAGGCAGAGGGAATACTTCATCATCAAAATATATTCCGGCAAATCCTAATTGAAAAGCTTGGTCAGATTTAATAGAAAACCTAACTCCCGGAAGGATCATTACGATCGGAACATATCTGTTTATAAAGGAAAAAGCTTCTGCCAACAAGGTAATAGATTTAGTTATTTTAGTCATGCCTGCTATGGAAATTGCCGGCAATCCTCCTCCATATTGACTATCGGTTATGTACCCATAACCCCCTGATAAGGTTATATTTGAAGATCTGTCGCCAAAAGTTAATGCTCCAAAACCAATTGCTCCAAATAAGCTAGGATCGGCCCAACTGGCTGTACCCATTACTCCACCTAAAGAAAAATTTAGTTTTTCACTCAATTCAAATGAATATTTAGCAGTACCTATAATCGGTATCCCTAGCCATGAACTCATGATGCCTAAAGATAAATGTTCTGTGGCGGCAAAATTTAACTCTGCTCCCAGTAAACTTACCATTACATAATGTTGGCCTTTATCTCGTGTTAGCCCGTTGGTAGCAAGAAAATATCGATTATAAAAAAATGTTATTGCCGATATAGTTTCCTTTCCGTAAATCTCCCGCTTCCAGTTTAGTAATAGAGCGTATTTCATGTTTAGGAATATAAATTTCTCCCAAATTCATGGTTTTTAACAAAACCTCTCTATTATTATCTTCTAATATTTCACCAAAATATTCAGTGCCATCATTTTTAATGACGACATACATACCGTCTTTGTCCTCTCTGCGCGCACTAAATTCATCTTGTTGCTGCTCTTGGCTAAAGGCCGGAAAAGCTATTATAATGAGGGCAAATAAAATATATAGTTTCAATTGCTTATCTATTTACGCTGTTTTTTATATCGCACTAAAGCTATTTCTCCCTTTTGGATAATTTCATCTTTAGGAATATATCCTTCTGCTTGGTAGCTCAATTTTTCTTTGCTATCGACAAATAAATAAGTCGGCATACCTTTTACCTTATATTGATCGGCTATTGCGCTTCCTTCTTTAGTATCTACGTCTAATTTATAGTTGATAAAGTGCTGATTATAGAAATTGGCCACTTCTGAGAGTACAAATACTTCCTTTTCCATCATTTTGCATGGCTTACACCATACTGCATAAGCATCTACAAAAATTAATTTATCTTGTTTTGCTGCTTCTGCTAAAACCTCTTGCCAGCTGCCTTCAAAAAATTGAATTCCATCTTTTTGAGCGGTAACACTTAAGATATTTATTAAACCAAAAGAAAGTAAAATTATTATTTGCTTCATAGCTGACTTATTTTAAATGAGATCTTAGAAAAAAAACTAATTAATTATCTAATTTTTTAAGGTCTCTAAAAGTGAAAGTACTAATTTTAATGCAAATTAATACTGATTTTCTATAAGCACCTAAATGCTTAATTTAATATCAAACTTAAACCAAAGCTATATTATTGCATACACACGACATCTTAAAAAAGTATTGGGGATATAGTGCTTTTAGGCCGCTTCAGGAGGAAGTTATCAACGCTGTTTTGCAATCAAAAGATACTTTGGCCCTTATGCCTACCGGAGGCGGTAAGTCCATATGTTTTCAAGTTCCGGGTTTATTATTAGAAGGCATTTGTATTGTTGTCTCCCCCTTGATCGCTCTAATGAAAGATCAGGTTTACAACCTAAAAAAGAAAGGCATCAAGGCTGCAGCTATACATGCGGGATTATCCTTAAAAGAAATTGATATCATTTTAGATAACTGTATTTACGGAGATTATAAATTCCTGTATGTATCACCTGAACGATTAGAAACAGAACTTTTTCTTGAGCGGTTTAAAAGGATGCATGTCAACCTTATTGCAGTTGACGAAGCTCACTGTATTTCGCAATGGGGGTATGATTTTAGGCCTTCCTATCTTAAGATTGCCGATATTCGCTCTGAGCTTCCCGAAATACCAATATTAGCACTAACGGCAAGTGCTACCAAGCAAGTAGTAGCTGATATACAAGAAAAATTACACTTCAAAGCAACAATTTGTTTTCAAAAAAGCTTTAACCGAGCCAATTTGACTTATCTGGTATTAGATGTAGATGATAAATACAGAAAATTGTTGGAGATTATTCGCAAAGTAAAAGGGTCAGGATTAATTTATGTCAGAAACAGAAAAAAAACAAAAGACATAGCTACTTTTCTGAAAGAAAATAAACAACATGCAGATCATTATCATGCAGGATTGCCTATGGCATTAAGGGCTAAAAAGCAAGAAGCATGGTTAAAAGGACAAAATAAGATCATGGTGTGCACTAACGCTTTTGGGATGGGAATTGATAAGCCGGACGTTCGTTTTATTATTCATTGGGAAATTCCTGACAGCATAGAAGCGTATTACCAAGAGGCAGGAAGGGCCGGCAGGGATGAGCAATTGGCTTATGCCGTAACCTTATATAATCAAAGTGATGATTTGATCATCCAACAGCGTATTAAGGATAATTATCCTGATATGTCAGTTGTAAAGAATATTTATAATGCTTTGGGCAGTTATTTTAAGTTAGCTGTGGGAGGCGGAGCAGAAGTGAGTTATAACTTTGATATTGCTGAGTTTTCAGATATTTATAATTTTAAGCCGGCAGCTGTATATTACAGCCTTCGATATTTACAACAAGAAGGATGGCTTACTTTATCGGAAGCATTTTATAGCCGTTCCAGATTAAAGATCATTATCTCTAAACAAGATTTTTATAAGTTTGAAGTAGAGAACAGAAAATATGAGCCGCTTATTCGAGCGATCTTAAGAATGTATGGAGGCGTATACGATGATTTTGTAAAGATAAATGAAGGAGATTTAGCCATAGCGCTATCGGCCAATATACAAGTTATTAGTAAGATGCTTACTTACCTTAAAAACAGTAACATAATATTTTATGAAGCTGCGAAAGATCAACCACAGCTCACTTTTTTACATGCTAGAGTAACTAATAATAATCTTCAGTTAAATCAAAAATTCTATAAAACCAGAATTAAAATAGAAGTAGAAAAGATGCAAGAAGCATTAAAATATGCTAAGCAACAAGATATATGCAGAAATATATTTATCCTTCGTTATTTCGGAGAAAAAGATGCGTTGCCATGCGGAAAATGTGATGTTTGCAAAAAGGAAAAAAATTATCAACTAACTCATACTGAATTTTTACAAATTAAAGATCTGATTCTGAATTATTTAAAAATAACCTCATCATCATTGAAAGATCTTGTCAGTACAATTGAACAAAATGAACTAAAAGTTTTATCAATTATCAGGAGATTAAAAGAAGAAGGCTTAATTATAGAAGAAGGTGATTTTTTGGTAATTAAAAAGAAAAATGAGAATAATATCTAAGTATTATTTTCTTTTAACAAACTCAATAAACAATTCTCTTCCGGCTCGAGGGGGAATGGAATTATAAGCTGTTTCAAAATGCTTAAAATTAAAATAAGGCTTAAAATACTTTATATATTCTATTTTACTGCCTCCATATGGCGGATGGTCATCGTTTAATGGATCATCAAACAGTAATCCGACGAGCTTGCCATCTGGTTTTAGAAGCTCAAACACTTTTTTAGCATAAGACGGCCGCAAAGAGGGATGTATGGCACAAAAAAAAGTTTGTTCAATGATGAGATCATATGCTCCCGTATGTTTAAAAAAATCACCTTGGATGAGTTGAGGCTTGGGAAAGTCAAGATGCTGTTTAGCAAAAGCTGCTAACGGTGATTGGGCGATATCAATTAAATGAACATTTTTAAATTTATTTTCCCATAGATAAGCAGCTTCATAAGCATTGCCACAGCCCGGGATCAGAATATTCAGTTCTTTATTATCAAGTTGATCAATATATTCTTTGACCGGAGTAGAAGGGTAACCTATATCCCATGGCGTATCTTCTTTTTGATAACGATTTTCCCAATCATGACCTACTTCATCTTCAGTGTGATGCTGCATCGACTATGGTATGTCCGGTAGCTTTGTACCCTGTATTATTAACAGTTGATAAAATGTCATCAATAGAAGTTTGACTTTTATCAAACACTACCACACTTTCACCTTTTTCGTGTGAAGTAGTGGAAGAAACAATACCCTCCATTTTCATAATATCGCCATTAATATGTTCTTCACAACCGGTACAAACCATGCCTTCTATATTGATCTGAGCTTTGGTAAGATTTTCAGGTTTTACCTCTTCTTTAGTAAGACTAGAGGTTTGATTATCATTTTGAGTGTTATTGCAAGCAGTAAATGTTATGCTCATCACAAAAATTAAAATCATAAATATTTGATGTATCATAGTCGTTAATTTTATTAATCAAATATCTTGGTTTTTTATGGAATCTCCAATTCAAAAGCTTGGTATTCATCTATAAACTAACAATAATCTTTATTTTTACGCATTATACTAAATAGCAAAGCCATTTTTTTGAGATATTTCCCTATAAGTATTTTCTTATTTATCTTTCTATGGTCATGCAAATTTACAATTGCTCAAGAGAAAGTATGGAACAATCAAAGAAGCAATAATTATATCATTACCGCTGATACTTTAACTTTTGATTCTCTCAGTATCATCCCCGGCTCAGTAATTGTAGAAGATGAGGAAGGAAATCTGATAGACTACAGGCAATATAGTATTGATCATAGCAAATCAATGCTAATATGGTTTTATAAACCTTCCTCTCCATCTGTTAGTATTAGTTACAAAGTGTTGCCCTACGACTTAGATAAGCGTTATTATTATAAAGATCCACAGCTTATTGAAAAAGCGTATGTTGCTGAAGAAAATCCATTTATATATATTCCCGGCCAGCAAAACAGAAGGTTAAGCAATATTGGCGGGTTGGATTACAATGGTAGTTTTTCGCGAGGAATTTCTTTTGGAAATAGTCAAGACCTTGCGGTAAATTCCAGCTTTAACTTGCAATTATCCGGTAAGCTAAATAACGACGTTGATATTACCGCAGCTTTGACAGATAATAATATTCCTATTCAGCCGGAAGGCAATACACAACAAATTCAAGACTTTGATAATGTATATATTCAGCTTAGTAAAGACGAGACCTCGCTCATTATTGGAGACTTTCAAATAACTAAACCGGAAAGTTACTTTATGAATTATCAGAAAAAAACACAAGGATTAGGATTTAGTACTATTGCTAATTTAAATGATGAAAGTAAATTAGGAGTCAAGTCTGAGTTAGGTGTTTCTAGGGGCAAATGGGCTCGAAATCAATTCATCGCCGAAGAAGGAAATCAAGGCCCTTACCGGCTTACAGGGAATAACGGAGAGACGTTTATTATCATCCTTTCAGGGACAGAACGAGTATATATAGATGGTGTAAGAATGGTACGAGGCGCGGAGAACGATTATGTCATAGATTATAACATGGGAGAGGTAACTTTTATGCCTCGCCAACTCATCACCAAAGATAAACGTATTAGTATTGAATTTCAATATTCCGAACAGAGCTATTTGAGAACGCTCGCTCATGTGACTACTGCCTATGAAGCAGAAAAATATCAAGTCAAGTTTAATGTATATTCAGAGCAAGATGCAAAAAACCAATCTATCAATCGGGAATTATCAGATGAGGATAAATTAGCTATCGCTCTTGCCGGAAGCAATCAACCTTTTGTTTCGGGAGTAGACGCAGTTGAATTTGATCCGGAAAGGATTTTATACAAGAGGATTGATAGTCTTGGGTTTGATTCTGTGTTTGTGTATTCTACCGACCCGGATAGTGCTCAATTCAATTTAAGTTTTAGTTTTGTAGGGAAGGGTAATGGCGACTATGTAATTGCTCAAAATAATGCAAATGGTAGAGTGTACCAATGGGTTAGTCCGACTGCTTCCGGTTTATCAAATGGTGAATATGATCCCGTGGTATTATTAGTTGCTCCTAATCGGCAGCAAATGTATACGTTAGGCCTAGATCGGAACATAGCTACAAACGGGAAGCTACAAACGGAACTAGCACTGAGCAATAATGATGTCAATACTTTTTCATCACTAAATGACAAAAATCAACAAGGGGTAGGCGTAAATATCAATTACTTAAATAAACATGAGCTTCCCAGCAGCAAGTCCTTTTTCACTACACTGGGTACTTACGAGTTTAAAGGAGCTGATTTTGATATTATTGAACGTTATCGGCCGGTAGAATTTGTGAGAGACTGGAATATAATCAATCCTGATGATACATTAGATGAGCATATCATTACAGGCGCTTTGGGATTTAATGATTTGCGGCATATCAATGTCAATTATGAACTCTCTTCTTATTTGAGAGGAAATCAATACAGCGGTTTCCGGCATGGTACTAATTCTACTTTTAAATGGAAAACTTTTCAGTTGCTAACGTATGGGAGTTATCTACATTCAGAGGAAATTGATCGTAAAACAAACTTTTTTCGCCCGCGATTAGATTTGTCAAAAAGAATGATCGAAAAAAAACCATGGGTAATAGGAACATACTATGAGGAGGAAACAAATAAGATTTTTATAAGTGACACACTTTCTTCAAATAGTTTTAAATACAACGTATACAAAGTATATGTGAATAATGGAGATACTGCAGATAATGCCTTTGGTATAGAAGCCTTAAAAAGGATCGATCATATACCTTTGGGGGATAATTATAAAGTTTCTACAGAAGCTAACTCTATTAATATTCTTGGCGCATTGGAAAGAAACATAAATCATCAGTTTCGATATAATGTATCTTATAGAGAATTATTAGTAAAAGATACCAATGCATTGAATGCTGAAGAAAATGAACGCACTATATTGGGGCGGTTGGAATATTTTTTTATAATCAAAAAAGGTTTCATCAGGTCTAACACTTTATACGAATTGGGCAGCGGGCAGGAGCGCAGAAGAGATTTTGAGTTCATACCGGTAGCTGTAGATGGTACGGGTACGCATTATTGGGAAGATTTTAATGAAGATGGCATCGATCAAAAAAATGAATACGTTTTAGCTGTTTTGCCGGGCCAAGGAACGCATATTAAACAGTTTACTTTTACAACTGAATTTATTAAGACAAATAAAGTAAGGTTTAACGAGTTATTAAATATTAATCCTAAAGTGTTGCTTTTTAATCAAAAAACAGGATGGAAAAGCTTTGTTGCCCGATTATCAGCTCAGTCTTCTCTTCAATTGGATAAGCAAGTTTTGGCAGACGGGCAATTAGTATTTGTAAATCCTTTTGCAGCAGACATTGATGATTCGGTTTTGATTTCCAATACCACTAATATTCGAAATTCACTTTATTTCAACAGGATCTCCGGTAATATAGGTTTAGAAATAACTAAATTAGATAATCAAAGCAGATTGATTTTAATTAATGGCTTAGATACCAGAAGAAAATCCGAATATTTAATCCGATCAAGATGGAATATTAGCCAAAGTGTGACAATCAATGTTGATTATATTGATGGTGAGAGGTCTAGCTTATCCGAGCTTTTTACTACCGGAAATTACCTTATTAATAATAAAGAGGTCAAGCCCGCTATTTCCTATATTAATGAGAGCAAATATAGAATAGGTTTATCTTACAGTTACTTACATAATATAAATGCAGCAGAGTACGGAGGAGGGCAAAATATCAATAATAAATTGACTGCAGATTTAAGATACAATATAGTAGGGAAAAGTTCTTTGAATATTTCTACTTCATATATTAAAATTAACACCATTAATTTTGAAGAGATCAAAAACACACCTGTTTCTTATGCTATGTTGGAAGGGCTTAGAGAAGGCACGAATGTTTTATGGTCCATCAGTTATGAAAGGACATTGGGCGAAAATGTACAAATGGAAATAGGTTATAACGGCAGGCGGACCGGTGCAGATAATCCGCTGATTCATACCGGTAGAGCACAGATCAGGGCAATATTTTAAAGATACTTCTCAGGCTCAGTATGATAAATCAGATTGAGTTTAAAATTATTATTAAATCATACTTTTTAAATTTATAGGATAAGAGGATTTTTATTTTTCTATTCTTTTTATTGGTTTTATGTCTAAATCGTGAAATGTTAAAGTCAAATAATAGGCATTTGTATCAAAAAAAAATTTATAAAATTTAAGTCCATATTTACTTTTTAAGTTTTTTAAATCTATTGTATCCTCAATTAAAGTCCAACCTGGATATACAATTACATGTTTTGCACCCCATAAAAAAGCTTTAGGATAATCAGACTCATCTTGCCTGTCAAGGTCAAGTAATCGGTCGTCCATTGAAAACCATTCAGGACCGACTTTTATTTTATATTCTGATTGAATACAGCCTTTGAAAATATATTAAACTTCCATGTCAAAATCTGCTCCTGATCAGTAACCAATGACTTCAAAGACTCTAATAATCAGATTCAATTTAAAATTCAAAACTAAAAATTCAAAATTATTGCTAAATAGTATTTATAACTCTAAAATCATAAATATTGCGAAATGCTTCTTTCTATTTCGCTATATATTTACAAGGGCCAATGTGCTTAATGTTGAGAGAGAGACTCAAAAAAGAAAGTTACCAAATTTTCTCTGAGAAGCTTAATTTAAAATTCATAATTCAACATTAACAATTTTAAATCTAATCTAACATAAAGTTAGTTTTTCCGGAAAGGTAGTTTTTGTGATAAATCTCCACTTTATATTCTCCCTCGGGGAACTCAGTTTCTTGAGACCAAGTAACTGACACAGGCGTGTTTTCATTCTTATAGTTGATGGATTTTTTTAAGGAATATTTTACTTCACTATCCATTCCTTCAGGTGTAAACATTCCGGATCCTTTACTGTCTACTGAAAAAGTTGCTCCGTCAGGCCCGATCATACGGACTAGTATTTCTTCCTGTCCGGGATCAGCTACTTTATTTTCTGCTAACGTAAAGTCTATTACAATCTTATTGACTTTATTTGCATTATCAGTTTCTTTTTCTTTTCCACTGCCTTTTACCTGCATAGGTTTTGCATTAATGTTGGCAGTTTTAAGAATTGACCCAACTGCTACTTTAGCAGATAATTCTTCATTTTTGAAAGAAAGGCGTTCATTTTCCTCTGTACTTGCAACTATTTTTTGATTGAGCGTGTCGATTGCCATATTGTAAGCTAGTTTAAAAGAATCTAACCTGACTTTATAATTATCTACAGACCTGTTTAATCCTTTTACTAAAGCTAATTGTTGATTATATTTAGAGCGATAACCAATTAAGCTGTTAATTTTTTCTTTTTGAGTGGCAAGATCAGCCAATTGCATTTGTATAATACTGTCTAATTGAGCATTTTGTCCTAATTGTGCTTCCAGATCAGTTCTAGCTTTATTGTATTTAACTTCTAATTCAGCTCTTAAATTTCCAAGTGAGTCTACTTGTTCTCCCAGCTCCACTTTCTCTTCATTTGCTTTCCAATTATAAAAAACTAAAAAACCATTTAGTAATACCAATAAAAGTATGAATACTATAGGTAGTATTGATCTTTTCCTTTCCTGTTTTTTCGGAGTAGTAGTTTTTATTTCAGCCATGATATATGGTATTTAAAGCTTATTTGATTTGTGTTGTTCAGCACAAATATACTATCATTTTTCTTACATTTACAACTCATAGTCAAATAACTATAGAATATTATGTTGCATGCTGTTAATCTTCAAAAAGTTTTAGTTATAGATATTGAAACAGTTTCTATTGCTGCCAATTATCATCAGTTAACAGATAGTATGCAAAATTTATGGCAGCGAAAATCTTTACTTATTTCAGAAGATATTCCGGCAGATACCTTTCAAGAAAAAGCAGGCATTTATGCAGAATTTGGTAAAATAATTTGCATTTCTGCGGGAGCATTCACATTGAATAAGCAAATCAATAAACTCAATTTTAGAATAAAATCTTTTGCAGGCCATGATGAAAAAGTAATTTTAGACAAATTTGCTTCTGTATTGAATGCCATCTACAATAATACCACGCAGCATGTATTATGCGGGCATAATATTAAAGAATTTGATGTGCCTTATATCTGTAGGCGCATGGTAATAAATGGGCTTCAACTACCGCCCATGTTAGATATTTATGGTAAAAAACCTTGGGAAGTAAATCACTTGGATACCTTGCAACTGTGGAAATTCGGCGATTATAAAAGCTACACTTCTTTAAATTTATTAGCGAATGTTTTAAATATTCCTACTCCAAAAGATGATATAGATGGGAGCCAAGTAGGAGAAGTATATTGGAAGGATAAAGATCTGGATCGAATTGTAAATTATTGTCAAAAAGATGTACTTACTACAGCACAGGTTTTGCTAAAATTCAAAGGCCACCCTACGTTAGGTGAATCTGATGTACATTATGTTTGAGGAACAAAAACCTCTTCGGGATTAATATCTCTAATATTTGAAAGCATAAAAATTACTGCTTCTTTACCTTTTTTCCCTAGATTGATAGTGTAATCATTTACGTACAAATTAATATGTTCTCGGATCACCTTTTTGTCCATTTCTTGAGAGTGTTTTTTTACAAAATCTTTAGAAGAATCGGGGTTAGTAAAAGCATATTCAATACTTCTTTTTAAGATACGATCTGCTTTTAATTGTGTCTTTTTATCAATGTCTTTTTTAATAACAATTCCTCCAAGAGGGATAGGTAAACGGGTTTTCTGTTCCCAATATTCCCCCAAGTCCATCAGCTTTTGGAGCCCTTTGTCGTGATAAGTAAATCTATTTTCATGAATAATAACACCCGCATCAACTTCTTTATTTAATACAGCATTTTCTATTTTAGAAAACAACATTTCTTTTTTATTAATTACCTCCGGATAAGCAAAGTTTAATAAAAAATTAGCTGTGGTATATTTTCCAGGAATAGCAACAATTACATCAGAATTTTGAATTTTAAATTTTGAATGTTGAATTAGCGGATTAAAATCTGGAATCTGCAATCTGGAGTCAGCAATCAATAACGGCCCACAATTATTGCCTAACGCACTTCCTGAATTCAGTAGGATATAATTATCAATACAATAGGCGAAGGCATGATAACTTAATTTAGTAATATCTAAGGTTTGCGTAAATGCTTTTTGATTAAGATCCTCAACATCACCTAAATACACTTCGAAATCTAATCCCTCAGTATCAATTTTTTTATGAACTAATGCATCAAAGATGAATGTGTCGTTAGGGCAAGGAGAAAATCCAAGTGATAGCCGCATATTATTTTTGTAAAATTCTAAAAGAAAAACCGGTACTTATATAATAATCCTTGAAGTCTAAAGCCCCTGCTGAAACGTCAACTTGCATATTGTCGGTAAGCCGGTAAGTCGCCCCGAAGTTTAACTGTTGATAAACCTCTTGCAAATAGAATTCTGTATAAGCAGCAGCTTTATCGCCAATACTTCTTCCTAAAAGATAAATGCTGTACCAGTCAGTATCTTTACCGATATTAAACGTATAAAAATATTTTGTAGCAAAGCTATTACTCGCAGAAAAAGTGAAATTAGTCACTCCGCTATGAATGTCATAATTCACGATAAAAGCAGTGCCGGGTAAAATTTCTTGAGGTTTAGTAATGACTATTTTTGCTCCAAGATCTAAAAATTTTGATCGTAAGTCACTAGCTGCTCTAAATTCAATTCTAGGAGATAATCCTAATCGGAAAAAAGTGCTGTACCCAAAAGAATCAGTTGAAATGTAGGCTATGCCATTTTCAGATTGAATAACACCCGGTGTGATGATAGAATAGGATTCTGTTTGAGTAGGGCGTTGTACATTGATCACCTCTTGGCAATACGAGTTAACTACAAGTATAGTTAAAATAATGAATAATAAAATTTTCATTTATTTAATTGATTTAAAATATTAATAGCAGTAGTATTTAAATGTTTTATTGCTAAAGGAATATCCCAATTTTCTTTATTTCTAGGTTCTACATAATTAGAAATAGCCCTGATTTCAATAAATGGAACGTTTTCTTTTAAACAGCAATAAAAAAAAGCTGCACCTTCCATATTTTCTATATCAGGATTATATTTTTTACTGATCAATTGAATACTTCTTAGATTTCCATGCGCCTTATTTACGCTGATACTGTTAGCTTTTTGTATATCATCAAGAGATAAATGTAAATTTGAAGCCTGAACTTTCAAAACACCACCTATGAAAGGGTATTGAGATTTATTTTGCAGGTTTAATTCAAAGCTATCCAAAAAATTATCATTGTCTTCTGCACCCAAATCTCCAAATTGTTCGGTAGTTACCTCAACAACATCACCGATTTTGATGTGTTCTTTGAAGGAACCCGCAATTCCTAAATTAATAGTAAGATCGTATTTCTTGGTTAAAACCGTTTTTGTAAGATAATAAGTTGTATTGACCATTCCGATTCCGGTTATTAAAAGATCAAATAGCTCATGTTTATATAGATGCTTATCCGCAGCTATTTGGATGCCATACTTATCGAACAGATAACTTACTTCTTCCTTTGTGGCAGCTACGACTAAAATTTTCACGTTTCAAAATAACACTATTAATGTTTAAATCTCAACTTTATATCTGCTTTAATTGCGTTGAATTATTAACTTTGTGTTATGGTATATCTTACTAGAAAGGAGCATTTTAATGCCGCACACCGATTGTATAATCCTAATTGGCCCAATGATAAAAATGAATCGGTATTTGGGAAATGCAATAATATAAATTGGCACGGCCACAATTACGATTTATATATTACTATTAAAGGTGAACCAAATCCGGATACAGGATTTATTATGAATGCTAAAGAATTAAGTGATATCATTCAAAAGCATGTATTAGATGTAGTAGATCATAAAAACCTCAATTTAGATGTACCGTTTATGCAAAACATTTTACCTTCTACGGAAAATTTAGCAAAAGCTATTTGGAAACAACTTTATCCCCATATAAAAGAATGTGACCTGCATTGTGTTAGATTGCATGAAACAGAAACTATATTTGTAGAATATTACGGAAATTAATAGAAACTAAATAAAACATATTGAATAATTATATTGAATCACCTCAAGAGACAGTGCCATATAATCCGGAACTTACAGAAGATCTGTCCAAACAATATAAAGACATCATTCAAAAATTAGGAGAAGATCCGGAGCGAGAAGGATTAGTAAAAACTCCTGAACGTATCGCAAAAGCTATGCAATTTTTCATGCAGGGTTATGATCAAGATCCCGTAGCTATTTTGAACAGTGCTAAATTTAAAGAAGAATATAGCGAAATGGTTATCGTAAAAGATATTGAGCTTTATTCGTTATGTGAGCACCACATGGTTCCTTTTTTTGGAAAGGCTCATATTGCATATATACCAAACGGACATATAGTTGGATTAAGTAAAATACCTAGGATTGTTGATGTATTTGCACGGCGTTTACAGGTGCAAGAACGATTAACCGGACAAATAAGAGACTGTATCAATGCGACCCTTAATCCATTAGGCGTGGCAGTAGTAATTGAGGCAAAACATTTATGCATGATGATGCGAGGCGCTCAAAAACAAAATTCTGTTACCACTACCTCAGCATTTGTCGGAGAGTTCGAAAAACAAGCTACCAGAAATGAGTTTATTAATTTAATACAATCAAAACTCAGCTGAATCGAGTTCTAAATGCTAAATATTAAATGTTGAATATTAGTTGAAGTAAGAAGTGGGAGGTAAAAGAATATGAAACTTGACATTTGAGATGTGATATAATAAAATTAAACTTTATACTGATAACTTAAACCTATACTTGGTATTTCATATTCAACATTAAATATTAAAAAATTAATAATTAAAAATTAATAAAGTGAAAGCATATATATTTCCGGGCCAAGGGGCACAATTTGTAGGAATGGGTAAAGATCTATATGATCATTCCTCTGAAGCGAAAGATTTATTTGATAAAGCAAATGACATTTTAGGATTTAGTATTACAGACATCATGTTTTCCGGCACCGATGAAGATTTAAAGCAAACAAAGGTTACGCAACCTGCCATTTTTTTGCATTCTGTTATTTTATGTAAAACAATTGATAACTTTCATCCCGATATGGTTGCCGGACATTCTTTAGGAGAATTTTCAGCTTTAGTAGCCAATCAAACTTTGTCTTTTGAAGATGGGTTGAAACTTGTAAGTAAAAGAGCTCAGGCAATGCAGCAAGCATGTGAAGCTAACCCTTCGACAATGGCAGCTATATTAGGACTGGAAGATAAGAAAGTAGAGGAAATATGTAATGCGATCGATGAAGTAGTCGTAGCAGCTAATTATAATTGTCCCGGACAATTAGTGATATCCGGTTCTAATAAAGGCATACAACAAGCTTGTGAACAGTTAAAAGAAGCAGGAGCCAAAAGAGCCTTGCCGCTTAACGTAGGAGGCGCTTTTCATTCTCCATTAATGGAACCGGCTAGGGTAGAGCTGGAAGCTGCAATTAATGAAGTAACTTTTAAAAAACCGGTTTGTCCTATCTATCAAAATTATACTGCTCAAGCCACCAATGATCCTTCTAAAATAAAAGAAAACTTAATTGCTCAGCTCACTGCACCGGTCAAATGGACTCAAACGGTCGAGCATATGATCGCAGATGGAGCTTCTGAGTTTATAGAAGTCGGACCGGGCAAAGTGTTACAGGGATTAGTTAAAAAAGTAGATAGGGAAATGATGGTAGCTAGTGCGTAGGGATAGGCATCTTCCATCTTCTGTCAATTCAATTCATATTCTAAATCCTATAACACAAACATCATCGGTTTGCTCGTATTGGCTTTTCCATTCTTGAAAAGTATCATGTAGTGCTTTTTCTTGCTTTTCAATGGGGAGATGGCTGATCGAAATTAATAATTCCTTAAAGCGCTTATAAGAGAATTTTTTATTTTTAGGCCCTCCAAATTGGTCCGGAAAACCATCGGTAAACATATAGATTATGTCTCCGGCTTTAATAGGTAAATTTTGATTATTAAAAGTAACATTGTCTTTATAAGAAAAACCTATAGGTGCTTTTTCGCCTTTTAACTCAGTTAACGCTCCATTCCGTATGAGATAAAGAGGATTATGTGCACCTGCAAAAGTTATATTACTATTTTCTCGGTCGATTGAGCAAATTGCAATATCCATCCCATCCTTGTTAGACTGTTCATTTTGTTTCAGAGATTTAATAATATTTGTATTTAAACTGGCAAGAATGGCTCCGGGCTCAGTAATATGATTTTCAATCACTATTTTATCTAACATTGAGCTACCGATCATGCTCATTAGAGCGCCCGGCACCCCGTGTCCCGTACAATCTACGGCTGCAATTATTGTTTGATGATGGAGCTTAGTAAACCAGTAGAAATCACCGCTAACTATATCTTTGGGTCGATAAAATATAAAGCTATTTTTTAATTCGTTCCTGATAATGTTTAAATCAGGTAAAATAGCTTGTTGAATGTTTTTAGCATATAAAATACTAGAAGTTATTTGTTTGTTAGCTTGCTGAATAATATTTTTTTGCTTTTCTAATTTTCTATTAGAGTGGGCAAGTGCCAATCTAGCTTTGATTTCTCGTTTGGTAAGTCTGTACCTGGTTTCTATAAGTAAAATGCTGAATACAGCAACTGTAAAGGTTAGAAGTCCGCCGTTAATAAGTATTTCCGATAGGCTTAAGTGGCCAAATAATAAAAATAAGATAATATTTGCAAGTAATGTGATAGTGATAACAAAGATGGTATATTTTACTTCCCATAAAATGAGCATACCACCGCCTATAAATAATGCTATATAGGCAAAAGTATGATGATGCAATACCTCTGCATCCATTACACTATACATATAAGCATTTTGAAGGGCAATTCCTAAAAAAGGAATTCCGACAAGGATCTCATGGCGTATTTTTAATTTTTTTTGTAGTAAAAGAGCTGCTAATGTTAACGAGCTCACTGCTAGCCTTATTAGGAAGAAAATTTTCCAATGCTCCGGTATAATATAGTAATCACTAATAGCCCAGATAGGATTTAAAATAGCAGCTACCCATGCACCGATCGTGTGATACCGCCTTGCAGTTTGAAATAAGACTGATCTCCAGGTTTTTATCAGGTTCTGTTTTATAGCAGGATTATGCATATAATGATAAGATACTAAAGTTTTTGTGATTATTAAACTTATAGCAATTTTAAATATATGTCATACAAAAAAAGGCTACCGAAACTTCAGTAGCCTTTTTGAGGAATAAAAACTTATGTTTTATATTAATGTTGCGATAACTAAGGCTACGACAGACATTAATTTTAATAAAATATTTAGTGAAGGGCCTGAAGTATCCTTAAAAGGATCACCAACAGTATCGCCTACCACGGCAGCTTTATGAGCTTCACTTCCTTTAACTAGTTTAATACCATCATGATCATATCCTTCTTCGATCATTTTCTTAGCATTATCCCATGCACCACCTGCATTTGATTGGAAAAGTGCCATTAGTACACCCGACACAGTCACGCCGGCTAGTAAACCACCCAACATTAAGGCATTTGTATTACCTGCTAAGAATAATTTTGGTATAAAACCAAAAGCAACCGGTACAATTACCGCAACTAAACCGGGTAAAATCATTTCTCTAATAGAAGCTTTAGTGGATATCTCCACACATTTTCCATATTCGGCTTTTCCGTCTGCTGCTTCAAAAGCTGTTTTGTCGGCAGCATTCCATGTAGCAAATTCCTTTCCTTTATTTCTGTTCATCGCATCTAAGGCTAATTTTAATTCAGGAATAGTCCTAAACTGCCTTCTAACTTCTTCGATCATAGCCATAGCAGCTCTACCTACAGCCTGCATAGACATTGCAGAAAATAAAAATGGCAACATTCCTCCTATAAATAAAGATGCCATCACATAAGGATTGGTTAAATCTATACCTGTGATAATTGATTCAGGATGAGTTAAATTGTAAGACGTCAAGAAAGCAGCAAATAATGCTAAGGCTGTCAATGCCGCCGAACCAATCGCAAAACCTTTTCCAATAGCAGCTGTTGTGTTGCCTACTGCATCTAATTTATCTGTTCTTTCTCTAACTTCTTTTGGCAACTCACTCATTTCAGCAATACCTCCGGCATTGTCAGAAATGGGGCCATAAGCATCTACTGCTAATTGAATACCTGTATTAGATAACATACCAACTGCAGCAATCGCAATTCCGTATAAACCGGCAAAAGCATAAGCTCCAATAATGGCAGCAGCAATAATAATTATTGGAATGGCTGTAGACATCATTCCTACGCCTAGCCCTGCAATAATATTGGTAGCAGAACCGGTCACGGATTGTTTTACGATACTGATCACCGGCTTTGTTCCTGTTCCGGTATAGTATTCTGTGATCTTTCCGATTGCCAATCCTGCAGCTAATCCAAATACAATAGACCAAAATACTCCCATGCTGGAGTAAGCACCTGCTCCCCATGTTTCAGGTAACATCCATTGAATGATAAAAAAAGTAAGTATCAGCATTACAATTGCCGAACCAAATTCTCCGATATTTAAAGCGGTATGAGGATCACCCCCTTCTTTTACTTTTACAAAGAATGTACCTACAATAGAAGTAATGATACCAACTCCGGCTAGTACTAAGGGTAATAAAATAGCAGAAAGGCCATTGAAATTATCGGTAAAATCAGGTAATAACATAAATGCAGTTCCTAAAACCATCGTACCAATGATAGAGCCTACATAAGACTCGAAAAGGTCAGCACCCATACCGGCTACATCACCTACGTTATCGCCTACGTTATCAGCTATTGTTGCAGGATTTAAAGGATGATCTTCAGGAATTCCCGCTTCAACTTTTCCAACTAAGTCTGCGCCAACATCAGCTGCTTTTGTATAAATACCACCACCGACACGTGCAAAAAGTGCAATAGAAGAAGCACCGAAAGAAAAACCAGTAATAATAGTGATTACAACGTTGATATTAGCTACATCTGTACCATACATCATGCTAAAAATGGCAAAAAGGCCACCTAATCCCAATACGCCTAATCCAACTACGCCCATTCCCATAACAGAACCGCCTGCAAAAGCAATTTCTAGAGCCTTTCCTAAACTTTGCCTCGCTGCATTTGTAGTTCTTACGTTTGCTTTTGTAGCTACTTTCATACCGATGAAGCCTGCAAAAGCAGAACAAAATGCTCCTACGATAAATGCTACCGCAACCATAGGGTGAGAAGTTTCATTGCTAAAACCGCCAATACCCAGTAAAATGGCTACACAAATAACAAAAATAGCCAAGATTTTGTATTCTGCACGTAAAAACGCCATTGCACCATCTGAGATATTAGCTGCAATTCGGCGCATCTTTTCTGTTCCCGGATCTTGTTTGCTTACCCAGGAAGACTTCCAAAAGGTATAAATTAAAGCAATAATTCCGAATACCGGAATAAGATATATGATTTGTTCAGCCATTCTGTTTTATGATTTTATTTATGATTATTAATCTTTATATTATAATGCGGGCAAAAATAACATAACAAACCAATATGAACAATTATTTTCGTCTTTTTTTGAAGATTTGTATCTTTGTAATTCACAATATTTTATTTTTTTTGAGAAGATCTGTTCTTTTTGTATGAAAAGTGCCTATTTATTGTTGAATTTGCGATTTTAGATTTACGAAGCTTTATTGACAGAATTTTTGAATTTAGTTTTGGATTTAAAACTGAATCCGATTTACCATAGTGCGCTTGTTGAAGCATTCTGGTAGATTGATAGAAAACAAGAGATGGAAGAAAAATTCAGTATTCACTATTTAAAATTAAACTAAAGCTTATTTAATCACTTGTATCGTTCCTTTTTGTACGAATATATCGTTTGAGATATCTGTTTTATAATGCAATTGATAAACATACGTCCCCAGGGAAGCTATATTACTATTAATTGTGCCATCCCATAGTATCTCATTGGAGTTTTTATTATAAACTCTTTTGCCCCACCGGTCATAGATAGAGAAACTTTCTACTATATAGCCTTTTAAAATTGGTTGAAATACATCTTGTATACCATCACCGTTTGGTGAAAATGCATTTGGTATAAATACCTCATAAATAGGAGATTCGCAGTTTATTTGCCTAATATTGACGGTATCAGTAGCTTCACAGCCGGGGCTATAAATTATAAAAAGCGAATAAATACTGTCTATGCCGGTAATAATGCTATCACCGATGTCTCCGGTAGACCATTGGTAAGAATCTGCACCAATAGGAGCGTGCAGGATAATAGAAGCAGTATCACAAATGGTAGTATCATCACCGATGTCAACGGTGGGGATAGCCTCATAATCAGGAGTATAAATGTATAATAAATTATTTCCTATATGGCATTCCGGTTTAAATAAGGTTGGCAAATCCTCAGGATCCGTTCCATCATCATTAGCTACTATGAAAAATTTACTATCGGTGGTTAGGTCTAAATCTAATATTATCGTGTAGCAGACAGTATTACTCAAGTTGTGATCAATTATTTCACTGCTGATAATGATATGATTACCATTCTCATCGACTTGATAAATTTGTATAGGAATGTTGTTAGTAGAAGTGTTTTGATCTCCAATATTACATATTTTGACGATCATTCGCATGCTGTCACATCCACTAAGTGCGGAAATTGAGTCAATAGTAACAGCTAAATCCATATCATTACCGACACAAACTAAACCTTCCTCATCATATACATGTTGTTGACACATAAAGCAATTAACTTCATCAGGAATGCCGGCTTGAGAAAAGTTTTGTTGGCCACAGGCAATGGTTAGGTCATCATTTACTCCCGAGCTATAATAGTTATATTGATTTACTACTGATCTTGCACTTGCAAATTCAAAAGGGCCGCCTCGCCATGCGCTAATTCCCAAATCATCGCAACCACTAACTATATCAGCGTGGCCATCTTTATCTATATCGGCAATAGCCGGGCGTTCAAATAAAGTAGCAGAGCCACACCCGCCGCTACTAGAAGCTATATCGTATCCATTAGAACCCACGTATATTGCAATAATATCATTTCGTCCTCGAAATAGCACTTCCATGATACCATCACAATTAAAGTCAAATAATAAAGCAGGCACAAAACTACCATCATTATCATAAGTTGATTTCCATTTTAAAGATAGATCATGATCTAAAGCAAGTAATCCATCAGATTGTGCTATTACAATTTCTAGCTCAGGATCTAGATCCAAGTTTCCTACAGCCGGTATGCCACCACCAATCGTTAAAGGATAAGTAGATGAAATTAATTGCTCTGTCCGCGGATCCCATACATACATCATATGTGGAGACCAGCCCCTGACAATGATGTCTAAAGATCTGTCGTTGTTAAAATCTGCTACTGCAAAATATCCTGCCGGTTCACCTGATTGAAGGATACTTACTTTTTCTAATATACCGTTCTCAACATCTACAGCAAATACTTGTGTGCTATTGACCAATTCCAAGCCCTCGCAATTTGTACAATAAGTATCCGGAAGAATATCAATTGCTATAGTCGGGCTTGTATTATTTGGCGATTTGGCTATAATTATCAAAGAATCTTGATCAACTAAAATATCACCAGTTACTGCATTGATAATAACACCACCCCAGTAAACCTCTGCAATGCCATCTTCATTAAAATCTGCCAGTGATACATCGTAATATTTATTGCTAGTCATAGAACCGGGATTTGCCGACGTCCATGTACGGGCCGATAAATTATCATGTTCAACTCTAATAATGCCATTTAAACTTATATCATTATGTAAAAATATTTCTGCAAATCCATCGCCATCTACATCGCCTATTGCTGGTGGATAGGCATGATTGCCAACATTTATAGTAGACTTAAGGGCACCCGTAGCTCCATTTATAATATATTTCTCCATAATAACTTCTATGGTATCATCATTATCAATATCGCCTATTATGGGGCTTTTAATTTCAAATATTCCTTGCGTAGGGCCTGTGTAATTCCACATACGAGAAAAGCCAAAGTTGCCAGTACATGAGGTAAGAGTATTTGTAGAAGGATTACCTATATAAAAATCCTCACAATCTATATTATTGTTATAGCATTCGGGATCATAACAATCAATTAAGCCGTCATTATCATCATCTATACAATTATTACAAATTTCTTGTCCAAAACTTATATAAGGAATTAAGAGTAAGACTATAAATAGACGCAACATATTATACTCAATAATGATCTTAATGCACATAATACAAAATAAAGATTAAATTCAAGGATAATATTAAATTATATATTACTTTAGCATGCAAATAATTAAGATATGTTAAAATTTATTGTTCACTTATTTGTAGATGCCGGAGTATTGTTATTAGCCTCCAACCTAATGACAAGAGTTACGGTTAAAGACTATAAATCAGCCTTATGGGTTGCGTTTATTATTGCCCTGTTTAGTATACTAATTGGTTGGTTATTTGTCTTCTTATTGAATTTAGCTACGCTTGGAATTTTTTATTTTATAGGCCTCGGTATTATTACCAGAACCATTGCGAATGCAATCATCATTGAGATAACAGATGCTGTAACCGATAAATTTAAAACAGAAGGGTTTATTACCTCTTTAATATTAGCTGCATTAATTGCTGTTGTTGGTTCTATTGTAGATGGTATAATGTTTTGAGTATTATTTTAGCAACTAACTAGGGAAATTCGCAAGTAAGAAAAATGAATGATACCAAGGTGTTCAATGAAATTTATAGATGTAAATCATCCCGATTTTAACCAAAAAAGCCTAATAATGGGGTGATTTTTGTAGTGATTTCTTCTTACCTTTCTTTTTCTTGAAAAAAAGAAAAGTAGCAAAAAAAAATTCAAGGCTGATTTTTCTCGCAAACAATCTCAGAAATGCTACCCAAAACATCAGATGCATGAAGCCACCAATAGGTGGCGAGTTTCTGATGTTTTTCTCCCTCTCAATTTCGAGATTGTAGTAGCTTGAAAAAAAGGCCGTTCCCTAAACTCAGAAGTTTCTGAGTTTAAAACTGCTCTACTTGCGAATGTGCCTAACTAGTTTCAAAATAAAAAGCCGCCTCAAAATAGTTCTGAGGCGGCTTTTTTAATTATATTTTGAAAAATTTAAAGGTTCACTTTACTTTTTATCATCCTCATTTACTTCCTCATACTCTACATCTGTAACATCGTCACCTTTTGATTCAGGTTGTCCGCCCGAAGTTCCATCAGCTCCTGTTCCATCTCCACCCGGTTGGCCACCTTGAGTAGCTTTATACATTTCTTCAGATGCACCTTTCCAAACTTCTTCTAGGGCAGCTAGTGATGAATCAATTTTCTCTAAATCTTCAGCTTTATGAGCTTCTTTCAAGTCATTAAGTGCTTTTTCGATCTTTTGCTTGTTATCTTCAGAAAGTTTATCTCCAAACTCTTTTAATTGCTTTTCAGTATTAAAGATCATTGAATCAGCAGTATTAAGTTTTTCAATTTTTTCTTTAGACGCTTTATCAGCATCAGCATTTGCCTCAGCTTCTTTTTTCATTCTTTCGATCTCTTCCTCAGATAAGCCGGTTGAAGCTTCAATTCTAATGCTTTGTTCTTTTCCGGTTCCTTTATCCTTAGCACTTACACTTAATATACCGTTCGCATCAATATCAAAAGTTACTTCGATTTGAGGAACGCCTCTTTGTGCCGGTGGAATACCATCTAAATGGAATCGGCCAATTGACCTGTTATCTTTTGCCATCGGGCGTTCTCCTTGTAATACATGGATCTCTACAGAAGGCTGATTATCAGAAGCCGTTGAAAATGTTTCTGATTTTTTAGTTGGAATGGTAGCATTTGCTTCAATTAATTTGGTAGCAACACCTCCCATTGTCTCAATTCCCAACGATAACGGAGTTACATCAAGTAACAACACATCTTTTACATCTCCACTTAATACACCTCCTTGAATAGCTGCTCCAATAGCTACTACTTCATCCGGGTTAACACCCTTAGAAGGTTTTTTGCCAAAGAATTTTTCTACTACTTCTTGGATTTTAGGAATTCTAGTAGAGCCTCCTACTAAAATTACCTCATCAATATCTGACGGAGAAAGTCCTGCATCTTTCATTGCTGCTTTACATGGTGCTAAGCTTCTTTGAATTAAACTATCAGCTAATTGTTCAAATTTAGACCTGGACAATTTCTTCACTAAGTGTTTAGGTACGCCATCTACAGCGGTTACGTAAGGTAAATTAATTTCTGTCTCACTGGCACTAGATAACTCGATCTTAGCCTTTTCCGCTGCTTCTTTTAATCTTTGAAGAGACATTGGATCTTTTCTCAAATCGATATTTTCTTCTTTTTTAAATTCATCAGCAAGCCAATCTATAATTACCTGATCAAAATCATCTCCACCTAAGTGTGTATCGCCATTGGTGGATTTTACTTCAAAAATTCCGTCTCCTAATTCTAAAATAGAAATATCAAAAGTACCTCCGCCTAAGTCAAAAACAGCGATTTTTAGGTCTTGCGTTTTTTTATCTAAACCATAAGCAAGAGCAGCAGCGGTTGGCTCATTGATAATTCTTTGGACTTTTAAGCCCGCAATTTCGCCTGCTTCTTTTGTGGCTTGTCTTTGAGAGTCATTAAAATAAGCCGGTACGGTGATGACAGCATCTGTAACATCTTGGCCCAAGTAATCCTCTGCTGTTTTTTTCATTTTTTGAAGTACAATAGCCGAGATTTCTTGAGGCGTATAAGTCCTGTCATCTATTTTAATCCTAGGAGTATTATTATCTCCTTTTTCTACTTTATAAGATACTTTAGGTATCTCACTTTTAATCTCATCATATCTGTCTCCAATAAAACGTTTTACAGACATGACAGTCCTTTCAGGATTAGTAATAGCTTGCCTTTTAGCCGGATCACCAACTTTTCTTTCTCCATTATCTAAAAAAGCTACAATTGATGGAGTGGTTCTTTTTCCTTCATCATTAGGTATTACTGTCGGCTCGTTACCTTCCATCACGGCAACACATGAGTTAGTAGTACCTAAATCTATTCCTATAATTTTACCCATTTTCTTTATGTTTTCTTTAAAAAATCTTTAATATGGAAAAAATATATCAATAGCCATGCCAATATGGTAGGTTATTTAAAAATGACATCTGAAGGAGTATGTCAACTGCCAATATGGCAGATTTTAAAAATTAATTGGTAAATAGATGTCCGGTTATTGAGCCATTAACTAATGAATCTACAGTGCGAGAAGTGTATTGTATATCATGTAGCTCCTCTGTATATCTGGTAGAGAAAATACCTAATCCATTATTGATATTAGTATAAATAGGTTTAATCTGCCCTTCAGTAATACCAGACTGCGCTTCTTCTACATTTATATAATTAACAAGCTCTGTTCCCCCGGCAGTTAAAAAATAATCATGAGTTCCAATTATCCGTGCATCTACAGTAGTGTTGGGTACATTATTTGAAATGTAATTAAAAAGACTATTAGTTTCTATTTCAAATTCTAATGATTCAGATCCATTAGGGCTTTGTGATTTTACACCAGACATTGCCAACCAATCTATGTGTTTATTAGTAGTATTACCATTAATAACTTCTTGATACTTAATTCTAATAATCAATGAATATTGTAACGCATTTTTACTGGAAATCCATCTTATCCTAACTTTAGGGCCTACCCAGCTGACTTCTAAATTCTCTTTTGGAAAATTAATTTTAATACCATCAATCAATTGCGTTTCAGCTGTAATAAGTTCTTCAGAAGATGGATTTTCTATATTTAATTTATAAGTGGATTCAGGGTTTAAAGACTGTGATAACTTATATAAATAATTTGGTGAATTAGCAAATATACCTTCAGGCTTAAGGGGTAGGTCAGGTTCATTATTCCCATCTACTAGTGATAATACATAAGTATTTAATATATTTCCTGCATTATCTATTTCTTCTAAATAAGCAGCTATATCATTTTGATATAAAGAATCCGACTCTTGCGCGATCACTAAAGCACTGGTTGTGTCACCTAAATAAGATTTTCCAATTTTAATGTATTGTACACTATCTCCTTGATCAAGGATGCCATATACGACTGTAAATTCTTTATAATCTGCGGTAACATCAAAGTCGTTAGAGCAAGACCATAATAATATAGAAAGCGTAAGCCCAAATAAACCTTTTTCCCAAAACATATTTTAAAGGTAAAAAAACAAACTGAAATATATCTGAATGTTTAATTACAAATAAAGCTAATTGTGAATTTCTTCGAATTATATAGATGTAAACTTCTGAATATTAATAGGTAAATGTTAGAAGATTAAGTTTAATAAAATTAAATTTGCTCACAATCCTAGACATGAAAGACCGTATAAAAGCAAAAAGAATTACTACTCACATTTTACAATCTATGAAAGATCATGGTGAGAAAATTTCTATGCTTACTGCGTATGATTACTCTACTGCAATGATACTGGATGACGCAGGAATAGATATCATTCTTGTAGGAGATTCTGCTTCTAACGTGATGGCAGGTAATGAAACAACGTTGCCTATTACGCTAGACCATATGATCTACCATGCTACTTCTGTAGTGAAAGCAGTAGAAAGAGCCATGGTAGTGGTTGATTTGCCTTTTGGTTCTTATCAAGGTAATTCAAAAGAAGCGCTAAGTTCAGCTATTAGAATAATGAAAGAATCAGGGGCGCACGCTATTAAAATGGAAGGTGGAAAAGTCATTAAAGAATCAGTAGAAAGAATTATTTCGGCAGGTATACCGGTTATGGGGCATTTGGGCCTTACTCCCCAATCTATTTATAAGTTTGGAACTTACAGTGTAAGAGCTACGGAAGAACAAGAAGCAGAGCAATTATTAGAAGATGCTAAATTATTAGAGACTTCAGGAAGTTTTGGAATAGTTTTAGAAAAAATACCTGCTAAGTTGGCCCAGCAAGTAACGGAACAAATAAATATACCTACTATTGGAATTGGAGCCGGAAAGCAGGTAGATGGTCAAGTATTAGTTATTCATGATGTATTAGGTATTACAAAGGAATTTCATCCACGTTTTTTAAGACGTTATTTAAATTTATATGATGATATAAAAGGAGCTGTACAGCAATATATAGAAGATGTTAAAAAAAGGGATTTCCCTAATGATAAAGAACAATATTAAATTTTGAAGATGGAAAATATATCTGTGATAGGAGCAGGTACTATGGGAAATGGTATTGCTCATATTTTTGCGCAAAAAGGTTATAAGGTAAGTTTAATCGATATTTCACAAGAATCTTTAGACAAAGCACTTGGTGTAATTGCTAAAAATTTAGACAGGCAAATAAAGAAAGAGATTATAACAGAAAATCAAAAGAAGGATACATTAGATCACATTACAACTTTTACTAACATTAAAGAAGGGGTTTCAAACGCTAATTTAGTAATAGAAGCGGCAACTGAAAACTTGGAATTGAAAATGAAAATTTTTAGCCAGTTAAGTGAAGTAGCGCCAAAAGATGCTATTTTGGCTACCAATACTTCTTCTATCTCCATTACTAAAGTAGCAAGCATTACTAAAAACCCTAAAAATGTTATTGGGATGCATTTCATGAATCCTGTTCCGGTAATGAAATTAATCGAGGTCATTAAAGGCTACGCAACGAGTGAGGAGGTTACTACACAGATTATGGAATTATCTAAGCGTTTAGGCAAGGTGCCTGTAAAAGTTAATGATTATCCGGGATTTGTAGCGAATCGAATATTAATACCTATGATCAATGAAGCAATCAACACTTTATATGAGGGCGTTGCAGGGGTCGAAGAGATTGATACCGTGATGAAATTAGGTATGGCTCACCCAATGGGCCCTTTGCAATTAGCGGATTTTATAGGTTTGGATGTGTGTTTAGCTATATTAGACGTATTATATGATGGTTTTGGTAAGCCTAAATACGCACCTTGTCCATTACTAGTCAATATGGTCACCTCCGGAGCATTAGGCATGAAGTCAGGCGAAGGTTTTTACGATTATTCTCAAGGCAGTAAAGATCTTAAAATATCTAAAAGTTTTATTAAGTAAGATTGTGAAGATTTAGTGGGAAAGCCGTTATTTAATAATATTATAACTACAATAGGTTTTATAATATTCTTTATTGCCTGCAGGCAAAACTTTAATAGAAAGTGTGATAATTCTTTTGCAGCTGATTTGCCACCATACAATTATAGGGATACATTAATCTCTATGAAAACACTTCGGGGGATAAATGATTCTATAAAGGACACCCTGCTGTTTATTCCCTGGGATTTCAAAACCTATTATTTTCCGGGAGACTCTTCTGCTTACCCATCTGCCTCTTTAGATTTGTATGCCATGAAAGAACCAATGTTATACAAAGAGCGATGTGAAGGAGAAATTTATCGGTTTTATTGGTGGCGTCCATTTCATCACCCGGTTTCCGTAAGGATAGAGCATCGTAAGGGAGTAACACAATTGTATATAAAAATGTACCAATTCAAAAATAAAGGACAACTTGTACTAGATGAATGTCAAAAAGTCTCAGAGAGAGAGTGGAAAGAGTTTAAAAAGCTTTTAGATAATGCTAGTTATTGGAAAGTGGTTCAATATGGCTCTACTGTAGATTTTTCTAAACCTGATGCTTCCAGCTGGATTTTAGAAGGGCTTAATGAAAAAAACTATCGTATTGTTAAACGTGCAAATGGAGGAGAGCCTGAATTTAAAACTTGTTGTGAATATTTATTAACACTCAGTAAGTACCATAATAAGATCCTCTAATTATTATTAATTTATATTGCTTAAGTATTTATACCTATTATTATTAGGATAATTGCTACTTGTTTTTTTCAATTTTTTTATGTAAGCCTTGAAACTTTTTCTTGCATATATACGTAAGACATGTTACAATACATGTTTAAATATATAAAGAGAAGCCTATGAGACAGTTGAAAATCACAAAGCAGATTACAAATAGAGAAAGTGTATCGCTAGATAAATATCTTCAAGAAATAGGTAAAATTGACTTAGTTAGCGCTGAGGAGGAGGTACTGTTAGCAGTAAGAATAAAAGAAGGTGACCGTGTAGCATTAGAAAAATTGACTAAAGCTAACTTGAGGTTTGTAGTATCTGTAGCAAAGCAATATCAAAATCAAGGGCTTACTTTAAGTGACTTAATCAATGAGGGCAACTTAGGGTTAATTAAAGCTGCACAAAGATTTGATGAAACAAAAGGATTCAAATTTATATCCTATGCTGTGTGGTGGATCCGGCAATCTATCTTACAAGCACTTGCGGAACAAAGTCGATTGGTTAGGCTACCTTTAAACAAGATAGGTTCTATTAATAAAATGAATAAAGTATTAAACGACCTTGAGCAAGAGTTTGAGAGAGATCCTACGACTGAAGAAATAGCTCACTTAATGGAAATATCAGCCGAGGAAGTAAATGGATTAAGACACAGTAACTCTAAGCATGTTTCTGTAGATGCACCTCTTTCTGATGGAGAAGACGTTTCCCTTATGGATATTATAGCCGATGATGAGGATGCCAGCCCGGATAAGAAGCTAATGAAAGAATCATTAACCAATGAGGTAAAAAGAATATTAGAAATTTTACCTCAGCGTGATGCTAATATTTTAAATGCTTATTTTGGCCTAGAGACTAATCAAGGCTTAACATTAGAAGAAATTGGAGACAAGTTTGGGCTTACCAGAGAGCGAGTAAGACAAATAAAAGAAAGAGCCATTAGAAGATTGAGAAGAACTTCCGTATCCGGATCGTTAAGGTCATACTTATAATATTTTTAGAATTGTTTTCTTAAAGCTTCAATATAATAATTGAGGCTTTATTATATGCACCCATTTTTTCTAAATTCTTCTACCAGCTTTTTTTGCCAACCATCCCCATGCTCCTCGTTTAAATATTTCAGTACTACTTTATTGTATTTTTTTATTTGTTCAACATCTAAAGCTCTGGCGCAGCCGGGTACTCTATAATAGCGAAATCCATACTTTTTAGTAGTAATTTTTTGTTTGCAGTATTCTTGTTCAGGTAATCCAGTAGTTTCATAGGTGAGATAATATACTTGTCCCTCTTTTAAATGTTTTTTAGCAAGTTTGGCAGAAACCGGTTCTCCATCAATGGATTGAGCGGATAGATTAAAAGATTGTAAAATTGTAAGATTGAATATTAAGGCAAACAGAAAATATATATTACTCATCTACAAAAGATACGTAAAATTTGCTGATTAGCCAATTAGCTAATTATCAAATTAGCTAATTTTAGGATATCAGCTATTTGCTAATTTTCAACTTTTGACTTTTTGGCCTCAACTTTTCATTATAAACTTCTAACTTTAACCTGAAAATTTAAAAGTAACTAAAATTTTAAAATGGCGAAAGTATTAATAATAGGAGCAGGGGGCGTAAGTAATGTTGTTGTAAAGAAGTGTGCTATGAACAGCGATATTTTCACCGATATCATGTTAGCAAGCAGGACAAAAAGTAAATGTGATGCTATAGCTGCCGACGTGACTAATATGAAAATCAAGACTGCTCAAGTAGATGCGGATAATGTGCCTGAGTTAGTAGCGTTGATCAATCAATTTAAGCCGGAGTTGGTTATAAATGTAGCTTTACCTTATCAAGATTTAACAATCATGGATGCATGTTTAGAGTGTGGCGTACATTATATGGATACTGCTAATTATGAACCTAAGGAAGAAGCAAAGTTTGAATATAAATGGCAATGGGCTTATCAAGATAAATTTAAAGAAAAAGGATTGATGGCACTATTGGGTTGCGGATTTGATCCCGGTGTTACGCAGGTTTTTACTGCGTATGCTTTAAAACACCATTTTGATGAAATTCATTATTTAGATATTGTCGATTGTAATGCAGGCAATCACGGCAAATCATTTGCCACTAATTTTAATCCTGAAATAAATATTCGAGAGATCACGCAAAAAGGTAAATATTGGGAAAATGGAAAGTGGGTTGAAATTGAGCCAATGTCTATTCATAAACCAATTGACTATCCCGAAGTAGGGCCAAAAGAATCTTATTTGTTATTTCATGAAGAACTGGAGTCTTTGGTGAAAAATATTCCAACTATTAAACGAGCCAGGTTTTGGATGACCTTTTCTCCACAGTATATTAATTTTTTAAATGTTCTCGAAGAAGTGGGCATGACTCGTATTGATCCTATCAATTATGAAGGAAAAGAGATTGTGCCGTTACAATTTTTAAAAGCAGTATTACCCGAGCCGGGTTCTTTAGGAGAAAACTATACAGGACAAACTTCTATCGGTTGCCAGATAAAAGGTATTAAAGATGGGAAAGAAAAAACCTACTTTATTTACAATAATTGTGATCACGCAGAAACTTATAAGGAAGTGGGCGCTCAGGCAGTTTCTTATACCACAGGCGTTCCTGCAATGATTGGGGCAAAAATGATGCTGACCGGCCAATGGATGAAGCCCGGAGTATACAATATGGAAGAGTTTAATCCTGACCCTTTCATGGAAGAATTAAATAAACATGGTTTGCCATGGCATGAAAAAGTGAATGTTAAGTTGCCACACGAATATCCAAATTGATTTAATATTAGTCTGTAATTTGTTACTAAATAATCTTTAATTAAATTAAAAAGATTATTTTTACGGCAATTATTTGGCAAATATATAAATTGCAAAAACTAGTATTTTCAATTTTATTTATCTTTTTCGTAGGCTTCGTTAATGGGCAAGAACTGTTAGGTACTGTCCCTAGCAATTATGCAGGCGTTTTGGGTATTCATCACCAGCCTGCCTGCATAGTAGATAGCCGCCTTGCTTTTGATCTGAATTTAGTTACTACAAATATCGGGTTCGGAAATAATTACATCGGTTTTCGATCAAAAGAAATTATAAAAAATACAGATTTCGATATCCCAAACTTAGATGCCACATTTTTAGACACTACCAGTGATTTTGCTGATAAATATTTAGTACAATTACAAAATGACAGAACTAAAAAATTTTTCTTTAATACCACTGTGTATGGCCCTTCCTTTATGTTTAGCATTAAAAATAAACATGCTTTTGCTATCACAACTGCCGTAAGAACGTACTTTAATATGAATGAATTATCTGCACCATTAGCTGATAAAATTTGGGATGCAGTAGAAGGAGCTAGCATATTAAATGAAAAATTGGAAGGTGATGGATTTTCTTTGCAGGGAGCTTCTTGGGGAGAAATAGGGTTGACTTACGGTACTGTTTTAGTCGACGATAAAAAACATTTCCTTAAAGGAGCGCTTAGAACAAAATATATTCGAGGGTTAGGCGGATTTTATTTTTATGCTGATGATCTTAATTTTCAATTGCCCAATGATTCGACTGTTGAGTTTGCAAGCGCTGATTTCAGTTACGGGCATTCAAAAAATTTAAATAATTATATCGCAGGAGAAAGTGTATCGTTAGATAATATTTTTGACGGAGCAAAAGCATCTGTAGGTTTTGATATGGGTTTTGAATATGAATTTAGGCCAAAATATAAAGACTATTATTATTATATGAATAATGATTCTTTTAATGTAAGGCATGATCAAAATCAATATAAATTTAAAGTAGGATTATCATTAACTGATATCGGTAAGCTAAGGTTTGATAAAGGAATATTAACACATGATTTTTCTGTATCATCTTCTGAATTAGAATTAGATTCATTTCGTAACATTAATTCTGTAGAGGGATATGATTCTGCTATCATTAGTCAACTGCAAACTACGCCTCCGCCTGATGTGCTTAAGTATTCATTACCTACAAAAATTAGCTTACAGTTTGATTACCATGTAGTAAGTAAGTTTTATATTAATTTGTCTATGGGCTATGCCTTTCAGCCAAAAAGGTTAGGTTCTAGGGAGTTAAGTAGAATTGCTTTGATACCCAGATGGGAGCAATCATTATTTGAAGCTGCGGTGCCTTTTTCTTATGACGGTAACGGGCAATTTAATATTGGGGCACATTTAAGATTAATAGGATTAACAATAGGCAGTAATAATATTTTAAGTGCAGTCTTTAGTAATAAAGTACAAACGGGAGCAAACTTTTATGTAGGATTGAAAATTCCTATTCGTAAAAAAATGCTAAAAGACAGGGATGGTGATTTTGTTTCTAATAAATTTGATGAGTGCAGAAAAGTCCCTGGTACTTGGGAACACCAAGGATGCCCTGCACCAATAGAGCCGGAGCCGACAGACAGAGACGGAGATACAGTATTTGATAAAGATGATGAGTGCCCGGATGATGCCGGATTAGTGGTCTTTAATGGTTGTCCGGATACAGATAATGATCAAGTTCCGGATAATAAAGATAAGTGCCCACAAGATTCAGGGATGATCGTATTTAATGGGTGCCCTGATACTGATCTGGACAGTGTTCCTGATATAACAGATTCTTGTCCTGATGTGTATGGGCTTATAGAATTAAATGGTTGTCCAGTACCTGAAGCAGTTGAAGATACAGTAGAAGAAGTGATTGATCAATTAGCAGGTAATCCTAATAAAGCGGTAGATTGTTTTGAAAACATGAGTGATGATGATGCTTATGTAGCAGCAGTAAGACAATACGGCAAGAAAAAAATGGAGGGATTGAGTTATAGAGTACAAATAGGCGCATTTAGTAAACCACCAGTTAAATCCTACTATAATTTCTTAGAAAATGTAGGGCCAATAGAACAAACGAAAGAGAATGGCTTAACTAAATTTAAAGTGGGTAATGCACAAACTTTAGAGGAAATAGAAATTTTAAGGAAAAAAGTTGTTAATCAAGGTGTTAAAGATGCCTTTGTTGCTCCATATATTAATGGAGAGCAAGTATCGTTAAGAAGAATGATCAATGAGCTTTGTAAATAATCTCAGTGTGTTGTTGTAAATTTAAAAAATGAAAATTTCAAACCTTATAGCTGTTTTATTTATAATAATGATGGGTATTGCATCATGCTCTAAAGATGAGAACAAAGAAGAGCAAAAGCAAAAAGAACAAAATCAGCAATCTACAGGAACTGCAGCCCATGATTTACTTTCAGCTGATGTTTTTAACCAGTTAGTTGTTGAATTTCAATATGTAAATGGCTTTGAACCAACTTCAACAGCAGAAGCTAATCTAAAAACTTTTTTAGAAAGCTATTTGAATAAACCTAATGGAATTACTATTGTTAAAACTAATATATCTTCTCCCGGTAAGTCTGTGTATTCTATTGATGACATTATAGCAATAGAAGATGCTAATAGAACGGAATTTAATAAAGATCAAACAGTTGCTGCTTACTTTTTATTTATTGATGGTGAGTATTCGCAAAACTCCAATAATAGTAAAGTATTAGGAGTAGCTTATCGAAATACTTCAATGGTTATTTTTGAAGAAACCATTAGAGATTTTTCAGGAGGTTTAGGTGAGCCCAGTATCAGTAAAGTAGAATCAACAGTGTTAAATCATGAATTTGGACATATCTTAGGATTAGTTAACTTAGGTACGCCAATGCAAACCGAACATCAAGATGAGGCACACGGAAAACATTGTGACGTAACAGATTGTTTAATGTACTATACAACAGAAACAAGTGATTTTATAGGTAATCTTTTAGGTAGTGACATTCCCGGTTTAGATAGCCAATGCCAAGCAGACCTTAAAGCGAATGGTGGCAAATAATTCTTAATCCCTTGCAGTATAAATTCATGTTAATCTCGAGATGAATTTATTTCTATAGTTTTCAATCTTATTGAGTATTTTAATATGAATGGTAGAGTAGGCAAGCTTTACAGAATTTTGTTTTCCTAGAATTTCTACTACGTCAGTTTTTAAAATTTTTAGCTCCTTATAAGGGATTGCCCAAGCAGCATTTCTTATGCCATGGCTGAACAAAACTAAAATCCCAAGAGGCCTGATCTCCAGATTGACGTATATTATATCTTGGTGAGAAAAAAGTAAATTCTTTATGGCTGTTGATACCTCAATTACCATAAATCTATGGCTACCGGTACCACCCATCCTTATCTTCTCTATAAATCCATAAGGTTTACCTACTAAGATATTAATTGATTCATCTGTAGCTTCGCTATAATATGTATAGGGAAAAATCAATTTTATTATGGCTAACTAATCAGTAGGCCCTTATAAAAGCCAAATTTAATGATTAAATTTTTATAGAACAGCCAATTGCTTTGGTCTCTTTAACTTTAGGTTCTTCACCTTTTAATAAAGCATCAACAGCATTTTCTACATATTTTTCGGTTGCAGCACTGGCATCATTTGTGTTGTTGTCGATAGCGCCAATATAAACTACTTTATTTCCTGCATCTGTCTTATTTAGTACATATATATGAGGAGTACGGGTGGCACCATATTGAGGAAATACTTTTTGGCCTTCATCAAATAAATAAGGGAAAGTAAAACCTTTATCGTTAGCTCGCACGATCATTTTTTCATAACTATCATCTTTATTTACCTCCGGATTATTTGGATTAATAGCTATTACCGGAAATCCTAATGGTTTATATTTTTGATCTAAAGCAATAATTCTGTCTTCATAAGCTACTGAATAAGGACAATGGTTGCATGTAAATACAATAATATATCCTTTAGCATTTTCATAATCAGATAAGGAAACCATATCTCCATTTACATTTTTTAACTCAAAATCTGTAGCTATGTCTCCAATTTTATATCCACTTTCTTTTTCAGCATTTTCACCGGCAAATGATGCATTGGTGACCGGCATATCTTCCTTTTTTGAAATTGGTATCTGTTCAGTTTCTTTTGTCTCTGAGGTATTACAAGCTAAAAATATTAATAATATTAATAATATACTTACGGTAAATAATTTTACTAAGTTCATGGGTTTTTAATTTTGATTAATTAATTTTTCTACTTCTGTTTTTAATTCTTTATAAGTAAAAGATTGTTCATAAAAATATCTTTGATCATTCCTGTAAATGATAGTTGCAGGAATAGCACCTGTCCAATCTTCGTCAACTTTTGATATCCAGGTATTAGCATCGGGATCATCTAATACAATAACTTTTGATTGGATATTATTTTCTTTAATGAAAGGAGTTAAATCACTTTGAACCTTATCCGGGAAATCCATACTAATTAGTATTACTTCCACATTTTTATCAGCATATTCTGCGCCAAGTTTTTCAAAATAAGGTAATTCTTCCACGCAGGGAATACACCAAGTGGCCCAAAAGTTGATAACATGTATTTTATCATCTTTTTTATATAGAAAAGGTCGAATACCTTGATAATTATAGGATTCTATCTTAGCATTTTTATTAAGATTTTGCAAATTATTCTCCTCATGCGTATCAGATCCGCATGAAAAAAAAAGTAAAATGAAAACTAATTGATTAATATATTTCAGCATAAGATTATTGTATAATCGATGCATTTAGATAGGTATATTTTGCTGGTTTTAGAATATCCTTTCTACGAAGATACTTAAATTGTCTTGAATGCTATAATATATGATTCGGTTTAACAATATATTACAGATTTTAGTAAGCGGATAACTCTGTTATTTTATAAAAAAATAACTTGTTCTACCAATCTTTTTACTTCGACCGAAGGCTTAATACACTCTAGGTATAAATACCTAGTTGTTAAAATATATGTTAAATAAATTGCTTTTTAGTAATTTTTACTTTAGTATTGCATCCCCAATTAATATATTACTTTTAAAACAACAGTTATTTTCTTTTTAGGAAAATAATATTTCAAAGTAAGCCATGCTAATTCTATTAGCAATTAGGCAAATAATAATTATGGAAAACTGCTTTAAATCTTTTATGACTGTTTTTGGAACAGTTATAGTTTTCTTTCATACTGCATTTGGCCAACTGGTTAATGATGGAAGCACATTATATATAGGTGCAAATGCTATATTGACAATAGAAAGCTCCTTAAATAATAGTGGCAGTATTATAGTGGAAAGTACATCAGGCACCGGTAAAATAATTGTAACAGAAGATTTTACAAATAATGCAAGCTTTGATGCTGGCCAAGGTTATGTGTTACTTAATGGTGGCCTTCAAAGCATTAAAAGCAATGATGATGCCTTTTATAATTTAATCATAGATGGCTCTGATAACAAAACTTTAGTTCAAAATAATATTGTAGTTAATAATGCCTTAGAACTTAAAAGTTCAGCCAATGTAATTACTGATTCTTTATTTGTAGAAATAAGCTTAAATGGAGATGTAAACAGGACTTACACGCCTCTTTTAGGTGGAGCTATTATAGGAACGTTAAAAAGGAATTTTAATGCTTCTAATAATTCATTAACGTATCATCTAGGATCTTTAGAAGACTATTATACCCCTGTCGAGGTAAATCTCGGTAACCCTACAGGTGCATTGACTATTACTTCAAAATCTGCAATTCACCCACAAATGCAGGGTTCGGGGATTTCTTCTTTTAAAACATGTAGGACTTACTGGACTTTTGAAGAAAACGCTTTAAATTATTCCACAGCCAGTGTCACTTTTACGCATAACCAACATGTGTTGGGAGGTAATAATTTTGATGATTATTTAGTAGCATCTTATGATGAAGATTGGATGATGGAAACTGTCACGTCTACAGATGCAAATTCTGTGACGGCTAACGTGAGTACGTTAAATGCAGATTTTGTAATTGGAGAAGAGGGTAAAGCCAGTTTAAATTATGCAATCCTGAAAAAGAAACTGGATGCAGGATACTATAGAGGCTTTGCTGGTAGAATATATTTCAATTTTGAAGGTGAGTATAATTATACAGGGCCATTAAATTATACCATTTATAGAAGTGACAGAACACCAATAACGACTGATGTGCTTATCCAACAATTAGGATACAACGAATATGCGTTGAATTTATCCGGACAATCATCATTTTTTAGCGAAGGTGACTATTATATATTAGAAGTAAAGAATGCTAAAAAAGAAACATTCAAATTGAGATTTAAATATAATAGTTCTTTATAAAAGCTGACTTTGAAACGCCAACCGATCCTCATTATTTTACTTTCTTTTATAATCTTGATATGCTTAGCTGTCATTAGCTATCTGATGTTTTCGAAAAAGGAAATTTGTTACATCAAACTCCCTGAAGTATATGCAGAATTTGATATGAAAAAAGAATTGGAAGCCGATTATATCACACTTGCTAATAAGAGGCAGTTTTTATTAGACAGTTTGAAAGTTCAATTAGATGTGTTGGGCAAACAAATTGATCCTAACAAAACTAATATTGACTTGCATAGTCATTACCAGACTCAATTTCAGGCATATCAAAAGCAAGTCAATGTCATTCAACAGTCAAATCAAGATATTAATAGTCAATATACAGATCAAATTTGGACACAAATAAATCAATATACCGATGAATATCGATTAGAACATAAAATTGATATAATATTAGGAGCAGACGGAAACGGGGCGGTAATGTCCGGGGCAAAAGAGCTAGATATCACCAACTCTTTGATAGAATATATTAACAAAAAATACAGCGGAAAATAAATCAATGTATTCTTATAAGTATGTATTATTTTTTATTCTAAGCCTATTCATGCTAATAAGTTGTGAGGATGCAGCACTAACCCCAAGGGAGTATATGACTTGGGTTCAAAATCCAGAGAATGGCTTAAAGTCCACTAGACAACTCAATAGCTTTCAGTTTGAATTACAGTATAAACCGGCTGCATATGTAGCTTTATTAGAGTTTAGGAACGAGCAATATGACAACAAAGACTTTGAAATGATGAAAAATAGTTTTTCCAATTTGCAATATTATACATTCAAAATTACTACCACAGAAAATAATGATTTAATGAAAACTAACATCGGAAATATACAAGCCTATAGCCAAAGAGTGCAATATGTTTCTTCTCAGATGCAACAAGATTTTAAACTAAAAGTAGGGGAGAATGAATATCCTTGCACTCTTTATTTATTTGAACCGAACTATGGAGTAGCTCCTTATAATAATATTCTGTTAGGTTTTAATGTCGGGAACGCATCATCAAAAATTATGCAAGATCAAACGCTTATATGGAAAGATAATGTTTTTGGAGTAGGAATCATCAAAATGACTATTAATGCCGATGACATCAATAAAGCTAATAATATCAGAATAAATGTTTAAACTCACTTTCAAGCAAAAATTTGCTAAAAAGTTTGCAGTGATCACTGCAGGCATTTGTTTATTTCAAAGTTTGTTGCCATTCACGGCAATTGCGCTTACCGGTGGGCCCAGCCAACCCGAAGTAGAAAGTTTTGAACCGATCGGTACATCTGAAATGGTTGACCTCTTTACGGGTGACTTTGTTTATAACATTCCTTTATTAGATGTAGGAGGTTATCCTATCAATATCTCTTACCATTCAGGCATCACTATGGATCAAGAAGCAAGTTGGGTTGGGCTAGGCTGGAACATTAACCCCGGAGCCATTAATAGGAATATGAGGGGCATTCCGGATGATTTTAATGGTAAAGATAAAGTTACTAAAAGATACAACATTAAACCTAACGAAACATACGGTGGCTCTATAGGTGTGAGCCTTCAAGCCGTTGGAATTGAGCAACTGAGTCTTTCTGCAAGCCGTAGTATATTTTATAATAACTACAAAGGAGTTGGCTCAGAAATTACTATTACCCCAAGTATAGCTATTGCTAAAAATAGCCTTGGACAATTAAACGCAGGACTTGGTATTACTTCCAGCTCTGAATCGGGATTTGGGCTGAATCCAAGTTTAAGCCTATCAGCTCGCATTGCTTATAACGATAATAATGCTATTGGCTTAGATGCTTCCATAGGCACATCATTTAGTTCTAGAGATGGATTAAAAGAAATATCTTTTAATGCAGGCCTTGGCGAATTCGAAGTTAATTCTAAAGGTGGTTTTGATAAAAGATTTGATTTAGGAAATGCTAAGGCTGTATATTCTTTTACCACACCGACTTATATTCCAACCATTAACATGCAAATGAAAAATAGTGGCCTAACTATAAGCGGGACAATTGGTAGTGAAGCGATTGCTTTACATCCTGCCGCTACGCTTTCAGGTTATTACACTCGACAGGAGTTATTAACTAATGTGGAATCACTAGCTGCTTATGGATATTTGAATGCTGAAAAGGGCAAAAATGATGAACGAGCTTTAATGGATTTTAATAGATCAAACGATCTCCCATATAACAAATTTGTTCCGGTATTACCGACTACAAATTTCACTCACGATATCTATGCGGTGTCAGGCCAAGGAATTGGCGGGTCATTTAGGCCATTTAGAGGAGATATAGGCGCATTATTTGATGCTAGGCATATCAACATCAGTAATAACGAAAGCTTAGGTATCGAAGTAGGTATAGGCGCTATAGCTCATGGAGGTGCAGAAAAAAGCTTTACTAATGTATTTACTGAATCAGGAAAATGGGTAGATGATAATCCTTTAATATATAATCCACTTACGCAAGCAAGCTATATTGACTTTAATACAACTGCTCAAAATTCTATGCCGGAATATGAACATGTATATTTCAAACAAGCAGGTGAAAAAAATGTGGATGCTGACCCTGCATTTTACACAAGCATTGGTGAAAATATACCGGTTAGGCCTGCTACTTTCACAGGATCAGCTGATAATCCTATTAAGCAACTATTAGTTAGTGATGCAGATAACTCTCAAACACGTAATGTCGTTACTTCGCCAATCTATCGAAAGAAAAGACAGAACAGAAATCAACATTTTTCTTATCTATCTATTAAAGAAAAACAAACAGTTGGTTTAGAAAAAGAGATTTACGACTATAGTAGTGCAAGTATTGACCAAAACCTAGGAAAGTTTACAGGGCAATCACCGGTAGATGACAGCACGATCTCCTCTGCAGGCTCAATTGATCATCATATTGGAGAAATATCCGTTGTGAACCCTGATGGGCAACGATATATTTATGGCATTCCTGCTTATAATACTATTCAAAAGGAAGTCACCTTTGCGATAGAAAATAATCCTGCCGGTAACGATTGTGATGAAGGTTTAGTGCAGTATAATTCAGGTAGTGATAATACTATTCAAAACACTCAAGGAATTGATAACTATTTTAATGAAGTAGAAATCCCTGCTTACGCCCATTCGTATTTGTTAACAGCTACCTTGTCTCCTGATTATATGGATGCAGACTTAATAGACGGCCCTTCTCCGGGCGACTGGGGTAATTATACTAAATTTAATTATAAGAGAAAAGTTGATTATCGGTGGAGAGTTCCTTTTAAAAGTAACAAAGCTACATATAATGAAGGCTTAAAATCTGATGATTAAGATGATAAAGCTAATTATTTGTATGGCAGCAAAGATGTTTGGTATCTCCACTCAATAGAAACAAAAAACTATATTGCCATATTTAGTACCAGCGCAAGGGAAGACGGGCAATCAGTGAGTGGTATAAATGGAGGCGGTGGCTTGATGAATCTCGAAAAACTTGATAAAATAGAGTTATTTACTCGAGAAGGCTTACGAAATGCATCTCCTACACCTATAAAAACTGTACATTTTGAGTATAATTATCAATTATGCCCGGGCATTCCCAATGGCAGTACGGGAAAGCTTACACTCACCAATATATACTTTACTTACGGAAAATCTAATAAAGGAAAACTTAATTCTTATAGATTTAATTATGATAATATAAATCCTAAGTATAATCTTAAAGGGTACGATAGGTGGGGATACTTTAAACCTAACCCCGGAACAGCTGATTATGATATTTATTACGAAACAACACATAGTGAGGATGACTTTTGTAGCAACATTTGTTTAAATGGCAATTGTACTATTAAAAATGAATCACTTCCTCCCAATAATCAAGATTTTCCCTATACTGAACAAAACAGGCAATATCAGGATGATTTTGCATCAGCATGGGCCATGTCTTCCATTGATTTACCGTCAGGTGGCCGAATAGCAGTCAATTATGAAGCTGATGATTATGCTTTTGTGCAAGATAAACGAGCTGCACAAATGTTTAAGATTTTAGGAGCCGGTAATACCAATGCTTATAGTAATCGCTCCTCCCAATTATTTAATAAAGCTTTATCCGATCAGGATAAAGTTTTTGACTACCTTTTCTTTAAAAAATCAAATTCAACTGATGATCCGGCTATCTATACTAGAGGAATTAAAAATTTATATTTTAAATTTCTTATGAAGCTGGGTTCTAAAGGTAATAAAGACTTTTACGAATATGTGCCGGGCTATGTGGAATTGGATGGAGATGCTATCAATGCCTCAGATAATACGGCGTATGGTTGTGTTAAAATTAAATCGGTAAAAGTACAAGCATCTAACAACACTCCTGCCAATCCAATTTCAAAAGCAAGTTGGCAATTTACAAAGCAATATTTGCCTCGCCTGGCATATAATCAGTCTGAACTCACCCAAACAGGTGCAGGACAATTAATCAAAGCATTAGTAGGATCGCTGACAGCTGTTACAGAGTTAGTAACCGGTTTCAATACAAAACTATTCAATAAAAATTTTTCCAGAAATTTTGTAGCAGGTAGAAGTTGGATCCGGTTAAACCATCCGAATATGAAAAAACTTGGAGGTGGCGTAAGAGTTAAGAAAGTAGAGATATTTGATAACTGGGCTGCACAAACGAATAATAACGGCATTACATCTAGTTATGGCCAAGAATACGATTACAAAATTAATGATCCGGTTTATGGTGATATCAGTAGTGGAGTAGCTGCTTATGAACCTATTATTGGAGGAGATGAAAACCCACTTAGGCAGCCAATTAATTATAATGTAGAAAAACGCTTAGCTGAAGATGATGCAGCATATATAGAAGAACCAGTAAGTGAGTCATATTTTCCGGCTCCGGTTGTAGGTTATAGTAAAGTTACTGTTAGGAATTTGCAATATGCAAATGTTAAGCGGTCTGCTACGGGTTATGTTGAGCACGAATTTTATACAGCACGTGATTTTCCGGTAGTCACTAGATATACGGATGCTCCTCCCGCTCCATTTAAGTCTCGTCCCTTATTTGCATTATTTAAAACTACCTCTGTAGATCATCAAACTGTTACACAAGGATTTTCGGTAGAGCTGAATGATATGCATGGTAAACCTAAGAGCCAACAAGTATACCAAGAAGATAAGCCTGAATCTCCCATCTCGTCTGTCAAATACAATTATAAAATGATGGCCAATAATGATAAACGGCTGGATAATAATGCTGAAGTAATCATGGATGATGGTACGATCGTTAACACAAATGTAGGAATCGATTATGAAGCTTTTACAGATGCTCGTGAGCAGATTACCGTTGCTTTTTCCTCTACAATTAGTGTTAATGGAGATTTATTTGTTTTAGGAATCATTCCGGCAGCCATTCCGGCAATTTTCCCGACTACTTATTCTGAAACCATGCGTTTTAGGTCGATGACTTTTACTAAAATCATCAATAGGTTTGGGTTATTGGAAAGTAGTAGCTACTGATTTAGGCTCTAAGGTAACCACTCAAAATAAATTGTATGATGCAGAAACAGGGGAGGTATTGTTAACACAAACTCAAAATGACTTTGAAGATCCGGTTTACAATCTCACTTATCCCGCTCATTGGGCATATGATGGCATGGGGCCTGCAGCTAAAAATAGCGGCATCCGTTTTAACAATATAACTATTGATGAAGGCATATGGAATTTCGGTGCTAATCCTTCTCCATATTTCATGCCGGGTGATGAGTTATTAATTACGGGCAACTCGAGCGCCATTAAAGCTTGGGTATACAGTATTACTGGCAATGAGATGGAAATCATTGATGAATTTGGCAGTTATGTAAATTATACCGATGCCTCTATTAAAATAGTGCGTTCAGGCAGGCGTAATCAACAAACAACGCCTATAGGAAGCATTACCTCCTTAGGTCGCCCTTATGAAAACGGTATGATAAATATTGACAATGACAGCATATTAAATGCCAGTGCGGTAGAGTTTGATGACGAATGGAATACTGTTTGCGACTGTGGCTTTCAGGTAGGAGATGTTGTAAATCCTTATACCCAAGGTATATTAGGTAATTGGCGGGCAAAAAAGTCGTGGTTGTATCTAACGAACCGGGAACAAATGACTGCTTCCATAGAAACACGCTATGATGGTTTGATGACTACCTTTAGTCCATTTTGGACACTCCCTGCAAATACAGAAGCCCCTTGGACACCTACCTACGCCGGATGGCAATCTACCTCCGAGGTTACAAAATTTTCCAGCTACGGAGCGGAGACAGAAAACAAAGATGCTTTAGGCAGATACTCGAGTGCGTTATACGGCTATAATTACAACTTACCCACAGCAGTATCGTCTAACGCTAAAAAAACGGACATTGCTTTTGATAATTTTGAGGATTATTACCAATATCAAAGTTATAACGGCTATTCTCCTATTTGTTATAAAAGGCATTTTTCTTTCGAGCAATCAACTCCTACCCTTGAAAATAACATCACACATTCCGGCAGAAACAGTGTTAAACTCCAAGGTGGAGAAGCCTATAGCGTGACGAAGAAGTTGGAGTGTGCTGAGGAACCTTTACCTAGAGAAAATTAAAATATTGGAAAACTATATTATACTTCACAAAACTCCAATTCAAATATGAAAATATTTAATGTTTTTATTTTAAATATAATTATATCCTTTTGTGTTACTGGCCAAGTTATAGATAACAACCAGATAGCAAATAGTTTTAATGAAGACTCTCTAAGAGCTATTTTAAACAATAATGGTACACACGCTAATGAGATAGAAGGAATCATTAGATATGAGAAAAGTAAATATATAGGAACTAAATTAGGCACTTGGAATAAAGTATATCAAATAAATCCAACTTTAGAAAATTCAGGAGGAACTCAACCTTGTACGAATGTTGATTTTGAAACAGGTGATTTTACTGGATGGGAAGGAACTATAGGATGCAATACCTCACATAGTTCTTGTAGAACAAATTGTTGTGATTCACCATGCACTGTGCCTATTGGCTGTACTATAAGTGGATTTGGTAATACAAGGCATGTAATAATGTCTGATGGTTTAGATCCAATAGGAAATTTTCCCAGAGTACTTCCAGGAGGTACATATTCTTTAAGATTAGGAAATATAATTGCAGGTGCAGAAGCTGAGTCTATAATGCAAACTTTTCTAGTAACCGAAGAAAATAGTACTTATACTTACTATTATGCTGTTGTATTGGAAGACCCTGGACATATCCAATCACAACAACCGAGATTTAGAGTAGAAATGTTAGATCAAAATAATCAAATTATACCATGCTCTGAATTTGATGTATCAGCGGGACAAGGAATAGAAGGCTTTACAACAATAGACATAAACTTTTCAAGATATGTTTATAAGCCTTGGTCTCCAAACGTTGTAGATTTATCTAATTATATAGGACAAACTGTTACAATAGAATTTTCTACTTTTGATTGCGGCCTTGGGGCTCATGCAGGTTATGCCTACATTGATGGGAGTTGTTTCCAAGATGCAATCGAAGTTTTAAATGAGCCTTGTTCAAATATTATATTACCATTTTATAATGCTGCAGTAGGAACCTATATCGATGAAACATATTTATGGGATTTTGGAGACGGTAACACCTCTACTGAAGCACTTCCTACACATGTTTACAATACGGGTGGGACATATACTGTTTCTTTAACAATTAGTTATTCCGGATCAACAGGATGTAACTCAAGATATTTTGAAGAAGATATAAATATTGAGGATGAATGTCCTTGTAAAAATAGTGTAATCAATGCAGATTTCGAATTAGGAAATGTTGGTTTCGGAACGGGTACTATTCCTAATGTGTGTTCTTGTCAGTCACAATCTTATTGTGTTGTAAAAAATTCTCATGAACATTGTAACAATTTTGATTCTATTGAAGAAAGAACAAATCCCGGTGTAGGTAATTTTTTAATGATGGATGGATACACAAATGATTCGGGTGATGTTTGGGTACAGGATATTAATATAAAACAGAATACAACTTATGAATTTTCACTATGGACTCGAGGCCATCGTTTTGGCAATGAACCTCCATGTCCATGTGAGCTAAGAATAAATAATGAAGATATTGATGCCATCATTTCAAAATATGATATTTCTGGTTGGGTGCAGCGTAGAGGTATTTGGAATTCAGAAAGTACTGAAGGAACAGTACCAATAAGTCTTTACATAAATAACTCGGTAGGAATAGGATGTGATTTTGGTATTGACGATATAGTTTTCAAAGAAGTTTGTGGTGGGTATACCACTCAATGCGACGACTGTGGTGAAAACTTCGCTCCGGAAGTAGGAAAACCCTATTTGCTATCGGCGTGGGCGAGAGAGATTAATCCTAGCCAATACTTAACCCATTATACTTCTCCTCAGGTAGAGTTAATCTATACTAATGATGGTGCAGCAAATGGAAGCGCCACATTTAGTCCATCGGGGGATATTATTGAGTTTTGGCAGCGGATAGAAGGGGAGTTTACAGTGCCTTTAAACACAACAGATATAGAAGTAAAGCTAAAAAATTTGAGTGGCGTCAGTAGTGGTATTGACGTTTATTTTGATGATATCCGTATGCATCCTGTTGATGCGAACATGAAATCTTTTGTGTATGATCCCCTGACGAATAGGCTAATGGCTGAACTAGATGAAAATAACTATGCTACGTTTTACGAATATGACTTAGAAGGGGCATTAGTCCGTGTAAAAAAAGAAACGGAAAGAGGCATTATGACTATTCAGGAAAGCAGAAATCATACGTACATGGGTGATGAAAGCACTTTACAAAGATTACAATCACCTGAGTCAACCTCTCAAACAAATGTGAATACACCTAAAACTACTTTAAAAACAACTCCAACAAAGGCGAAATCATCACCTACGGAAAAAACCAATGCTAATATAAATCAAGAGGACTCCATATCTACCTCACCGCCATCTAGTTCCTTAAAACAGCAAAAACAAAAATTAGAAGAACAGGATCTCAAAGAAGAAGATATTAACGAAAGCGATTTGCCTGAATTTTCTGAAGATGGCATACAAGATGCCATTGGAGAAGGGAAAAGTAAAATAAAAGAGGAAGCCGATAAGCATACCCACAAAATTAACTCCAAAAAACAACAGGCAGAAGAAAAGCTCAACAATGCAAAAAATAAACAAGACGAATTGAATAATAAACTTAAACAAAAATCTAATAGTAAGGCCGGGAAATGGATTAGGAAAATTTTAAATGTTGAGTGATGAATTTTTAATGAGAAATAGAAGTAAGATGACAGAAGTAGTATCAGAAAATCAAAAACCATGGGCTATCGACTATGTGCTACTAGCTAAAAACTCAAACTAAAAATAAAATGAAAGTTAAGTGTTTATTAATCGTACTCTTATTAACAGCCGGAGTCTACGCTAACCATCCAGTATTAGTAGAAATTAACCGTGCTTATATAGAGCATCCTGTTCTCACCATGGATGTACTATATAAAGTTTATCCAAATCCTGCTACGGATCAAACGATAGATGTGGCAAAAGGTAAAATTATAAAAGATGGCATAAAGCTTTTTCAACAACAAGCGGAAATAATTACCATAAAATCAGCTAATGAAATATGTGTCATTGACCAATCTGCTAAAAATATCATTTTATCAAAAAGAGAATTGACAGATATTCAAGCAACGGATGTATTATCTCTAGATATAGTAGAATTATATAAAGAAAATATTTTGATCAATATCAAACAAGTATCAAATAATGAAGGATTTATAGCAGTAAAATTTGTAAACGGATTTTATGATAGCCTGACTATATATTATGATTCAAAAACTCACCTGATCAATAAGCTGGATTTATATTACGGCACTCCACAGCAGTTGACAAAAGACTCACAATTATCCGGCAAGCCACATTTGCAGATGATTTTCAGCAATATTGTATATACTGTTCAAAATCCTGCCTTATTTAATATGAGCAACTATGTTATTAAGCAGCCGGATGAAAATTGGGTTGTTACGGAGAGGTTTAAAAATTACGAACTCCGAAATTTTATAAATACCAGATATTAAAGTATGATAGAAAAATATTTCAAAGCATATAAATTTATTGGTTTACTATTGATGTTTATCGGGCAGTCTTATGCAGGTACCGAAGCACTGCGCACTCAAATATATGCGAATGAAATTGATAATGACCTCGTCTTTGAATTAGTTGATCACCAATATTTTTATATGCAGCAAAACGATCCTCAGTGGAGGGCAGAGTTCAATAATTTATCAGTTATTAATAAAGTCATGTTAGGCATTGACGCTAATTACAATCAACTAGTAGCTGCCGATACGATGATTATTGAACTTGAAATAACTTACGAAGACGAAAATTTTAGTACTACTACACTTTCCCAAACATTAGAATTACTATACAATCCCTCAGCGGATAGTATATCAGATGCTATGGATATATTTATTTTTACCGGAGGCCATAGCGTATTTATTGAGGTAATAAATGTAATTAATCCGCTTCCTAATGCCTACTTAGCGTCAGAGATGCATATTGAAAGAATATATGCTTTCGATCCTAATGGAATAGTAACAACTATTACCGCTTCGCCTACCACTTCTATTGATTACAGTGAAAACGGCATTGGAGAGCTAGAATTTGCTTGGAGTTATTTAGATGGCGCTGAATATTTTGACCTGGAATGGCTTTGGGTAGATAATGTAGGGAATGTTGATTTACTGACAGGACAAATACTTACTTCAAAGCCGGCTAATGCAATTCCTTTTGACTTTAAATATAACAGCACCCGGATCAGCACCGGAGAACAATCATATACTATTCCTTTAGTCTTTGAAAGGGGATACATTTTATACAGAGTACGAGGAGTAGGAAAAGATATTAATAATCCAGGCAAATTAATATATGGAGCATGGTCAGCGGTAGACAAAGGGCAGGTAAGTGATTTAACTAATGGCGTGTATAGTTTCTTTGATGAAACAATGGGCGAAGTCGATTTTGCCGGCCATGAGCAAAAGTTTAATTGGCAGTACAATGCCAATTTTGCTGAAGAAGGCAAGAGAAAAGAAAGCATCAGTTATTTTGACGGTAGCTTGCGTAACCGACAAGTAGTGAGCAAACTAAACACTGAAGATCAAACCATAATAGGTGAAACTTTTTATGACCATCAAGGTAGAGCGGCTGTTCAAGCATTGTCCGTTCCGAATGTGACTAATGAAAATGATATTAAGTATTATGAAAATTTCAACTTATCACCTTCCGGCAACGTGCCTTATAGTAAAGACAACTTCGATGTAGAAGGCTCAACTGATTGTGAAGCGGCAATAGGCCCGATGAATAACACCTCAGGAGCAGCTTTATATTACTCTCCTAACAACCCGGACCAGGATGATTACCAAGCACTCTTACCAAATGCCGAAGGTTATCCATTTACACATATCGAATTTACACCGGATAATACCGGAAGGATCAGGCGGCAAGGTGGAGTAGGGGCAACTTATCAATTAAATAGTGAGCACGAGACAAAATATTATTACGGCAAGCCGGCTCAAGAAGAGTTGGATCCTTTATTAGGTAGTGATGCAGCCTGGGTAGCTCATTACAAGAAAAATTTAGTAGTGGATGCTAATGGACAAAAAAGCGTGAGTTATCTTGATCAACAAGGAAAAGTTATTATCACAGCTATGGCTGATGAAGCCAGAGAAGATTTGGATGATTTACCTTCCATTCAAACACTTACTAAAAATATCAACTTAATAAATGGTGTAAATACCACCGATCCGGGTAATGAAAATATAGTAAACGGCAATGATATTGTATTGTCTAGAGAGTTTTTAGCTGTTACTGCAGGTAATTATAATTTTGAATACGAGGTTACCCCTCAAGAGTTTACGTTGGAATGTTTACCCGCTAGTGTTTGCGCCGAATGTGTATATGGCTTGACGCTGAGTATTAAAGATGAATGCGGTACTGAATTAGTAGATCCTACCAACCAAACAAGAATGATTGGGAGCATTAATCCTTTTGATTTAACCTGTAATGCCCCTTTACCGTCTACTAATATACCTTTTACACTTTCATTAGCTACCGGCAATTACAGCATCACAAAAATACTGCATATAAAAGAAGATGCAGCCGATTTCTATGCCAATACTTATTTAGAAGATACATCGAATTGTACGAAAAGTTTCTATGATTTTTATCAAGATAGATTATCATATGTAGACTTGACAGCTTGTGAAGAAGATTGTAACACTTGTAATACAAAACTGGGAAACTATACAGATCACAACAATATCAACAAAGCGACTCCCGGCCATTCTGCTTACGATCCTAATTATCTATATCTTACTTTGGAAGGCTACAATGAGTTACAAAAAAATTGCGATAAGCTGTGTGATGAACAAGTCCATCCTTGTGAGGCCGCCTACAAAGCATTATTAAAAGATGTGAGCCCGGGTGGCCAGTATGCACCTTTTAATTTTGATCAAGCTACACAGAGTTATGTCTTACCTGATTCGCAAATCAACTTATTAAATATCAATAATTCATTTCCCAATCCGGATTATGATTTTCAACACCCCGGTACGCCATACGTGGACAAAAATGGTGAGTTGGCCATGGTTTTAAACGCAGAAGGTAATTTAGTATCTCCGGATCAACTCACTTTAGCTGAATTCATAGAAAAATTCGACACCTCTTGGGCAAAATCTTTAGTGACATACCACCCGGAGTACTGTTATTATACTTGGTGTAATTTAAATACAACTAGCAATGATTATGACTGGACACTACTCAACCAAGATGAGAACCCATCAGGAAGCGGTGACGCACATTTATGGAATCCATTAGACTTAAATGCCGGAGGCGATTTTCCTAACGACCTCCCGGATAACATTTCTAATGTAGACCCATTTTTTGCTCCCGGAGGAGAAGGAGCTGATCGTAAAAGCGAGATGATTACTGATATGCGTGACTATTATTTTTACGACAATAACAATGGAACGTCAGGGTATTTCAGTATCTATGAGATGGCTTATTTGTCTGCTAAGTGCAATAAATTTAAAGAGAAGGTTGATGAAATGCTTAATTGCTTGCCGAGCAATCCAATCACCATAGCAACTATGAATGATGAAGCGTGGGCTATTTTCAATGGATTTTATGCCAAATTGAAAGGGAAATATATGGAAGAAGAAGAGCAGCAATATGCTATCGTAAACGGTTGTTATAACGCCTGTATCGGCACAGCTTCCCAAGAGTTTAATCCTTGTAAATACAATTTTATGGGAGAAGATTGCCCTTCTTGCGAATTTTACAATGAAAGCCAATTTTGTAATGTAGATCAATACAGCCTCTATAAAGATAAAGCCAAACGCTTTCCTTCTGCTAATGACGGCCTTCCCGGATCTGTAGACGTGTATGATAATGATGCAGATGTAGTACAATGTATGGGCAAAGAAGTGCAAAAGCAGTTATTTGTAGAATGCGGTAAATGCCCTATTGCCATTCAATTCGAATATTTTATGAAGGCAGTGATCAAGGAAAAGCGTGGTATGATAAGGAATTTCATTGTGAACGAATTAGAAGAATTTAGTACAGACTTATATGAAAGTATTCCTCAGCCCACCTCCAATCCGGCCAATACTATTCTTTATCGGTGGAAGGTTGCATCTCTGAGTGGAAATAATGTAATTATTGATATTGTAAATAATCAAAATAATAGCTTTAAATGTAGAATTAACATGTCTTTAGATCCCTCTACGTTAATGTATAGCAATGGAACTACCGCTAGTTGGACACAATTAATTGAAATAGTCAGTATCAAACATAAGGTTAGTGGAAGCAATTTTGATTTTATATTGAGAGGTAAGTTTAGCAAACTTATTAATGGACAACGAGATACTATTGAGGGAGTAGCCTCTGGTACAAGCACTTGTTTTGAAGTAGGCGGATGCCCAAATGTAGAAGTTTGTGAAAAAGCAGCTGTAGCCAATGATTTTCAAAATTTACTTAATTTATTATTAAAAGATCGAAATAGCCTAAATGTTACGCAAGGCCTTGCTGTAGAACCCTATAATAAGATAATGACAAATAATCTTCGATTTGCGGGAGCCGGTAATTACTCATATTCAGGAACAACTTCACTGAATGTATTAGATGCTGAAATACAATATTCAGGACAAACGTCGTGTGAGATTGACATGACAATTATCACACCTAACTATAATTTTAATAACATCACCGACTTTTTTGATATTCAGCCCTCATCTATGCAACAAGCTACAACCAACGCATTTACTATTAAAGCACATGCTAGTGATGGGGCTATTATTGAATTGCAAGGTAGTGCCGGTTGCTATAATTTTGGGTTTGACTGCGCAGAATACGTGGCAGTCGAGGGTTGTAATGTGGAGAAGCAGCTTTTTGCCGGCACACAAACAGTGTATGAAGAAAACTTCAATAATATACCTGATGAAAATAATCCTCCATTTAATACTTTTACTTCTACATTAGTTGATGATTGCGATTATTTATGCACTAATGGTTTTCAACACTCATTTATTAACAATACTAATACCTGTACATTTGACGGGCAAACAGTTTTTTTAGGATCTGACCCTTCTACATTTTTTCATGTAACACATGCTTCTATAGTACCACCTTTTAATAATACAACAAATACGAGTCAAAATGACTTTGCTGTTTTTGAAAAAACTATTGTGGTTGAAAATGGATGTGAATATGATTTTAATATTAGGAGTATGTTAACTTATTACGCAAACACCTGCGTTCAACCATTTATAAATATTTATTTTAATAATCAATCATTTTTAAATATTTATCTACCATCTAATGATATAGGCAGTTGGCAAAATTATAGCAAAATATGGATAGCGGATAATAATAATTTAACTATTCGAATAGAATTAGAGTATGGATTATGCTTTAATGGGGATTCTTTAGAAAATTCCTCCAATACCTGTAATATTAATTATGCTAGCGGATTTGCATTGGATGATATAAAACTGGTTAAAACGGCCAGTTCTGTTGTAGAATGCATCAAAAACCCACTTTGTGACACACCTCGTACGACTCCGGCATTAAACATTAATGCAGCACTAGCTTGTAAAGAAACGCTATTAGAACAAGCGCGTTATGATGCGGAGCAAGCGTATCAATATTATGCGGATAGTGTATTAGCCGATTTCCAAGCTTTGTATCGAAAAAACTGTAGCAATACAGAAGAAATTTACACAGTAAATTATAGCGAGAAGGAATTTCATTACACGCTCTATTCATACGATCAAGCAGGAAACTTAATACAAACGGTTCCGCCGGCCGGCGTTAATAGAATTACTGATGTTAACACGCTTAATCAAATCAACAATTACCGTTTAGATCCGGTAAATAATAATCCTGTCGATCCCGGACATACCTTTAAAACTAATTATCAATATAACTCACTAAACCAACTGATCGAGCAAAATACTCCCGATGGTGGCACTACAGTTTTTTATTATGATGAACTGGGAAGATTAATTATTTCCCAAAATGCAAAGCAGGCATTGCATGAGCCGGACCCGCAATATTCTTACACACAATATGATAATTTAGGAAGGATTATTGAAGTGGGTGAAATAGAAACATCTACTGATCCTGCCTCTTTAATAACAGGTGGCAGCCAAATACCTTATCAAGATGAGTTTATCGCTAACTTTTTGCCATCAGGCACCCAAACAGAAGTCACTAAGACAACTTATAGCCAACCTTCTACGCTCTTTATCTCACAAAATAATTTAAGAAATCGAGTTAGTAGTGTATCAATCGACAATGATGGCGATGATAATCCTGAATATTTAACACACTATAGTTACGATATTCATGGAAATGTTAAAACTTTGGTGCAACAAAATCCTACATTGACCGCTATAAATGAAGAATTTAAAAAAATTGATTATGAATATGACTTAGTTTCAGGTAATGTCAATTTTATCTATTACCAAGGGGGAATGCCTGATGCTTTTCATCACCAATATTGCTATGATGCAGATAACAGGATTACACAAGTACTGACTAGTAAAGATGGTATTTGCTGGGAAAGAGATGCAAAATATTTTTATTACCAACACGGTCCTTTAGCAAGAGTGGAAATCGGTGAGGATAAGGTACAAGCTTATGATTATGCTTATACGTTACAAGGCTGGGTTAAAAATGTTAATAGTAATGCCCTTAATCCCCCATATGATCCCGGGCAAGACGGCTATGCAGACAGTACCAATAATCTGAATAGCTATATTGCTAAAGATGCGTATGGGTTTAGTTTAGGATATCACAATAACGATTATACTGCCATTAGCGGTAATCAGCAATTTCTAACATCTATTACAGCCTTACCCAATATAGGCACTGCAGCACCTAACTTATACAATGGAAATATCAGCCATATGGTGACATCTTTGGCTACTCCTATCCTTACAGGAGGGGCAGGGAGTGGCTCCGGAGGTGATGAAAAAACCACCCAACTTCATGCTTACCGATACGACCAGCTTAACAGGATCAAACAAATGAAAGCATATGCTGATTTTGATTTTGAAAATAATGTATGGGGTGCTACCGAAGACGATCGTTATAAGACTAATCTTCAATATGATGCCAATGGCAATATATTACGATTAAAACGGAATGCTACGGCTACTAATTTGGATATGGATCAAATGGGTTACCACTATATTACAGGTACAAATAAACTAGACTATGTAGAGGATACCATTATCAACAGTAACTGGATGATGGATATCGAAAATCAAGATCCGGGTAATTATGACTATGATGCTGTCGGAAATCTGACAGCAGATTTTTCTGAAGATATAGAATCCATCGATTGGACAGTATATGGAAAAGTAAAAGAAGTAAAACGAATAATGGGTAGCAGCAAACCTGACTTAACTTTTGAATACGACGGCAACGGAAATCGAATAAGGAAAATCGTTAAATCTGACCCTACTGACCCACTTACTTGGATAACCACTAATTATGTGAGAGATGCCAGTGGAAATATTTTGGCGACTTATAGAGGGGATGCACCAGCAGGAACTTATGAAGTTAATGAGCACATGATCTATGGAAGTAGTAGGGTGGGGGTTAAAAAGCAGCGTGCAGCTTCATCAAAGCTCACCCGAGGCGATAAAAGCTACGAACTCACCAACCATTTAGGGAATGTGCTGGCAGTGGTAACAGATAAGAAGTTGGCGATAATTAGTCAAACAGAGATTTGTAGTAGTTTAAGTTTTGATGGGAATGATGACTATGTCAGAGTTCCGTATGCTCCAAATCAGAACTTAGGTACTGGAAACTTTACAATAGAGGCTTGGATAAAAGCTGATTCAGCTACCACTACCCCCTATGGAATTATTAATAATATTGATGGAGGAAACTTGGGTTATAAAATTTTCGTAAACCCCATCTCGTCAACAATTGGTGTCCAAATATCTGAGTCAACAGTAATTACTGGAGCTACATATATTAAAGATAATAGTTGGCATCATATTGCATTGGTAAGGTCAGGTATTGATGTTACACTATATATAGATGGTAGTATAGATGGGTCTACTATTTCTTCAACCGATTTAACAAGTACAGAAGATATTATTATTGGTTCTTTCAATACAAACGGATTTGTACCTTTTCTAGGAGGCATAGATGAAGTAAGAATTTGGAATATTGAACGCTCGCAAACAGAGATTCAAAATTCAATGAGTACTAAGCTAACTGGTGCAGAAATAGGTCTTTTGGCATATTGGAATTTTGAAGAAGGAAGTGGTCAGGTAGTTCAAGATCTATCACCTAATGGTTTTGATGGGACATTAGGATTATCTAGTGCTGTAGAGAATAATGATCCTACTTGGACAACTGATGGACAAGCATGTATTTTAAACCTCTCCTACGCCCCCGACATCGTCTCTACTCAAAACTACTACCCCTTCGGTATGCTGATGCCCACTTGCGAGACCCCCATAGAAAGCTATTTAGCAACGATGGAAGATGATAGAGAAGAAATAGAAAGAGCTCAGTTCTATGAGAGCTATGACAGCATCAACATCACCGCTATGAGTCAAATGAACCATACCGATTCGTTGGATAAGTTAAAAGTATTAGCCTTAGATAAAGATGGAAGTGCTGCTCAAGGGCTGAGAAAGACAGTTCCCGTGCTCAAAGGAGATAGCATAGTCATGCAAGCCTACGCTAAGTTCTTACCCAATCTATCAAAAGATAAAAGTAAAGAGATGAGCCTGCCTATTATGGCTATACTGGCTCCATTAACTTACTTAACCCCTATTGGAGAATACGGAATGCAAGTTGCTAAATTAATACCCCCTATATTAAACCTTCCACTTCCTCTATTAGGCGGAGATAGCTATGAAGGTACTCCCACTGCTTACTTGAATTATAGGTTGTACAACAAAGACAGTGTGCTGATAGATAGTGCTCAAATAGCAGTAAGCGAAGAGGCTATGGATGGGGCTAAGCCTTCAGGAAAAGCTAAGAGAGATACCTTAGATGATACACACGATCACTTAATGCTCACTAAAGGCATCAAAGAAGATGGGTATATTGAGGTATATCTATCCAACACCAGTGATCAAGAATACCGAGTATATTTTGATGATTACCAGATCACCAGGATGGAGAATGCGCTGTGTGAGGCGGATGAGTTGAGGTATCCATTCGGGTTTAATGGTAAGGAAAACTTGAATGAAGTTTATAGCACTACTGGCGGTGTTGTAGATTTAGGAGAAAGATGGTTAGACACTCGTTTAGGAAGAACTCCAACTTCTGATGATATGGCAAGAATGTATCCCGATCAAAGTCCTTATGCATATGTGTTTAATACTCCAATTCAAGCTACTGATCCTGATGGGAATGTTGTTATTTTTATCAATGGGTTTAATGGAGGAAGTGGAGGGAATCCTTCATATTGGGGCGGTTTTGATAAACAAGTTCAACAAGTCATAGGGGATTATTCAGCTAGATACTATGACGGTTCATCTGGTGGTATTGGTAGTACAACATTTAATGCTCTTGAAGGATTAATAGAAGGTGGAATTGCAGGCTCTTTTTTCGGCAACCCTATTTTAGGGGCTGTGGGAGGAACTTTATTTGAATTATCAGCGAATTCGAATGTAAATTCTATAAAACGAATACAAGCAGGAAAAGCCATGGGACAGGCTCAGGCAGCTGAAATATTTGATAATCTTTCCGAGGGAGAGACTATTAAAATTGTTACTCATAGTATGGGAACAGCCTACTCCAGGGGTTTTGTGCAAGCATTAAGCGAATATGCAGAAAGTCAAGGTATAGAAAAATTCCAACTTGAATATCAAATAGATTTAGCAGCATTTCAGGGATCATCTTTGCCAAAGCCGACAGAAGTAAAACAACTTGATTTTAAGAGCGGCGATATAGACAATGTAGCAAATGGAATTCTTGGACGTTTAATAGGTGGGACAGGTAGTTCAAACATTCCTGGAGGCAGAAAACTTAAGGTAGCTAAAGGAACAGGACATGGAATAGGAGAATTTACAACAGGTGATATACCAACACTTAACAGGGGTAATTCTAGAGCTCTTAAAACTTTTCTTAATACTCGAGAAACTACCATTGATTTTCAAGAGAATAATCCAGGCTTAGTATTAATAATTGTTTGCTTTTCAATGTTATTTTCATCCTGCAGAAGAAACGAGCGACAGAAACAAAAATTGCAGGAAATGCGAGAAAGCATTCCTGATGTTATGGGAGAAGCAGAGAAAAGAAGGGACAGTATGTTATTGGCTTTTACATTCAATCAGTTTATTAATAAAGATTATTATGAGTTACATTATCTCCATCAATATCGTAAGAAAGGTTATCAAGTTAATATTTATGTAGATGATATTTTCTATAGCCCTGACTCTCTCAAATTATTTGCTTTTATCATTGTAGAAATGCCAACAGCAGCAGAATGGAATCAGAATAGCTTAGAGGATTCTACAAAGCAATGGTATTATGCGAGTTATGATTGGATTGGATTTAGGGAAAATACTAATGAAATATGGAAACTTTATCCCTTTCATAAAAATCGTTCTAATGGATATGCCACCTATGAAACAGTACAATTTAACTTAAGGGATTATTATTTTGATGAAATCAAAGATGCCATTCATTTTAAAACAAACTGCTCTTTAGTTGATACTTGTTTTTGGACAGAAGAAAAAATTTGGAAGAAGGCAGAGTTTGTAGAAGGGTATTATGACTTTCAAATTGCCCCTGGTTATTACGATTATCAAATAAAAGGAAAAGAAGAGTGGTTTAAAAAGCAATGGAATACAAGACCATTGTCGGAATTTTTGTTACCAATACCAGATGTAGAATATCCGGAAGAGTTGTTAAAGAAGTATTGAGCCTGTAAGTCTCTCCGCTGACACCTCTGTCCGTAGTCTGTAGCCGAGGCTTTCAGGGCAGCGACTACGGATTCCAATGAAATTTTTATTGTAAGGTTAGAGAGAAAGGATTAAAGCAAAAATAAAAAGAAATAAAGCCCTATTAATACGCTCCATCACTCTAAAAAACGTATGATCACACCAAAAGTCGGACAAGTTTTTTTCTTTCATCTGAAAACTCAGCTGAAAGAAAAAATTAGGGAGAATGAAAAAATAAAAGTACTTTAGTGACAGAATGGGATGTCAAAAACTGGACATATCAGAAAATCACGAACCAACTTTAGAGGTAGTAGGAAAAAATCCAGTACCTAAAAACCTGCAAGTAGCGAAAAAATCAGAAAGCAAATTTTGGTGCGTAAACTACTACCCATTCGGTATGCTGATGCCTACTTGCGAAACCCCCATAGAAAGCTATTTAGCAACGATGGAAGGTGATAGAGAAGAAATAGAAAGAGCTCAGTTCTATGAGAGCTATGACAGCATCAATATCACCGCTATGAGTCATATGAACCATACCGATTCGTTGGATAAGTTAAAATTATTAGCCTTAGATAAAGATGGAAGTGCTGCTCAAGGGCTGAGAAAGACAGTTCCCGTGCTCCAAGGAGATAGCATAGTCATGCAAGCCTACGCTAAGTTCTTACCCAATCTATCAAAAGATAAAAGTAAAGAGATGAGCCTGCCTATTATGGCTATACTGGCTCCATTAACTTACTTAACCCCTATTGGAGAATACGGAATGCAAGTTGCTAAATTAATACCCCCTATATTAAACCTTCCACTTCCTCTATTAGGCGGAGATAGCTATGAAGGTACTCCCACTGCTTACTTGAATTATAGGTTGTACAACAAAGACAGTGTGCTGATAGATAGTGCTCAAATCGCAGTAAGCGAAGATGCTATGGATGGGGCTAAGCCTTCAGGAAAAGCTAAGAGAGATACCTTAGATGATACACACGATCACTTAATGCTCACCAAAGGCATCAAAGAAGATGGGTATATTGAGGTATATCTATCCAATACCAGTGATCAAGAATACCGAGTATATTTTGATGATTACCAGATCACCAGGATGGAGAATGCGCTGTGTGAGGCGGATGAGATTAAATATTCTTATGGGTTTAACGGGTATGAAGTTATAAAAGAATGGAATGGTACAGAAAATGACTACGTATTCGAAGGGTATGGATATGATGCTAGATTAGGGAGGAGGAAAAACAGAGATCCATTAACGGATAAATATCATGATTTTACTTCTTATGGTTTTGCTGGTGATAATCCAATTTGGTTTAGAGATGTATATGGAAAAATAATTAAAATAGCCTCTAGTGATCCTGACTTTGTCAATAATACATTTAACGCCCTACAACAATTAACCAGCGAAAAATTACTTTTACTAAAGGATAATACTGTAGTTCTTCTACATAATAACATTGCTAATGTTAAATTATCAGAGCAAAAGACAGTAGTTAAAGCTGGGGAGCCAAGTGGTAATAATAAAGATTTTGGTACAGCACTGATTGAATCATTGACCACAAGTGAAAACGTGATATCAATTATTCCAACAACAGACGGAAACTCCACCACTCCAGATATAGACAAAAATGTTAAAGGAACTACGGGAAAGAGAACTGGTTCTGTAATAAAACTTAATACTAGCCCAACTAATAAAGGAGGATTTGACGTTAAGGGTTCTAGAGATCGTCCTTTATCAATAGGTTTAGGTCATGAATTGTTACACTCCTATATTAATAATCTAGGCGAAAGTAATCTTAAAAACACAAACTTTTTTGATCCTGAGCGATTAATCTTTGGAGTGGACTTGACGAGTGAAGATAGATTTAAAAAGTTATCATTTAATGAAGTTCGAACTAGAAAACTAGAAAATTTCTTACGCTTCGAACAAGGTTTGCCACTTAGGATTTCTCCAACTCTCTTTCCTGATGCTCCTGTTACAACTACTGAAGCAGATGTAGAACTCAAAAAAAACTGACTAAAATGAAAATATACTTATTAGGGTTAATTATTTTACTAAGTAATTGCCAACTTGATAAAACTCATACTAGTAAAATTTCCTCGGTAGAACCAATTCAAAATATTGAGCTTACAGATGTAAAGATAAATGTTATTGATTCCTTGGCTCTTGCGAAGGTATATGATGCTCTTAGTAATAAAAAAGATTCTTCAAAATTTAACACCGTTTATTTACAAAGGTTACATGAGGTAGAAAACTTGATCCAAACAAATCGGAAGAACCTTTGGAATAGTTTTACTGATTATTCACATACAAACAATATAAAATCAGATGAAATTATTATCATAGAAAAATTTGGAGAGGGTGAAGTTTGGTACTATACTGCATATTTTGTTTTAAAAGAAAAGACACGAGATTGTAAGCTATTTAAATATGATTGGAACTTTGGAGAAAATATTTTATACGAATATGGCACTTGCTCATTTAATGAAATAACAAATATGGTAAATAATTTCAAAGGTGAAAATTCTATAAATCTATTACCCAGTTTTTCAGTGATATTAACCCAAATAAATGATCGTAACATCGAAATTGACATCATTCCCTTTCCTTCAAATTCAAGCATTGAGAAATTGGAAAAACTCCTACCCAACTCAATCTCTCGCAAGCACTAGCGATAGCGGTGCTTGTGAGCAAACGAAACAAACTGAAAACAATAAAACAATTAAACCCCACCCATGAAACACCTCACGATACTACTATCGATCATCACATTAAATGCCTATAGCCAAAGTGGCAATGTAGGGATAGGTAATACCGATCCTGATTCAAAGCTAGAGATAACAGGAGAAGGTACCAGCTCTTCAACTTCTTCATTGAATGTTACTAATAGTAATAGAGGTTCCATGCTATTTGTGAGGGACGATGGGAATGTGGGAGTTGGGACAACCTCACCAGATGAAAAACTTCACGTATTAGGTTCAGCTCAAGGACTGGGTGCACATATTGGAAATGTTTATTTAGGCAATTGGAATCAAAGTTCTTTATATTCGGTTTTTACACATAACTCCCTAAAAGGTACTCCTAGCAGCTATGCATTATTACAGCAATCCACAGGCTCTACTTTTTTAAATGCTGCATTAAATAGACATTTGTATTTTAGGATTGATAATCAGGATAAAATGATTGTTAGGTCTAGTGGAAATGTTGGGATAGGTACACTAGACCCTACAGCAAAGCTTGAAATAAAAGCATCTTCTCAAGCTACTACTGAACCAACCATTAAGGTAACATACAGCAATCCAGTCAGTATCGGGAATCCTAAAGCTATTTTTGAAGTTGTTAATAGCTTTACGGGTAATAAAAATTTAGTAATTAATGAAAATGGACGAATCGCATTTAGAGTAAGCAGTGTGACTGATAATTATTCTCTAGAATTGGGTTTAGGAAATGCAGCGAAACCTGGAGGAGGTTCATGGGTAAATTCTGCCAGTGATGCTAGATTAAAAGCTAATGTAGTAGATTTTACAGATGGACTGGACATAATCAACCAAATCAATCCTAAATATTATCAATATAATGGATTATGTGGTATGCCAACAGATGAAACGTATATTGGTTTGATAGCTCAAGATATAGAAACAGTTGCTCCATATTGTGTTGAGAAGAAATTTGTACATATTGAAGAAAAAGACCTTAGTAGCTTTAGTGGAAATATTCAAACTGTATATGATACTATTATTACTTTAGATACCATTGAAAGTAGCTCAGATTCTGCTTCTGTATATACCATACAAGAAAGTGGGTTTGAAGTTAAACCTATCTATAAAGCAGAAGTCTTAACTTATAATCAAGATGGTCTTTTCTATGCTCTAATCAACGCTGTACAAGAGTTGAATGGTAAGGTTAAAGAATTAGAAGATGAAATTTTAGAACTTAAATCAAAATAATTATGAAGAAGCTAATAATATTTGCAATTACCTTATGTAGCTTAATAGCTTGTAATAAGAAGGATGAAGTTGATAATATGCAATCTGCTAAGTCTGGAGCTTTTGAAATACAATATACAGGCTCAAGTAATAAAATTAGTAACACCTTAGATCAAATTGACTTTGATCTTGGCGATTTAAAAGCTAGTAAAGAGTTTTACTTTACTCTTTCAAACGTTGGAGAAACTCCTATTACAGATATAGAAATCACTTCAAATCGAGAAGATTTCAAATGTTTCCCTCAGTCAATACCTCAACTAAATAGCTTAACAGTCGGATCAGTTATGGAAATAGGATTAATACATGGTAGACAACTTAATGGAACTGGTGAAGCTGAAGTAATGCCAATGGCAGAAAATACAGGAATTATAAATATATCTGGTAAAACAACAGATAGTGATGGAAAGGAAATTATTACAGCAGTAGACATTCATTTAGAAACATTTGTAAAATTGGCAGATATCAAATTGATGAATAATGATATTGATATAGACCTCTTTGAAGATGGTATTTACTATTCACAAGAATCAGAAGGACAAGGCAACCATTATCAGGGAGTTCCTTTGGATAATCCGCTGTTTATTAATACTGGCAATGTTGACCTTTCTTTAGAGATTGAGTTTTATGCACCCAATGATTTACAAACTTATGATATAAAGTCAGGAGACACTATTTCTTTTTTACTCCCCTCCCCAACTTATGAAAACCCCATTGATATAAGAATCAATTCAGATGGTACTATAGCTGCTGGTGATAAATTTTATATTGCTAATAATGGTGAAATCAGAATGAGGTTCAACCTTTAGCTATTTAAATCCAATAAAAGACAGAACACAATCTCTGATGAGTGGCAGTGAAGGAAGATGGGAGGTCCGAGCTATTCATATTTTATAACCACGAATCAAACTAATAGTCAAACCAAAAATCCATGAAACACCTCACGATACTACTAACGATGATCACCATCAATGCCTATAGCCAAAGTGGCAATGTAGGGATAGGTAATACCGATCCTGATTCAAAGCTAGAGATAACAGGAGAAGGTGCCAGCTCTTCAACCTCCGCATTGAATGTAACTAATAGTAGTGGAGGTTCAATGCTATTTGTGAGAGATGATGGTAGAGTTGGTTTGGGAACGGAGAGTCCAACCGAGGGATTAGATTTAGCGTCTGGAAAGAATTTTAGAATGAGCGTTGATGGAAGTCACTACTTAAAACTAACTCCAAGCACCAATAATTTTCGCTTTGAAACAATTGGGCAATACATTGACCTTAGACCAAATCATGGAACATATGGTGTGCTAATAAGAAACTTTACTGGTAGTAGTAATGAAATATGGACTTCATTAAAAACAGTAGATGCAGGAACAGATTATTTTCAAATTAGCATGAATACCACGAGTTCTAATGCAGGACTCTTTGTAAATGATAATGATAGAGTTGGTATTGGGACGAATAATCCTCTTGCTTCTCTTGATGTAAGAGGTAATGCAACATTTAATGATGCAGGAGGTAATTTCGACTTTAGAATAGAAGGAGATAATTCCCCTAATCTGTTTTTTGTAGATGCTTCAACAGATAGAGTTGCAATCGGAAGATCAAATCCATTTTATCCATTTGAAGTAGAGGCAAACTTTACTGAATATGCGGCTAGAATTAGGAATACTAATACTTCAGCATTAAACTCAGGAGGGCTTTTAGTTGTGGGAGGTATTATTAATGCTAGTTCAAAATCTTTCGCGGTAAGGAGAAGTGATAATACAACTGAATTATTTAATATACAAGGTACGGGAAATGCATGGTTAGCGGGTATTTTAGTACAAGGTTCAGATAGAAATTTAAAGATGAATATTAAGAAATGTGAATATGGATTATCTCAAATATTATTATTAAATCCAGTTACGTATAATTGGAAACCTGAAGTTGGAAATACTTCGGAAGTAAATATTGGGTTGATTGCTCAAGAAGTAGAAATAATTATCCCTGAGGTAGTACGCACTATGGAAGATATAAAAGGCATAGATTATAATATGTTAATACCGATATTAATCAACTCTATAAAAGAACAACAATCTTATATCAAAAATTTAGAAACTAGAATAATTGAGTTAGAAACCTCCAAATAATAAGCATAAATTAGCCGGTGAATAAATATTCTATGAAGAAAGGAGCAATTTCTAATATGCTACGAAAATTGGGTTTAACTCAAGGTACTGATTTAGTAAGATATCATATTCAGAAGGTACAAAACAGAAAAGTTAATAGAGAATTTAGAACAAAAAATCTTAATGTAATACTTCCTCCAGACTATTTGATTTATGAGTCATTTCAACTCAATTATAAAAAGTACTATGAAGGAGGGAGAGATACTGCAAAGTGGTTGATAAATCATCTAGAAAAACATATAAATTTAAAAAATAAAAATATTTTAGACTGGGGATGTGGGCCAGGCAGAATAATTAGGCATTTGCCTAATTTAGTTAATAACGGCTGTAAATTTTATGGTACAGATTATAACCAAAAATCTATTAAATGGTGTTCAGAGAACATTGAGAATGTTAAGTTTAATCAAAATTCATTAGAAGCCAAATTACCTTATGCTGACAATAGCATTGATTTAATATACGGCATCTCAATATTTACACATTTATCTGAGCAGCTACATTATGATTGGTACAACGAACTTAATCGGATTCTTAAGCCCAATGGTATTATGTTTTTAACCACACAAGGAAACAATTTTAAAATCAAGTTTACTGATAAGGAATTAGATGATTTTAACAATGGGAAATTGATTGTAAGAGGAAATGTAAAAGAAGGCCATAGAACGTTTTCGGCTTTTCATCCTTCTAAATTCATGAAGCAACTTTTTAAAAACGTACAGATATTAGAACATATTACTTTAAAGGATAGACAACCTTCACTGGCTCAGGATATTTGGATAATTAAAAAATTAGAACGCAATCTCTAATTAAAGGAATATATTGGAGTTATATCCGCTGGCGCCAGCTTGCAGCTGGTGCTTTAAATGATTTAAAAGGCATGAAAATTATTTGCTTGGTGTATTATGCCCAGCCATATTTATATGATTTAGAGATAAAAATCAACAACAAGCTAATTTGTTAAAGAGTTTCAAAACTTATACTTCAAGAGCTATAAAAGTGGATATAGAAGAAAATATTCAAGAAAATAAAAAAGAGTGGATGCTTTGAATGATGAAAAAGCAGCAAAAAAAAAGAGTAATGTTACATCTTATCAGCTTTGGCAAAATCATAATAAGCCAATTTGAATGATGGAGTAATAAGGTTATTGACCAAAAGCTTGAATATATTATATATTTTAATCCTGTAGAAGCCGGATTTGTAAGTGAACCGGAAAAGTGGCAATTTAGTAGTGCTATAGATTAATCGGGAGGTAAAGGAATAATTTAAATTGAAAATCTTAATGAATAGATCACACGTTGTAGCAAAACTTCTGAAATGCACCAGCTGCAAACTGGCGCCAGCGGAGTCTTAAGCTATAATGAATCAGCTCTATTATATATTGTAAATGATATAAAAGAACTTAATACAACTCTTCCACAATCATTAAGAATTGAGAATTTAGAGCAGTAATGGTCATTATCGAGTCTTTAATATACCTTGAATGAAGTCTAATAAAGAACAGCTAATCAATATCAATCAGAATTATTTGTTTCTAATTGGATTATTGTTGGTCATACTTTATTGCACTATTCACATCAGTTTCTTATCTGCTGACCCCATAGATAATTTGTCATTAAGCAGAGGAATCTATACAGATGAAGGGTTAAATACTGGCCAAGTACGAAACTACATCAATCATGGTCATTGTAAAATGACAGATAGCGATAATCTCATCAAGACACCTGCTTTTGCTGCAATTCTTTATCCATTCTACAAATTATTTGGCACTAGCATGGAAATCAGTAGAATATCTGTGTTGCTATTTTTTTTCTTAACGTGTATTATATTGTTATTTAATAACTACTGGAAAGGGATGATAATTCTATTTCTATTTATTGGTGGTTTTCAAGCTCATATTTTTCAATTTATACATACAGCTATGCCTGAAATGATTCCTATATGCTGTATCGTATTAGGAATTTTTTCTTTATACATGTATGATTCCAAAAGACAAAACAAATATTTATTATTAACTGCATTTACATTTTCACTATCCTATTTTACTAAAATTCAATACATATATATTGTACCATTGCCATTGTTTTATATGGCTTTTAGAATTATCAAAATACTAATTATTCATACTGATAAAAAGTTTGATGAAATTAAGCAAGCACTATCGGCAGCTATTATTTATATGCTCGGCATTGGACTGTTGAGCTTATTGTATTACCTATTATGGTATAGAAATTATACGAGTGTTTTTAATTATGTCATTCTTGATCAAACTTCAAATAGATTTCCCCATACCTCAGATATGTGGAATATTATAGTAGAAAACTACAATAATATCTTTGCAGCTGCATATACACAGTTTTATACTTATACTATTTATCTATCAATAGGACTGAGTTTTATTATTTACTTTTCTACTGATAATAGGAACTTCAAAAGAGCTTTTGAACTTATCTTTATTTGGTTTTTATTTGAAATACATAAAATAGCTATATGGTGGCTACCTGCTAGATACGTAGTAGGGCTTCTCTTTCCATCTATGTTGATTATAGCTAATTTGATGTTATATTTTCTTGAAATTTTTGTAAATAGATTTTATCAACTCAAACAAGGTAAAAGAGTTATATATGGAAGTCTACTAGGTGGTTTAATGATATGTATTATCTGTTTTAATGCAAAGCAATATCATTCATATTTAAATAATAGAACATATTATGTTAGACATATTAATCAATATTTTAATGAATACAGTTTTCATTCTCAACCAATGATGGGAGCTTGGGCATCAACATTTAATTGGGAAAATAAAGCCTATGCTATTACTATATGGAGAGAGTATTTTAACGATGCTGATGTTATTGAAACATTCTCCCCTAAAGTCATTATCACGGAATATGATGAAAACGATTCTGGAGAAGCGTTTATTAATAGGAATGTTAATTTAACTCAATTTAGTGACTCTGTTAAATGTGTAGAGGTTAATCAGTGGAACTTAAACATTTCTTGGATAGCTGATGTCGAACACAATCTCTGATGAGTCGCATTGAAGGGAGATGGGAGGTCCGAGCTATTCCTAGCTTGCAGCAACTAACAAAGAAGAACGAAATAATTAAAAACTAAAAGCAAAACCATGAAACACCTCACGATACTACTAACGATCATCACACTCAATGCCTATAGCCAAAATGGTAATGTAGGGATAGGAAATCAGAACCCTCAAGAGAAATTAGATGTCACAGGTGCTGTAAGAGTAGGCAATACTAGTAATAATCTGCCTGGAACTATCAGATGGACAGGAGGTGAGCTTCAGGGAAGAAATAATTCTGAATGGCTAGGCTTAGGTATTCCAACTGGTGCTATTATCATGTGGTCAGGTAGTGTGAGCTCCATTCCTGTTGGATGGGCTTTATGTAATGGTTCATCAGGCACACCAGATTTAAGAGGAAGGTTTATTGTAGGGTATAACCCTAACGATCCAGATTATAACTCAATTGGAGATAATGGTGGAGAAAAGCGACATACTTTATCTATAAATGAAATGCCTTCTCACAATCATACTGGAAACACAAACTCTGCTGGAAATCATTCGCACACAGTAAATGATGAGGGAGATTTTACTACTGGAAACCCTGGTGGCTATATTGTCCAGAGTGGAGCTAATCAAAGAAATAGTGGAGTACAAACACAAACTACAAATTTTACAGGAAGCCATTCACACAGCCTAACTATTAACGATCGAGGTAGCAGTCAGTCACATGAAAACAGACCTCCATATTACACATTAGCATATATCATTAAGCTGTAACATCCCTTTTTATAATAAAATGTATATTTGAAGATATTGAATTTACTTATTTCAAAAATTAAATCTTCAAATTTATATCCTTTCAAAAGAAAGAGTGATGTTGCTCTGTTTATAGTAGCACTCCTACCACTAGGTATTACTATATCATGGGCATTGTTTTCTGATATGTCTTATGATGAGGCATTCTCATATAGAGCATATGCAAAAGAGTTTGGAAGGTTCTTAAAAATGAACCTTGCTAATAACCATCCTTTAAATTCAATTTTAATATTCTATTCGGCTTATTTTTTCCCTTATCAAGAATTTGCTATTCGTTTTCCTAATATCGTATTCTTAGTAATTTACCTCATGGTAAGCATAGCTATTACAAGAGAGTTTAAAAATAGATATATAGCATTTGGACTTCTTGTATTCTACTGGTTTTTAATACCTGATTTTTTTAGTCAAGCTAGAGGATATGGTATTGGAGCTGGTATTGTTTTGATAACTCTTTATATTATTAAGAGAAGAGACCATATCCCAAAACATATTGTGTTCACTATATACTCTATATTATTAGCAACTTATTCATATATGGGGTTGATTCCTGTTGTGATTGCCATAGGCATAGAGTTTGTGTTTGTCGACTTAAAATTAAACATTGCTGGGTTTATCAAGAAAAATAAAATACACCTAGTAATATGGGTTGTCTTTTTTCTATACTGTTTATTCTTTTTAAGTCAAGTGTCTAGTGAAGGGAAACCTTTATATAGAGCATATAACATTACCTTTTTACAATCGGTTTTTGGTTCTTATATAAACAGTTTTTCTTCATTTCTAAAGATGCCAAGTCATAGCTCTTTATTTCTATTAGCGATGGGGGGATTAGTGACTATAGGATGGTTACTTTACAAGCAATTTAAACACCTTAAAATAACTCGAATATTTTTAATCTCATTTTTGCTCATATATATTGTAGCTAAAATCTCAGGCAAGCCTTTCCCAACTTATCGACTATTACTTCCATATTATCCACTAACAATTATAGCCTTGATGGAAATTCTCGATATGTTATTTATTAAAATATTTAGATTCAAACCTCAACTTATTTTAGGAATAAATATATTAGGCATCTCCTTACTAGCCTATAACTATTTTGAACAATTCAAACCATATAATCAACATAGTAATTATGGAGACCGTGTTCTAAATCAGTATAAGATCAACCTCCAACCTGATAATCGAAACTGGGATGCATCAGTTGCTTTTTATAAAGAAAAAGACAAATTCTATTCAGTTAATGTACGTAAGTTGCTATCCAGTAAAGCCACTGATAGTTTCACAATAAATGATACACTTAGTGCCAAGTATTACAGAGACCAAAATATTTTGATGCTAGTTTCTGAAAAAGAGTTGAATAACAGACATAGTTTTATAGTTAACTTAGTTTCAGAGGGTGAAAAAGTTGATATTATTGAATTTATATGGGAAGATCACTTAAAATATAGGCATAATAAAAGGGAGTACTTCTTGATTGAAACTCCTCACGTAAATATTACAAATATTAATGTATCTGTTAAGAAGTAGAACACAATCTCGGGTGAAAAGAAGGCATGAGTTACGTTTTGTTTTATATTACATCTTCAGTTTAGCCATACCTAGAATTTAATTAAACTTAGTTAAATTCAATAGTGATAGTGTTAAAATTAAAGTGAGCTTAAACCGTGATAAGGCTTAAATTAATAATGTATATATCCTAATAAAAATTTAATGGGATAATATAAAAAAAAATCCCTGTTTGATATTTATCAAACAGGGATTAAAACTATTTAAATAACTAAAAGATTATCTAGCAATTGTAATTGGCTCAGTGATAACGCCGTTACCATTTTGAAACTTAATCATATAAGTTCCATTAGATAAAGCGGAAATATCAATAGTATTATTAAAAGTGTTCACTCTTTGTACTAAATTATTATAAACAACTTTTCCTTGAAGGTCTACAATAGATATTTCTAGATCTTGAGTGTTTTCAATATTGTATTCAATTTTTAATACATCTTGTGCCGGGTTAGGGTACAGAGATATGTTAGCGTGAAGGTCATTTTCCTCGATGCCTGTACAAAAGTCAACTTCAACTTCTGTAGTAAAGCTCAAAGTTCTACCGCTTCCTGTTGCAGTAAGTGTAACTTCATATTCACCGGCAGTCTCATAAGTATGAGTAGGGTTTTCTTCAGAAGAAGTAGCACTTCCATCACCAAAATTCCATTGGAAACTGGTGGCATCAAAGTTGCTGATATTTTCAAACTCAACTGTTCTACAGTTTACTGCACCTACAGGCTCTACTTCATAAGAATATAAAGCTCCAACTGGACATACTCTCCAGGCAGTTAAAAGTTGATGAATAGGATTTTGACTAGTTGGAAAAAAAGTTCCTGCCGTCATATAGTCTTGATTATTAGTAGCAGATACGTTAGGGAGAGATGTAAATATACTGGAATTAAGAGTAATATAATCATCATGATCTCCCAAGACTCTTCCTCCAGCAATTTCATTAAAAGCTACTAGATGAAAAGAGTTGCCATTTTCTGTAGATGGAGGAGTTTTTCCTAAATCATATATTATATCTCCATTTTCATAGGAATTGCCCGGCAAAAATTCAAAGAAAACTCCTACTGCTGATACAGCGTTTGATGTTAATGTTATGGCAGGAAACCCAATTGCGAATTCTTTCACATCACTAAATGCAGTCCCTTCATTATATGTGCTTTTAGTGGTATCTGTATAAGTCAAAAGAATATCCTCTGTATGATATATTCCACTTGGCGCAACAACACCCGTATTATTATTATAATCAATGAAAGGAGCATTAATTTCCTCAATGCCATTCGATGCAGACCCAACTACATTTGGAGAAAGTATATATACTCTAAGTGTATCTACAATCAATTCTGAATTTTGACCTCCTGAAAGCGTAGAGCCGGATAATGTAACAGCTGCAGGCGCGCTACCAGCATCTCCATAGCTTAATGTAATCCCATTTCCTGAGCTACCCATTGTGTTGGCTGTAATTGTTACTGTAGAATCAGAAACAGAAGAAGTTACTATAGCTGCCAGTGCAGATGTATCATTAATCGCCATATTTAAAGAATCAGCTGTAGCAAGAGCAGTAGGGCCTGAATTAAAATTAACTCCTTCTATAAAGTCAACATCATTAATAGAGATAGTATCTCCAGATATCGAATTATTATTAGCAATCATAATAGTTCCAGTTGCAAATGCTCCTTGAGTGCTATCTACTGATCGATTGTAAAAGTAAGCAGTACTAACGGAATCAATAGTGAACTCATTCTGATTACTAAACCCAACAGTTTCTTCAGGATCAATAACGGGATCTAAAGCAGAATTATAAATATCAGAACTTGGATCAAACACTTGTCCCATTCCGTAAAATCCATTAAAAAAGTAATATGCCCAACCAGGATTAGGAGCTGTTTGGTATTCAGCTCGTCCAGCAGGAGTAATTATAGTATCGTCATCCGCATTTGCATATCGATATTTTCCTAGTGAATCAGGCCAAAGCCTATGAATTCGAAGATTAGTAGGGCCATATACATTTCCTATTCCTGTTACTAAGTTAACCCAATAGGTTTCATCAGTAGCAGATGTTTTGTATGAAGAAATAGACTTTGCTGCTGTATTAATATGAGGAGTCTCATTAATATTTAATTTTAACTCGCTACCTGCATCAATTTTGTCAGATTGAGTTGGAATTATATTAACTGTACTTTGCGCAAAAGAAAATGCAGTAGTACAAGCTAAAAATAAAGTGTAAATTTTTCTCATAATATGATTATTAGTTAAATAGTTTTATATTTTAGTGATGTAAAGGTAATCATTTCTATATAATTTATAATATTAAAGAATTAAAAATATTATTACACATTTCTGTCTTTGTGGATGAGGAATAATAAATGTTTATACATATGAATCACAAAATTAATGCTTTATTAAATGCTATACAGGAAAGATTGAGAAATAAAGATCTTTCGCAATTAGAAAAAGACTTATTACTAGACGATATAAAAAAGCTATACAAAAAAGTATATGCTATTTCTATAGAAGTTCCCACTGATCGTGTTGTGGAAAATGATACAGCACCTATTGAAAGTACTATCAGTAAGAAGAGTATGAAAAAGCTATCTGCAGAAGAGTTACCTGTCACAAATAATATAATCATTGAAAAAGAAGCAACTGAAAGTGTAGTAGTAAAACCGGAAAGGAAAGTATTGCCATCATTTAACCTCGGTATTAATGACCGGTTCTTATTTGCTAAGGAATTTTTCAATGATGATCATAATGCATTAGATGATTTTTTATTGCATATGACACATAAAAATCGGAACGAAGGCTTAACATATTTTAATGAATGTATATCAGAAGAAGATCAGAAAGAGGAGAGAAGTCAGATTCGAGAAGCTTTTATGAAAATTTTAAAATTAAGTTAAAATGAATGATCTACCTTAGGTTTCGATCTCTTAAAAGCTATCTTATAATGAATTTAAAAGCCATTGAGAAAGAGCAACTTTTGTTTTTTTATTTTGCATAGGCTTCGTAATGTCAAAACTCAAAAAGAAAACTATCATATTTACAGTTACCAATGATTTGGTGCATGATAGGCGGATGCATAGAATATGTAAAACGCTTGCGGGATCCGGATTTAAGGTTGAATTGGCCGGGCGAATTCGAAAAAAGTCGTTGCCAATTACCGTAACTTCCTATAAGCAAAAAAGACTAAGATGTTTTTATGATAAAGGAAAGTTATTTTATATAGAATACAACATTAGGCTTTTCTTTCATTTACTGTTTTTGAAAGACATTGACATCATCTGTGCAATAGATATGGATACATTGGGAGCTGCTTATTTTGCTGCAAAACTTAGACATAAAATCCTTGTCTACGATGCTCATGAATATTTTTCTCAAGTTCCGGAAGTTATTTCAAGGCCGGCAGTTCAAAAATTTTGGGAAAAATTGGAACAATATTTAATTCCTAAAAGTAGATGCAGCTTATACTGTAAGCGAGGGCTTAGCAAACATTTTTAATCAGAAATATAGAAAACACTTTGAAGTAATTAAAAATCTTCCTGAATTTAAAGAAATTATCCCTATTGCCACAGATGAAAAGTATTTGTTTTATCAGGGAGCATTAAATAAGGGTAGGGGATTAGAATATATCATTGAAGCGATGAAACAATTGCCTTTAAAGCTTAAAATTGCAGGAGAAGGAGACTTGTCTTTAGAATTAAGAGCACTAGTAAAAACTAAAGGTTTAGCTGATAAAATTGAATTTTTAGGATGGGTGAATGATGATGAATTACATCAATATGCATCTAATGCATGGTTGGGAATTAATCTTTTGGAAAACTTAGGTAAGAGTTATTACAATTCTTTAAATAATAAATTTTTTGATTATATGCAGGCTGAACTTCCTTCTTTATCACCGGCCTTTCCTGAATTTGTAGCAGTAAATCAGCAGTATCCGGTAGCAGTCCTAATCAATGATCCCAAAAATATTAAAGAACTCATAAGAAATATTAATAAATTATTAACTGATAGTTATCAATACAGTTTATTTAAAACCAACACTAAGCTGGTAAAAAATGAGCTCAATTGGTCAAAAGAGTCAGATAAATTAGTTAACTTATATAAACAATTAGCTTTATCAATGTTATAATTTGACTAATATCAAAATACATATTATTTCCTTCGATGTGCCTCTTCCAGCAAATTATGGAGGAGTGATTGATGTATTTTATAAGATCAAAATACTATCTGAATTAGGGGTAGGGATAACATTGCATTGTTTTCAAAACGGGCGAAGCAAAGCTGAAGAGCTAGAAGGGTTGTGTGATAAAGTATATTATTATAAAAGAGATACTAACTTTTTAAAACAATTGAGCGGTTTGCCTTACATCGTTAATTCTAGATCTGAGGAAAGGCTTTTAGATAACTTATTAGTTGATGATGCTCCGATTTTAATGGAAGGCCTGCATGCTACTTTTCTATTACCTCATTATAAACTAACAGACAGGGTAAAACTAGTTAGGATGCATAATATTGAATGGAAATACTATAAAAACTTAGCTAATATTAGTGTCAATCCTTTCAAAAAAATCTATTTCTATTTAGAATCATATAAATTAAAAAGGTATGAGCATATATTGAAATATGTCTCAGGTGTTTTGGCCATTTCGCCGGCGGATTATGAATACCTCGAGAAAATTTTAATAAAGCAGTTTATATACCGGCTTTTCATGAAAGTGATAAAGTTATATCTCCTATAGGAATAGGTAAATATGTATTATACCATGGAAATTTAAGTGTAAAAGAGAATGAATCGGCTGCTTTTTGTTTGGTTAAAGAAGTATTTGCTAAAATCAAGCTGCCTTGTATCATAGCGGGATTAAATCCTTCTGACCGCTTAAGGCTGTTGTGCTCGAAATATGAACACATAATTTTAAAAGAAAATTTATCTCACGAGGAGCTTCAAACATTAATTAAAGCTGCGCACATAAATTTACTTACTGTACCCGGCGCAGCTACCGGTATTAAGTTGAAATTGCTCAACGTATTATTTAATGGTAGGCATTGTCTTGTAAACAAACATATGATTGCAAATACAGGATTAGAATCATGCAGTCATATTAAAGAAACTCCTCAAAATTTTATAGATACAATTTATGAACTTTGGGATAAACCGTTAGATGAAAATATTATTAACGCTAGAAAAAAAATATTACTTGATAATTTTTCAAATACTAAGAATGCTAAAACATTAATCGCTCAGCTATTAGCTCATTAGAAGGAATATCTAAGACCTTGCCGTTTTCACATTTTAATATTCGGTTAGGATATTTTTCCAGAATAGTATAATTATGTGTGGCCATTAAAATAGCTGTTCTAGATTCTAAGCATATTTGCCTTAATAGTTTTAATATCTCATCAGATGTTTCCGGATCTAGATTTCCGGTAGGTTCATCAGCTAAGATCACTTTAGGATGATTAAGTAAGGCTCTTGCAATCACGATGCGTTGTTGTTCTCCTCCCGAAAGTTCATGAGGCATTTTAAAGCCTTTGGTCTGTAAGCCGACTTTATGTAATACCTCATCAATTCTTTCTTCCATTTCTGTGAGGTTTTTCCATCCTGTAGCTTTTAAAACAAATAAAAGATTGTTTTTAACAGAACGATCAGTAAGTAGTTGAAAATCTTGAAAAACAATACCTAAATTTCTTCGGAGCTTAGGAACGGTTTTTACTTTTAGTTGAGATATATCAAAGTCAACAATCTGTCCTTCACCTTCGTTGAGAGGTAAGTCGCCATACAATATTTTCAGCAAACTACTTTTCCCACTCCCGGTTTTACCTATTAAATACACAAACTCACCTTGATGAATTTGAATATTTACATCTTTCAATACTAGCGTATGTTTTTGATATATAGTAGCATTTTTAAGAGATATAACACATGTGTTTTCTGACATATATCAAAGTTACAATAAGTTTTAGAAATGTTGCCATTTGAGTTTTGCAAAACCTCGATGAACTAGTACAGAATAGGTCTTTTAAAGTAAGAGAATTTATAGATATTCTTAATCCAAACTATCTTTTCTTTTTTAAAACTTCTTTTACTCTTCCAAATAAGATACCGAACAAGCCTAAAAATCTTCTTAATCCATCAAAAGAAAGAATAATATATAGTAGGAGAGACATTGTCCATAACACAGTAATATTAAACCAAAAAGTATCAAATAATTTTCCTGCAAAATGTTTACGGGGGGCAAACATATGCGCCCTAAAATCTAGTGGGCCTTTATATTCATATGGATCTAAAAAGATAGGGTCAATTTTTTGGATTAGCATCTCATCTTTTTCGATAATTCTATTTTCTGCATTGTTATTTTTAACGAGCGTTGCTAAATTATCATTGTTATATTGATTTTTTAGCTCAAGAAATTGCTCCTTTGTTTCGGATGTCTTTTGTAAATTAGATATATATTCATCTTTTTTTTCACTCGTAAAATTATAAGTTTTAATGTAGTACTTTTTCATAGATTTCAAGAAATCTTTCGTTTTACTTGCTATCTCATTATTGTACTTATCTATAGTTAATTCATCAATATGGCCAAAATCGAAAATATTTTGTGCAGCTAATTCATATTGAATATACTTAGTTAAAATTCTTAAATCTTTTTTTACAAGAGACTGTATAGAGTCATTTTCACTATTATAATAACTATCTGTAAAATCATTTTTAGCTATAAGTTTAGGTATTAAATAATTCTTTTTATATTCTGCGATACTCATTATTTCTTCATATTTATAAAGCGGCTTTTCGTATTTATTATTTTTAAATTGATTTACGATTAAAGCTTCAAATACCCACTTAGATGCCATTAAGTCTCCTGTAAGAGGAACATGCTTTTCTGAAGAAAGAAAAGGGTTTAATTTATCAAATTTTACAACAGCACCACTTAATAATAATTGGGGGATCAATAAAATAGGGATCAATATATAAATAGTCACTGCGGAATTGAAGGAAGCTGAAATATTAAGGCCTAACATATTAGCGAAGAACGCAGTAGAAAATAATGCGGCCCAATAATAAAAATTCATATCTTGAATCTCCAATATATGATTACCTATTAAAACATAGGTAAACATTTGAACCGCCGAAACTGTTAATAAAATGATTACTTTAGAAAGTAGGTAACTTTGTTTGCTGAGGTTAAGAAAACTTTCTCTCTTTCTTATTTTCTGATCTTTGATAATTTCTTCTGCACTAACAGTCAGTCCCATAAAAAGAGCAACAATTACACTCATAAATATATATACTGTTATGTTTTCATTCTTGCTAAAAACATAACTGTATAAATCAATGCTTTCATCAATAGCAAAATATCTTACCAAATAAGCTAGTATAAAGGCCAGTAGAGGTGCCTCTAAAAAATTTATTACCATATATTGGGTATTGCTTAGCTTAGACAATACATCGCGAGTAACAAAAACTCTGAGCTGTTTAAATTTATTTGGTAATACTAGGGTTTTCTTAGGTTTATCAGTAGTTTCTGTAATTTTAGGAATGACTACATTTTCATTGTAAAACTGATACCATTGAGTAGGAGAGATCTTCCTTTTTTCTGTAAAATTACCATACTCATTAATAACTTTTGATTCTAAGATATTGAAGATCTGTTCCGGATTAATATTTCCACATTCATGGCACTCTGCTTTATCAGCATTGACATGATTGATCACTTGTTTAAAATAAATAACTGCTTCTGAAGGATTACCATAATATGCAGGATAACCGCCTGTGTCAAGAATATATAGCTTATCAAACATTTTAAAGATATCTGATGAAGGCTGATGGATCACTACAAAAATAAGTTTTCCTTTTAAAGAAAGCTCTTTCAATAAATCCATAATGTTTTCTGAATCTCTGGAAGATAATCCCGAAGTGGGCTCATCTACAAACATTACCGAAGGTTCTCTGATTAATTCTAATCCAATATTTAATCGCTTTCTTTGTCCTCCACTGATCTTTTTATTCAAAGGAGAACCCACAATAATATCTCTTGTTTCCGCTAAGCCGAGATTGGCCAGTGTTTTCATTACCAACTTATCTATCTCTTCTTCACTGGCATTTCCAAAACATAGCTTAGCATTATAGTAAAGGTTTTGATAAACAGTTAATTCTTCAATTAATAGGTCATCTTGAGCCACATACCCTATCACTCCTTTAATGTGTTGTTTATTTTGATGAATATTAATACCATTAATAGTGACCACCCCTTCAACCGGTGTTTCGAGTCCGCTCAAAACATTCATTAACGTAGTTTTGCCTGCTCCACTGGCTCCCATAAAGCCTAGCAGCTTCCCCGACTCTTCAGCTATATTTATATTTCGCAGTCCGATTTTACCATTAGGAAAGCGAAATTTAACATCTTTTGCGACAAAGCTGATAGAGGATTCTGTCAGTTCGAGTAAAAATTGGCTTACTACATCACTATAGTAAATAGGATGAATTCTGGCACTTCTGATAGAGCTGCCATGTGCGAATAAATAAACCAACCCGGGCCTGATGAGTATTCCATTCAAATAAAGCTCTTCAGTACCATAATATTTTACTAAATAAGTATCTACGCTAGGAATTCTTAAGAAATATAGTTCCCCTTCCAGATGTTCTGCTGTAATATGTTTAGCTTCTCCTTCTATATCTTTTTTACTATTTATGATCAGGGCATTAGATTCTGTTAACCGATCAACTTTATCACTTTTAATATATGTTTTAAGAATACTGAATTCAGCTTCATCAATATTAAAAGCCAAAGCAACAGTCGTTATAAAATCGTCTTGAATAGGAGAGATGCTGCCGTCAGTAATCATAAACTCCAATACTCTAATGAGTACAATGACTTTTTGTTTTTGAGTGAGCTCTGTATTTATTTGTTCACTAATAACTAGTGCTTTGGTAGAATCGCGTACCGGTAGCCCAAGCCTACCTTTAGCCTTTTCCCTAGCTTTTTCAGTGCTTTTGCTGAAAGACCCGTGTTTATCTACGTAATGATCAAAAAGTTCTAAATACTCATCAACGGCATCTAAGGTTACTTGCTCTCGTAAAAATGCTTTTACAATGTCTCTTCCTTCTTTCGTAAGAACCTCAATATTTGCCGCGATAGCAAATAATTCCATTAAGGCTCTTAGTAGCTTTTCATTCATTGTATAGCGTTATATTAAATCTCATTTAACCGGGAGTAGTGATAAAGCATAAATGTCTTCTTAATAATTTATTTTTAGAAGCGAATCGGTTTATATTTACAAATATATGCAAAAGTTGCTTTACAGCCGGCTAATCAATATACAAAGTCATGCTTTATAATAAAAATTTTCGCCTGTACATTTTTTTTTGTTTAGGAGCTATTTTATTTCTTTTAGCATCAGCCATCTTCAAGTCTGAGCAATGGAAAAAATATCAATTTTATCAAACAGTAGAGCAGAATAATGAAATACACCAAAGCCTTAGAAAGGAAGCTTTTAATGTTATACATGATACTGTTTTTATAAAAGATGTTACATCAGGAAATTTAAACGGGCGAACTAAAATTTTAAATAATAATGAGCTATCTATATTAATATATCATGATGACACCTTAAAGTTTTGGAATAACTCCCTCTCGTTTAATAAAACCAATGATCAAATTTCGCTAAATGTATATGATAGTATCCATAACCAATTCATATTAAACAATGTTCGTGTTGATATATACGCATATATTCCAATTGTAATTAATTATGCAGTAAAGAATAAATATTTAGGAACTTATTATAACAATCAATTTAAAATTTCTAATGGGTTAAACATTGAGAGAAAAACCAATCAAAAAATGTCTGTCCCCATCATTGGCACTTATAATGAAACATTAGGCTATTATACGTATGATCCTGCTAAATTTAGCAATGCTTTATTTTTATCCTGTTTTTTTATTGGCCTTTTATGTTTATTAATAGGATTCAATTTATGGAGCAAAAGCTTACTACCCGGTTTTCGATTATTAATATCTATTGTTATTTCAATCATTATAATAAAAGTCAGCCTATTAAATAGTTTATTAACAGAATTTACTCATTTTGAGTTATGGCAAGCATTTAATTATGCATCATCTTTTAGCCCTTCTTTAGGCCATCTTTTCATCATTTTAGCTTTAATATTATATAATGCATATATATTTTTTCTTATACCACTTAGGCCTCCTGTTCTAAATCAGTCATATAGAATATTATGGATAGTAGTGGCAGTTGGAGGTATTTTTACTTTAGCTCACTTTCTTGTAGTACTTACACAAAGTTTGATAATAGATGCAAATAATTTACTTGTATTAAATAAATTATTCGTATTTGAGAAATATAGTATAGCAGCATTATTTTGCTTGAGCTTAGCCACATTGGCATTCGGTTTTATTGCATGGCATATCATTGCTGCTCTAACTTGGGTAAGATTAAGGAGCGGCAGGTTTCTGTATGTAGTATTAACTAATATGTTATTATATATATGGATAAATGATTTTTTAGGTATTAAATGTGCTGTTGCCATATGGACCGCGATATTTATTTATGGGCTGTTGTGGTTAACCGGGCGAAAATCTCAATTTACTTTAATAAATGCTTTAATGTTCATTGCCTATTTTTCTTTATTTTATTCTTCCTTAATAGTTTATCACAGCGATAAAAAAGAAAAAAATACATTATCAGTTATAGCTCACAAACTTGCTTTAAAGAATAATCCTATAACAGAATATCTACTTAGTAATATGTATGCAGAGATCGCTGAAAATTTGAATGCTAATAAAATAGGTAATTGTATGGATAGCAGTAGCCTGGAAGCTGTTAAAGAGGAAATTTTAAGTAAATACGTTGGTAGTTACTTTGATTTTTTCGATATAAGATTTAGTACCATTTGCGAAGTTTCTAATAAAGCTTCAGGTGACACAAATATAGATTATTCAGCTTATCTGCAGGAAGAAAATCTAACTAATCAAACTCAGAACATATATGCTGTCAATACCGGCCTGAATAAGCATAATTATTTGTTAGCTTTTAATTATGCTGATAAAAATTTACTCTATATATTATTTAAAACGGTAAGCTACACCAATACAAATTTATATCCGGAACTGCTGTTAGAGTCTTCTTTTTTTGAAAAAAATCAATTATCAGAATATAGTTATGTAATATATGATAAGGGTAAATTTCATCGAAGTAAAGATTTCCTATCACTGGATAACTTAGATGAGTTATCAGCTCATCATATAGAAAAAGCTATAGCTATAAAAGTAGGAGATAAAACTATTTTGTTTTATCGAAACAAAAATTCATGGATGGAAAATATGGCATGGGCCTCGTATATTTTTTGTTTTATGTTAATCAGTATTTTAATAATATTTCTAGCAGGCCTTCTTTTAACTTTTAACTTACAAAATGCTCTACCCCAGGCACTAAATAAAATATCTTTGCGAGATAAGATTAATATTACCATGATCTTATTCATCATCTTATCATTAATTGGCATAATCATTTTTACTTATAAAAATATTGTTGGGGAGTATAATGAATATCATCAGGCTCGGTTAAAGAGAAAAGCACAATCTGTCATTACGTCAATTTATTATTTGCTTTCTAACGAGGGGTTATCATTTCAGGGAAAAGAGAATAAGGTTTTAGAAAACGAGATCAAAAAATTAGCGGATATTCATACCATAGACGTAAATCTATATAAATCGTCAGGCAAATTATGGGCCTCATCTCAATATGATATTTTCGACAAACACATTCTTTCTGAAAATATGAATCCATTAGCATTTAATGTATTAAAGCAAAACCGACGTACCAACTTTTTGTATGTATTAGATGAAAAATTAGGCAGCTTAAATTACATCTCTGCTTTTTCGGCCATTACTAATGAAGAAGGCGATATTATTGCGTATGTAAACTTGCCATATTTCGCTAAAGAAAAAGACCTGCAAAAAGAAATTGCCTCTTTTTTAGAAGGATTCATTAATATTTATACTCTTTTCATACTTATAGGAAGTGTATTGATTTTGTTACTCAGTAATTATTTAACTAAAACTTTAACGGTGATAGGGAGTAAACTGAAAGAAACTAAATTAGGTGGTAAAAATGAGCCTTTAATTTGGGCTGCAGAAGATGAAATAGGTATTTTGGTAAAGGAATACAATAAAATGTTATTAGAATTAGAAAAAAGTGCCTTATTACTAAAAACATCTGAACGAGAAGGAGCGTGGAGAGATATAGCAAAGCAAGTTGCCCATGAGATAAAAAATCCGCTTACTCCCATGAAGTTGAATATTCAACATTTGAAAAGGGCGGGAAAAGAAGGTGCTGAAAATCTCGCTGAAATGACTAGCCGAGTGGCTGATACATTAGTAGAACAAATTGATGCTTTATCAAAAATTGCTTCTGAATTTTCCTCTTTTGCTAAAATGCCCGTAGCTAAAAACCAAGAAGTTTTAATTAATGATATCATAGAACATATTTATGCTTTATTTAAAGATTCGGAAGAGGCCGATTTTAAATATGATGCTCCGGCACAGCCTTTTTATATATTTGCTGATAAAGATTTATTACTTAGAGTTTTTACTAATATTGTTAAAAATGCCATTCAAGCAATTCCAAGCACCAGGCATGGTAAAATTAAACTAAAGATTTATCAAGAAGCTGAAATGGTGATAATCAGTGTGAAAGATAATGGCGTTGGTATTGACTTGCCGGAGCAAGAAAAAGTTTTTGTCCCCAATTTTACCACTAAGAGTTCAGGAACGGGTATTGGCTTAGCTATTGCAAGAAATATTGTAGAGCAAGCTCAAGGGAAGGTATGGTTTGTTACCACCCCGGGAAGTGGAACAACCTTTTTTGTTGCTTTTCCGATAATACATAGAGATGAAGGCCAAAAATAAATCGACACTGATATTATTTTTTGTGTTGACTATATACATCATTACGTCATTTATCTGGTGGGGTTATTTATTGCTGGAAAAAAACAGTCAGTTATATGAACTGCAAGTAAGAACCGGAACATCAACAGAGGCTATTAATCATTATAACAGGCAAGTATGGATGATCTTAGGAGAAGGAACTGTTTTTCTTTTGTTTATAATTATTGGGATGGTCGTAGTGTACCGGACTATCGTAAAAGAAATGAAGTTAAAGTCGCAACAAAAAAACTTTTTGCTTTCTGTCACGCATGAACTGAAAACGCCTATAGCAGCCTTAAAATTAGCTTTGCAAACTATTGTAGGTAGAAGTTTATCCAGCGGCCAGATAAAAGAATTGCATGCAAACGCAGCTAACGATGTAGAACGATTAAATAAATTAGTTGATAATATTTTATTGAGCGCTAAATTGGAAAACCACAATTATACCTTCGATAAACAACCTATTGATATAGCTAAAACGATTGAAAATAAAATCAGCTATTTCGAACAACTCACTAACAGGAAAATTATCTTTAATACCTCAAATGTTACCTCGGTACTATTTGATAGAACTTCATTAGACTCTATTATTGGCAACTTGCTAGACAATGCAATTAAATATTCAAAAGCAGATAGCCTGATTACCATCAGCGTGTTTAAAAAAAATAGAAACATTATTTTGCAAATTTCTGACTTAGGGATTGGTATAGAGGATGCAGAAAAAAAGCAAGTTTTTGAAAAATTCTATAGAATAGGAAATGAGGAGGTCAGGAAACAAAAAGGCACGGGCCTTGGGTTATATATTGTGCGAGAATTAATGGAAGCTCATCACGGAAAGATTGAAGTTTTAGATAATACTCCTCAAGGAACTACTTTTAAATTAACTTTCTTAAATAATTGATCATGCGGGTTTTATTAGTTGAAGATGAAGAAAGTTTGCAGAAATTGATCAAGCTTAATTTAAATTTAGAACAGCTTGAGGTGGTTATAGCAGATAATGGCCGTGAAGCATTGAAATTATTTGAAAACCAGCGTTTTGATTTAATTGTTTTAGATATTATGCTGCCTGAGATGGATGGTTTTGAAGTTTGTGAGCGCATTAGGATAATAGATGATAAAGTTCCTATTCTTTTCCTTACCGCTAAAGATAGTAGCGTAGATAGAGTGAAAGGGCTCAAAATAGGCGGCGATGATTATTTAGTGAAGCCATTTAACTTAGAAGAATTGTTATTAAGAGTCGGTAAGTTGCTAAAGCGAAATGCTAAACGGGATGTACCATATTCTGAAACTGTTACTTTTGGACAAAATGAAATTGATTTTGAAACATATATGGGAGTAAATTTTAAAGGTAAAGCTATCAAATTAACTGATAAAGAAGTGAAACTGCTGAAATTATTTACCGGCAAGCCCAACGAAGTCATTTCCCGGCAGCAAATAATGGAAGTAGCCTGGGGTTATGATGTATATCCTTCTACCAGGACTATTGATAACTTTGTAGTAAACTTGAGAAAATATTTCGAATTAAATCCAAAGCAACCAAAACACTTTTTATCAGTCAGAGGAGTAGGATATAAGTTTGTCAGATAATCACAAAATTACTATATCTGTAACTACATTTTCACCTAGATCTTCATTTAATAAATTGATCATCTTAGGCTTATTATAAAGCAATTCTTGTTTTAAAGGAGATGAAGTAATTTTTACATACAGCTTTTTATCTTTTAAATATATGCTTTGAGTGTACTTAGCAATCGTTTTACCAAATAATTTCTCCCAATTAGTATTGAGTTTAGCTTCATTCAACTTTCCCCGAAGCTTGTAGGTATCAATCAGTTTATTTATTGCCTGTTTTAAGGTGGTGGCATTGTGCTGGCTCATTGTCTAAATATAGATAATTATATCATATTTCTCTCGCAATAATTAATGCTATTTCATCATCTTATCACGATCTCTGTTTATAATTTTAATCAAAGTTTTAAGTTACTTTTAATAATACTAAACTAAACGCACTTCCTAAACGTTTCTATATATAAAAATTATCACAAAACTTTTTAAATCAATATTAATCATCAATGAAAAAGTTATCATCTATAATTCTATTTATTGCTGTTAGCTTCTTAACACACGCCCAAGAATGGCAAACTGATTTTCAGGAAGCGTCTAAGCTAGCTAAAGAAGAAAACAAAAAGCTCTTGATGGTATTTCAAGGATCAGACTGGTGTGCTCCATGTATGAATTTAGATGCAGAAGTATGGCAAAAAAAAGAATTTGAAGACTATGCTAAAGAAAACTTTGTTTTACTGCAAGTTGACTTTCCTAAAAAAACCAAAAATAAATTAAGTGCTGAGCAACAGGAAAAAAACACTAAGCTAGCAGATAAATATAACCCCAATGGTATTATTCCTTTAGTAATAGTCTTTGATGACAACGGCAAAAAACTAGGAGAATTAGGCTATAAAAAAGTAACGCCTGCGGAATATATCACTATAATAGACTCTTTTTAATTTTTTTCTTTGAAAAAATATTGCTTATTAAGTAGCCAACTTTTTATATCTCTTACTGTCTTCCTCAGACAGCCTATTTTGGCAAATTACTTTTTGAAACCAATGATAAAATGGTATTTTGGGATGGTACTTATAATGGTAAAGCAGTTTCCAATGAAGTATATACCTATTATATTCAGTATGTATTGCCGGATAATGAAGAAATTGCCAACTCTGGGAATGTGCAAGTAATTCGCTAAAACGTAACGAATAGCATTATTAAAGCCATAATCAACATAGCTATATCCTCAATTATTGTTACAGTACTCATTGGCAAATTAAAGACTGTGCCTAAGCACGCACATTGAATTTTTCTTTTATTTGCCACACTCTGAAACACTCCTATGCTGCTAATTCCCAGAATTATAATTGTAGCACTGTAGGTGAAAGTAGGAGCAAAATGAGTGAGGTAAGCTATTCCCAAAAGTAACTCGATAAAGGGATATGCATAACCATATCCTATCCATTTTTTAGTGATAATATCATATGAAGCAAATGAATGAGCAAATGCCTGAATGTCTAGCATTTTAAAAAAGGAAAAAGCAATAAAGAAGCCTCCCATAAAAAGATTCATGGCAGATCGCCATTCAAAATAACCTTGATTTATTTGCTGTATAGCAACAGCTAAAAGTAAATAAGCTATTACAATTACAAGCGGCTTATAACTCGTATCAGTTTCTTCCTCAACATTTGCTGATTGCGAATCAGAGTGAGTAGCTTGATCAGCTTCTTGTATAGTATAATTGCCTGCCTTTTTAAGTTGCTCGTTTAATTTAGCAGTGGGAACGTGACTATCCATTGTCACTTGAGCTATGGGTGGATCAAGGGTAACAGATGCTTCTTTAATACCCTCCACTTCTTCTAAAGCTTTGGTAACTTTTGATACACATGATTGACAGGTCATGCCTGAAATTTTATATTGATGCTTCATCATTTTATTAAAAATTTAATAATAAGTCCTCCTGATAACCAAATATAGCAAGCAAAAGCAGCCCATTTTAGTACACTTTCCAGCACTTTGCTCTTAGGAGCCATTTCTTTGTGATATTCTACATCTGTCTTTTTGAAGAATCCTAAATAAATCAGTAGCCCGGAAATTGCTATAAAAGCCATGTTTAGAAAAAAGGAATAATTAATTTTAAAATGATCTTGTTCTACGATGTTTTTTCCGGAATCACTTGGCAGTAAATCAAATACCTTTAGTCCATAATGAAGGAGAAGTGAAGTGCCAATTAAAGATGTAAAGAGTAAAAATAATATAAACAGCGACATTTTCCACCCGTAGTATTTAGCATTGATCCGTAAAACCGGAAACACAACTAAGTCGCTAAATATAAATGCCATTATACCGGCAAAACTAACTCCTTTGCCAAATAATAAAGCAGCTAAAGGTATATTACCCATAGAGCCGATAAAAGTCAGAAAAGCAGCTATTGGCCCCACTAATACATGCTCTAATAAAGTAAAAAAGCTAAATGAGCTATGTTGCTCGCCGCTATTTATAAATAAAGTTTGAAAAAATGAGTCAGGTACAAAAGCAGAAACTATACCTGCAATGGTAAAGCCTACGGTTACATCTTTCCACACCATTTTCCACTCCATCCCATATTGCTTGCCTACTTTAACCCAATTTTTTGTGGATTGGAGTTTTTCTTCCCAAGAAGTATCTTCAGAGGTAGTTTCATTCTGATCCTCTAAGTTTTTCTTAGCTTGCTTTATTAAGTTTTTAGGATTAATAATTTTTATTAGTATCCAACTTGATAAAATCAATAAAATACCTCCTATATATTCGCCGACTACAAATTGCCAGCTCATAAATATAGAGATGATAATTCCGAGTTCAATAACTAAATTAGTGGAGGCTAACAAGAAAGCAATTGAAGCTATAAAACTGGCTCCTTTTTGAAATAAAGATTTTGTCGTTGCAAGTGCAGCAAAGCTGCATGAACTGCTAATGAAGCCGAAAAAGGTGCCAAGTAGCACTCCTTTTGATTCATCTTTTCCCATAGTTTTTTGCATCCGCTGTTCGGTGACAAATATTTGGATAAGACTACTTATGACATATCCAAAGGCAAAAGCCCAAAGTGCCATCCAAAAGAAACCTGCTGTAGTATAGGCGGCCTTGCTCCAGTTGTCTAGGAAACTATTCAAAACTAAGTCTTAAAAAGGATGGTAAAACAACATTTACCATCCTAGTTTAAATAATTTAGCCTACTTTTTCACATGCTTCAGCACATTCTCTGCATGCTTCAGCACATTTTTTACAATGTTCCGCTTCGTGTTGTTCACAATCATCTGCACATGCTTCACACATTTCTTTGCACAAACTTAAAATTTGATCAGTATTGTCAGAATTTCTTGAGAGAAAATTAAGTGCTACTTGACATATTTCAGCACAATCTCTGTCCGATCTGATACAACCGGCCATTTCTGATACATTATCTTCATCTAAACATGCATCTGAGCATCTTTGACAGGCTGCAATACAATTACTCAGTTTTTCTATTAAATATTTATTATCATTCATGATTTTAAATTCATAGTTAAAAGACAATATTGTCTACTTGTTTAGAGCAATTGTTATGCCATTTCCCTCACACAACCGTCCTTAACACCATATCGTTTTGCTTTATCGTACAGCTGCGCAAATAGTTTGTCAGTTCTGGATGGATCAGTATCGGTGATGAATGTTTGTCCGAATAACGTAGAATCGCTAATTAGTTTAAATATATGCGTTACCCGTTTAGCATCGAGTTTATCAAAAATATCATCTAATAATAAGAGCGGCTTTTTACCGGTTTGTTGATGGATGGTCTCAAATTGTGCAAATTTTAATGCCATTAAGAACGACTTTTGCTGGCCTTGTGATCCGAATTTTTTAATCGGGAATTCATCTATTAAAAAAGTGAGATCATCTTTATGCACACCAAAAGAGGTTCGCTGTAAAATTTTGTCTTTCTCTAGATTTGCTTTTAGGCCTTCTTGATACGTTTGTTCACTCAACTGAGAATTATAAGCCAGAGAAACAGCTTCTTTATTACCTGAAATAATCCGATAATGTTTTTCAAAAAGAGGAGAGAGGGCAGTAATATATTTACTTCTTTCTTGAAAAATAATTTTGCCTAAGTCCGTTAATGGTTTGTCCCAGCTTGCTAACTCGTCAGTATTAACATAACCTCTTTCTTTAAAGCGTTTTAAAAGGCTATTCCGTTGAGTCAGCACTTTTGAATAAGCTATTAAGGTTTCTAAGTAAGCGGGTTCTGTTTGAGAAATTGTTTGATCGATAAAACTTCTTCGGGTATCGCTGTGTCCTTCAATGATGAGAGCATCTGCAGGACAAAGCATAACTACCGGTATAAAACCGATATGCTGAGATAACTTATCGTATTTGATAGCATTTTTTTTAATAGTTTTTCTTTTCCCTATAGCATAATCACAGGTGATAGTTTCATCATAATCTTGAATAGAAAAAATGCCTTTTAGGTTTAAAAAATTTTCTTCGTGTAAAATGTTTTGTTGATCAATGTTATTAAAATAACTTTTGCCGGTAGTGAGGTAGTAAATGGCATCGAGAATATTTGTCTTGCCTGCACCATTTTCTCCTGAAAAATGATTGATATCACTACTTAAGCTTAGCTGTAGATGCTTGTAGTTTTTAAACTGATGAGCTTCAAGTGTTTTTAAATACATATTCCGTGAGCGATAGAAGTTGCTTTTTTGCGTTGTATTCCTTAAAATATTAAGTATTATTAATAAATTAGCACAAAATTTAGTTTTACGATGCCTACAAAAACAAAAGCAAAGTCAAATACCAAAAGTAAGCCTACTACAAAGTTAACAAAAGAAACTTACATGTATTGGTACGAGATAATGCTCCGCCAAAGAAGATTTGAGGAAAAAGCTGGTCAATTATACGGCCAACAAAAGATCAGAGGTTTTTGTCATTTAAATATAGGCCAAGAAGCAGTATCTGCAGGCGTTGTATCTGCCACGGAGCAAGAAGATATTTTAATTACAGCATACAGAGATCATGGTTTAGCTTTAGCAAAAGGAATGACTTGTAAGGAATGTATGGCAGAGTTATTTGGAAAAGTTACCGGTTCATCTAAAGGAAAGGGCGGTTCTATGCACTTTTTCTCAAAAGAAAAATACTTTTACGGCGGCCACGGTATTGTAGGCGGACAAATTCCACTGGGCGCGGGTTTAGCTTTCGCTGAAAAATATAATGAAACAGGTAGATTGACCGTAACTTTCTTTGGTGATGGTGCTGCACGTCAAGGTTCTTTGCATGAAACTTTTAACATGGCAATGACTTGGAAGTTACCGGTCATATTTATTTGTGAAAATAATCAATATGCCATGGGTACGTCGGTAGAAAGAACTTCAAATGTAACTGATTTGTATAAGTTAGGTTGTGCCTACGACATGCCTTCTAAAGAAGTGGATGGGATGAGTCCTGAAAAAGTGTTAGAGGCTATGAACGAAGCGGTTGCTCACGTGAGAGCAGGAAACGGGCCTTATTATTTAGAGATGAAAACTTACCGATATAAAGGACACTCTATGTCTGACCCTGCTAAATACAGGAGTAAAGATGAGTTAGAAGATTTTAAAGGTAAAGACCCGATTGCACATGTATTAGATGTGATAAAGAAAAATAAATATGCAACAGAGGAGGAAATTAAAGAAATCCAAGAGGATATTAAACAAGAAATAGAAGAGTGTGTAAAGTTTGCAGAAGAGTCGGAATATCCGGGCGAAGAAGAGCTTTACAACGATACTTACGCAGAAGAAGGTTATCCATACATCACTGATTAGAAAATATAATGACACAAGAAAATAATCCAATTAGAAAAGAAGAGCAATTACATGCACAAAATGAAACTTTACAGAAAATAGAGATTTTCTATAAAGAAAATGGTTCAATCATCAATGGGTTATTGTTTGGTGTCATCATCATTGTTGGAGGTATTTGGGCATATTATAATCTGTATCTAGCGCCAATGGAAGAAGAAGGCCAAGCTCAAATCTTTAGAGCTCAGCAATACTTTGAACAAGATTCATTTAATTTAGCGTTAAATGGCGATGGAAGTTATCTAGGCTTTATAGATATTGCTGACGAATATGGAGCGGTCAAGGCAGGTAACCTGGCCAATTATTATGCGGGAATATCCTACCTGAACTTAGGTAACTATGAATCTGCTATTGAGTATTTAAAAGAATTTGATTCGGATGATATTGTGATCAGTACCTTGGCTTTATCAGGAATAGGCGATGCATATATGGAAATGGATGACATAGATAAAGCACAAAAATATTATGAAAAGGCTGTTGATCATATTGATAATAATTTATTATCGCCGATGATTATGAAAAAGTTAGCATTGACTCTGGAATTGAAAAAAAATTATAAAGACGCTGCCGAGACATACAGAAAAATTAAAAAAGAATACCCAAATTCTACAGAAGCAAAAGAAGCCGATAAGTATATTGCTATGTACGAGGCGATGAGTAACTAGTTTAGATTTAAGAGTTACGATTTTTGATTTGAGTATTAAGACTTAATAGTTTATACATTTAGCTGGTAGCTTGTAGCAAAATCTATCATTCAAAATCCATTACAATCCCCAATCGTATATTGTAATTCTAAAATCGTAATTTATCTCTGTAATTTAAAATTCAGCATTCAAAATTTTTAATCATACCTTTATAGCGAAAGCTATGATTAAATATTATAAAACAGAAGAAGATAAATTAAAAGAGCTGGATAGCTTAGAAAAAGGCTGTTGGATTAATATTTATCCTCCTTTTGATTATAGCAGGCTAAAAGAACTCTCTGAATCTGTTGATATTCCCTATGATTATTTGACCGATTCTATCGATATAGATGAGCGTTCACGGTTCGAAGAGGAGGATGGTGTGCGTTTGATCGTAATTAAAACACCTGTACCAAATAAAGAAGAGGGCAAGAATATCATTCCATTTTTGACGGTCCCGATTGGTATCATCATGACGCGAGATGTTTTCATTACCGTTAGTGCCTATAAAAATCAAATTCTCAAACACTTTCATAAAGTCAGCTTGCGTGAATTTGATACTTCAGATAAAAATAGGTTTGTCCTTAAAATCTTTGATCGGAACGTACATTATTTTTTACAGTATTTAAAAGAAATCAGCAGTAGGCAAAATGCTTATGAAAAGGAGCTGTATACCTCTATGCGTAATCAGGAACTCAACCAGTTGTTAAATTTTGAGAAGAGTTTAGTTTACTTTGTCACGGCACTTAGATCTAATGAATTAATGATGATAAAGATGCAACGAACTAAAAGATTCTTAGACCTTACCGAAGAGCAAACAGATATCTTGGATGACATGATCGTTGATACCAGTCAGGCGCTAGAGATGGCAAATATTTATACCAAATTTGCTGCTAATACAATGGATGCTTTTTCATCTATTATTTCTAATAACATGAACTCAGTGATGAAACGATTGACTTCAGTGACTATTGTTTTAATGGTACCTACGCTCCTTGCTAGTTTTTATGGAATGAATGTCGACTTACCTTTTCAAAAAAATGACCACGCTTTTTTATTAATGTTAATTATTTCTTTATCTCTGGCAGCAGGATTATCATGGTTTTTTCAAAGAAAGCGTTGGTTTTGAGTTGTTTAAGTGAGCGGGTGACTGCTAACTGCTCTGTTTTACGCAAATGACTTAGGTTTCGTGTTAATCAAAAAGTTACTCGCTCACTGTATGTATTAAAAAAGGGTTTACTCGCTTTTAGCGAATAAACCCATAACTAAAACTAACAGAAACTATTTAAATGCCTTACTTAGCCCTATGCTAAATGTTCTGCCGGGATTATATCTTGAGAATATTTTATCTGTAGCATTATAAGATCTGGTAACTTCTTCTGCTAAGTCATTAAGAATATTGCTGACTCCAAAACTTAGCTGATAAGAATTATCTGCACCAAATTTCTTTAAGAAATTAAAGTTTAAACTATGAAAAGGAACAGAATATATATCCGGTGACAAGTTAATACCAACAATAACTAATTTAGGGCCTTGCACATTATAGTATAAGCCTACTTCAAGTTCTTTTTCTTTATTTGAATATGCTAATCCTACATTTACAATATAAGGAGCTTGCCCTTGCATGTCTCTAAATTCTCCCAATTCTTCTCCGGCACGTAACCCATTCTTTTTTCCTTGTAATGTTCCATTTGCTGAAGTATCAAATCTTACCCTGGAGTTGATGAATGATATATTACTTTTAAAATTAAAGTTGGTTAATCTGTTTGATAAGATATCAAGATTCACTTTACTTTCAAACTCTATTCCCATTACGCGTGCATCTCCTACATTTCTAGGTTGGAAACTGTTGGGAGCCTGCTGAAAAGAGGTTAATTCAATAGGGTTTTCAAAAGTTTTATAAAAACCGCTTAATGCTATTGTCTGACTTTTTCTAAAATAATACTCATACCGTACATCATAGTTATTAATATTTGTTTGTACCAAATCAATATTACCTATGAAAGTAAGCCCGGAAAGAGGGTCAACGATTTCTGCGGTAGACTTTTCTTTAAAAGAAGGCCTTGCAGTAGTCCTAAAGTAACCCAATCTTAAATTAGAATTTTCATCCGTTTCATAGATGAAACTTATAGTAGGGAAGAGGTTTAATAGGTCTAAAATTTTGTCGTTGTTAAAAATTCTGGCATTCTCATTATTAGGGTTGGTATTAGCTATCTGGTTTTGGCCGGTATAATATTGATCATATTTTTCAAGCCTTAGCCCCGCTACACCTTTTAATTTTTTGGTAATTTTAAATTCCTCGGAAGCATAAGCAGCTAGAGTTGTTTGAGTTCCTTCATAAGTATTGCTTCTTTGGTAATTTCCGAATATGAAGGTGCCTTCTCCTTTTTCGTCTGTCCATATAAAATCATCAGACAAGAGCTCATCAGGATTGCCAGTATAATCTAAATTACCTTTTGTTTGAAGTTCATAATTTAGAATTTCATAGTTTCTGGCCTTATAAGTATAAGCTATTCCAAATTTCGCAACAGCATTATGGCCATTCAACTGATGCTTATTGCTAACATCAAATTTGCCGGCTAAGTTGATCTCATTCAAATTTCTCCATATTCTGCTTGGAAAAGCTACTTCACTAGGATCAATAGAAAAAGAACTGTCATCTTGATTTATTAAGTAAGCAGTACTTCTGATATCTTTATCTTGAATCTTTGAAATAGTTGGCGAAATTTTCCATTCATATTTCCAATTATCATCAACGTTTCGATATTTACCTGAAACCAATACGTTGCTGATAGATCGCTCTGTATATTCCAGATTATCTCTCTTAGATTCGTTGTTACTGCTGATTAGATTTTGTTCATTATATATCCCTGATCGGCGCTCACCATTTTGTAAATGCATTAATGTGATAGAATGTTTAGAATACTTTCCTTTCATCGCTCCACCAAATAATCCGCTTAAGAAAACATTGTTAACGCCTAAGTCTCCTTGCTGCAATACTTCATCTCTTAATTCATAAACAGCAGGGTCAGAAGCTTGTTTACGATAAAAATTTTGTTCTCTGTTTTGATAAAAATCAGTATTGTTTTTATATGATACAGCACCTGTATAGCCCAAAGTTTTTTCTCCTTTATTTACTTGGTTGCCACCGGCAACACTGAGGCTGTAATTTAGTGGGCTTTGACCTTGTTGAGCGGCTAATTCGTCATTAAAAGCTTGTGTCTTTGCTGTAGAATTTTGACTTTCAAGCGGTGCCGGTACTTTGCCGGTTGGGTTAGGATTGCTTTCACTCATATTTAATGGCTCATCTCTATAGCCATTATCCATTCCCAGAAAATCTGTATTACTTTTATTTTGAGTTAAGTAATTACTGTTTAAATTCATTCCAGGTGTATATCCGATGCCAACAGAAACATCTAGTGTAGGTTCTTCAGGAAATTCTTTTGTTTCAATATTTACGATACCACCTGTAAAATCAGCAGGTAGTTCTGCGGTAAAACTTTTTAGTACAATAATATTATCGATGATATTAGTAGGGAAAATATCCATTTGAAGGGCATTCCGATCCGGATCTAAGCCGGGCACGTCTAGGCCGTTTAATTGTGTTTTGGTATATCGATCACCTAATCCCCTTACAAAAACATATTTGCCACCTTGTATAGATACGCCGGGCACTCTTTTGATAGCCTGGGCAGCACTTCCGTCACCTACTTTTTTAAATGATTGGGCTGAAACGCCATCTAGAATATTGACAGATTTTTTTTGAATAGTGAGTAATGCATTTTCTGTATTTCTCGCTTGATTCACTGATACCACTACTTCATCCAACTGCATATCTGTACCTTCCATACGGATATCAACCAAAGTAATATCATTTGGCTTGACAGATATGCCAGTAACTTTTTTATTAGCATAAGAAACATAACTGACTAGCAAGTCATAAGTACCCGGCTCAGCTTCAATTGTATAATTACCATCAAAATCACTAGCAACTCCGCCTTTTGGCGTGCCGTTTTGTAATAAAGAAACATTAGCAAAAGGTATTGGTTCACCTGTTCCATCATCAATCAATTTACCGCGCACTTTACCTGTATCGGCAAACAATGAAATTGAAATTGTTATAAAAAATGTAACAATTAATAACTTTTTGCTAAACATGATCAATATTTTTTTTAAACTCTTTATTTAATAACCCAAAAAACATGTCACAGCTATTTCTAGCTGCGACATGTAGTATTATATATTTTGTTTTATGCTCAAACTAAAATGCACCTTTTTTAGAAGCCCATGTCCATGAAGAAAACTCAGAATCATTTGCCCCTACTGTTGCTGTCGTAACAATAGTAGCATTAAAGTTTGTAAACCCACCTATTGCTGATTTATCTTGGAATATAGCATCAATAGTCATATTACCTGCTGTTAAGTGGCTTACATTAACCTGTATGTCAGCAAAAGATAAATCTCCTGCTACAGCATTGTTATGAGTAACATCATCATCTAATTCAAAATCTGCATCTTCGCAGAAGTTTTTAAAATATAAATTAGATAAACTACCTCTAGCACCGTCTCTAAAGTCAGCATATTCACCGCCATCTCCACATTCTCCGTCTTCATTATATCCAATAAAAGTACCGTTTGTAAGTGTGAAGCTACCAGTAGAAGAACCTTCCGGGCCATCAATTTCTAATGCATGATCAGAATTTGAACTACCTATTGTGATAACGTTATTAATAGTGCCGCTATAGCCTTGATCAATGTCGATAGCATCATCACCTTGTGACCATACTAATAAGTTAGAAGCATTCACTGTTCCACCAAAAAACTCAATACCATCATCTAAATTACCAACAACTTCCACATGATTAATGGTAGTACCTGAACCAACACCACCTAGGGTAAGTCCATTTATTTCATTGCCTTCGCCTAATAATGTTCCTCCATGTCTGATAGACACATAAGAAATAATCCCTGAGTTATCAGCGTCATTAGATCCACCGTATAATCCATTTGCATCCGTTACGGGAATTCCTTCAATTTGCACTTCAGAAGCATCAGCTGAAATAGTTGCATTACCAAGAACGATAAGGCCACCCCATAATCCATTAAAAGATTCATCTAAATTAGGGCTGGATATTTCACCCGGTTCAATTTCGTCTAATATAGATGTGAAAATAATAGGGCTGGCAGCTGTTCCTTCAGCCATGATTTTTCCGCCTCTGGCAATAATTAATACAGAAGCACTAGCCTCCTTGCCACCTTCTGCTTTGATAATAGTACCCGGTTCGATAGTTAAAGTAGCACCACTTTCTACTACAATTCTTCCACTTAGTTGGTATACAACATCTGAACTCCAAGTAGTGTTTGAAGTAATGTTATTTTCAACTTTTTGGTTGCCGGAATTGTTGTCAGGATATACACAAGATCCGTCATCTTCTTCTGCATCATTATCAAAATTCGTAGCAGTAGCATCTGTGCATCCTTTTTCTTTAGAACAGGAGTAAAACATTGTCGTTGCTGCAATTGCAAAAACGAATAATATATTTCTCTTTTTCATTTTTTTAGTTATTTATATATAGTTTAAAATTAGTCAAATCCTGATGCAAAGAAAGGAATGTAATGTTAACTAATTGTTAAGGCTGACTTAACAAAGTGTTATTAAGAGATGATGCGTGTATTAAGTAGAAAGTCAACACTTCAAAGAGCTCTGTAAAAGGGCCTTTGGTAAATCAATAAATCCGGGTTCGAACCTTTCCGGTCTTATTAGCATGTTTTTTTAAAATAATTGTAAAAGTAGTGCCTTTGTTTTCTGAGCTTTCTAATTCTACCTTTCCATTATGAGCTTCTGCTATAATTTTTACTAATGTAAGGCCCATTCCCCAGCTTTGTAAGCTTGTAGAATTGTCATGGCCATGATCTAAAAATTCAAAAATAGATTTTTGTTTTTCAATAGGTATGGCATTTCCATAATTATGAACCTGTAAACATACATTTTCATCTAAATCCTTAACAGTGATAGTGATTTCTTTTGTAGGGTTTCCATATTTAATGGCATTGGTTACTAAATTTTCAAGCAGCCGCCGAAGAGCCATCCCATCGAACACTCCTTCAATCTTTTCATCCGGACATATTAATTTGAGCCGCTGGGTATAAACTTCACAAGCTTCTTTAAAGACCCAATTAATTTCTTCTAAATAATCTCCTTCTGAAAAAGTAAGCATAATGCCTTCTCCGGCTTTTAGGGTAATCGTATCTAACAGCCCTTCAGTAAGGTTTATTGCCTTTTGAATGCTCCTCATAGCTAAAGACTTAGTTTTTTTAAAAGCTTCGGTATCTTGATCTTTATTTATGTGTTCTATAGAAGATAATGCTACCGAAAGAGGGTTGCGTATATCATGTGCTAAGGTGCCCATGAGTTTCTCTTGTGTGTTTTCCATAGACGCTGTGAATGTACGGGTAGATCGTAGCATGGCAGTTTCAACAATATATTTCAATAAAGTAGCTACTTCATAAGTATAAGCATTTTCTTTTTCCAATGTTTCGGTAACCACTCTATGAAAAATAATGTACTCATGGATGATTTGATCTACCGTATAATTGGAAGTTGTTGCTCTCATTCTACCGTGATCATTACTATTTTCAATGATCTCCTCGTATTTTTCTATTTTATGCTCTTTGCCATCATGTCTAGAGAATATACCAATAATGTCATTGAGCATGTTAGGTAGGTGATCCCGTAAGGTTACGTCACTAACTCCGGTAGAAGCTTCGATACTTTTTTTTACTCTGTTACTCCAATCATCTAAGATTGCTGCTTTATTTTTTTCTAATACATTTGCTGCGTTTTTCATTATTATGAATACTTATGATAGTATTAGAGATACAATTAGTCGGAGTATTTGGCAACAAAAAAACGAAAAAAACATCAAAATAAAAAATCTCTTACAAAGAATTGTATATATTTAATTTTCTAGACTTATACAATATATAGTTTACATTTAGTTTATAAATATTAACAGAATATACAGCTAAAAATGACCTTATCTCTTATGCTTTTAACAAGTAATCGTTATTTTGTGAACATAATAAAGGCTTTTAAAAGATTCTTATCATAACAATACTATGGAATATAAAAGATTAGGAAAAGCAGGTTTGCAGGTAAGTCGATTGTCGCTAGGGTCATGGCTGACTTTTGGCAGACAAATCGAAAATGATGTTGCAGAGAAGTTAATGACTATCGCCTATGATAACGGCATCAACTTTTTTGATAATGCGGAGGCATATGCGGGCGGTGAATCTGAAGAGGTAATGGGAGATGTTTTGAAAAAGAAAGGCTGGAGCAGGGATTCTTATATCGTGTCGAGTAAGACTTTTTGGGGGTTGAAAGGCTTGGAAGACTCAAAGCCTACTCAAAAAGGGTTGCATAGAAAGCACTTAGTAGAAGCATGCGAAGGTGCTTTGAAGAGATTTAAACTTGACTATTTAGATTTGTTTTATTGTCATCGTGCAGATAAAAATGTACCTATCGAAGAAGTGGTATGGTCTATGCATAATTTGATTGTACAAGGTAAAATTTTATACTGGGGTACATCAGAATGGAGTGCCCAAGAGATTATGGAAGCGCATATGGTTGCCAGGCAATATAATTTGATAGGGCCTATAGTGGAGCAGCCTCAATACAATATGTTTCATAGAGAAAAAGTAGAAGTAGAATTTGCCCAAATATATAAAACAGTAGGATTGGGTACTACGGTGTGGTCTCCTTTAGCATCAGGCTTATTAACAGGAAAATACAATGACGGCATCCCCAAAGGAACACGGTTGGGCGATGAAAAGCTGTCTTGGTTGAAAGATGAAGCATTAGTAGAAGAGAAAATTGGGAAAGTTAAGAAACTTACAAAATTGGCTAAAGAAATGGGTACTGAAATGCCAATATTAGCATTGGCGTGGTGCTTAAAAAATGATGATGTCAGCACAGTTATACTAGGGGCATCTAAAACCAGCCAGTTGAAGGAGAACTTAAAGAGCATGGATCTTTTAGAAGAACTTACAGAGGATATTATGGAAAAAATTGAAGGAATATTAGATAATAAACCGGAGCACCCTGCTTTTTAAAATGGTTTACCTTTATTATTCTTTTGGTTATTAAGCGCTTCCAGATACCATTCAAATTCATCAAGGAATTTTTTAGTTTTTTTATCGTGAGAATTGTCTTTAGCATTGCCTTCTTCATCAAATGCATCTTGTACTTTTGGAATAGGTAATTTAGTAGAAATCGATACCATGCCTAACTCACTTACGATTACTCTCAGATGAACAGCAGCCCTTACGCCGCCAAATGCACCTGCGGAATAACAGACTATGCCAACGGGCTTAAAAAAATATTCTTCAAGATAGTGATCTAAGATATTTTTTAAAGCCGGGGGAATGCTATGATTATATTCGCCGGTTACTATAACGAAGCCCTCTGCTTCTTTCATTATTTTACCGAGTTTTTCTATGATTTCAGGAGCTTCCCCTTCTTCATATTCTGAGTATTTTTTCTTTAAAAGTGGCAAGTCATATTCTATAGGATCTATCAAAATAGGATTCATCCCTCTTTTTTTAAGCTGCTTAGTTATGTATTTTGCTGCTTTAATACCTTGTCTTTTTTCTCTAACTGATCCATATATTACCGGGATTGACATAAAATTTATAATTTATAATTAATAATTCAACCTATTTAATTAATAGATTCATTTCTTTTGTGAATATGAAAGGCAATTTTTCCAATCAATTTCATAGTATTCCTTAACAGCTTGCAACTCTTGTGCCGAAATGAGCGGTTTATTGTCAAAAAAACTAGCAGGTAAGGCTTTGCCGAGGTACAGCATACTGTATCGGATAGAATTTAAATAAATACGCCATAGAAGATGGCCTACGAAATTGTGGAAAATCTTTCTCTTTTCTAAATTGATATATTTTCCTGCTTTTTGGATAGTTTTCAATTGCTGTTCACTATAGGAAGTATGCTTTTTTTGGAGATTTAAGCTGTTATGGTCAATTGTTACATCTAATAACCGTTCTATTTGATGAATAAAGCCATGCGGATCACTCATTAAATCTTGATAAAATAATACAATAGGAGAGGAGGTAAAATATTTTTTAAGGATATTAATGTGCTGCATATAATTTAGGTCAGATTTTTTAAAAAATCCTGCATCATTATCTAAATCAAAAAAATCTTTAAAAGTACCCTTAAACCCATTTTTTACAAAGCGCCGGTATTGAGAAGCTATATAACTGTCGTGCCGTCTAAAAACAATTATAGGAACAGTATTAGGAAAATCTTGTGCGAAAAGTTTCACCTCATGTTCCAGTTGCTGATCAAACTCCCTAGAGATTAAGTATTTATTATAAGTAGTGTTGTTTATGATCTTTTTCGCTTGCTTATACCGGGTTCTTTGAATGTAATTGATACCTTTTAACTTAGGGAAGACACGATATTGTAGGAAAGTGGTCCCTGTTTTGCCGGTTCCAACGTGGAAGAAAATCTGTTTGCTAATACTCAATATCTGCTTATTACTTTTGCAAATTAGCGATTTTTACTTTAGGTTTAAACATCTTTGCAGCTTCTGTATAACCACCATTGGTACCATCCACAAAATGAATATGCTCGGTTTTCCTATCCTCTACATAACAAGACATAATGGAGCCATGGGTAACATGAATTCCATAAATAATTTTGTTTTGAACTTCAAGTTCATTTAAAAAGTTAGTTAATCTGTCGATTTTTTCTTGGGTTCCGGCTATAATGGTGTTAATCATTCCATCCATCATCAATGTATTAGATTGCTGACTCACTTTCTGTACATATTCTTTACCACTTTTAAAATACTTAAAGTAGTACTTTCCGAGAATCGTTATAAACCAATTTTTGAGTAAATACCAAAGATTAAATTTTCCAATCCTTGCGTACATCTCTTGTCTAATCTTCTTATAACTTAAATCTAATTTTAGCCTAAAAATAGATATTGGTTGCCGCTCTTGATACTTGCCAAAAATACGGCTGATTTCATACATGATTTTCTGATAAACCTGTGCTTGTGCATGATCTTCGTCACAATTAACCAATAAGCAAACTACTTTCTCTTTTTCATTAGGTGGAGGAATTTCTTGCCATCTACATTCCATACCTTCTAAGTTTATTGCAAAAGATTGCTCAGGTGATGCTGTTTCATCTATAAAAAAAGATTTAATTATTTGTTCTGCCTTTTTTAACCCTGTTCCCAATACTACAGGTATAGTTAGAGAAGTATTGATCCTTAGTTTAGCAATATTTATCATTCGATTATCTTGATAAACTTTCGAAACCGGCAATGAACCAACTTTTAAGCTTAAAAACATATTTTTCTTTACGTGATATCGATAACTTTCTAAAACTGATAAAATTTCTTGTAAGACAGAACCAGGTACTATGAATGTCGCCCCATCGCCCCCAAAAAAATAAGGAATTCTAAGGTTTGTATCAATTGCTTTGATTTTATTTAAAACAGCTATAATGCTGCCTGTAGCTGCTAAATTTACTTCTTGGTGCAAGCCATGTTTAATAGCCTGAGTGGAATTTTCTACATCCACTACAATAACATACCAATTATCAGGAATTCGCTCAAATAATGATTGATCAGTCAATAAATTTTCCAGTGTCATGGAATGAGTCACTAAATCTTTAAAAAAATAGCGACTATCAGTTTTAAGTGTTTTCAATTAGATAATGATTAGTAGGCTTTTAATATTTAATCATGAATGCTCACCTAATTGCAAAAAACATGCCTCATTTATTGATCATGTGTTGTGCTGCTCAAACTTTTCAGTTAAAACATTAGTTTTGTTTATCAATTCTTTGATCAAATCGATATTAGCTTGAATAACACTTGGCTCTACGGCACCATTTTGCTCCATTCCTTCAAGATTAGATAATATAGTATATAATGAGCTTTGAATATCGTGCCCAGCTATATCACTCAAACGGTCTAAATACATTTGCTTGACTTTCAATTCCCTTATTAGTTTTTCGTTTTGTTTTATGACTTCCTCTTTTTTAACCGTTTCATTTTCTTTTTCATGATGTGTCTTTTTGAGTGTTGCTAACGTTTCAGAAAGATTCGCATTGGCATTCGTAAGAGAACTTTGAGTTTTATGCAAATCCTTAAAGAGTGGCCTTACTTTTCTATAGAGATTATATAAGCTTAAGCAGATTACAATTACTGATATGCCAATCAATAAAAAGATACCATATTTCCAAAACCTAAACGTTTTTTGATATTTAATATATAATTGATCTTCCACATCGATCATTTCTTGGACCAATTCTCTTATTTGATCCATGTAAACTTTGCCGACATCATTTTTAACTAGTTTTACAGCTTTCTCCTGTTGGCCTTTTTGTATAAAGGAAATAGAAGTTTCCATTTTGTCAAACTTAAATTTCGCCAACTTGTCTATGTCGTTTAATCGACTTAGCTGATCATCATGTTCTTCGATTGAAGTTTTTACTTGATTTGAAATTTGAAGATAGTTTTCTTTTGCTTTGGAATAAGGTTCTAAATAAGATGCATCACCCGTAATAATATAGCCGCGTTGCCCGGTTTCAGCGTTTTGTATAGCTTCTAATAAATTGTGAATGTTATTCTTAACAGTAAGCGTATGGGCTAAACGGTTGGTAGAATTGGTGCTGGAAATAGAGAAAAAGGTAATTAATCCAATTATTAGAAAGAGTGCAAAAAATAATCTTATGAATATAGATAAATTAAGTTCGCTTTTAGCAGGCATTATTTTATATTTCCTTAAGCATAATATTATGCAAGAGATGACTCCTGGATTTTAATTAAAGGTATCGAAATTTTATTGAAAATATTATCCAGTATTAAAGCCTTTTAGAACGCATTGCCTTTACTTTTTTTATAGCCCTATCATCAAGATACTTTTGATATTCTTTCGTTTCTGATCCATACAGTGCAATTTTTCCCTCTTTATCACTATGAATGCCAAATCCATATCTTTTTGTTAATGGAGAGGCACGGAAACAAGGTTGCCCTTTTGAAAAGAATTGCTGCCTTTGTTTTGCTAGCTCCTGCTTTGGAATCTCTTTTTTATCTGCAAATACAGCAAATAAAACATCATCTGAAGTATATTTATAAGGATGCTGAGCCAACATATTGTATTGAAGATTGGCCACTGACTTTTTATCTTTTTTAATTGGAGGAATTTCTCCTTTGTTAGTAGGGCAATCTTCTGCTATTTCAATAAATGTATTGATGTAATTTGTAGTAGTCATAAATGAAATTTACGAAATTTTGATGATGTATAAAATTCCAAATTATTGAAAGCTATAATAGGAAAACGCTTTTTATATTTTTATTTTGTAAAGGCCTACTTAATAATTGGATCTAACCCAATATTAATGCCGGTATTAAATTTCTTGCTTAGTTTATCTTCTATTCTGCAGAAAAAATACAAATGAGATTTTGGGTAATAAATGTTTTCTATAGAGAAACTTGGCTGAATATCATTTAATTTAATTAATGATTTTTTATCCGTGATATCAAATAATAGCGATTTGTATTTTAATCCCAATATATAAAATCGATCTTGTTCAAATAGCTTATCAGCTCCGTATATTAAATGAAGATTTAATGTTAATATAAATAGAATCAAATAGAAATGCATGAACTCAATATATAGATTATAAGTTATATCTTCAATTTTAAAATTTTATTTAATTTATGAAACTAGACATTTTAGCTTTTGGCGCTCATCCTGATGATGTAGAGCTTTCTTGTGGAGGAACGGTCATCAAAGCAGTAAAAGCAGGTAAAAAAGTAGGGGTGATTGACTTGACAGAAGGGGAGTTAGGGACTAGAGGTACAGCCGCTACTAGAAAAGCCGAAGCAGAAGCGGCTAAAAAGATACTAGGATTATCCGCCAGAGAAAATTTAGGTTTTGCAGATGGATTTTTTCTGAATGATAAAGAGCATCAAATAGCCATCATCAAAGTTTTAAGGAAATATCAACCCGAAATAGTTTTGCTAAATGCCATCTATGACCGTCATCCAGATCATGGAAAAGGCGCCACCTTGGTTTCTGATGCATGTTTCTTATCCGGACTAGTAAAAATTGATACGCAACAAGAACCATGGCGGCCCAAGTTTATTTATCACTATATACAAGATAGGGAGATGGATCCTTCTTTTGTAGTAGATATCTCAGCATATATAGCACAAAAGATGGAAGCGATAAAAGCTTATAAAACACAATTTTTTGATCCGAATTCGGAAGAGCCGGAAACTTATATTTCCAAGCCGGGATTCTTAGACGCTATCAGGTCAAGAGCAGCTAACATGGGCCACAAAATAGGTGTTGCGTTTGGAGAAGGATTTGTAGCACAGCGAACTATTGGAATAAGTGATATTGATTTATTTATTTAATTAGGCAATTAGCAAATTTTTTTCTTATTGGCTGATTATTATTTGCGCTCACTCTTCACATAATACAACCTCGGATCAATCATTAAATTATTTGGTTTAACTCGATTAAGTTTTAATTTTTGCCATTGTACAGCTGGTTGCAAAATGAGTGGTAATCCATCTCCATATAACACTTCAATAGGATAATCAAAGTTGGATACATTGGTTTTCCAACGATAATGCAGCTCCGTGTTTTTTCCTTTTTTAACAGCCTTATATTGCAGTATAGGAATTTCTGTATAATGCAGATATTGATTAAAAAATGATGTATAATCTTTTCCTAATGCATTGTTAAAAAAATCAATGATTGTATTTGTGGTAACAATAGAATATTTCTTTTCCATAGCAAGTTGGCGGATCGTATTCAGCCAAAGTGAATCATCTTTAACGATGTTTCTTAAAGTATGAAGCATCCAAGTTCCTTTATAATAGATGTCTGTCCCTTTAGGTTGTTGGTGTACGCCTAAAGGAGCGATCATGGGATGTTCATTTTGAATTTTAGACTTTTGAGTCAGTAAATATTCTATCATGTTATTGTAACCATATTTACACTCCACAAAAAGTGCTTCCGAATAAGTGCAGAAAGATTCATGGATCCACAGTTCGGCCATATCAGCGGCGGTAATGCTGTTGCCCCACCATTCATGGCCCGTTTCATGCATTATTATGAAATCAAAATTTAAACCCGCCGATATTTTGCCTTGATAGCCGTTGGTAAACTTATTACCATAAGCAATCGCACCTTGGTGTTCCATCCCAACATATGGCGTTTCTACTAAAGCATACCCATCTCGATAAAAAGGATACGGGCCTAGTTGCTGTTCTAAACATTCTAAAATAGTAGGAACTTGCTCAAAATGAGTTTGAGCTGTATCTACATTATATGATAAAACATAGTAATCTAGTGCTAGGGTATCATTAGTAAATGGAGATAAATATAAATCACTTACTTCTCCATAGTCGCCTACATTTAAGGTGACATTATAATTATTGATGGGATAACTAGTAAACCAAGTAGTTTTATTAAGTGTTTTAGAAACAGAAACAATGCTTTCTCTTTGTCCGTTACAGATTGCTGAAAGGTAAGAAGGATGAGTAACAGCAATCCTTAAACTATCCGGCTCATCAGTTGGATGATCCTTGCATGGCCACCAAGAGCTGGCTCCAACATTTTCGCAAGCCACAGCTACCCAAGGGTTATTATATTTATCTTTTGTCCAAATAAAGCCACCATCCCAAGGAGGATTTTTAGCAACTATCGGCTTCCCATGATAAAATATGATTAGTTCTAACTTTTTATTTTGATCAATAACGCTAGGAAAATCGATAAATATAGCATCATATTCTCTTAAAAAGTGTAGTGTTTGTTTTTTGAATAAAATGCTATCTATTTGCATGTTTTCGGCTAGATCAACTTGAATTTTTTCAAAAATCTCTTACAGCTTTGAGCTGAATAATATTTTTGCCGACTATAGATTGATCAGGGATATTTAATTTTATATCTAAATTATAATAAGTTACATCATAACAGTTTCTGTATGTATTAAGAGAGCCCATTAAAGAATCACTTTTATCATATGCCCAAACTTGGCCAACAATCATTAACAGTATAATGTTTGCTAAAAGATATTTTAAATATGTTTTCACGAATGTTTTTATTAATACTTTATAAATATATACTTTTGAAGTTCTATATATAGTCACTTAAATTGTAATTTTCCCAATCTTAAATCTTTCAATTTTTTCAAATCTCCTCATGCACAGCAAATATACTTTTTTTAAAATTCTGTTTATTTTAAGCTTTGCGATAGATTTATATGTTTTTCAAGCAATTTAAAACCATATTAAAAAATAAAAAGCTCCCCATTGTCAAATTTTTTAGTATAATTTACTGGTCTTTTACAATTTTAGGAATTGTATTTTTTATAACAAGTTTTTTTATTGACTTTCCTTATTGGCCAAAGTTGATAAGAATATATGTATTTGCTGTTATTATTATAGTTCAGTTTTGCAAGTTTTTAACGGCTGTGGTGTTATGTATTGAGGATGTGTTTAGGTTAGTTAAATGGAACATAACAAGATCATCTGGTAATAAATCCGAGGCTAAACCTCTACTCATTTCTCGTTCCACATTTATTTCAAAAGTAGCCCTGATCGCAGGCGGTATTCCTTTAGCTACCTTAATATATGGGATGGTTAAAAACGCATATAATTATAAGATCAAGCGAGTTACAATTAAACTCCCGCAACTTCCGACTTCCTTTAAAGGCTTAAAAATAATTCAAATATCAGACATCCATTCCGGTAGTTTTGTTTTTACAGCCCCCATTGAAAAGGCAGTTGAACTCATTAATAATGAACATGCAGATATTATTTTTTTTACCGGAGACTTGGTTAACTATAAAAGCTCAGAAGCTTATCAAATCCTTCCGATCTTGAGTAAGATCCGCAGTAAGTATGGTATTTTTTCTGTGTTAGGGAATCATGATTACGGAGATTATTTAGAGTGGGATAATGAATTTGCAAAAGCCCAAAACATGCAAGTGATGTATCAGATACACAAAAAACTCGGTTGGCAATTGCTGTTAAACGAAAACAAAATCATAAATATTAGTAATATACAATTAGCGGTTATAGGAGTGGAGAATTGGAGTGCCCATAAGCGCTTTATTAATTATGGGAATTTAAGCAAAGCTTATGAAGGCGCAGAACAGGCAGATGTAAAATTATTACTTTCCCATGATCCATCTCATTGGGATGCACAAGTTAATCAAGATTATAAAAATATTGATGTTACCTTTTCCGGGCATACTCATGGCATGCAGTTTGGTGTAGAAATTCCGGGCTTCAAATGGAGCCCGGTTCAATATTTGTATAAACAATGGGCAGGATTATATAGTAAAAAAAGTCAATATTTATATGTTAATAGAGGCTTAGGTTTTATCGGATATCCAGGTAGAGTAGGCATCTTACCCGAAATTAGTGTTATTGAATTACTTACTACAAGATAGTATTATACCATTTATATAAAAATTAGATAAAAATTAACTTTAATAATTTGGGATATAAAATATCTTTTATTTAATTTCGCCTCATCCATAAACTAAATGTTTAAAACTAAAACCATGTTAAAGTTCAATATCAGGTTTCTTTCATCATTTATATTAGCAAATGTTTTCATTGCTTCTACTTTGTTTTTTCAAGCTTGTAATGAAAATGCTCAAGATGAAAACAACAAAATAAATGAAGATCAAGATAAAGAAATGGTTGATAGAGAGAGTATGGAAGAGGATGATGAAAAAATGAAAGGGATACATGGCCTTCCATCGCCTATTCAAATAGCTTCTACAATTAAAAAATCAGGCATTAATTATGATGCTTCAGTTTTGAATAAAGTTGGCAATGCTTCAAATTATACAAACAATTATAAAAAGAGCTTAAATGTAGGAGTATATGGTGCAGATCTAGGTTATGCAGCTATTTATGATCAAACTCAAGATGCCATTACTTACTTAAACACAGTAAAGTCTTTAGCGGATGATTTGGGTATTATCGGAGCTTTTGAAAGAAATACTTTAGATGAAGTTCAAGAAAATCTTGGCAATCAAGATAAGCTTTTAGATATTGTTACTAATGCATTTTTTGAATCTGATCAATATTTACAACAACATAAAAGAAGTAAAGCATCTGCATTAATCCTTGCAGGTGGTTGGGTAGAAGGATTGTATATAGCTACACAGATGATTAAAAAAGAAAATAATAAAGATATTGTTACCAGAATAGGAGAGCAGAAAATCACCTTAGGTATATTAATGACGCTTCTGGGACAATTTTCTGACGACGATGAAATAAATAATTTAACAAATTCTTTAAAAGACCTTAAATCAACTTTTGATAAAGTTGAAATATCTTACGAATACAATCCTAACGGAAATGTTAAGGATGACGAAGCAAATCATACTACTGAAGTTTTAACTAAAAGCACTGTGACTGTAACTGATGAGCAGTTAAAAGAAATCTCTACAAAAATAGAGGCTATAAGGAATTCAATTGTTAGCTAATTAGATTAAAAATGAATAACTGGTACGCTGTGTTTTAAAATTATACAGCGGTCAAAAATAAAACAAAAACACATGAAAAAACAAGCTTTAATCATAGGGTTATTTTTAGTAGTAGGATTCAGCTTAGTACCTAGTTTATCAAAAGCGCAATGTGGTGAGTTGGCTAATAAATGTGCTCCAAGCCTCAAACCTTTTAAATCTGATGGCCAGTTTCACAGAGCTTTACTTTTAGAAGGAGAGACCGCTGAGTTTGAGACAACATTTTATGCAGGTAATAAATATAAAATCGTTGCTTGTACCGGTCCACATTCAGATAGTTTGGAGTTTAGTGTGTATGATTCCCGATATAATTTATTATTTTCTAACCTAGATCATGATATGCCTCAAGACTGGCAGTTTTCATTTAATGCAACTGATAAATATATTATTCAAGCAAATCTTTCTGAAGGAGCAGGTTCGGGTTGTGCCGTTATATTAATTGGTTTCAAAGAAGAACTATCAGAATAAGTTTAATTAATTAAACTTATACTTGTTAAAATATTAAGCCACTCTTTTAAGGGTGGCTTTTTTTATATATTAAAATAATGTCTGGTAAAATATATGACATAGCAATAGTAGGGGGTGGAATAGTAGGCGCAGCAAGTGCATATAAGATCCAAAAATCCTTTCCACATCTAAAAATTGCAGTATTAGAAAAAGAAAATCTACTTGCTAAACATCAAACCGGGCGTAATTCAGGCGTTATTCATTCAGGTTTATATTATAAACCCGGCTCTTATAAAGCGAAAAATTGTGTTACAGGTAGAAGGGAATTAGTAAAATTCGCTCAAGAATATAAAATTCCTCATGATGTGTGTGGTAAGGTTGTAGTAGCTACAGAAGAATTTGAATTGCCCTTTTTAGAAAAGATATTTAAAAATGGGCTAGATAACGAGACTGAAGGAATAGAAAAAATCGATGCAAATAAAATTAAGGAGATAGAACCGAATTGTGTTGGAATAGCAGGAATATGGGTTCCTTGTACCGGTAATCATAGATTATATAGCTGCTACGAATAAACTTGCTGAGCTCGTAACGAATATTCAATCTGAAAGTAATATATACACTAACTGCGAGGTAGAAGATTTTCATAGAGAAGATAATTTGACGATTGTAAAAACTAAAGGCCAACCCGAGAAATTAAAAGCAAAAAAGATGATATTTTGTGGAGGGTTATTCTCTGATAGGTTAGCTAAAAAAGATCGTGTAAAGACAAATATGCAAATAGTTGGTTTTAGAGGTGATTACTATGACCTGACAGACCAAGGTATGCATAAAGTGAAAAATTTGATCTATCCTGTCCCAAATCCTGCATTCCCTTTTCTAGGCGTTCATTTTACCAGGATGATCAATGGCGGAGTAGAGTGTGGACCTAATGCTGTTTTTACTTTTAAAAGAGAAGGATATGGCAAAACAGATTTTGATTGGAGGGACTCTTCTCAAGCACTTTCCTATAAAGGTACATGGAACCTGTTTTTTAAACATTGGAAATTTGGTATGGATGAATATAAAAGAGCTTTCTCTAAAAAACTTTTTCTAAACAGGCTTCAGCGACTGATACCTTCTTTGACTATGGATGATATCAAACCCGGCAGGTCAGGTGTGAGGGCAATGGCATTAGGGCCGGAAGGAGATATGATAGAAGATTTTGAGATTGCATTCAAAGATAATTCTATACACGTGTTAAATGCCCCTAGTCCTGCCGCTACTGCTTGCCTAGCCATTGGAGAGCAAGTAAAAGATATGGCAGAAAAGCATTTTAATTTAAGTAATTAAAAATTTATATTTTTTATCTTTGTCACCTAATAAAATCCCATCCATTTTTAATGGATGAATTACTTTGGCACATTCGCAAGCAGACAATTTTTTAAATTCTGAATCTCTGGGTGGGGAAACGGCCTTTTTTTCAAGCAACTACAATCTCGAAATTGCAAAGCATAGAAAACAGCAGCTGTTCGAATTCCCGATTCATCGGGATAGTTTCTGCTGTTGCGGGAGGCATTTCTGAGATTATTTGCGAGTAAAAATAAGCCTTGAATTTTTGCTGCTTTTTTTTCAAGAAAAAAGTATATAATAAATATTGCTAAAAACTACCTCGATGCATCTCACTGATATAATAGTGACTACTCAGTACAATGATTCAGTATTTTCTATTGTTATTTATTTGCTATAAGATAACATTCCCCATGTTAAATATTTATATTTGCAAATCATAGAATAAGCTGTTTCATCAATAAAAATGAATTTAAGATTGGCTCTGTAGCTTAACTGGATAGAGCACCGCACTACGGATGCGGAGGTTCGGGGTTCGAATCCCTGCAGAGTCACTTGTTTTTGTACTGTTTGCTTTAGTTTTGTTGTTTTTTGCATCCTATGTTGTTTATTAAGTTCTCTCACAATAAACAAAATAATGTCTTGGGGTAATCATTCTTGAGAAAAGGTCTGATTCCAATGCTATTAGCGGGACTGATATGTTTCTGATCTTTTATTATTTTCCAATTTGCTTTATTGAGTATCATTTGTAATTGTTTAGGTTCAAATTCATGATAATGCCTATCATTACGGATCATCTTTATTCCAATATGCTTTTGTAAACCATAAAGATAAAGGAACACTGAGCACTAGTTTATTCGCAGAAATAGAATTAAGTAAAGGGAAAGGAGATACTAAATGTTCTAATATCTCAAATCCAATTACCACATCAAATTGTTGATCTTGGACTATCTTAAAATCGAAGTCTAAATCCTGCTTTTCCTTGGTGTCAGTAATATCATATCCATTGTTTTTTAAGAAGTCTGAAAGTGGATTCTTAGGGCCAAGATTTAGTATTTTTAAAGGTTTCAAATCTAGATCAGCCATAAATTCTAAAGTTTTATGAAATCTTTTTAAGTGAATTTTACTGTAAACACTATTAGGTTCTATTTCTTTCATTTCTTATAAATTCTTAATAAGTTTTTACTTGTCATTTCCCAATTTAAATTATTTTTAACTGCATTTAATGCATTTTCAGATAATTCCTTGTAATATTTTTGGTCTTTATTGATAGTTATAATTTTATCAGCAAAATCTTGGGGATCCCTATCAGAAAAAATCAAGCCACATTTATATTTTTCTACCAAATTTTTTTGACTTGTACAATCACTAACTACAATTGGCTTGCCTAAAGCCATATATTGAAATATCTTATTTGCATAAGTAGTGTCATGATGTAAGTTCTTGTGGAGAGGACATATGCCTATGTCTGAAGCAAGAATATAGGATTGAAAAAGATTAAAATTTTGCCATCCTTTAAATATTACATAGTCTGAGTAGTTATTTTCTATGACATAATTTTTTAAGATATTATCCTCTCTGCTTTGGCCTACGATTAATATTTTTATGTTTGGAATTGAAGGTATTAAAAATTTCAGAGCTTCTAAAACAGTAAGTAAACCTCTTCGAAGTCCCCGTATCTCCTAAATATAAAATTGTAAATGAATCTTTAAAGTCTAAAATAATCTTGTTGTCTACGATATAATCCATATAAAATGATTTGCGAATTGTGTTTGGCACAATGCTGAATTTATCCGGCAATTCAGATGTATTTTGTATATAGTAATTAGCTGCTTCCTCTGTGACAGTAATTACATAATCTGCCTTTTTTATGTATTTAAATTCAAATTTCTTCCATATAGCAGGTCTAACTAGAAGTTTTCCTAAGCGGGTATTTACGTGATAATAATATTTCATAATTTCTGGCCTATTTTCATGTAAATCAAGGATAATAGGCAGCCTAAAAATCTTATTTATCCAAAAAATACTTCTTGCAGCTTGGATATCGTGTATATGTAGTCTATCAATTTGGCATTTTTTGATGAACTTATATATACTTATCGAAAGAAAAAAATGGTAGATTGGAAATGTATAAGCAAGGGCTGAAAGAGAATATAAAAATCTTTGGTAGCTTAACTCTATAAATTTGTATTCCATTTATGACTTCAATATTTTTTTTCTTACCCGTATAATCTATGCAAAATAGGTATACTGTGTGACCTTCCTTAATTAGAGATGTCGCTTCATTCTCTACTCTTGGATCTGGAGGAAAACTACCATCTAATATCATTCCTATATCCATGCGTATTTATTATAATACAACGGCTATACTTAATCTGGTGGGCTTTTTAGGGGATTCACCGTCCACAACCACTTATTGCCTTTTAAAACTAAAACTTATTCTAACTTAATAGCCCGATTACAGACTCATTCTAAAATTTAATTAGTAAAATCTATTCATTTAGTTTACAAGTTTTAAAATTAGTCTTAAATAATTTTATATTCTTCTGTTTTAATTAAAAATAAATTCTTCTATACATTTTGTTTAAATCAGTTTATTAATTTACTGATGGTTTTCTTATAGCCACAAAACACAGGCTGCTAGCACATCTAAATAATCCAAAAGCTAACGATAATGACGTAGCATTGTTGATTGCCTATATGGATAAAAAGATAATCGGATACATGGGGATTTACTCGCCTTGTAAATCCAATCCAACAACATTACCATCACCCACAACAAATATTTGGTCGCCTTCCATTGGTTTTAAAACGTAAGTTCCTGTGAATACCCCGAAAGAGGGCATAATGAGTTGTTGAGGCTTAAGCAAGAAACAAGGCAGTGTCAGGTATTGTTTTCCTACCCCTTGTAGTCGTACTGCCGGGTGGATGTGGCCACAGATGTTATAAGGTTCTGTTGTTTCAATAGGGTGGTGTGTCAATACAAAATCGTCGATTTGCCAAGATTTTTTGACTTCAATATTTAGTGCTGAATATCTAAAATCGTGTAAAATGTCATGATTACCGGCAACTTAAAATTATAGATAAATTAGTTTGTGTAATCCATTCGCTGAAAAACTCCCATTCTTGATTAAAATCACTGTGAAAGAGGTCTCCTAATACACATATAATACGAGGTTTAAATTGGTTGACTAAATCAGTTAATATCTTGAAATTAGTCAGAAAAGCTTTGTTGGGGATAGCAGTACCATGTTTTCTGAAGTGAGTAACTTTCCCTAAATGTAGGTCAGCGATCAACAACATATCTTTTTCTTGCCAATACATCGCTTTGTCGGGATGTAAATAAAATGTCTGTCCTTGAATCGTAATTTTTTCCGTCATTAATCTTCTAAAGATAAAGTCATCTTTTTAATTCGGTCCGCTAATTTTTCACTCGAAAGTTTTTCGCGTAAGCGGTCAGTAATGATAGGGAAAGAAAATGGGGTAGGCTTCTCACATTGTTTCCAAATAATTGTCTGTTGATTAATTCGTTTCGAGTGCTTTTCTCAACCTGCCTTCTTCCAATTGATGTTCAAAAGTTTCCCTAAAAGCTTGCAGCATTAAAAGGTTATCCGGTTCATACTCTAAAAATACATCAAATAGCAATTGGGAGCTCGATTGTAGATGCCTGCTTTTTTGTTGAGCCCACGGAAATCCTCTAAAAACCAAACCTGAAATTACTGCTATATCTCTAAACTTGCGTCTTGCCATCTCAGTAGCATTAAGGCTTTTTTGTAAGTCTTCTAGTAAATGATCCGCAGTAAAAAAGTTATTGTCAATGATTGATTCAATATCAATTATTTGATCAGAAAGCAGTTCAAATCCATAATCATTAAATGCGATAGAAAAAGTAATAGGCTTTAATAAGCTAATTCTATAAGCCAATAAGCTGCTCAATGCTTCATGTACAAATCTCCCTTCAAAAGGATAAAAAATAGCATGATACCCCTCTCTGGTTTTAAAGGTTTCAATTAAGAATTCATCTGCTCCGGGAATGATCGATTCTCGGTTTTTGGCGAGTAAAAATATGATCTAATGATTTTAATTCTTTATTAGAAGAAACCTGATAATTATAAAGCTCTTCTCGTAATAATTCACTCATTTGAGCCGAAAAACTCATTCTGCCACCCATCCAACTTACTACTCTTCCTTTTTTATTAGGAGCATTTTTTACCAATACTTGCATTTGGTAAATTTTAAAGAATTCAAGCGTTCTCCCTGCAAAAGTAAACACATCGCCCTGTTTTAGTTTGGAAGCAAACCACTCTTCAATGGTTCCCAATGTAGCCTCCTTTTAAAAACTTAACCTGTAGCACCTCATCGCCAACGATGGTGCCTATTTGCATTCTGTGCCGCATTGCTGTTTTGCGACTGGTAACTTTAAAAATGCCTTCATTAGTTATTTCCACTCGTTTAAACTCGTCGTAAGCTTTCTAGGGTTTGACTCCCATACGTAATGAAATTAAGGATCCACTGCCATTGATCAGCCGTAAGGGCTTGATAGCAAAAAGTTTTAGTTACTTCTTTAAATATTTGAGAAGGTTTAAAACCATCAGAAACAGCCAGCGTGATGAGGTATTGAACTAGTACGTCGAAACTTTGTAAATACGGAATTCTGTCTTCTACTGCTTGCTCTTTCACTGCTCGCCGTAAGGCTGAGGCTTCAATTAACTCAATAGCATGAGTCGGTAAAAAATAAATCTTACTCGTTTTGCCGGGTTGATGCCCACTTCTTCCGGCTCTTTGTAAAAAACGCGCAACTCCTTTAGGTCCACCAATTTGAATGATAGTTTCTACAGGAGTAAAATCTACGCCTAAGTCCAAGCTTGAAGTACATACCACGGCTTTTAATTTGCCATCTCTGATAGCATCTTCTACCCATAAACGTGTATTTTTTTCAATGCTGCCATGATGCATGGCTAAAATGCCGGCAAACTCCGGATGTTTCTCTAAGATTCTTTGAAACCAAATTTCACATTGTGAACGAGTGTTGGTAAATAGGAGAGTAGAGTTACTTTTTTGAAGAATGGGAATAATTTCATCTAATAAATGTAACCCCAAATGTCCTCTCCATGGGAACGTTGACATGTTTTTAGGAATGATGCTTTCGACAGTTATTTTCTTATTGATCTTAGCTTTGATCATGATCGAATTATCTTTTTGATCACTATCCAAGCCTAATAAGACTTCCATGGCTTGTTCTAAATTTCCAATGGTAGCTGATATACTCCATACTTTTACTTGTGGCCTTAATCCTCTTATTCTAGATAAAGCTAATTCGATTTGCACTCCTCTTTTGGTACCGAGTAATTCATGCCATTCATCGATGATAATAGCGTTGATATTTTTAAATATTTTGTTCATACCCTTTGGTAGCAAGTAATAAGTGAAATGTTTCGGGTGTGGTGATCAGCAGGTCAGGCATAGCTTTCTTTTGTTTCGCTTTATCGGCTTGGCTGGTATCGCCTGTTCTTATTTCTGTTTTCCAATGAGGAGCAACATCATGAGTAAATCGGTCGGCAGCTATTTTAATCTCTGACGACAAAGAGCGCAAAGGAGTGATCCACAAACATTTTAATCCGCTGCTCGGTTTTTCCAAGTAAGCAGGATTGCGTTTTATATAATCTAACACCGTCGGGATCATCAAAGCATAAGTTTTACCACTGCCGGTAGGGGCATTAAGTAAACCACTTTTACCTTGTAAAAAAGCATTCCAAGTTTGTCTTTGAAAAGTAAATGGCTCCCATTTTTTTGATTTAAACCAATCTTCCGCTATGGTGAGTGTTTCTTTTCGGGTCACGGAATCAATGCTTTTAAATCTTCTAAAGTATTAGCTTCTTCAATAGGTTTATCGTGCCGCCATCTCAATATACGAGGGAAGCGCAATGCTACACCGCTTTTGTGCCTACTTGAGAGTGCGATACCTTCAAAACCAATTTCAAATACCAGTTGAGGCACTACGCTCCTTACCGGCCCGAATCTTTCTAGCGTGTTGCGTTTTATAAATGCATCTACTTTGTTAAATTCTTTATCGGTCAAGCCGGAATAAGCCTTTGCAAAGGTGACCAATTCCTTTTCTCCTTTATCATTCTCTTGCCACAGCCCAAATGTATAATCTGTAAATAGATTGGAACGCCGGCCATGGCCTCGCATAGCATAGGTGAGTACTCCGTCAATAGTTAATGGGTCAATTTTCCATTTCCACCAGTCGCCTTTTTTCCTGCCTACTTTGTAAGGAGCATCTTTTCTTTTAAGCATCAATCCTTCGCTTCTATATACTCTGGACTTTTTCCTTTCTTCAGTTACTTCATCCCAATTATTGAATGATAGTTTTTCGGAAAGGTGTAAAGATAAAGCAGGACCATTCTCTTACCAATTGTTCTAATATCTCTCTTCTTTTTTCATAAGCATAAGGCCTGATATCTATTCCTTTATATTCTAAAATATCATATGCCTTGAAAATAACCGGAACGTCTGATAGTAATTTTTTAGAAACATTTTTACGGCCGATGCGAGTTTGTAATTGATTGAAAATACCGATTTCATCTTTTACATAAGGTAATATCTCTCCATCCAACACAGTACCATCCGGTACCGTATCTGCTAATTCTTGAAATTCAGGATATTTGTCTGTGACCAATTCTTCACCTCTGACCAAACATATATTTTATGATCTCTAATAATGATTTGGCCACGTATCCCATCCCATTTATGCTCTGCTATCCATTCTGAAATATCACCTAGGCTTTCTATCGGGCCTTCTATAGCATATGCTAAATAAAACGGGTAAGGCTTTGAAAAAGCATCCTCTTTTTTAGGTTCTATAATTAATTCTTTAAATGAAATAGTTTGTGGATCCCAATTTCCCATTAATCGATAGGCTAAAATATCTTCATCGATTTGAGTAACTTTCGATAGCGCTTTAGTCATTAATTTTTGACTTAAACCTATCCTGAAATTACCTGTAAGGAGTTTAGTAAATACGAAACGGGAATAGTAATCTAACCTTGTCCAATGATTGATTAAATAAGCTTTTTTTGTATCATCATCTTGAGATTTTAATACAATAATTTCCTTCAAAAACTCACTTAGAGGGCTTATCAATCAGCTCTTCTTCAGAGGGAACAACTAATGCAATAGTCTCAGCC